>NZ_CP139247.1:7410000-8010000 GCF_034087045.1 Chitinophaga sancti | reverse complement strand
CCATAGTAACCGGTAGCAGAGGCACTGATCACTTTCTTTACCTTGTTTGGGGTACGGGAGAGGGCATTGAAAAGCAGCTCTGCACTCTGGGTACGGCTGTCAATGATCTCTTTTTTGCGGGCGGCAGTCCACCGTTTATCAGCTACGTTAGCACCTGCCAGGTGAACGATGTAATCTGCCTGGGAAAGGGCAGTTTCATCAATAGTCTGACGTTGTACGTCCCAATGTGCATAGGTAACCAACCCGTTTTCTGCGGGGAGTGCTGTTTTTCTGCTCAGGATAATTACCTTATATCCAACTTCAGTAAGCAACCTGGTGAGTGCCCGGCCTACGAGGCCCGTTCCACCTGTAATTAAGACCGTATCCATAGTTAATTTCAAAAATACAGTTTATTTATATCAATTACGGTGCCGGGTGCCGTTAATCACGGTTTTGGCGTTGGTAATCCGTAATTCCTTATTTTAGTGTAACCGGTATGAATGGATACAATGAATTCCAGTCGTTTACCGTTTAATCTATATCCTAAAACTGCAATTTTTTAAATAAATCAGCATGCGCATATTATATCTCTATGCTTTACTGTTTTTGTGGAGTGGGGCGGTAATGGCTCAAAAGATCACTTATACGGAACCAGAAAAGGATGATTACAAAAGTACCGAATTCGAAATTATCGGGCGTGTTTCAGGCAATATTCTGGTCTATAAGAGTGACAGGGGCGATTACGTAGTGTCTGTATACGACAATGCAATGCAACTCAAAGACAGAGTAAAGCTGGACTTTCTTCCTAAAAAACTGATCAGTGTCGACTTTATCAATTATGCCGACAAAGTTTATATGTTATACCAGTTCCAGCGTAAAGACGCTGTGTACAGCTTTTGTGCTACTATGAACGGGGATGGGAAGTTTAACGACGCCCCGGTAATGGTCGATTCTACCCGCATTGGCTACTATGCCAAGGACAATAACAAGGTATATTCTGTAGAATATTCTGAAGACAAAAGCAAAATCCTGGTCTACAAGATCAACCAGGACAAAGAAAACGACAACGTATTTTATACCTTCCTGTACGATAGTGCTTTCCATTTTATGAACAATAGCAGGTTGTCACTGCCGATGGAGTCAAAGAGAAGTTTCCTTAGCAACTTCACCCTGACCAATGAAGGCGACCTCCTTTTCAATAAACTGGAACGGACGAACAACAGAGATTATATTGTAAGTGGTAATCTCGTTATTAAACGTGCAGCAGTGGATAGTTTTGAAACCGTGCCCATGGAACTGAAAACGACCCTGCTGGATGAAGTGAAGATGAAGATTGATAACAACACGCACAAAGCACTGATCACTTCTTTTTATTACAGGCAGAAACGGGGCAATGTGGAAGGTCTGTATGTAAGTAAGTACGATTACGCTGCCAAGACCCTGTTGTATGAAAAAGAAGTGGTGTTTACACCGGAAATGAAAAGCAGGGCCAGGGGAGAATCGTCAACCAACGCAGCTTTCAATGATTACTTCATCAGAAAGATCATCAACACTAAAAATGGTGGATTCATTCTGACCGCAGAATCTTTCTATACAACCTCCCGGAACAACCAGCCATGGAACAGATGGAATTACATGTATGGTCCTTATGGAATGTATACGCCGTACTATTATTCTCCTTATTCTCCATGGTATTACAACCCATGGTATAATAACTATAATATGGGCAACAGGTACCACTATGACAACATTGCTGTGATGTCTGTGGATGATGAGGGCAACCTGCTATGGAGCAATATTATCGACAAGAGTCAGTTCGACGACGGGTCTGATTTGAACCTGTCTTACCTGATGGTGAATATAGGTAGTGAATTGCGCTTCCTGTACAATGAACTGAACAGAAGAGATTTTATGGTGACTGACAAAGGCATTGAGCCGGATGGCACTACCTCAACCAAACCAACCCTGAGAAACCTGGATAAAGGATTTACCTGGATGCCAAGGTATGGTAAGCAGATTAGTGGAAGGACGGTGTTGGTACCTTGTATATATAGGAGTTATATCTGTTTTGCTAAAGTAGATTTTTAAGTTATATAAAAGGATCTTAAAAAGGGACCAGCTTCATGTTGGTCCCTTTTTTTATCAATCCAGTTAAATTATTTGTAGCACTCGTTAATATCAAGGAATAGATTGCTATTTCTTTGATTAAGTAAATAAAAATACTTTCCCTCTTTTAAAATTATCTGCCTAGATTAGTATCATCGTCGTTAGATTGTTTGTTTGTGCCTATAGGGAGGGGAAATGTTTATTAACCTGTAATTTCATTTATACATAATGGCCCAGCTTGATATGGAGCAGACCATTGCCGGATTTTTGAAGGCAATTGGTGTGGAGGTTCCTCATGGATACATTCGTCGACATGTAAAAGCCCACAATGATGAAAGTTCGATGGCTTGTATTACTGACCTTTTAGACACGCTCAATATAACCCATGCCGCAATAGCTATAGACCAGGAACAGTTGACCATGCTACCTGAGCCTTATCTGGCTTATACTACAGCAGATGGTGGTGATTTTATAATAATCAATGATACAAAAGAATACCTGGCATCGCATCCGGATTTTTATAATCACTGGAATGGGCTTGTTATAGCTGCTGAAAAGCCGGAAACGATCAATAGGACCGGATTTAATGAATTTGAAGAAGGTGCAAAATGGCGAACAGTATTCATGGTAACAAGCATCTTATTACTGGCAGCAGCAGCTGTTAATCTCTGTATACATGTGCATCTCCTGTGGGCAATGCTGGTGTTGGCAGGTGTAGGTATTGGCTTCCTGATCAAAGGAAAAAGCTGGGGAGTGAATAATACAGTAGCAGATAAGTTGTGTAGTGCACTGGGAAATCATGACTGTGATACAGTTATCAAAAGTAGTGGCAGCAGGCTGTGGGGTTGGCTGGAATTGTCTGATTGTGTATGCATATATTTTGGAGCGCAGTTATTATTTGGCAGGGTTGATTATAGTCTATTGATCGCAGCTATGCTGGCTGTACCAGTTACGATCTATTCATTGTATTACCAGGCAGTGAATAAGCAATGGTGTACTTTGTGTCTGCTGGTAGATGTGGTGATCTGGGCACAGGCTGTATTTTTAATGTGGTTGCAGCCCATGGGTATAGGCATGTTTGCTGGTATGGTAACTGTTGCCGCACTGATTGTATTTTTAATGAACAGGCTAGTGGTGAACCACAACAGATATCAGTATTCAGCAGCGCAGTTACAACGTTTTAAAACCAATCCTGAATTTTTATTATCCCGTTTTCTCTTAGATGCTGTTTATAGTGTGCCACCAGCAGCTATTCGTTTAGGGAATGCAGAGGCCCCTTTACAATTGACTATAGTCTGTGCGCCTTATTGTGCGCCGTGTGCATCGTTGCATCATTTGCTGGACGATTTGCTGGCATTTAAAGGACATCAGTTTGGTCTGCATATTTGCTTCAATTATACTGGTCAGGAAATTATATTACAGCTGTTACAAGCCATTAAAGAGAGGGATGCACATACTGTGCTAAAACAATGGTTCAGTGATATGAATCCTGCTGATTTTGATATGCCTTATTCAGCAGATTGTCTTGAAGCTGCCCGGTTGCAACGACAGTGGTGTGCAGAGATGCAAATCACCCATACCCCAACCCTTTTCGTAAATGGTCAACTCTTACAATCTCCTTATAACTTTTATGATCTGCCTGTCATACTTCCGGTGCTGATTAATCAGGTGGAAGAGATGTATCAGTCAGTTATACAATAAACGTTTTGTTTGCAAACAACAGGTTGAAAGGATACCTGTGAAAAATCCCATTGTAAATCCATTTAAAAAAACATCGTCATGAAAAAGTTAAGTCTGAATGAATTGAAACCAGTTAAAGTACTCTCCAGGAATGATCAGAAAAATGTAAAAGGTGGTGTGGTGATCAATTGTTCATGCAATGGTGTAAGCCAGGGTTACATATATTGCACTACTACAGCAGATTGTGTAGCCAGCTGTTCTGCTATCTGCGCTCCAAAGCCATAAGGTAATCATTTGATTTGCCGGAATGGGGACGCCTGTTCCGGTCTTTCTTCTCAATTAAAATCATGTCGATGAAGTGGTTATTATTGTTGTTATTATTTTTTCCACTCAAAAATATATATGCACAGCAGGTAACATTGACTGGTCATATATCCCAATGTGCTGACAGTACTGTGATATGGGGATACCTCCCGATAGACGGGTTTTGTAATGTCTACAGAAAAACCAACCTGGGTACGATACACCATGAACAATTCCATATTAAGGTTGATATTCACACACCTTCTTTTGTTACTATTGAAAATAAATGTTTCAAAAGTAACCTCTTATTATTTCCGGGCGATTCTGTAAATATTGATATACAGGATACGCTTAAAATCTATACAGGGTCAAATGCCAAAGGGCAAAAATACCTGAATACGCCACCTGGTATAATGGCCGTGATTACAGATAGTCTGAATGTAATATTTAAGCAGGATACAGTCATTGATGGCGTGATTCGACTTGTCAATACACTTTCGAAACGGGTAGAAGAACTTGACCAGGCAGCTGCATTCTCAAACGTTATGGAGGCAGACATTGCGGCGATGGTCACCTTTTTTGCCATCAACAGGTTACTGCTGGAATCAGATAGTAGTTATCCTATGCGCACAGGAAAATGGGATAAAGCCAGGGCGGGTGCAATGATCAAAAAGATCTATGCCAGTTATGATCCTTTCCAGGAAAAGTATATGCCTACCCGCTTGCTAAATAACTTACTGACACAGAAATGTTCCGTGATTAATAGGCATATGATACCTGCAACAAAAAAGGTGGTGCTCAAAGGCTCGCCTGATCCGGCATACTATATGTATGCTCCTGCTAAGTACCAGGATCTGCTATGTGGTGTGAATATCTTAGTGAGTCTGGATCATTCTTTAGGTGACAGAAATAGTATTAATAATACCCTTGATTACCTCAGGAATAATTTTCCGGCCAGCCAGTTTATTCCTATTGCCACCAGTGAACTGCATACTAAATTCGGTAAGGACAATACATACGAACAGGAAAACAAATGGACACATTACGAAGGGGCAGATACAGCAGGCAGTATTCAAACAATGTCATATAAAAACATAGAGGAGCTGGTAATGGGTGCATTTCACGGTAAGCCTGTATTTGTAGATCTTTGGGCTACCTGGTGTGCTCCCTGCAGGGCGGAATTCAAATATGAAAATAGCCTGCATGATTTTCTGCAATTGCATCAAATAGAGGCACTGTATGTTACATTCGATAGTGGCTCTAATTTGGATGCCTGGGGAAAGTTCATCAGAGATTACAGGTTACGCGGCTATCACTATATGCCGGCAAAAGCATTTATAGAATCCCTGGGCAAGACTCTCTCTACAGAAGCGATTACAATTCCCAGGTATCTTTTATTCAACAGCAAAGGCCAGCTTGTGCTCAAAGAAATGGCCCCACCCAGTAGCGGGCAACAGCTCTATGGACAAATTACCAAAGCCTTGGAATAGCATATGAGATTCAAGTATTACAAGCAGTTGGATGCGATGGATTGTGGGCCTACCTGCCTGCGAATGATAGCGGCATACCATGGGGTGCATTTACAGCTGGATATGCTTAGGACCCATAGTGGGTTTGACAGGGAAGGTGTATCTATGCTGGGAATCAGCCATGCGGCTGAAAAAATAGGTTTTCAGACAAGGGCGGTACAGGTTACTTTCCGCCAATTAATTACAGAGGTTCCGACCCCTTGTATATTACATTGGAACCAGAATCACTTTGTGGTACTCACACCTGCCTCCAATAAAAATAAATTGGTCATCGGCGATCCGGGTAGCGGAGAGCAGGTGTATCATAAACGGGAGTTTCTTGAACACTGGGCAGATTTGCTGTCAGAAGATGGGGAACCGGTAGGCACTGTATTACTGTTGGAACCCGGTCTGGGTTTTTATGAACAGGAATCAGATCTGTCTGCGACCACAAGTCACTGGGCACTGATTGTACATTACCTGAAGCAACACAGAAAGTATTTTATACAAGTATTGAATTGCCTGTTAGTGATTAGTAGCCTGCAACTGATCTTACCTTTTCTCATGCAGAGCATCATTGATAAAGGTGTCAATACAAATAACCTGCATTATGTGTATGTGATATTGATCGCCCAATTCGTCCTGTTGTCCAGTAAGACGGTTGTTGAATTTATTAGGGGAAGATTGTTGTTATACATTAGTACACATGTAAATATCTCGCTGTTATCTTCTTTCTGGCATAAGCTGTTGGCATTGCCGGTGAGTTTTCACGATACCCGCCAAACGGGTGATATCATTCAGCGAATTAATGATCAGCGGAGAATAGAAAGTTTTCTCACCGGTTCAGCTATTACCGTGTTGTATTCTGCGATTAGCCTGATCATATTCGTTTTTGTCCTTTCCTTATATAATTTGCAGATCTTCAGTATATATGTAGGAGGAAGCCTGTTATACTTCTGTTGGATACTGTTTTTTCTAAAGCAAAGGAGGAAACTGGATTATAAAAGATTTGAAGCAGCAGCCAAAGAGAATTCTGCAAGTATGCAATTGATACATGCTATTCAGGATATCAAGCTGAATAATGCAGAGAAAATAAGAAGGAATGAATGGGAGCGCCTGCAATCCAATGTGTTTAAGTTTTCCTTTCGCAACCTTTCCATTAATCAGTTACAACAAACAGGGGCCTTCTTCCTGAATGACGGGAAGAATATATTGATTACGTTCTTTGTAGCGAGAGCGGTGATAGAGGGACAACTCACACTTGGCGCGATGATCGCTATTCAATATATTATTGGTCAGTTAAACGCGCCTATCGAACAGCTAATCAGTTTTTCACAGCAGGCACAGGAAGCGAGATTGTCGATGGAACGCCTGCATGATATCCAGCAACTGGAAGACGAAGAGCCAGCAGGTAAATCATTTCTACGGATTTTGCCGGCAGATAAAAGTATTTCAATTTCAGGCCTTACATTTACCTATCCGGGAGCAGGGCAGGAGCCGGTGTTAAAAGATATTAGCCTGATAATACCAGAAGGGAAAACCACGGCCATTGTAGGCATGAGTGGCAGCGGCAAGACAACCCTGTTAAAACTGTTACTTCACTTTTATCCACGCTATACGGGTGATATTCACATTGGTAACAATAACCTGCAATTTGTGAGTCCTGCAGCATGGAGAAGTAATTGTGGAGTAGTGATGCAGGATGGTTATATCTACAGTGATACGATTGCCCGTAACATTGCTGTCAATACTGAACAACCTGACTTTGATAAGTTACTTCACGCCTGCAAGGTGGCGAATATCCTGCCTTTTGTTAAATCACAGCCTTTAGGATTTGAAACCAAAATAGGACAGGAAGGTGTAGGCATCAGCCAGGGGCAGCGGCAACGATTACTGATTGCAAGAGCGGTGTACAAAGACCCGGATTATATTTTTCTGGATGAAGCGACCAATGCACTGGATGCGAATAATGAACAGGTGATCATTGGCAATCTGAATACTTTCTTTACCAACAGGACAGTGGTGGTAGTTGCTCACAGGTTAAGTACTGTAAGAGATGCAGACAACATCGTCGTGTTGGAAAAGGGTGTTATTATTGAGCAGGGAGATCATGCTTCGCTGGTGGCGCTAAGAGGAAAATATTATCAGCTGGTAAAGAACCAGCTTGAACTTGAGAATTAATTATATGGAAGACATCGGACAGATCATCATTGAGAATGGGGAAATAAAAATTGTCAGTAAAACTGAGATGGAAGAGGTACCTGTACCTGCCCTTACACCAGTAGCTCCAGTCACTGATCTTTCATTTTACAGACCAGGAAAATTTGTGAGATGGGGTGGTACGATTATTTGGGGCATCGTATGCATTATCATGATCCTATGCTGGCAGATTCGGTATCCTGAAGTGGTGGATGTCAATGTAAGACTCACCTCTTTCAATGCACCCAAAGAGATTATTGGCCGTATAGATGGAAGGCTGATGCGCTTATTTGCCAGGGAAGGTCAGCAGGTACACAAAGGCGATGTCATTGCCTTCCTGGAAAGTACAGCCAATCCTGAACATGTCATTCATTTAAATACACAACTTGATACCATCAGTCATTTACTGCATAATAACAGGCAATATGACATCTTCCGCATGCACCTGGAATCACCAGAAGATTTAGGGGAACTGCAAAGTTATTACCAGGTGTTTATTCAAAAACTACTGGATTTTCGTCCCTATCAACAAGATGGTTTTTATGCAAAAAAGCAGGCCATGTTAAAGAGGGATATTGCACTGCTGGAACAGATTCATGCTAACCTGGAAGATTGGAGTGAGCTGGAAAAACAGGACCTGCAATTATCACAGGATGGGATCAAAGCGCAGGATATGCTCATTGCAGATAAGGTAGTATCTCAACAGGAGTACCGCACAGAAATGAGTAAGCTCATTGCCAAGAAGATGACAGGGCCACAGCGCCGGCAAACCATTCTGCAAAACGAAAATGACCAGAACAATAAAAAAGTAGAACTGATGGAGCTGGAAAATACTTTCTCCCAGCAACAGTCTGTTTTTGAACAGGCGTTGAAGACCCTTTACAGCCAGGTAGCAGAGTGGGATAAAAAGTTTATACTCCGTACACAGATAGATGGTGTGATTCATTTCTCCACCTCCTTTCAGGAGAAAATGCAGGTCAAAACAGGACAGACTATTTGCTACATAGACCCTGGCAATAGTCATTACTATGCTGAAATGTACATTTCCCAGATGTATATGGGAAAGGTCAATACCGGGCAGCAGGTGATGCTACAATTCCCGTCCTATCCATTTGCTGAGTTTGGATTTGTATCCGGGCATATTGATTTCATTTCTGACATACCTACGGATAGTGGGTATTATGCACGTGTAAGACTGGAACAGGGATTACAAACCAGTTATCACAAAAAACTACCTTATAGAGAGGGGTTACAGGCGGAGGGCAGGATCATTACCCGGGAGAAGCGGTTATTCGAACATTTTATCGCGATCTCCTATAAATAGCTGTTTTTGGGCCCGATTATATATTTTTTCTTTAAATAGCTATGAATTATTGAATTTTTTTTGTTTGTTTATAGTATCAACTACTTCTCTCAGCCAAAATTGTCGATATTATTAAAAAAACAAATACATACAGTGAAGCTGATTGTATTGCCCTATTAATAAAGGACGATCAGGATGCGTACGAAGTTATATACAATGAATACTGGCCCCGGTTATTTGCTTATGTGTACAACAGATTGAAATCTAAGGAAGTGACCGAAGAGATTATTCAGGAAGTATTTTTTTCCCTCTGGAACCGCCGCGCAGAATTGACGCTCACCCATTCTCTCAATGCTTATTTATTTACCGCCGTCAAATACCAGTTGTTTAATTACATGAAGGCTGACAAGGTACGGAGAGACTATGCCAGCAGTTATGCACATTTTGTGGGTGCAGACCATAGTAATGAACAATACATAGAATATACAGACCTGGTGAATGCTGTAGAAAAGGAAGTATCGCGCCTTCCTGAAAAATGCCAGCAGGTATACCGGATGAGCCGGAACGAGCACCGGTCTATACAGGAAATTGCCACTACCCTCAACATTTCGCACAAGACTGTGGAAAACCACCTGACAAGGGCCTTGAAGCACCTGCGTATCGCCTTCAGGGAATATTTCTGGCTGTTTTAAAAAAATATTTTGATTGTCATTAGGTGTTTGCCCATTCTCAGTTTACTTACTATATAGAAAACAGGTTTGATGAATAGTAAGGATTTCAAACATATTCTAGATCAATATACCGCCGGTCAGCCAAATGAGCAGCTGGAAGCATGGCTGGATGCCATGGAAGATAAAACGGCATTTGACAGTTTGTCGCCCGAAGAGTTGCAGGCTTCAAAAGATGCGACGTTCAGGCGATTGCAGCATCGTATTGAACACAAACGACCTGTATTTTATTTATACAAAGTTGCTGCTGCAGTGGCTTTACTGATTGTAGCAGGGTATATTTTCAAAACGACTTTGCTCAACCTGGTAGCACCACATCGTAAAACCTATGCTACCAGTGTAGAAGGGAAGATTACAAAACAGATCTTATCTGATGGCACTATTGTGTGGTTAAAAGGAGAAAGCAAACTGGTGTTTCCTGTAAAATTTGGTGGCCCTGAAAGAGCGGTAACATTAGATGGAGAAGCCCTGTTTGAAGTAACGAAAGATGTCAATCATCCTTTCCTCATTTATTGCGGATCGTTGACTACGAAAGTATTAGGAACAAGTTTTAATATAAAGAAAACCGGGCAGCAGGTAGCCATCTCTGTGCTCACCGGTGCTGTATCTCTCAATGGTGAAAACATATTAATTGAACATGAAAACGCTGTGTATTCTGAAGCACAGGCCACTGTGACGAAAGGTCACGCCACCAGAGAAGCAGTACATGAATTGACAAAAGGAACAGAATACGACATGGCATTCAATGACGCCAGCATGGAAGAGGTGATTCAACGTATAGAAAAGAAATTTGAAATAGATATACAAACCAACGACACTACTATCGCCAACAGTCTGTTCACAGCAGACTTGACAGACCAGTCTTTAAACACAACGATGGAGATGATTAGTCAGGCACTCAACCTGGAAGTGACAATCAAAGGGAGGACCGTTTTAATGGAACCAAAAAAATAAGTCGTCATGAACTATCAACCGGAATCAGGAAGTATCACACAAAAAATCAATTGCCTATGACAGTAGCTTCACTAATACTACAACTTCAACTTCAACAGTACAGGATGTAATCCCTGTTTTAAAAAATGATGCCCCTGCATGCACTACGCGCAATCGTGGTCAGGGAATGCTTTGCCTTAATCAACCAGAAATCTACAAAGTAATTCGTCTATGAGTGTAAAAGCTTTTATCACCAGAGGCCTGCGGATGACGCTGCTCGTCTGTCTCTGCGGGAAGATGGTCTATGCCCAGAGTATTCTAAACAGAAAGATCTCGCTGCAGGCGGATGATGTAAGTCTGCGCAATGTGCTCAGCCAGATCAAAAACAAAGCTGATGTAAAATTCGTATACAGCTCCAATCACATTGCCATGGACACGAAAGTGAGTGCCCGGGCAAAGAATGAGGAATTGGGGAGCGTACTCAATAAGGTATTGGGACAGCTGGATATTAAATATGTGGTGAATGACGGGTTTATTATTTTAAAAGATCGCAGTGAACAAAATGTTATTACCGCAGCTCCAATAATAGCAACGGATACCGTCATCAGGGGAAAGGTGTTGAGTGAAAACGGTGAACCTTTTCCTGGTACTACCATTGTGGAAAAAGGAACCAGCAACGGTGTTACTTCCGGCGGTGATGGCTCCTTCACACTGAAAGTAAAATCAGGCGCCATACTGGTAGTGACTGCTATTGGGTATCATGTGATGGAAATACCAGTGGGAGATGCCAGTACAATTCAACTGAAAGCAGCGGTGAAACAACTGCATGATGTAGTGGTAACCGCAGCCGGTATCGCCCGTCAGAAGAATAGTCTGGGGTATTCAGTAAGTACTGTCTCTTCAGATAAGTTAGCTCAGAAATCAGAACCTGATCCGGTGCGTGCCCTGCAAGGGAAAGTAGCAGGGGTGAATATTCAATCAGCAGGTGGTGTAGCGGGTGGTGGTACCAATATCACTATTCGTGGCAACTCTTCGCTGAATGGAAATAACCAGCCACTCTTTGTAGTAGATGGGGTGCCTTTTGATAACAGTACGTTTGCAAGTGTAGGCGCATCTACCGTAGGTGGTGTTGGTGTCACCAACCGCGCCTTTGACCTGGATCCGAATAATATACAGAGTATGACGGTACTGAAAGGTGCTGCTGCTGCGGCGTTGTATGGTTCGAGAGCTGCGAATGGTGCGATCATCATTACTACAAAAGCAGGTAAGAAGAAAACACGCAAAGGAACAGAGATCACTTATAATGCCGGTTATTCTTTTGAACAGGTAGCTGGTTTACCAGCGTATCAGACTAAATATGGTCAGGGTACGAATAATGATTATCGTCAGGGGGTATATGCTTCCTGGGGACAACCTTTTGAAGGTGTGGAAAGCATGTTGCCTACCCGCTCTACTATTCCACATCAGCTGACCAGACAGTTTACTTCGGCCGTGTTTCCTGAGTTTTATGAAGCAGATGGTACTACACCGATACAGGTGCCTTACCGTTCGTATGCGAAACAAAATGCGAAGAACTTTTTCCGTACCGGGAATGTATTTGAGAATGCAATCTCTATTTCATCAGGTACAGAAAGAGGCAACTTTACTGCCGGTTTTTCTAACACTGATAACAAAGGTGTGGTGCCTGAAAATGAGATCAAACGTACCTCTGTGAATATTGGTGGTAATATCAAACTTGAAAATAAATTCTATGCAAGTGGTTCCATCAACTATGTGACCACCCGCCAGAAGACCCCGCCAGTAGGTGGTCTTACAGGGTCTATTATGTCAACACTGATGTATGTGCCTACAAGTTATGACCTCACCCGCTATCCCTATGAAAACCCTGTTGATGGTAGTAATGTGTATGATTATACAGGTGTCGATAACCCTTACTGGTCTGTAAAACATAGCCCGAATACCAGTGATGTAGACAGGTACTATGGTAACCTGATTGTTGGTTTCGATCCGTTCACCTGGCTCAACGTTCAAAATACAATCGGTTTCAATGCATATACTGATCGGAGAATGAGCGTGAGAGGGAAAGGTTCATCTTCTTATTCCGCAGGTAGTATCACTACTGATAATATCTACAGACAGGAACTGGATAATACCTTATTATTAACAGCCACTCATTCTGTGACGTCCGATATATCTGTTCGTGCGATTTTGGGTAATAACGTGAACCAGCGTTTTACTGACCGGAAAGCATTTTATGGCGATAACATCATTGTGGCAGATCTGCATGATATTAACAATACCAGTTCCATCACAGGTGTACAACTTACTAATAACAGGAACCTGCTGAAGCAAAGGTATTATGCCTTCTTCACGGATATCACCTTCGATTATAAGAATTATTTATCCCTGAACCTTGTAGGCCGAAACGATATCTCTTCTACGCTGCCTGCTAACAACCGTAGTTACTTTTATGGTGGTGTGAATGGATCACTTGTGTTTACAGAAGCTTTTCAGGTACCCAAAGATGTGTTGAACTTTGGTAAGGTAAGAGCAGGTTATACCCGTGTAGGTAACGAGGCCTCGCCTTATCAAACGGCTGCTTTCTACCAGATTAATGCCATCCTTGGTGGCGCATCCAGCCCTTCGAATGTAGGTTTGCCATTCACACCTGCTGGTGGTAGTACTTATAATATTGTAACGCAGTCCAACCTGCTTACGAATGCGAACCTGAAACCAGAGTTCATTACAGAACTGGAAGTGGGTACAGAGTTACAATTCTTCAATAACCGCATCGGTATTGATTTCACATTCTACAACAAGCGCAGTACTTCACAGATCTTTGAAGTAACGGCTGCGCCTTCTTCTGGTTACACCACGCAGATCCTCAATTTGGGTGAGGCGACTAATAAGGGCGTGGAAATTGGTTTCAATGCATCGCCGATTCAAAAGAAGAATGGTTTCAACTGGGATATCAATGCCAACTTTACCCGTAACAGAAACATGATCAAAAACCTGGGTGGTTATGAGAAGTTCAGTTATGGTGGTACGAATGGTACCAGCAGTGTACACATCGTAGGTAATCCATATGGTTTGATACAGGGTACAGCTTATGCACGTGATGATGAGAACAATATACTGATAGATCCAAGTACAGGTAAACCATTGGTATCTGGTTCACTGAAAGCTATTGGTAATCCGAATCCTGATTTCATCGTGGGGATTACGAACACCTTCCGCTTTAAAAACATCTCGCTGAATATTCAGTTCGACTGGAAACAGGGTGGACAAATGTACTCCAATACAGTGGGTCAGATGATGTCGCGTGGTGTGACAAGAGATACAGAGAAGCGTGAATTTCAGCTTGTGTCGCCGGGGGTACTGGGTGATGCAAATACCCTCACCGCCCTGCGGGATGAGAATGGGAATAAGATCAAAAACAATGTGGCCATGTCTTACGAAGACCACTTCTTTAACGGTGGTATGGGGCCTGGTGGTGTGATGGAAGGTTCCATCTTCGATGCCACGGTGTTCAGATTAAGAGAAATAGGGCTTGCATATGAACTGCCTAAGAGCTTCCTGGGTAAAACACCTTTTGGCTCTGCCAGCATTTCTGTAACAGGTCGTAACCTGTGGTACAATGCGCCTAACTTCCCTAAGTACAGCAATTTCGATCCTGAGGTAAGTTCTTTGGGTGTAGGTAACTCACAGGGGTATGATAACCTCTCAGTTCCTACTACTAAAAGATTTGGTGTCAATTTAAGGTGCTCATTCTAATTGTATGATTATGCAGTCAAAAACGCTTTTGTATACTTTTCTCATAGCAGGGCTTTGTTCCTGTAAGAAGTTTGTAGATATCAATACAGACCCGAATAACCCGACCACTGCACAGCGCTCCCTGTTACTGCCGTCTACCGAAGTATCGATGGCTGCCAACATGTATGAGCTGAATAGTGGTACGGAAACCTTTATACAACATACTGTCTTCTCTTCAGATCTGGGTCGTTACCAGCAGCAGGGCACCAGTTTTGATGAGCCATGGAATGGTTTTTATAGCCAGACGCTGAATGATCTGGAAGCTATCATTACTAGTGGTACAGCGGAAAATGACTGGGGATATGTTGCTATAGCCAAGCTTGAAAAGGCTTATCTGGTAAGTCTGATGGTAGATATGTGGGGAGATATTCCTTACTCTGAAGCTGAGAATGGACAAACCAATGTAAGTCCTGCATTTGATAAGGGAGCCGATATTTATGAAAGCGTACTCACGCTGATACAGGATGCGATTGCCGATGCGAATAAAGTAACCACTACTACACTGGTACCTGCATCAGCAGATATGATGTACAGTGGAACAAAGACTTCCTGGCTGGCGATGGCGCACTCCCTGCAATTGAAGTTGTACAACCAGATCAGGTTGGTGGATGCTACCCGTTCTGCCACTGCTATCAAGGCATTGGTGACAGATTCTACTTTGATCAATAGCAATACCCTGGATTATACTTTTAAGTTCGGTCCTTTGCAGAACCCGAACAACAGGCATCCATGGCATCGTTCAGAATATCAATCCAGCAAAACGTTCTACATGAACCAGGCGTTTATTGACCTGCTGTTTAATAACGATGATCCAAGGTTACGTTATTTTATCTTCAGACAGAATGCTACAGCTGGGTTGAATAACTCTACCAACAGCAATGGGTATTACGGGCGTAATCCGGGTGATGGTACAGCTGCACCTGCGGATCTGAATCGTCGTTCTACATTTGGGATCTATCCGGCTGGTGGTTTGTACGATGCGACTCCTATCAATAATCTTCCATCAACGAATGTATACCTGACCAATACCGATGCTACAGGTAGTGTAAAAGTGGTGGCTTCTACAGATGGTACAGGATCAGGTATCATACCATTGATAACAAATGCGATGGTGAAATTTATCCGTGCAGAAGCTTCGCTCACGCTGGGTACAGGTGAGGATGCCCGTCAGAATTTTGCAGATGGTATCACGGCAAATCTGAATAGTGTAAGCACCTTCAGTTCTACAAGAGGAGGTGTGACCATGTCAACCGCCACCATCACAGGTTATGTGAACAAGCAATTAGCTGCCTATGATGCAGCGGATGATGCGGGTAAGTTATCGCTGGTGATGACACAAAAATACATAGCGACTTATGGCAATGGTATGGAGACATATAATGATTACCGTAGAACAGCATTACCTGTATTGCGCACGCCATTGTCGCCACTCAATACTTTCCCGCTGCGGCTGTATTATTCACAGACAGAGTTGAGTGCTAACACCAGCCTGGGGGATGATGTGAGCAGTCTGCAGGTAGCGCAGCAATTTACGCCGGTGTTCTGGGATAAATAAGATACTTATCAACCAAATTATTATTTATGAAGCCAATATTCATTCTTTCAATACTAATGATCTGTGTGGGTGCCTGTAAGAAAGCACACTATGAGTGGGAAGATTATCAATATACCGGGGTGCCGATTGTAACCATAGATACCACTAAATCAGCATTGCCAACCCGTCAGGCAGGGAAGGTCGTTTTCTTCAACAAGAAGGATGTTAACCTGGCATCGCAGCAGTTTTCATTTACATTGGAATGGGCAGGGTTCAATAAGGTAACGGTCACTTCAATTGAAGTATACAACAGTTACAACAAAGCAGAGAGCAGTGTGCCCGCTTATCCTTTGGTGATCTCTTCGCCGGGTAACCAATATACCAATATAGCACAGTTTCCGCTGCCCAGTATAGTAGGGACGAATGACCATTTGTACGAAACTGTTATAGAATTCCCAAAAACTTTTAACTTCACAGCAGCGGAATTAGCTGCACTAAATAATGTTGACCTTAGTGCAGTGGCTGTCAACGATTATTTTCTTTTCAAATTCATTGTAAACCTGTCCGATGGCAGGAGGGTTGTGACCTTCTATAATAATATCTGTGATGAATCCCGTGGCGAACCGGGTGACTGTCGGGTTGGAGTAAGATTTAAAAACCAGTAAGAAATGAGAAAAATAATATTGACGGCTGCACTGTTGCATACGGTGATGACCATGTATGCACAGGACCGCAAAGGAGTGGCAGATAAGAAATACGTAACCGAAATCAAATCGCTTGCAGAGAAACCATCGGTGAAAAAAGCCTTTCAGACGATTGTGGAGATGGAACCACAGACGGCGGCTAATCACATTTTACTGACAGAAATACCTGCACCTCCCTACCAGGAGGAGGTGAGGGCAAAGCAATATGCGGCTATGCTGAAAGCAGCGGGTGCGGATAGTGTATGGACAGATCATGTGGGGAATGTAATTGCATTGCGAAAAGGCAAAGATGGTAAGAAGACAGTGGTACTCGAAGGCCATATGGATACCGTATTCCCTGAAGGCACTGATACTAAAGTCAAACATAGAGGCGATACGCTGGCAGCACCGGGTATTGCTGATGATACAAGGGCATTGTCCGTTGTACTGACAGTGTTGACCGCTATGGAAAAGACGGGTATTGAAACCAGTGCCAATGTGCTATTCATCGGCACTGTAGGTGAAGAAGGTCAGGGTGATCTGAGAGGTGTAAAGAACCTGTTCGGCGGCAAAGGTCCCGGAAAGATAGATAGTTACATCGCCATAGATGGCTGGAATAGCGAAACCATTACACACAGAGGTTTAGGTTCACACCGTTATCGTGTTACCTTCAAAGGTCCGGGTGGTCATTCCTCCGGTTCCTTTGGCTTGGGAAACCCACACAATGCACTGGGTCGTGCCATTGCCTACTGGTGTGTAGCTGCTGATTCACTTACACAGGCACCGGGTTTACGACTTACTTACAATGTGGGCGTGATAGGTGGTGGTACATCGGTGAACTCTATTCCATTTGAATCATGGATGGAGGTGGACATGCGATCAGAGAGCCCGGAGCGTGTGGAAAACTGTGATAAATTATTGCATGCAGCCGTCGCCCGCGCACTGGCAGAAGAGAATAAAATGAAGAAATCAGGTGCCGATCTCACCGTCGATATGAAACTGATCGGCGATCGTCCATCAGGTGTGGGTGATACTACACAGCTATTGATACAGCATATGATGGCCGTCGTAACTTATATGGGAGGCACTCCTTCACTGAGGGTAGGTTCCACCAATTCCAATATTCCTATATCCAAAGGCGTACCCGCTATTACCATTGGTTCCGGTGGTGTAGGTGGCAATGCACATGCACTCTCTGAATGGTGGGTGAATGATAACGGATATAAGGGCATCCAGCAGGCACTATTGATCTTATTGGCGGAAGCCGGTATAGCAAAATAACAAAGGCTTATGACTAGAACATTCTACGGCATGCTGATGGTGCTCACGCTCTCTACGACCACAGCATGGGCACAACAGCAAATCCCTTCTCCGAAAGAACATTTTGGATTCAATATCGGAGATGATTACCAACTGGCTAACTACACACAAACGGAAGCTTATTTCAAAAAACTATCAGCCAGCAACAGAACGAAACTGGTAGATATTGGTCTTACAGAAGAAGGCCGGCACCAGTACATGCTCATCGTCTCTGCACCTGAAAACATCCAGCAACTGGAAAAGTACAAAACCATTTCCCAGCAACTGGCACATGCCGAAGGTCTCACCGATGACCAGGCAAAAGCACTGGCTGCAACCGGTAAAGCGGTGGTATGGATAGATGGTGGTTTACATGCAACGGAAGTAGTCGGTTCTCATCAGCTCATAGAAAGTATGTACCAGTTAGTGTCGCGTACAGATGAGGAAACGATGAACATCCTGCAAAATGTGATCATCCTCTTTACGCACGCCAATCCTGATGGACAGGAACTGGTAGCTAACTGGTATATGCGTACGGAAGATCCAAAGAAGCGGGCCATGAACATTCCAAGATTGTATGAGAAGTATGTAGGCCATGATAACAACCGCGACTTTTATATGATGAATATGAAAGAGAGCCAGAACATCAGCAGACAACTGTTCGTAGAATGGATACCGCAGATTATGTACAACCATCACCAGCGTGGACCTGCAGGTTCTGTACTGGCAGGACCTCCGTATCGTGATCCTTTCAATTATGTATTTGATCCGCTCATTGTAACAAGTATTGATGCAGTGGGTGCGGCTATGAATAACCGTTTGAATGTAGAGAATAAACCGGGGTATACACAACGTGGTGGATCTCAGTTTTCCACCTGGTGGAATGGTGGTTTGCGTACAGCGCCCTACTTCCATAACATGGTGGGTTTGCTGACGGAGATCATTGGTGGGCCTACACCTGAGACTGTGCCACTGGCGCCGGACAGGTTGATTCCAAATGGTGCAACACCCAACCCGGTTGTGCCACAGGAATGGCATTTCCGGCAGTCAATAGATTATTCCGTTTCGCTGAACTATGCGGTATTGGATTATGCTGCGAAATATAGAAGTACGCTGCTGTACAACATCTATCATATGGGTAAGAATGCGATTGACAGGGGGAATGAGGATCACTGGACATTCTATCCACGCCTGGTAGATAGTATTAAGCTGGCGGCATCTAAAAAAGACACCACTAAAAAAGACACCAATAAAAAAGAAGAAGGTGGTGGAGACCTTTCACTTGGAAAAGAAGATACCATAAAGAATAACTTCTTTGCTGCTTATTTTAAAAATCCCATTTACAGGGATGCGAGGGCTTATATCATTCCTGCAGACCAGGAAGATTTTCCAACAGCGGTAAAGTTCATCAATGCACTGAGTCGTGCAGGTGTGACTATTCACAAAGCAACTGCAGGTTTTACTATAGGAGGGAAGCAATATCCAGCGGGTTCTTATGTAGTAAAAGCAGCACAGGCGTTTCGTCCGCATGTATTGGATATGTTTGAACCACAGGATCACCCGAATGATTTTCAGTATCCGGGAGGTCCTCCTATCAGACCTTACGATGCGGCGGGTTGGACACTGGCTTTTCAGATGGGGGTGAAATTCGATCGGATACTGGATGGAATAAATGCGCCATTGGCACAATTACCTTATGGGCAGATAGAATCACCGGCATCAAAGACATTACCTGCTACGAAGAAAGGATATTACCTGAACCCATCCGGTAATAATGTATTCATTGCCGTGAATGATCTGCTGAATGCCGGTGTAAAAGTATCCCGAATATCTTCAGGTATTTTCTACGTACCTGTATCTTCAAAATCTACAGAGATATTAACAAAAGCAACTACCGAATTGGGTATAATAGTTACTGCTGCTGATGTAGCACCTACGGGATTAAAGGCTGTAGCACCTGCACGGATTGCCATCTGGAATACTTATGGAGGCTCTATTCCTGCCGGTTGGATGCAATGGCTGATGGAGCAATATCATTATAAGTGTACCATGATTTATTCACAGGAAATTGATAAAGGAGACCTGCGTAAAAAATATGACATCATCTTATTTGCCACCGGCGCTATTCCTGATACAGGCAAACCAAAGAGAGATAGTTACTGGTTTGGTAAGTTGCCTAAGCCAGAAGAGTTGTCTGCTGAATTCAAACCATGGTTAGGTCGTATTACTGCTGATACTTCTGTTCCCCAGTTGAAGAAATTCCTGGAAGCGGGTGGTAATATTGTTACGATTGGTACCAGCACGAATCTGGCCTATCATTTAAAACTGCCAGTGAAAAATGCACTCATCGATCCTAAAACAAATAAGACATTAACTGGTAGTAAACTATACATACCGGGTAGCTTATTGATTGCAGATGTAGATACGACGGCTGCTGAAAATGCAGGTATGCATGCAAAGACAGATGTGTATTTTGATCGTAGTCCTGTGTTCAACATCAGTGGTGATGTAAAGAAGCTGATGTGGTATTCAACTGCCACTCCGTTGCACAGTGGATGGGCATGGGGACAGAGTTACCTGAAAGATGGTGTGGCTGCATTCGTAGCACCTGTAGGTAGTGGAAAATTGTATGCTTTTGGTCCGGAGATCACTTTCCGTGGGCAATCACATAGCACCTTTAAGTTACTATTCAACCAATTGTATAAATAATGAAGAAAGTAATATTGTCCCTGCTTTTTTGTGCACCGGCATTTGTCTGTGCACAGAAAGCAAATAAAGATAAAACGGCGATCATTGCAGCATTGGATGCGCAGGCACCAACGTATACAACGATAGCGCAAAAGATCTGGGGGTTTGCAGAAGTAGGTTACCAGGAGGTAAAGAGTTCTGCATTGCTGCAGGAGAAACTGACAGCGGAAGGGTTTACAGTGAAAGCAGGTATTGCAGGTATTCCAACGGCCTTCATCGCTACTTATGGAAGTGGTGAACCCGTAATTGGGATTCTTGCAGAGTTTGATGCACTGCCTGGATTATCGCAGGAAGCTAACCCTGAAAAGAAGGCGATTGTACCTGAAGGGGCAGGGCATGGGTGTGGACATAACCTGTTTGGTACTGCATCTGTAGCTGCTGCAATAGCTGTGAAAGACTGGATGAAAGCTAGTGGTGGCAAAGGTACCTTAAGAGTGTATGGTTGCCCGGCAGAAGAAGGTGGTTCAGGTAAAGTGTATATGGTAAGAGCTGGTTTATTCAATGATGTAAGTGCTGTGTTGCACTGGCATCCGGGCAATGATAACTCTGCGGGTTTAGCCCCGTGGTTAGCTAATAAAAATGCAAAGTTTAGATTTTATGGTATCGCTTCTCACGCTGCAGGTGCGCCTGAAAAGGGAAGGTCTGCACTGGATGCGGTAGAGGCGATGGATTATATGGTGAATATGATGCGTGAGCATGTACAACAGGATACCCGTATTCACTATGTGATCACTAAAGGTGGTGATGCGCCGAATGTAGTGCCTGCTTTTGCGGAAGTATACTACTACGTACGTCATCCGGATATGCAGGTTGTAAAAGATACCTGGGACAGACTGGTGAAATGTGCAGAAGGTGCAGCATTGGGAACAGGTACTACCATGAAATATGAAATCATTGGTGGTGTGTATAACATGATGCCGAATGAAACACTGTCTCACATGATGGATAAGAACCTGCACCTGGTGGGTGGATTTAAATATACTGCTGAAGAAAAGGAATTTGGTAAGAAGATTCAATCTTCATTTATCGATCAGAAGAACATTCCTGATATGGATAGTGCTTCTATGAAAGTACAGCCTTTCACGATTGTAAAAGAGGGCGGTATCGGTTCTTCTGACGTAGCAGATGTAAGCTGGGTGACACCTACAGCAGGTATGAGCGCGGCAACTTTTGTAGCAGGTTCCGGTGGACATAGCTGGCAGAACGTGGCCGCTGCTGGTTCCAGCATTGGTGCGAAAGGAATGATGGTAGCTGCCAAAACAATAGCACTCACTGCCTATGACCTGTTCAATAATCCTGCGGCAGTTACGTCTGCACAGGCAGAACTGAAAGAGCGCAGAGGAAAAGATTTCAAGTACGAAGCCATGCTGGGCGATAGAGCTCCGGCACTGGATTACAGGAAGAAATAAAATAGTTGTATGAAACAGTTATTGTCCGTCATCATATTATTTTGCGCCACTACTTTGTATGGGCAAACCGTACCTTCTCCCAAAGAACATTTTGGTTTTAATATGGGAGATGATTACAAGCTGGCAAATTATACACAGACAGCCGGGTATTTTCAGAAGCTGGCATCCAGTCCGCGTGTAAAACTGGTGGATATTGGATTGACTGAAGAAGGCAGGCATCAGTATATGCTCGTTATTTCTTCACCTGAAAATATCCAGCAATTAGAAAAGTACAAAAAGATCTCACAGCAACTGGCACGTGCAGAAGGTATCAGTGAAATACAGGCAAGAGCGATGGCTGCTGCTGGTAAGGCTGTGGTATGGATAGATGGTGGATTGCATGCAACAGAGGTGGTGGGTTCTCATCAGTTGATCGAAACGGCGTATCAACTCATCAGCAGAAATGATGATGAAACAAAACGTATCCTGGATAATGTGATTGTATTGATGACGCACGCCAACCCGGATGGACAGGAGCTGGTGGCTAACTGGTACATGCGTAATACTGATACGCTGAAGCGTACTACAGACCAGGTGCCTGTGTTGTATCAAAAGTATATCGGTCACGATAATAACCGTGACTTTTATATGATGAACATGAGCGAAAGTGTAAATATGGGTAAGCAACTGTTCCTGGAATGGATGCCCCAGATCATGTATAATCATCACCAACGCGGTCCGGAAGGCTCTGTATTAGCAGGGCCTCCATACCGCGATCCGTTCAACTATGTATTCGATCCTTTGATGATTACGGGTATCGATGCATTGGGTGCGGCAATGTACAATCGCCTGAATGTGGAAGATAAACCGGGGTATACCAGATTGAATGGTTCCAGTTTCTCCACCTGGTATAATGGTGGATTACGTACTACCACACAGTTTCACAATATGATCGGGTTGCTTACTGAGATCATTGGGAACCCAACACCAGAAAAAGTACCTGTGGTACCAAAGCGTTTAATTCCGAATGGTGCTACACCGAATCCGGTATTGCCACAGGATGTATGGCACTTCCGTCAGTCAATCGATTATTCCGTATCGTTGAATTATTCTGTGCTGGATTATGCTGCCAGACAGCGTGATGAAGTGTTGTACAACATTTATAAGATGGGTAAGAATGCAATAGATCGTGGTAACAGGGATAACTGGACTTTATCTCCTAAAGGTGCGAATGCTATTACGGCTGCTTATAAAAAAGATAAGAATGATACCACTAGAGATGATGGTAGTGATCCTTATGGCTGGATGAAGCGTGGGAATAACATTCCGATGTCTTACTACGATGCGGTATATAAGAATCCTGCTACACGTGATCCAAGAGGGTATATCATTTCAGCGGATCAGGCAGATTTTCCGACTGCTGTAAAGTTTATTAATGCACTGATTAAAACCGGAATCAGTGTACAGAAAGCAACTACAGCCTTTACGATAGAAGGAAAACAATATCCTGGTGGGTCCTATATTGTTCGTACAAATCAGGCGTTTCGCCCGCATGTACTGGATATGTTTGAACCACAGGATCATCCAAATGATTTTCAGTATCCGGGAGGTCCTCCTATTCATCCTTATGATGCTGCAGGGTGGACGTTGGCTTACCAGATGGGTGTGCAGTTTGACAGGATACTGAATGATTTTAGTGGTCCTTTTGCACAGTTGCCATATGGTGAATTGCAGGAGGTGAAAGCAGGAACATTGCCAGTAGGCAAAGCGGGTTATTTACTAAGTGGAAAACAGAATGATGTATTTACAATCGTTAACAAATTGCTGAACGTAGGGGTAGAAGTGTATAGAACAAAGACGGGCGATTTCTATGTAAGCAATAAGAAAGCAGCAGTAGATATATTAGGTAGTGCATCCATCAATATAAAGCCCTTAAGCAAAAAGCCTGCTGATCTGGAATCAGTAAAACCTGCACGTATTGCATTGTGGGATAGTTACGGTGGTTCTATTCCTTCTGGTTGGGTAAGATGGTTATTAGAACAATACCACTTCCCATTCAAAGTGATCTATGCAAAAGACATAGACAAAGGCAACCTGAAAAAAGACTATGATGTCATAGTATTTGTAACAAGAGCCATCCCACCTGTTTCAGGAGAAGAATCAAACCGTTATGGTTTTGCACAAAAAGCGCCTTCACCAAATGAAATTCCTGAGCAATATCGTGGCATGCTTGGTAAGATCACCAAAGACACATCCATCCCTCAGTTAAAGGCCTTCCTGGAAGCAGGGGGTAATATTGTTACCATTGGTACCAGTACGAACCTCGCTTATCATTTAGGCTTACCTGTGAAAAATGCACTGGTAGAAAATGGAAAGCCATTGCCGGGTACGAAGTACTTTATACCGGGTAGTATATTAAAGGCTCAATTTGATAGTACACTAATGGCGGCATATGGTATGCCTGCAACTGGTGACATCAATTTTGATAACAGCCCTGTTTTTAAAATTGATGCAGGTGCAAAAGATGTAAAACCCATAGCCTGGTTTACTTCGGAAACGCCACTTCATAGTGGATGGGCCTGGGGACAAGCTTACCTAAAAGGCGGTGTAGCAGCGTTTTGCGCACCAGTTGGTAAAGGAATGTTTTATGCCTATGGACCGGAAGTCACCTTCAGGGGACAGTCGCACGGCACGTTTAAATTATTATTCAACACACTATATCAGGAAGGGGGGCAATAAGCCCCCTTTTTTTTGTACCAAAAATTCCACCTATATTTCCGTACTATTCAACAGTACACATGAAAAAGCCTATCCTTCTGCTGTTACTGCTGGTGTACACCGGTAGTATCGCATTGGCACAAAAAGCACCATCACGTGGCGCCGACACGACCTTATTCGGCGACAATAACCAACCAACAAGAAGTGATTACCTGGCCGGGTTTGAAAAAGTTTTTCAGACCATGAACAAAGTACCACTGGTTACGAGTTCTTTTACCCATCTCCCGGACATCCAGTCCCAGCTGAAAGATGCGGATTCTGTGCTGGAAATACTGAAAGACCGTTTTTCCGGCAATGACAGGAGTCTCAATATCCGAAACCTCCAGATGTACCAGTCTTTATTGGAAGAACTGAACAATACCATGGGAGAATTCGGAAAGACACTAAATGGTTATGACCAGAAACTGGATGAGGTCAAAAAGGAAATCCGGGACCTCCGCAAGGATACCCTGATGCGTGGTTTGTTCAAGGACACTGTACTCAGAGCCACCTTTACGCCACAACTACAAACCTTACGGACCAAGTTCAAAAGAGCCGATAGTCTGGTAAAATCTAATACCGCTATCCTCAATGACCTGAAGGCAAGAGTCTCTACCAATGCTATTACCATCGAAGAATTGGGGTATCAGACAGAAGAGGCCCTGAAGACAGCCGGTGGCCGTGCATTTACCAAAGAACGTCTCTACCTGTGGGAGCCCGTTTCCGAGCTGGGGCTAAGACCTCCTCCCGGTGGTTTTAAGAAGTCTGTGAATGCGGAGCAAAAACTGGCAGGTTACTACTTCAAGAATACCCGCAGCAAGCGTTTCCTGTTATTGATAATAGGCATTGTATTCTTTGGTTGGATCAATTTTAACTTCCGGAGTCTGAAGAAATTAAATAAGCTCAGTGCGATCAAGGAGTTTGATTTCAAATATGTCAAAGCCTTACCATGGCTTATGACGTTTGTACTGATCCTGAACCTGGCGCCGTTATTTGATCACAATGCACCGGCTATTTATATAGAGATGACACAGTTTTTCCTGATGGTGTTGTTGACACCTGTCTTCTATAAATTACTACCCCGGCAGATCTTTATGGGTTGGGGTTTATTTATGCTCTTATTCCTCTTCCTGCCTATCATCAGGGTATTAGGATTACCCTTGCGCCTTATGCGGCATGCGAATGTGGTGCATGATGTGGTAGCTATTGTAATTGGGTTATTATTTATACAGATCCGCAGTTTCCGCAAAGAATATCGTTTGATGTGGTGGGCGGTGATATTGTATACCTTCCTGAATGTGCTGGCAGTATTAATGAACCTGTTTGGTCGTGTGACGTTGTCCCAGATCTTTAGTTCTACAGCTGTATATGCACTGGCACAGGCAGCGGGTCTCATCATTTTTGTACAATTAACGATCGAGGCGTTTCTCCTGCAAATACAAGGTAGTCGTATCCGTAAGCGTTATCCTGAGCACTTCGATGTGGCAGATATCAAGAAATCCCTCTTCCGGTTTATATCTGTGCTGGCGGTGTTGATTTGGGCGATTGTATTCAGCACCAACCTGAATATATATGATACATTCAACAATGGCCTGAAGGGGGTGTTCCAGACTTCTGTTGTCATTGGCAGTAGTTCCTTTACAATTGGCGGGGTAGTATTGTTCCTGGGTATTATCTGGGTGGCGAATTTCCTACAGAAGTACATTGCCTATTTCTTTGGGGATATCGGTGACGATGCCGCCTTTGACGATAAGGGGCAGCGTTCCAGATTGCTGGTGACCAGGCTGATATTGCTGGTGCTGGCTTTCCTGCTGGCAATCAGTGCATCAGGTTTACCTGTTGATAAGATTACTGTGATCCTGGGTGCTTTGGGTGTGGGTATTGGTCTGGGTTTACAGAGCATCGTCAACAACTTCGTATCCGGTATCATCCTGATCTTTGACCGCCCACTCCGTATTGGTGATATGGTGGAGATTGGTAGTAACAAAGGTCGTGTGAAAGAGATTGGGATCCGCAGTAGTACCCTGCTTACCGAAAATGGGGCAGAGGTGATATTGCCAAACGGGGATGTGCTGTCGAAAGAAATTACCAACTGGACCCTGAGTAATAACAATGCCCGCATCAATTTCAATTATAAGGTAGCCAGGCTGGAAGATCCAGAGAAAGTGAAGCAGGAATTGAAAGAGCTGATCATAACCAATGAGCAGGTGTTGGGGAGAAGAGAGGTTGAGATTATTATAAATCTCGTCAGTGCGGGTGCTATGACTATAAGGATTGCTTTCTGGTGCAGAGATATCATGAAAGTGACTGTGGTAGAGGCAGAGATCAACAATGCCATATACAATTATTTTGAGCAGAAGGGTATTGTGACCCAGTAAAAAAAATGTTAAAAAAGAAAAGCCCGGTACTCCTTATGGAGTCCGGGC
Source organism: Chitinophaga sancti (assembly GCF_034087045.1). Taxonomy (NCBI): domain Bacteria; kingdom Pseudomonadati; phylum Bacteroidota; class Chitinophagia; order Chitinophagales; family Chitinophagaceae; genus Chitinophaga; species Chitinophaga sancti. The sequence goes on along the minus strand of NZ_CP139247.1, from coordinate 7,982,613 downwards.
TTTTTTTTCATCCTATATTCGTAACGACTTAACCTCTTATGCAAAAAATTACCTTATTACTGTTATTGAGCATTTGGATGGGACAATCTGCCATAGCACAGGCAAACAAGGATACGGCGGATGCCAGGTATAAAGCAGCCATTGCAATGATGGAAGACGGAAAACCAGCGGCAGCAATACCATTGCTCGAAGAAGCGATTAAACTGAACCCGGATGAATGGAGTTATTATTACGAGATTGCGTACTCGAAATACATGCAGCAGGATTATAGTGCTGCGATCGATATTACCAAAAAGCTGACAAAGCGGAAGGATATCAACAGCAGTGTGTACCAGCTGTTAGGCAATGCCTATGACCTGACCGGCAAGCGGGATAAGGCCCTCGATGCCTATGAGAAAGGATTGAAGGCATTTCCGGATGCAGGTAATCTGTACCTGGAACGGGGTGTGATGGAGATTGGTGTCAAGGATTATAATAAAGCATTGGGTTATTTTGAAAAGGGGATCGAGGTGGATCCAATGTTTCCTTCCAATTATTACTGGGCGTCCAAAATCTTTCTGAGTACACAGGAGGAGGTATGGGGTATGATATATGGAGAGATCTTTTTGAACCTGGAACGTGGGTCCAAACGGACGGACGAGATTAGTAAGCAGTTGTACCTGACGTATAAAGGGGAAATTCAGTTTAAAGACGATACATCGGTGACGGTGAGCTTTTGCAAGCAGAATGTGATGGCAATTTCTCCGGATGGCAAGTACAACCTGCCTTTTGGGGTGATGGTGTATGAACCTGTATTGCTGCTGTCCGTGGCAGGGGAGAAGATTATAAATTTACCTTCTTTAAACAGGATCAGGACCCGGTTTGTGGAAAACTACCAGAATATGCCCTTTGCGAAAAAGACACCGGTAGTCTTGTTTGACTATGAGCAGCAGGTAAAAGATGCGGGTTTCATGGAGGAATATAACTACTGGATCCTGGCGGAAGGAGATGATAAGCAGTTTGAAGAATGGAGAGGGGAACATAAGAAGGAATGGGAGGATTTTATAGGGTGGTTTAAGAAGAACCCTTTGAAGATTACACAGGAGAATAAGTTTTATAGAGCGAAGTACTAACTTTAGTGTATGACTGAACTGGAAAAATTAGAAACGGCAGTAAGGAATTTTTGCGGTATTGATGAGCAGAGTTTTGCTTTGTCATTACCGTATTGGGAATTGCGGACGTACCAGAAGGGTGAGTATTATAATGAGTACAGGAATGTGTGTAAGCATCTGGGTTTCATTGTGAATGGCGTGTTCCGCACCTATTATGTGAATGCGGAGACCGGGGAGGAGAAGAACATGCTGTTTTATACAACAAACCAGATGGTGACAGCATTTAAGAGCTTTTTGACCCGTCGGCCCTGTAATTTTTATACGGAGAGTATGGTAGAGTCTACCATTTTATATATACATGTCGATCATTTACAGGCATTATATAACCAATCTCATGAGTGGGAGCGGTTTGGGAGGTATATAGCGGAGGTGGCTTTTAACCTGATGATGGAACATACAGAGGATTTTCTCTTTAAGAGTCCGGAAGAGCGATATGTACAGATGGTGGAGCAGCATCCGGATCTGGTGAACCAGGTGCCGTTATATCATATAGCCTCATACCTTGGCATAGCGGGTCCATCATTGAGCAGGATCAGAAAGCGGATGCAGAAAAAAAATTAATATTTTACTTTACCTTTGGAACGCTTTCAAAAGTAGAAAAGAGAACTAGATTGTGGTTAAATTCTTCCGCTCCGGCAACCCTCTAACAGTATTACTGCTGTTAATATATACATTGGTAGTAAAGTGCTATTACCTTCTCCATCCGGCCACTTACCTGGCCGACGGCTCTGAAGGGTTATTATATGACCTGCTGGTAAAATGGCTGAAGGCACTCGTAGGCCCCAGTCCGTTCTTTTTTACCTCCCTGGCTATCATGATCCTGTTATTGCAGGCCTTGCTGATTACTAAGATTGTGAATCACCAGCGTCTCTTTGCCAAGCCGAACTATTTACCTGCCATGGCATACATGCTTTTCACCTCCCTGCTGGAAGGCTGGAATGTATTTTCACCTGCTTTGCTTGTGAACCTCATCATGCTGTGGGTATTCTCTTCCATTACGTTACTATATACCCGCACCTCCGCCAGAGATGTGGTATTTAATATTGGGTTTGCACTTGGTATTTGTGGATTATTCTATTTCCCGGCTATTATATTCTGCCTGCTGTTGTTAATGAGCTTGTTGATAATGAGGCCGTTCCGACTGGCAGAATGGATTATTGCCGTATTGGGACTGGTAGGTCCGCTGTATTTGCTGGGTACTTACCTTTTCCTCACAGACCAATGGGCATTATTCACAAGAATCCCAAGAATTGGTTTTTCAATAGAGCTCATACTGCACTATAAGGTGTGGGGTGCCATCATTTTCAGTGTGGTATTTTTCCTGTTGGGATGGCTGCTATTGCAGCGAAGCCTGAAGAAGATGCTGATCCAGGGCAGGAAGATATGGGGAGTATTGGTAATATATGTGTTCGTAGCCATGCTGATTCCTTTCTTTAATATACATTTCTCTCCAGCTTACTGGGTACTGGCCATATTGCCATTGTCTATCTTCGTCGCCAATGTATATTGGGCTATCCGGAACAATACCATGGCCAATGTAATTCACATTCTAACGGTGGCATATGTGATTGTGATGCAGTGGTTTAGTGCGAATCATTAAAGTCACTCTCAGCAGCTTTTATTTTGAACGGCTATGGAAATGTGCAAACGGCACAGTAATTTTGTGGTTTTTCCGGTACTTTGCGTCCAATGGTCTAGGTCGTAAATATTGGTTAAAATCAATAGGATATATTTAAGACCATAAAATTCAACTATTTAATATGAAATTCGGCGTAGTCACCTTCCCTGGCTCTAATTGCGATCATGATATGATAGATGCCCTGCGTAATGACCTTGGGCAGGAAGTGATAGAGTTATGGCACAAGGATAAAGACCTGAGCATGTTCAATACAGAAGATTGCATTGTACTGCCAGGTGGTTTTTCTTATGGCGATTATCTGCGTTGTGGTGCTATTGCCCGTTTTAGTCCAATGATGCAGAGCGTGATCGAATTTGCAAATAAAGGTGGTCGTGTAATTGGAGTTTGTAATGGTTTCCAGATCCTTGTTGAAGCGGGTCTGTTACCTGGCGCCTTGTTGCGCAATGAGAATCAACAGTTCGTTTGTAAAAATGTGTACCTGAAGAGTGAGAATACTGTTGCTTCCATGACTAAAGATGTAACCGGTCGTCCGCTGATGATTCCGGTAGCACATGGTGAAGGGCGTTATTATGCTGATAAGGCGACGCTGGAAAGTTTGCAGGCGAACAACCAGATCCTGTTCCGCTATTGCGACGAATTCGGTAACGTTGTGGAAGATGCAAATCCAAACGGGGCTATCCTGAACATTGCAGGTATCTGCAACAAGGAGCGCAACGTATTTGGTATGATGCCTCACCCTGAAAGGGCCACCCGCGATGTACTGGGAAATACCGATGGGCAGCTGATATTCCAGAGCCTGATCAACAACAACTGATTTGTTTAGAAGTATAGTATAAAATCAGCCAACCAGTTAAAAAAAACGTATGAAACAATTATTAACAGCGATCTGTCTGTTCGCTTTGCCCCTGCTGGCAAGTGCGCAGATAGAGAATCCGGTGAAGTGGAGCTTTACGTCGAAGAAGATCAACGCTACCACGTATGAATTGCACATGACAGCTACTATAGAAGGTGGCTGGCACCTGTATGCACAGGAAGCCGGAGAAGGTCCGGTACCAACCTCCTTCAAGTTCACTAAAAGCCCACTGGTAGTAAACGAGGGTAAGGTGACTGAAGTTGGTAAGCTGCATAAGGCTTTTGACAAGAACTTTGACTCAGAACTGAAATACTACGAAAATCAGGTAGACTTCGTACAAAAGGTAACCGTGAAAGGTAAAGCAGCTACCAAGGTAAAAGGATCAGTAGAATTCATGACCTGTGATGATCATGAGTGTCTGCCTCCAAAATCAGTAGACTTTGCTATTTCCGTAGGAGGAAAATAATTTAATACAGGAAGCTGTACACCACAGTTTTTCCATACACGTCAATTGAAACGAGTTCCCTGAGGAACTCGTTTATTGTTTGAAATGGGAATCAGTCTTTAAATCCTATTATCTATATGAAGCATTTGCTGACATTCATTATACTTATTGCGGCAGCCCTTGGGGTACAGGCGCAGAGCGATTCTGTCGTTCATTGGCAATATACCGCAGAGAAGAAGGGCGCACAGGATTATGTGTTGCACTTTACAGGGACTATTGAGAAAGGAGTGAAAGTATTCTCCACCACAATGCCTGATGATGCCCTGGTGAATACCCGGGTGGTAGCTGACAGCCTAGCCACCATTGGTACTATCACAGAAGAAGGCAGTCTGAAACAAGCGAAAGAGCCACTGCTGGACAATGCGGTCGTAAAATATTTTGAAGATAAAGTGGTTTTGAATGTAGCTGTTCACCTGAATGGCGAAGTGAAATCACTGGAAGGTGCTGTGAACTATATGTTCCAGAAGGGTGAAGAAATAGGCGGTCCTGAAGAGTTTAAATATAAATTCAAGGCAGATGCTTCGGGTACATTAGTGAGTGTAGATGCAGGTTTGCAGGAGGCTTCGGCTGATGCGGTCAATTCGCTGAAGCGTAGCAATATCAAATTGGATCAGGCAGTCATTGTAACTGGAGAGCAGGTGCATGAAAAGAAAAGCCTGTGGGGTATTTTCTTATTGGGTCTGATCGGTGGTTTTGTAGCGCTGGTAACACCTTGTGTGTTCCCATTGATTCCGCTGACGGTGTCTTTCTTTACCAAGAAGTCGCAGGACAGAAAGAAAGGGGTAGTGAATGCGGTAACTTATGGTTTCTTCATTTTCGCAATTTATGTATTATTGAGCACACCCTTTTATTTCCTGAATAGTATTGCGCCGGAGATCTTTAATAATATCTCTACCAATGTGTGGTTGAACCTTGTGTTCTTTGTGATCTTCATTGTATTTGCTATTTCGTTCTTTGGGGTGTTTGAAATCACCATTCCGAGTAGTCTGGCGAGTAAGGTAGATAGCAAGTCCGGTGTAGGTGGCCTGGTAGGTATTTTCTTTATGGCGCTTACATTGGCGCTGGTATCTTTCTCCTGTACGGGGCCTATACTGGGTTCATTGCTGGCAGGCGCATTGTCTGCCGATGGTGGTGCAGTACAGCTCACAGCGGGTATGGCGGGATTTGGTTTTGCATTGGCATTGCCTTTCGCTTTGTTTGCGTTGTTCCCTAATTTATTGAGTGCATTGCCAAAATCCGGTGGATGGTTGTCTTCTGTAAAGGTGGTACTGGGTTTCATTGAAATAGGAATGGCGATTAAGTTCCTTTCTAATGCTGATCTGGTAGAACACTGGGGCATTGTGAAAAGAGAGATTTTCTTTGCTGTGTGGATCATTTGTGGTATCCTGATTGTGTTGTATTTGTTGGGTAAGATCCGTTTTCCGCATGATTCTCCTATTAAGAAGTTCAGCATTACCCGTTGGGCTTTTATTGTCGTGTTTAGTGTACTGACAATTTATATGTTGCCTGGTTTGAGCAATACAGAGTGGGCTAACCGTAAACTTATCAGTGGTTTTCCGCCACCGTTGAGTTATAGTATTTATAATAATCGTGTGAAAGGTGTGGAAGCGAATGTGGTGAATGATTATGAGAAAGCATTGGAGCTGGCGAAGGCACAGCATAAGCCAATTCTGATTGACTTTACAGGTTGGGCGTGTGTGAATTGCCGGAAGATGGAGGAGAATGTGTGGACGACAAAGGAAGTGAAGCATCTGATAGAAGATGATTATATTCTGGTGTCATTGTATGTGGATGACAGGAAGGTATTGCCTGAAGATCAGCAGTTTTTGTATACAACGACAAATGGTCAGAAGAAAGAGATAAAGACGATAGGAGATAAGTATGCGACGATGCAGACGGAGAATTTTATTAATAATTCACAGCCGTATTATGTGTTGATTAGTCCGGATGAGCAGTTGTTGACTACGCCGGTGGGGTATACACCGGATGTGGATAAGTATGCGGATTGGTTGAAGAAGGGGTTGGAAGCATATAATAAAGTAAAATAAAAAATAGGGGGCTGCTTGAGAAAGCGGCCCTTTTTGTTACTGGGTGGCCTGCGGCGGCAAGGAAGAAGGTTTGTTTTTTCGGCTGGCGTCGTTGGGGGCGGTTATTATTGCCCTGGGGTGATAATGATGTAATGGGCAAAAGGGAATTCTATTTTGATGGCGGCTTTGATTCGTTCAATGGCGTCTGTTATTTCATGGGTATCCAGGTTTTCTTTGAAGCGTACTAATAATAATAGCATTACCTCTTCAGGAGATTGATAGGTAGAGAAGATCTGCAATACATTTTCAACAGCTTCGTCATTTTCCACAATGCTACGGATTTTGAATTGTGTAGCCGTGGCGATGCCTTCACCCATTAGCAAGCTACGGCTTTCGCGGGCCAGCAATATAGAAACGACAGTGAGGAGTACACCTACTATTAAAGATGCGACACCATCTAAATATGGATTATTGAGTTTGTGACCCAGGTAAATCATGAGTGCTACCACGGCTAATCCTAATACAGCAGCACTGTCTTCGAATAATACGAGAAAACTGGCGGGGTCCTTACTCTGATGTACTGCCGTCCACCACGACTTTTTACCTTTTACTTTTTTGAATTCTATAATAGCCACAACAAGGGAACCTCCATCGAAGAGGAAAGAACAGGCCAGCACAATGTAGTTCCAGAATGGATCCTGTTGGGGGACGGGATGACGCAGGTGACTGATACCCTGAAAGATAGAGATACTACCACCGATGGCGAAGATCAGTAAAGAGACGATGAATGACCAGAAATAGAGTTCCTTGCCATAGCCAAAAGGTCGTTTGGCGTCAGCAGATTTCTTGCTGAGGCGGATACCAAGGAGGAGTAGCAGCTGGTTGGCGGTATCGACTAAGGAGTGCACCCCTTCGGAGAGCATGGCGGTGCTGCGGGTAACAAAGCCTGAAATGAATTTAATGATGGCAATCAGGAGGTTAGCTGCCAGGGCGATATTTACAGTTCTATTTGGGTGCATACTATTATCCTTATAAAAGTATGCCGAAGGTAGGGGAGGAGAACTACTTTCACCCTGAATCTGAGCATCCAGGGTGAAAGTAGTAGTCATATGGTTTATTCGAAGCTATAGTTATCCAATGCAGATACAGCGATCTTTTCCTGTTGGCCGCTCACCATATTTTTGATACTGAGCACGCCTTCATTCACTTCACTTTCACCCATGATGATTACAAATGGGATACCGCGTTTATTTGCATATTTCATTTGCTTATCCATTTTAGCCGGCTCGTGGTAGAGTTCAGCAGAGATACCACGGGCACGGAGGCCGGCCAGCATAGGGAAAGCTACGCCAGTCGTGTTCGCATCCATATTAAAGATGAGCACGCGGGTACCTTGCTGGGCAGTAGCCGGGAAGAGTTGTAATTCTTCGAGTACATCGTAGATACGGTCTACGCCGAAGGAGATACCAACACCAGAGAGGTTAGGCAGACCAAAGAGGCCAGTGAGGTCATCATAACGGCCACCGCCGCCGATGCTACCCATTTTTACGGATGCTGGTGCTTTTACTTCCACGATCATTCCAGTGTAATAGTTCAGGCCGCGGGCAAGGGTTACATCAAGAATAGGGGTGGTTTTAAACGAACCTGGCTGAGAATGGAGCACATATGTCAGCTCTTCAATGCCTTTTTTGCCGGTTTCATTATTTTTGAACAGTTCGCCTAATTGTTGCAATTTTTCCTCATTATTCCCCTCAATGTTGAGAAAATTTGAAATAATTGAGATTTCGCTATCATTCAGGCCACGTTCGGATAGTTCTTGTTTTACGGCATCCAGTCCAATTTTGTCAAGTTTGTCGATAGCGATGGTAATATCCGTCAATAACTCAGGTTTACCAGCTACTTCCGCCAATGCGCCCAGGATTTTCCTGTTATTGATTCTGATTTCATAGCCTTCCATCCCTAGTTTTGTGAATACGGTATCGTAAATCATGAGCAATTCGACCTCATTGATCAGGGAATTGCTACCTACGATATCGGCATCACATTGGTAAAATTCGCGGTAGCGGCCTTTAGCAGGGCGATCGCCACGCCATACCGGTTGCATCTGATACCTTTTAAAAGGAAACGCCAGATCATTCTGATTCATCACCACGAACCTTGCGAAAGGAATGGTGAGGTCATAGCGCAATGCTTTTTCGCACAGCAGTATCCCCAGTTCCCGGCTATCTTTTGCTTGCTGGGCACGGCCCAGTATCTCGCCGTTATCAAGAATTTTAAAAATCAGTTTATCTCCTTCCTCACCATATTTACCGGTCAGGGTATCCATTTGTTCCATGGCAGGGGTTTCCAGCGGCTGAAAGCCAAACAGTTCGAATGTTTCGCGGATTGTCTGAAAAATATACTGCCTTTTCCTTACTACCACAGGGCCGAAGTCACGGGTACCTTTTGGTATACTGGGTTTTATCATCGTTTTGATTTTTATATATCAGTGCCTGTCACTATGTGTTGGCAGGCTTTATAGATCATATTATAAACTGGTTCGAAGAGGGCGTCGTCGTACCATGGATCGGGTACAGGTTCCTGGTTATCAAGGAGCAGCTGTACTTTTGCTTTGTCAGTTTCAGTGCGGGCTTTGCGCAGCACATCGCGGTAATTGTCCAGGTCCATGACGAAGATGCGGTCAAATTCGTCGAAGTCGCTTACCTGGAACTGGCGGCCTCTGAGGCCTGAAATATCTATGCCATGTTGCCTGGCCACCTTAACAGAACGTCTGTCTGGTGGGTCGCCCACGTGCCAGTTGCCAGTGCCGGCTGAATCGATGTCCCAGTTCAGCCCTTTTTCGTCTGCCAGATGTCTGAGGATGCCTTCTGCGAGGGGAGAGCGGCAAATATTACCCAGACAAACCATTAATATTTTCATAATTGCCGCAAACCTACAAGATTTTAACATTATTTTATTAATCTGCCTCAATTTTGCTCAAAGGCCCGCGGGGCGGGAATTGGGGCACTGTCAGGGCTGGTGCAGTGTAACTGGCATGAGTTATGGAATTTAGATTATGTAGCATCTATATAATAATTACGTGATACTATGATGAAGATTATTCTCGTATATACTGCAAATAGGGGGAAATTTGATTCTACTTAGTATTAACAAGGTTTTAACAACTTCGTTCATAATTAACTGTAGATTGAATATGAAAAAATGTATGAATGCCAGACGTTTACTAAACCTGCGCTAGTGGCGGATTTTCTAGTTGTACGTTTAGCATGCAACCCATTTTTCTTGACAATCTTCTAATAGAACAGGTATTTGTTTAGAAATTTTTTTTTGTATACTTGTAATTCGCAACAATGCTGATGGAACACGAAAGATCTGGTAAAAGGAATATGAGCATCGATTACCGCTCACTTGGAGAGTTAATTAGAGGGTTATTTTTTATGCTCTTTGGATTATTTGCAATATTTGCTGAACGTCTCGGCTTCGGGCAGTTCCAGGTGTCGCAGACTGTACTCACTATATTTGGAGGGGTCCTGATCGCTTATGGTATTTTCCGCGTATACCGTGGAGTGAAAAATGCATTTTTTAACAGGAATTAACGATTTAATAGTCAGGCATATGTTTACCAGTATCATTAAAAGGAACCGGAATTATATCGCATTGTTGGCAACAATGATTATCTTGTCATCCTGTACATCGAACAATAAAACAGGTCAGGTGCAGGATACGCCAACTTCCGGCACCATTAAAATAAGTGTAGATGAAACATACAGACCGTTGATTGAGTCGGAAATAAAAGTTTTTGAGTCACTTTATCCGAAAGCTCATATCATTGCGGAATACAAACCCGAAGTAGACTGTTTCAGAGACCTGATGGCTGACAGTGCTCGATTGATCCTCGTAACCAGGGACTTCAATCAGCAGGAGCTGGATTATTTGAAAAAAGTTAAGATATCGCCACAAAGTATGTTGCTCGCCTGGGATGGCGTAGCATTGATTACTAATCATAGTAATCCGGATTCCATCCTCACTTTGGACCAGGTGCGTAACATAATGGACGGAACAGATACGGAAAAAAAATGGCAAATCATTTTTGACAATTCGAATTCAAGTACGGTAAGATATATCCAGGATTCAATCAACAAGGGAAAGGCATTGCCAAAGAATGTAATGGCGGCAAAAACCAATCCTGAAGTGGTTGATTATGTGGCTAAATCAAAAGATGCACTGGGAGTAATTGGGGTAAGCTGGATATCAGATACCAACGATGCCCAGGCAATAGAATTTACAAACAAGGTGAACGTAGTGAAGGTGCGTGCTGATAATGGTTCAGAATTTGTAAAACCATTTCAGGCATATATTGCTCTCGGTTCATATCCGCTGAAAAGAGGTTTATTCTTTTGCTTAAAAGAGCCTTACAGTGGGTTGGGGTCCGGGTTCGCTACCTTCCTCGGAGGACAAGAAGGACAAATGGTGATAGGTAAATTCAAACTGTTCCCTGCGAGATTGAACATCGTGTTTAGGGAAGCGAACATCAAGTAAAAAACTAACACAACTAAAATTAAAAACCGGATTGCTCATGAACAGACGGAAAAGTTTAATTGTTGCAATGCTGTGCGTCGCGAACGGCGCAATGGCTCAATCTGTAGAAGATGGATTGAAAGACCTGTATTATGGCAAGTATGAAACAGCCAAACAAGACCTGGAAAAAGTAATAGCCGCCAAGCCTACTGAAGAAAGAGCATATTATTATCTCGGTATTGCTCAGTTAGGTTTGGGTGATAACAACGGTGCTGCTGCTACTTTTCAGAAAGGTCTGACAGCAGTTCCTACATCCTCTTTATTGCAGGTGGGTATGGGCAGACTGGATCTATTGAAAGGTGATGCTGCTGCTGCAAAGCAGAAGTTTGAAGCTGCTACTGCTGCAACCCAGGGTCGTAATGGCGATGTAGCCCGTGCGATCGCAGATGCTAACTCTGAAGTTAAGGGTGGTGACCGCGGTTATGCTGCGAGTGTCATGGAGAAATTGCTGAACAACGAAGGTCGTAAGAAAAAAGAAGTTTATACAGCTACCGCTGCTGACTATATCGAGCTGGGTGATGCATACCGTATGCTGGGTGGTGAAAATGGTGGTAAAGCGATCAACACTTATGAGAAGGCTTTAGAGCTGGATCCTAACAGTGCTGAAGCTACCATGAAAGAAGGTCTGGTAAACTACAATGCCAAGCTGCTGCAGGATGCAGTAAACGACTGGACGAAAGCAACCAACATGGATCCTAACTATGGTCCTGCGTACTATCAGCTGTACGAATTCTATATTACTCCAACCAAAGCTCAGCTGTCACTGGAAAATGCAGCTAAGTACCTGGAGAAATATATGAGCGTAGTAGGTGAAGGTGCTGGTAAACTGGAAAATGAGTATAACCTGGCAGCTATCTCTTTCTTCAAGAAAGAATATGATGCAGCTATCAGCAAAGCTAAATCTGTATTGCCACAGACAACAGAAGCTAACAGAGGTAAATTTACCCGTCTGCTGGCAGATGCTTACCTGCAGAAAGGAGATACAGCTACCGCTAAAACTGAAATGGAAGCTTACGCAAAAGCGGCAGGTGATTCCAAACTGGTGGCTAACGACTACAAACTGTTAAGCGCTGTATACCAGGCAAACGTGGGTGATTCTGCGCAGAGAGCTCAGAACGACTCCCTGGCAGCTATGTACCTGGAAAAATACGCACTTGCTGACACTGCAAAAGATGCAGAAAAATACAGGAACGTAGCTGAGTCCTTCAAAGCTATGGGTGCTACCAAAAAATCAGCAGAATGGTATGGTAAACTGGTAAATGAATTCTCTGATGAGAAAAATACTGGTAAGATCCAGGATATGTTCTGGAAAGGTACCATGGAAATCTACGCACACGAATACAATCAGGCAGATTCTACCTGGGGGCAGTTCATAGCTAAATATCCTGCTCAGGAAGTACTGGGTACTTATTGGAGAGGTCGTGCAAACATGGCGAAAGATCCGGAAGCAAAAGAAGGTGTAGCCCTGCCATACTTCCAGCATCTGTTTGAGATCAAGGGTGATGAGAAACTGAAGCCAAGCCAGCTGATGTTCCCTTATCAGTACCTGATGATTTACTATTACAACAAAGATGATGATGCTAATATGAAGATCTGGATGGACAAGGTAGCTTCTATCGATCCTAACAACGCTACTGTTGCTGCGATCAAAGAAAACCTGGCAAACAGGGCTAAATCCAGCTCCAAGCCTGCTCCTCAGGGAAACAAGAAATAAGCAAACTGAGCTTTAAATAGAAAACCCCGGCGACTGCCGGGGTTTTTTTATTTCCGGTTGGGGAAAAAACATAATATTTTAATCCTTCAATAGATTTGAATATTGCTAGACTTAGCCTATTTTTGCTCATTCTGATGAACGATTTATAGGGAAGCTTATGTTTATAGACACAGTATTATTGTCAGCAACTACTCCTTTTAGCTATTTTCCTATTGTATTACAGTTAATAGCTGCGCTGGGTTTTGTAGGTCTTACCATGTTCGCCACTCACTTTTTGGGTCCTAAAAGGAAAACCAAAGACAAACTGGCTACCTTCGAAAGTGGGATTGAACAACACGGTAACGCCCGTCAGCCAGTAGCTATTAAATACTTCCTGGTGGCTATCCTGTTCGTACTCTTCGACGTGGAAGTTATTTTCTTTTATCCTTATGCGATTAATTTCCGTCTGTTGGGTTGGGAAGGGTTTATGGCTATGTTGATGTTTGTGGCATTTTTTATGGTAGGTTTCCTCTATATACTCAAGAAGGGAGCCCTGAAATGGGAAGATTAATAGAATATGGCACACAGCCCGATGTGAAGCTGTGCCTGCTAAAGGGAACAAATCTGATATTGAAATTTTAAATCTGAAAGGTTATGGCACGTCCGGTTCAGTATAATACGAAAGTGAAGACAGTGGAAATCCCTGAGGGATATTCCGGGGAAGGTTTTTTTGCGACTTCGTTTGACAAAGCGATAGGTCTGGCACGTAAAAACTCCATCTGGCCGCTGCCTTTCGCCACTTCCTGCTGTGGAATCGAATTCATGGCAACGATGGCGTCTACTTATGATCTGGCACGTTTCGGTGCAGAAAGGATGGCATTTACCCCTCGTCAGTGTGATTTGCTGATGGTAATGGGTACTATCTCCAAGAAAATGGGACCTGTATTACGTCAGGTATACCTGCAGATGGCTGAGCCACGCTGGGTAATCGCTGTAGGCGCCTGCGCCAGCAGCGGTGGTGTATTTGATACCTATTCCGTTTTACAGGGCATTGACCAGGTCATCCCGGTTGATGTATATGTACCAGGATGCCCTCCACGTCCTGAAGCAATTATTGATGGCTTTATGCGTATCCAGGACCTGATTGGTCAGGAAAGCCTGCGTCGCCGCCATTCCGATAAGTACAAAGAACTGTTGAATTCCTACGGCATACAATAAAGATCACGATACACTTTACTCCTGTATCTGTGTTCTTAAATATACACTGCAATGTCCTTGACTAACGACAATATTAAACAACGACTAACCGACAAGTTTGGTGAGGCTGTCTCACAGGTGGAAGAAACCTTTGGGATGCTTAATTTTACAGTACCTAAAGATCTGAACCTGAAAGTGATGCAGTTCCTTTACGATGATGAGGAGCTGCAATTTCGTTTTTTAACAGACCTCACTGCTGTGCACTATCCTGATCGTACTGGAGAAGAGCTGGCAGTAGTATACCATCTCTACAATTTTGCCCAGCGTGTAAGACTTCGTATGAAGGTTTATACCAGTGTGGAAGATCCAAGAGTATTTACTGCTACCCGCCTGTTTGAATCTGCAAACTGGATGGAGCGTGAAACTTACGACTTCTTTGGTGTCAACTTCGTAGGGCATCCAAACCTGAAGCGTATCCTGAACGTGGATGAGATGGATTACTTCCCAATGCGTAAGGAATTCCCACTGGAAGACCAGTCTCGTATAGATAAAGATGATGAAATGTTCGGCCGCGGCGGGCATATTGGCATATAATTAATTATTCGTTGATCATGTCAGAGCAACATAATATAACACTTCCGGAAGGATCTATTGAAAGGGTTACACAAACTCTCAACCTCGGACCTACCCACCCTGCTACACACGGGGTGTTTCAAAATATATTGGAAATAGACGGTGAGCGTGTTGTCAGTTCCGAATCTACTGTGGGGTATATCCACCGTGCATTCGAGAAGATTGCAGAACGTCGTCCTTACTACCAGATTACTCCTCTTACAGACCGTCTGAACTACTGTTCTTCTCCTATCAATAATATGGGATGGCACATTACTGTAGAAAAACTGCTGGGTATTCAAACCCCTAAGCGTGTGGACTACCTGCGTGTGATCATTATGGAGCTGGCACGTATCTGTGATCACCTGATCTGTAATGGGGTTGTAGGTGTAGATACCGGCGCCTTCACCGGGTTCCTGTACCTCATGCGCTGGCGTGAGCTGGCTTATGAGATCTACGAAGAAATCTGTGGATCCCGCCTCACTACCAACATTGGTCGTGTGGGTGGTTTTGAAAGAAACTTTACACCAGCAGCTTTCGAGAAGATCGAAACATTCCTGGTTGAGTTTCCTAAAGCCCTGAAAGAGTTCGAAATCCTGATGAACCGTAACCGTATTTTTATGGAGCGTACACAGGGCGTAGGTCCAATCAGTGCTGAAAGAGCGATGAACTATGGTTTTACTGGTCCTAACCTGCGTGCTGCCGGTGTGGATTACGATTTACGTGTAGCTCATCCTTATTCCTCTTACGAAGATTTTGAATTTTCTATACCAGTAGGTAGCACCGGTGACTGTTATGACCGTTTCCTGGTTCGTAATGGTGAAATGTGGGAAAGTCTCAGCATTATCCGTCAGGCGATGGATAAAGTGAAAGGCCTGCCCTCCGATATATACCATGCAGATGTTCCGGCATATTACCTGCCAGACAAGAGCGATGTATACACCAAAATGGAAGCACTCATTTATCACTTCAAGATCATCATGGGTGAATCCGATATTTTGCCAGGCGAATTGTACAATGCTGTAGAAGGTGCCAACGGGGAGCTGGGCTTTTACCTCATCAGTGATGGAGGCCGTAGCCCTTACAGGTTGCATTTCCGCCGTCCGTGCTTCATATATTACCAGGCTTATGGTGAACTGATCAAGGGTGCCATGCTGAGTGATGCCCTGATTTGTATGAGTAGCCTGAACCTGATTGCAGGAGAGCTGGATGCATAAAGCAAACGAAACGCCTTTTTGTTTTTTTTAACTATAGAATATGTTTTCAGAAGAGAAGCTGAATAAAGTAAAGGAGATCATCGCCCGCTATCCTCAGGGTAGACAGAAAAGTGCGCTTATTCCGGTGTTGCACCTTGCACAGGAAGCGTTTGGCGGTTGGCTCAGCACAGAGACTATGGATTACGTAGCTTCCCTGCTGCAGATAAAGCCAATTGAAGTGTATGAAGTGGCTACCTTTTACTCAATGTTTAACCTGCAGCCGGTAGGCAAGCATGTATTCGAGGTGTGCCAGACTGGCCCCTGCATGCTGCGCGGTTCAGACAATATCATCGACTATATTAAAAAGAAACTGGAAATAGGAGTGGGAGAGACGACGAAAGACGGCCTCTTTACTCTGAAAGCAGTAGAATGCCTGGGTGCCTGCGGCTACGCGCCGATGATGCAGCTGGGTAAGCACTACAGAGAACACCTGACACCTGAAAAGGTAGATGCCATCATTGCAGAATGCAGGGCAAACGCAAACTAAAAGCCAATCTACAAATCATAATAGTAAGATGGGACGCAAATTACTTTTTGACAAAGCACATATAGAAAATATCCGGTATTATGATGTATACCGGGCTAACGGCGGCTACGGATCGGCGGAGAAAGCATTGAAAAGCATGACGCCTGAGCTGGTGCTGGAAGAGGTGAAGAAAAGCGGTCTGAGAGGCCGTGGAGGTGCTGGTTTCCCTACCGGTATGAAATGGAGTTTCATTGCAAAACCGGAAGGCGTACCCCGCTACCTGGTATGTAATGCCGATGAATCTGAGCCAGGTACTTTCAAAGACCGTTACCTGATGGAATTCATTCCTCACCTGTTGATAGAAGGTCTGCTCATCTCCAGCTATACCCTGGGATGTAATACCTGTTATATCTACATCCGTGGTGAATACGCATGGATCCCTGATATTCTTGAAGAAGCAATTGCTGATGCAAAGAAAAACGGTTGGCTGGGGAAAAATATCCAGGGCACCGGTTTTGATCTTGAAATATATGTACAACGTGGTGCAGGTGCTTACATCTGTGGTGAGGAAACTGCCCTGATCGAAAGCCTGGAAGGTAAGCGTGGTAATCCACGTATCAAACCTCCATTCCCTGCGGTGAAAGGTTTATACGATTGTCCGACTGTGGTAAACAATGTGGAAACACTGGCTACCGTAGTACCGATTCTGCGTATCGGCGGTGAAGAATACGCCAAATATGGCACTGGTAAATCAACCGGTACCAAACTCATTTCTGCCTGTGGTAATATCAACAAACCAGGGGTGTATGAAATTGAGATGAACATTTCAGTAGAAGAATTTATTTACTCTGATGAATATTGCGGAGGTATCCCAAATGGAAAACGTCTGAAAGCGTGCATTCCGGGTGGTAGCTCCGTACCTATCCTGCCTGCTAACCTGCTGCTGAAAACAGCAAAAGGTGAACCGCGCATGATGACTTACGAAAGCCTGGCTGACGGTGGTTTTGCTACCGGTACAATGCTGGGTTCCGGTGGTTTCATCGTACTGGACGAAGACCAGTGCATTGTGAAAAACACCTTAACTTTTGCCCGTTTCTACCACCACGAAAGCTGCGGACAATGTAGCCCATGTCGTGAAGGTACCGGATGGATGGAGCGAGTGCTCAGGAACATTGAGAAGGGTAAAGGTAAAATGAGCGATATAGATCTGTTGTGGGATATTCAGCGTAAGATAGAAGGTAACACCATCTGCCCATTGGGTGATGCTGCTGCCTGGCCGGTAGCTGCTGCTATCCGTCACTTCCGCGATGAATTTGAGTGGCATGTGTTGAATCCTGAAGAAGCGCAAACGCGCAACTTCGGTCTTGCACACTATGCAGATCCGCTGGAAATCGCTGCCCCTGCCGCAGTATAAGAATCAACAATACTAACACGACGTTTCGTGTAAAGAACGAGCGCCTTTTTAAGCGAACAAAATGGCTGAAGAACAGAAACTCTTTAAAGTCAAGATCGACGGGATCTCTGTGGAAGTGGCACCAGGTACTACTATCCTGAATGCTGCCCGTCAGATAGGAGGAGATATAGTGCCGCCTGCAATGTGCTACTATTCCAAACTGCAGGGTAGTGGTGGTAAATGCCGTACCTGTCTGGTAAAAGTATCGAAGGGCTCGGAAGCTGATCCCCGTCCTATGCCAAAACTGGTTGCTTCCTGCCGTACTACTGTAATGGATGGTATGGAAGTAGCAAACATCACCTCTCCTGAAGTGCTGGAAGCACGTAAAGGTGTGGTGGAATTCCTGTTACTGAATCACCCGCTGGATTGCCCAGTATGTGATCAGGCTGGTGAGTGTCACCTGCAGGATCTGGGTTATGAGCATGGTGCTGAAGGTACCCGTTACGAATTCAAACGCCGTACTTTCGAAAAAGTAGATCTGGGTGATAAGATCCAGTTACATATGACCCGCTGTATCCTTTGCTACCGTTGTGTATTCACTGCCGATCAGGTTGCTGGCAACCGTGAGCATGGTGTACTGGGCCGTGGTGAGCATGCTGAAATCAGCACTTATCTTAGCAAGAATTTAAACAGTCCCTTCATCGGTAACGTTATTGACGTATGCCCTGTAGGTGCACTGACTGATAAAACTTTCCGTTTCAAAAACCGTGTTTGGTTCCTGAAACCAGTGAACGCACACCGTGACTGTGAGAATCCTAAGTGCTGTGGTAAAACCGTACTCTGGATGCGTGGTGACGAAGTGTTCCGTGTAACTGCACGTAAGGATAAATATGGCGAAGTAGAAGATTTCATTTGCGATACCTGCCGTTTTGATAAGAAAGAAGCGAAAGACTGGGTAGTGGAAGGTCCACGTAAGATCGAACGCCAGAGCGTAATTTCTGCTAACCACTATGTAGGTGTAAACAAGCCGAAGGATACCCTGGTTGAAGTACTGGATGGCCGTCAGCCAAAACTGCTGATGGATATTCACAGTATTAGCGAGGTAAACCGTCCAGATATCGATCTGTCGCAGATCGAGGGGCCTGCACACTCTGATGATTTTAACAAGTAAGTAACTATTATAACTCGTATTTGATGCAAATAGACTGGTTTTTCATTCTTGAGAAGATAATACTGATATCAGGTGTATTGGTAATATCTCTGGTCGTGGCCATGTATTCCACATGGGGCGAAAGAAAGGTAGCGGGTATTATGCAGGATAGGCTTGGACCAAACAGAGCGGGTCCTTTGGGCTTGTTTCAGCCGCTGGCGGATGGTGGTAAGCTCTTCTTCAAGGAAGAGATCATTCCAGGATCTTCCAATCATTTCCTCTTTATTTTAGGTCCATCACTGGCTATGATTGTAGCCTGTATGACCAGTGCAGTAATTCCATGGGGCGATACACTGACCATTGCAGGTCATACAGTATCACTGCAGGTAGCTGACGTGAACATTGGTATTCTTTACATTTTTGGTGTGGTGAGCTTAGGCGTATACGGCATTATGCTGGGTGGCTGGGCTTCCAACAATAAATTCTCCCTGTTATCATCTGTACGTGCCGCTTCCCAGATCATCAGCTATGAGCTGGCGATGGGTATGGCACTGATTGCACTGCTGATGGTGAGTGGTACGCTGAGTCTGAAAGAAATCGTAGAGCAGCAGCGTCATGGCGGTGTATGGAACGTATTTGTTCAGCCGCTGGGCTTTATCATTTTCCTGATCTGTTCATTTGCTGAGACCAACCGTTCTCCATTTGACCTGGCAGAAGCGGAGAATGAGCTGAACGGTGGTTATCACCTGGAGTATTCTTCCATGAAACTGGGTTTCTTCCTGTTCGCTGAGTATATCAATATGTTCATCAGCTCTGCGCTGATGGCTACATTGTACTTTGGTGGATATCATTTCTGGGGAATGGATAGTCTGCATGTATCGCCAAACATTCTGACTATATTGGGTACACTGGTGCTGTTTATAAAAATTATTTGCTTCATTTTCTTCTTTATGTGGGTACGCTGGACTATCCCGCGCTTCCGTTATGATCAGTTAATGCGTTTGGGTTGGAATTACCTGATCCCGATTGCATTGTTAAACATGTTGATCACTGGTGGCTGGATTTTGTGGCATCAACATTAAGAGAACGAAATTGTAAACTTATTTAATCGCATTATTAATCATGCAAACTTTAACGAACAGGGCAAAACCGGTAGATCGCAGACCGATGAACATGTTGGAGAGGATGTACCTGCCGGCTATTGCAAAGGGAATGGTTATCACTTTCAAGCATATATTCCAGAAAAAACCAACGGTAAGTTATCCTGAAGAAAAACGTGAATTCAGCCCGGTATTCCGTGGTCTTCACATTCTGAACAGGGATGCTGAAGGACGTGAAAACTGTACAGCCTGTGGTCTGTGTGCGGTAGCTTGTCCTGCGGAGGCTATTACAATGGAAGCTGCTGAAAGGAAATCAGGTGAAGAGCATCTGTACCGTGAAGAAAAATATGCAGCACGTTATGAGATTAACATGCTCCGTTGCATCTTCTGTGGTTTTTGTGAAGAAGCCTGTCCTAAGGATGCGATTTATCTCTCCGAAACATTTGCACCAGCACATTACAAACGTGAAGGTTTCATCTATGGCAAGCAGGATCTGTTGATTCCATTGCCAGGAGAGCAGAAAAATGCATAATTCCAAACACAACAATCAGACAATATAGCAATGGGAATGAATTTACAACAAGTCGTTTTCGGGATACTCTCTATTATTTCACTGATCACTGCGCTGGGCGTGGTGTTTAGTAAGAGTCCCGTTACAAGCGTCCTTTGCCTGATCCTTACATTTTTTACCATAGCCGGCCATTACGTGATGCTGAATGCACAGTTTCTGGCGGTGGTGCACATCATTGTATATGCGGGTGCGATCATGGTATTGTTCCTGTTCGTGATCATGCTGATGAACCTGAATGCAGAGGGAGAGCCGCAAAAGCGGAACTGGCTTAAGTATGCAGGTGCGATCAGTGGGGGGGCACTGCTGGTGGTACTGCTGGCTGCGCTGCGTGAAGCAAGCCTGCCATCATTAACACCGGAATCTAACAATATTGGTTTGATCGCTAATCTTGGTCAGACTTTATTCAAATCATATGTTGTTCCTTTCGAAGTGAGCAGCATTCTGTTTTTGAGCGCCATGGTCGGTGCAGTCGTGATTGGTAAGAAAGAACATTAATCGTAATCTGTAATTCATTTTTATGCCGGTTCAATATTATATCTTTTTAAGCATTGCGCTCTTTTGTATCGGGGTGATGGGGGTATTGATGCGCAGAAATGCTATCATCATCTTCATGTGTGTAGAGTTGATGCTGAATGCTGTGAACCTTTTGTTAGTGGCGTTTTCTAAAATGTGGGCAGATGCGGGTAGAGTAGATGCGGCCGGAGCCCAGATCTTTGTGTTTTTCATCATGGTCGTGGCGGCGGCAGAAGTTGCTGTTGGTCTCGCTATCATCGTTATGGTATACAGGAATTCACAGTCAGTAGATGTGAATATCATGAACCGTCTGAAGAATTAAC
Source organism: Chitinophaga sancti (assembly GCF_034087045.1). Taxonomy (NCBI): domain Bacteria; kingdom Pseudomonadati; phylum Bacteroidota; class Chitinophagia; order Chitinophagales; family Chitinophagaceae; genus Chitinophaga; species Chitinophaga sancti. Next base: position 7,961,586 of record NZ_CP139247.1, on the reverse strand, counting down.
CATAAGGCAAACCGTAATTTGTAAATCGTAATTCGTATTTGATAGATGATTAATCTAGTTTGGCTGGTACCATTATTACCACTATTAGGATTTCTGGTGAATGGATTGGGAAGAAGATACCTCTCCAAATCACTGGCAGGTATCGTTGGGAGCGGATCTATACTGGCGGCTTTTGTGATTAGTTTGCTGATGTTCCTGGAAGTACGTACCCCGGGTTTTCAGGCGGTAACCGTACAATTGTTTGATTTCATTTCTGCAGGCAGCCTGCATATTCCATTTGCCTTTCAGGTAGATCAGTTAAGTTCACTGTTTCTCCTGATCATTACAGGCGTAGGTTCTCTGATTCATATTTACTCTACTTCTTACATGCACGATGAGACCAGCGAAGGGTTTGCGCGTTATTTCGCATACCTGAACCTGTTCGTATTCTCTATGTTGATCCTTGTATTAGGCGCCAACTACGTGATGATGTTCATAGGCTGGGAAGGTGTAGGACTTTGTTCTTACCTCCTGATCGGCTTCTGGTATAAGAATACTAATTACAACAACGCTGCCAAGAAGGCTTTCGTTATGAACCGCATTGGTGACCTTGGGTTTCTGCTGGGTATGTTCCTGATGATCGTTCACTTTGGTAGTGTAAATTATGCTGAAGTACTCCCACAAATTGCGGGTGTAGCAAAGGGTGATAGTACCCTCGCTGCAATTGCGATCCTCTTCTTTGTAGGTGCGATGGGTAAATCAGCACAGGTACCTTTGTACACCTGGTTGCCTGATGCGATGGCGGGTCCAACCCCGGTATCTGCCCTGATCCATGCTGCAACGATGGTGACAGCGGGTATCTATATGATTGCACGCAGCAACATTCTTTATACACTTGCGCCATGTGTGCAACACGTAGTAGCTATCATCGGCCTGGTTACAGCGGTGCTGGCGGCTTCAATTGCACTGAAGCAGGATGATATCAAGAAAGTACTGGCTTACTCTACTGTATCTCAGTTAGGTTATATGTTCCTCGCTCTTGGTGTAGGTGCTTATACTACTGCGGTATTCCACGTAATGACACACGCATTCTTCAAGGCGCTGTTGTTCCTTGGTTCAGGTTCTGTGATCCACGCAATGGGTGGTGAGCAGGACATTCGTAAGATGGGTGGTTTGAAAAAATACATGCCTGTTACGAATGCCACTTTCCTGATCGGTTGTCTGGCTATTTCAGGTATCCCAGGTTTGTCTGGCTTCTTCTCAAAAGATGAAATTTTATCCCACACCTTTGCTGCCAACAAACTGCTGTATGTAGTAGGTTTGCTGACAGCATTGATGACGGCGTTCTATATGTTCCGTTTGTACTACATCACATTCTGTGGTAAGTTCCGCGGTACACACGAACAGGAGCATCACCTGCACGAAAGTCCGGGCGCAATGACGTTCCCGCTGATTGTATTGGCTATCCTGTCTGTGATTGGTGGTTATGTAGGTTTACCAGCAGTATTTGGTGCACCTAACCTGTTAGAGCATTACCTGCATCCTATCTTTGCTGCATCTGTAGAAAAGGTAGAACTGCATGAAATGGCACACAGCACTGAATGGTTGCTGATGGCACTGAGCTCTGTGCTGGTAATCATCACTATTTTCCTGGCGCGCAACTGGTACCGCGACTTCACCGACAATGGTGAACCACGTACTGGTATTGCGAAAGTACTGGAGAACAAATGGTATGTAGACGAGATTTACGATGCTATCATAGTAAAGCCCCTGGGTATGCTGAGCCGTTTCTTTGAAGAAGCGATTGAGCGTTCAGGTATTGACAGATTGGTGAACGGTGTAGGCCGTGGTGTTCAGTGGAGTAGTCAACAGGTAAGGTTGCTTCAGAGCGGGCAGGTAGGTTTTTACATATTTGCCATGGTTATAGGGATGGTATTATTATTTGTAATCGGGTTCCTGGTTCGATAATATTACCTGCATCATCATTCAAAAAGGACAAGTTTAGATAAAATTATGTTGACAGTATTACTCATTTTGATTCCTTTGGTGGCGGGCCTTCTTACGTTTGGCCTGAAGGGATCAGGCCCCAAAACGGTGGGTTTGATATCATCTCTGGCATCGCTGGCGGTCACTATTGCCGCGCTGTTTCAGTTCAGGTCTGCACCTGAAAGCCTCAGCCACAGCTGCAACTGGATACCACAACTGGGCGCTACGTTTAGTGTAGGATTGGATGGTATGGGCATGATGCTTAGCCTGCTCACTTCTATTTCATTTGTACTGATCTTTATTGTTATCAATAAAAGGGAGTATGACCGTGCTAACAGCTTCTATGCACTGATGCTGTTATCGCAGGCAGGTCTCATGGGTGTATTTACTGCCTATGATGCTATGTTGTTCTACTTCTTCTGGGAACTGGCGCTGATTCCTGTATACTTCCTCTGCTCACTGTGGGGAGGCGAAAAGAGGATCCCTGTTACCTTCAAGTTTTTTGTATACACTTTTGCAGGTTCCCTGCTCATGCTGATCGGTATTATCTATATCTATCTGCAAACGCCGGATCACTCCTTTAGTTATGCAAGTTTCACAACAGCGGCTTTACCTAAAGAGACACAGTCCTGGTTGTTCTGGTTGTTCTTTGTAGCTTTTGCTATCAAGATGCCGATCTTCCCTTTCCACACATGGCAGCCGGATACTTACGAGCAATCTCCAACTCCTGTTACAATGGTACTGTCAGGTATCATGGTGAAAATGGGTCTGTTTGGCGTGATTCGCTGGTTACTGCCGGTATTACCACAAGGTGCTTATGTATGGTCTGATGTTGCGATTGTATTATCTATCATCGGTATTGTATATGCTTCCTGCATTGCCATTGTTCAATCTGATTTCAAACGTCTGATCGCTTATTCATCTATTGCCCACATCGGGTTGATGAGTGCCGCGATCTTTGCGAATAACGAGCAGAGTTTACAGGGTGTGCTGGTACAGTTCTTTAACCACGGTATCAATATCATTGGTTTGTGGATCATCGTTGAGATTATCCAGGATCGTTTGAAAGTGAAGTCACTGAATGAGTTGGGCGGTATTGCTGCTTATGCACCCCGCATGGCTACCTTCCTGGTGATTATCAGTTTTGCAAATATTGCATTGCCACTGACCAATGGTTTCATCGGGGAGTTCCTGATGTTCAGCGGTCTCTATCAATATAATCCATGGTTCATGGCAGTAGCTGGTCTGGGAGTGATCCTGGGTGCGGTGTACACACTGAACATGGTACAGAAAGTGATCTTTGGCCAGCCTAATCAGCTGACAGAAACTACTACTGATCTGCGTGGTAATGAAATGCTGGCGTTGAGTGTGATAGTAGCGATCATCCTGGTACTGGGCGTATATCCAAAGCCTATGCTGGAGTTGGTTCAGAGCACTACTGAATTGGTTAATAAGGTTTATTAAAAAGTTGTTCTTTCGTAACACAGGAATATGAATGCATTAATATCTACTGCTTTATCGGGCGTTTTGATGATGTTTGCGGGGCTTTTCGTGAAAAATAAGCAGTCCATTAAATTTGTTGCCATTGTGGCGTTGCTGATTTGCTTTGCAGCGAACCTGGCGGAATTGTGCACATTACAGGGGGGGAGCCGCACTCTGTATGGTATGATCACTGTGAGCAGTTTCAGTGTATTGTTCAATGCGGTGGCTTTTGGAGCTACGTTATTGTACTTTATGCTGTCAGGCAGTGCTTTTGAAAAAGTAGGGGAACATGTGTCTGATTACTTTGCGCTGGTATTTTTCATCCTGTCGGGTATTACGCTGGCGTCTTCGTTCAGCAGTTTATTAATGCTTTTCCTGGCTATAGAAATCATTTCTATTCCTCAGTACATCCTGGCTGGTAGTGATAAAAAGAGTCCTAAGAGTAGTGAAGCTTCGCTGAAGTACTTCCTGATGGGTTCTTTCTCCACAGGTATTTTGCTGATGGGTATTACATTGATTTATGGTGCATCTGGTTCATTTTTGATCAGTGAGCTGGGGTTGGGAGATGGTGCGGCTAGTCCGCTTGCATTGTGTGGTGTGATACTGGTTGCATTTGCATTGTCATTCAAAGTTTCTGCAGCGCCTTTCCACTTCTGGACACCGGATGTGTATGATGGTTCGCCTTCAGTATTTACATCTTTCATGGCCACTGTGGTGAAGGCGGGTAGCTTTATTGCATTTATCCGTTTGTTTCATGGTGCGTTTACAGGCACGATCAGTAAAGACTGGCAGTTGCTGCTGGCACTGGTAACGGCTGCTACGCTGATCATTGGTAACTTTACAGCAGTATTCCAGCAGAGTGTAAAACGTATGCTGGCGTATTCAAGTATTGCGCAGGCAGGTTTTATGTTGCTGTCAGTGATTGCGTTCAGTGACTTTGCTGTGAAAGGTATTATCCTGTATGCAGCAGCTTACTCTGTAGCTACAATCGGCATCTTTGCAGTGTTGATTAAGATGATGGATTATACTTTCGATGGCTTTAACGGATTGGCGAAGAAGGAGCCTTTGGTGGCTGCGGTAACTACGATCTGTTTGTTATCATTGGCTGGTATTCCACTGACTGCAGGTTTCTTTGCGAAATACTATGTGTTGACAGCGGCGGTACAGGAAGGTAATCTTTTGTGGCTGGTGATTATAGCGGTGATATGTGCTGCAATCAGTGTGTATTATTACTTCAGGGTGATCATGGCGATGTACTTTAAATCTGGTGAGCCGGGTGTTGAGGAAATGAGTGGCAGATTTAAATTTTTGCTGGTGTTGACAGCTGCGATAGTGATACTGTTGGGTGTGTTCCCTGGATTGCTGTTACAATTTGTATAAAAAAGATTCAATCTTAAATAGAAAATGCCGGCTACATGCCGGCATTTTTGTTTTTAAATGGTGCTGCTTTTCAAACGACGCGATCTGGTGTAGTGATCGCTTTAAAAAAGGTGCTTTCCTGCTCGCTGATACGATCTAATAAAGCCAGCTGATTGCCTGCTCTTACATAGTTGTGTAGTTCGTATTTAGCGCCGTAATAAATATCATTATTTAAATAATCTGCTAAGAAACGGATGGCCTGCATGTAGACCATGAATTGGCCTGCGTATACCAGGTGATGGATTTCATCAGGACTTAGTTCTTCTTTCAATTCGCTCAGATAACCGCTTACAATCGCTTTAAAGAAGGACTTCCGGGCCTGTACCTTACTGAAGTCTTTTTCCTCCTCATTTGCAGGTGATAAGTACGTTCTCATCATATCGCCGAAGTCACTGATGAAGTATCCGGGCATTACGGTGTCCAGGTCGATTACACAGATGCCATTTCCAGTATTATCGAAGAGTACATTGTTGATCTTTGTATCATGGTGCATGACCCTGATTTTGAATGCAGGATTCTGCTTGATGGCTTCGAAGGTATCTGTGAGATAAGCGTATTGCCTGATTCTGAATATTAATTCTTCAGATGCGGCTATCCGCTCTTTGTTGCCATTTTTCAACGCATCCTCAAATTGTTGATATCTGAGGGTGAGGTTGTGGAAATCAGGTAAACTATAGCCGATCTTATTCGTGTCGATACCAGCTAATAAGCGGGTGAACCTTCCAAACTGTTTTGCGGCTTCGTAGGCCAGTTGTTCATCGTCTACTACGTCGTAACTACGGGAGTCGGTTACGAAGGGTTGCAGGCGGAAGTATTCACCGTTTTCGGTTATTACCAGTCCCTGATCATCTGTTGTATTCACGGGTTGTACAAAGAAGTATTCCGGTGAATGTTGGTGCAGGTACTGGCCGATGTAGCGGATGTTGTTTGCGATCACCTTTGGTTGTTTGAAGACCTGGTGGTTGATGCGTTGTAAGATGTAAGACTTATTGCCGTGGACGACTTTCCAGGTGGTGTTGATAAGTCCGCTGCCAAAAGGCTGGATAGTACATTCATCTGCCACTATTCCGTAAGCTGCCAGTATCGAAGCCTGCATGATATTTTGATTGATAATTTCAAACTTAAGGGAAAGATTGATAGAAAGATTGCGCAAACGGTTGCGTGAATTTTTACCCGGGTGGTCGCAAACCTCCTGGGCTTTTACCATCGGCAATGCCCCACGGTTTTTGAGGGGCCTGCGGCCGGCTGGGTATGAAAATTTATCTCACTATGAGCCGGGAATCGATGACGATATGGTGATATTTTATGTGTTCCTTATTGTTTAATAAAGAGAGCAATATTTCCGTCGCCTTAAACCCCTGCTCATAAGGATACTGCTCTACAGAAGCTATGGGTGGAAACGCCATATAACTGCTCAAAGGTAGATTTGCATAACTCACAAACGTGAGGTCTTTATTCACTTTTATTCCCTGCTCCAATGCATATTGCACCGCATCCTGGGCCACATAATCATTGAAGGTAACAATCGCTGTTACTTTCCTTTTATTTGATAAAAGCTGCTGCATGGCGGCACGTGTTCCTTCTTTTGTGAGATCGGAATGGACGATGAGGCTCGCATCGAATTTTAATCTTTTTTTCTGCAACGCCTGTTTAAAACCTGCTTCACGCTGGGGGGTAGCGACTAATTGTTCCGGGCCATTGATCATCCCGATCACACGATGTCCTTTTTCGAGTAAAAGAGAGACTGCCTGGAGGGTACCTGATTCCATATTACAGGCTACATAATGAATGTCTTTTTTGTCCGGAATACGATCGAAAAATACCACCGGAATATTGAACTTTTCCAGTGCTTCAAAATGTGCATAATCCCCGGTATTTTTCGCCAGCGAAACAATCAGTCCATCTACCCGGTGATTCTTCATAATTTCCACAATCTTTTTCTCTCTGGCAGCATCATCATGCGACTGCCCCAGCAGCACCATGTAATTATGTTGATTTGCAGCATCTTCAATCCCGCTAATGGCTGCAGAGAAAAATGCCTCTGATAGTTCTGGTAACACAATCCCTATAGTAAAGGTCTTTTTCTGCTGAAAATGAATGGCAGTCTGGTTCGGTTCGTAATTGAGTGCCCGGGCCAGCTCCTGTACCTTCATCCGGGTACGCAACCCGATGCTGGGATGGTCATGCAAGGCCCTTGAAACCGTGGACTTTGCCAGGTGCAGTTTTTCTGCCATTTCTTTTATAGTAGGAGGGTTCGCCATTTATATAATAAAAATAGCGGAAAAATGTTTTTCATTATCTTTAAATCATGCAATTCCGTGACATATTTTCCCTCGCCTACCGTTCTGTCAGCGCGAATAGATTACGCGCAGGGCTTACTATTTCCATCATCGCATTTGGAATTATGGCCCTGGTGGGCATTCTGACTGCTACTGAAAGTATGAAGAACAGTATCTACTCCAACTTTGCCAGTATGGGGGCGAACAGTTTCTCTATTCAGAACAGGGCGTTGCGTATTTTCATGGGGGGAGGCCCGGATGCAAAGAAGAGTGACAAGAAGAAAAAGAAGGTAAAAACATCGAATAGCAATATCCCTATTACATGGGAGGAAGCGAAAGATTTCAAGCGCCGTTTTTCATTCCCCTCCACCGTGAGCGTATCTGTTACAGCCAGTGGTGCAGCTACCATTTACAAGGGAGAAAGCAAGACCAATCCAAATGTACAGGTATTAGGCGGAGATGAAAATTACCTGGAGTTTTCCAATTATAAATTGAAAGAGGGCAGAAACTTTAATCAATTAGATATGGAAACCGGGCGGAATGTCGCTATATTGGGAACCGATGTAGCAAAGAAACTGTATGGAGACGGAATGAAAAATGTGATTAACAGCAATATCCGTGTGGGCAATGTACGTTACAGAGTGATAGGGTTGCTGGAACCAAAAGGGAACAGTGGTTTTATGAGTGCTGACAAAGTAGTGATTACCACTGTGACGAACACGAGAAGAGTATATGGAGGTAACACGATGACCTATAATATAGGCGTGTCAGTGAAAGATATAAACCGAATGGATGCCGCTGTGGGAGAGGCTACCGGCTTATTCCGAATAGTGAGGCACCTGCATCTGAATGAAGAAGAGAATTTTTATATCAGCAAGAGTGACAGTATAGGTGAAATGTTGTTTAACAGCCTTGGCTTTGTGGCCATTGCCGCTGCTATCATAGGGGTCATTACCCTGTTCGGTTCTGCGATTGGATTGACGAATATTATGCTGGTATCTGTTGCAGAGCGCACACGTGAGATTGGTGTGAACAAAGCACTGGGTGCTACGCGACAGGTGATTCGCAGGCAGTTTGTATATGAGTCAATCATCATCAGTGTACTGGGTGGCGCCTTAGGGGTGTTGCTGGGTATGCTGGTAGGCAACGTGGTATCATTGCTATTGCATACAAGTTTTGTGATACCCTGGTTCTGGATCTTTATGGGTATCAGCCTGTGTGCCGGCGTTGGTCTGATGGCAGGTATATTCCCTGCTATCAAGGCTTCTAAACTCGACCCTATTATTGCACTCCGATATGAATAACCAGATAATTTTAGTCGCCAACATCTAAAGAATTTCGATGGCTTTAATCATTGTACTAATGTCAATCCTGCTACTGGTATTGCTGGTGGCGGGGTTAAGGCTCAACACATTCATAGCTTTCCTGGTCGTGTGTTTGTTCATGGGTTTAGCCCTGAGGATGGATATCCATACAATCACACAATCTATTACTACCGGCATTGGCAAGACCCTGGGTGGGTTGGTCTCCATCATAGTATTTGGCAGTATGTTGGGTAAACTGGTGGCTGAAAGTGGCGCTGCGCAAAGAATTGCGAATGGATTAATGCACCTATTCGGGCGAAAGTATATTCAATGGTCTTTAATGCTGACGGGGTTCATTGTAGGAATTCCGTTGTTTTATAATATTGGTTTTGTGCTGATGGTGCCGCTGATCTTTACGGTGGCAGCGCGCACAAAACTGCCTGCGGTATATTTGGGAATACCTATGCTGGCATCGTTGTCAGTAACACATGGTTACCTGCCTCCGCATCCTTCGCCTACTGCACTGGTGGGTGCTTTTGGCGCCAATATGGGCATGACGCTCATGTATGGACTGATCGTAGCTATTCCTGCTATTATTGCGGCAGGACCTATCTTTAGCCGCTTTTTAAGGGGGTATAAACAGGAGCCTGCTGCGCTGTTTCATATAGAACCTATTCCGGATGAGAAATTGCCGGGTATGGCAGAGAGTTTGTTCGCTGCATTGCTGCCGGTGATTTTGCTGGCAGGAACGACGATTATAAAGTTAGTTGGGCACGGTGTATGGGTGAAAATTGCTGATTGGTTAGGCGATCCGATTATCGTAATGCTGATCGCTGTATTGAATGGTATTTACCTGTTAGGATTGAAGAGAGGATTGAGCATGAAAACGGTGATGAAATCATTGGATGAATCGATTAAGGATGTGTCTCCTATTATCCTCATCATCGGTGGTTCCGGCGCATTGACGCAAATGCTAATGGATAGCAAGGTGAGCGATATTATTGCGCAGGGGATGATGAGTACACACATGAATCCTTTGCTGCTGGCGTGGAGCCTGGCAGCGTTGGTAAGAGTGGCAGTAGGATCAGCTACGATTGCAGGATTGACCACGGCAGCCATGTTAGGTCCTATGGTAGGAACACTGGGTGTAAATCCATGTTTGATGGTATTAGCTACAGGAGCCGGCAGTCTCATGTTTAGTCATGTGAACGATGGCGGCTTTTGGTTGTTTAAGGAGTATTTTAATTTATCAGTAAAGGATACCTTTAAGACGTGGTCTGTGATGGAGACGATTGTGAGTGTGGTGGGATTAATAGGGTGTTTGATATTAAGCATTTTTGTACATTAAGACGATAAAATTATCAGTGACTATGACAGCAACAGAAAACTTCAAAGCATTAGGATTGACATTGCCACCAGCACCTTCTCCACTGGGTGTTTATAAGCCTTACCTGATCGATGGCAAATACCTGTACCTCTCCGGCCACGGCCCGGTACAGGACGATAAAAGCCTGATCATAGGCCGTATTGGTGAGGATATGGATATTGAGAAAGGTAAACTGGCTGCCAGACAAGTTGCCCTGACCATGCTTTCTACCATCGTTACCAACCTGGGAAGCCTGGACAAAGTAAAGCGTGTGATCAAGGTATTGGGTATGGTGAACTGCACACCTGATTTTGGTCGTCATCCATATGTGATCAATGGCGCCAGCGAACTGTTTGCAAAAATATGGGGCGAAGAGAATGGGATCGGTGTGCGTAGCGCTGTAGGTATGGGTTCTCTGCCTGATAATATTCCTGTTGAAATTGAGGCATTATTTGAATTAGCATAAATTATGAACTGGTACGAACTGCACAACATTAACACGGTGGATTCACCTGCATTGCTGGTGTATCCGGAGCGTATGCGAGACAACATCCTTGCAGTGAAAGCTTCTGTGAAGGATGTGCAGCGACTGCGCCCACATGTAAAAACCAGCAAGATCACGGAGGCTGCACAGCTGCTGATCGAAGAGGGCATTCATAAATTTAAGTGTGCCACCATAGCCGAAGCAGAAATGCTTGGATTGGCAGGCGCAAAAGATGTATTGCTTGCTTATCAGCCTGTAGGGCCAAAGATCGAACGATTGCTGGAACTCACCGATCAATATCCGGATACGAAATACAGTTGCCTGGTGGATAACGCTGCTTCGGCTGTAGCGATCGCAGCACAATTTGCCACCGCGCAAAAGGTGTTGCCTGTGTATCTCGATCTGAATGTAGGCATGAACAGAACAGGTATTGTACCAGGTGCAGCAGCCCTGGCATTGTACCAGGAACTGGCACACCTGCCAGGTGTTACACCTGTAGGATTACATGCCTATGATGGTCACCTGCATGATGTGGATATTGCTATTCGTAAAGAGAAATGTAATGCTGCGTATGTGCCTGTACAGGCCCTTGCACAGGCTATTACAGACAGTGGATTGCCTGCACCACGCATTGTAGCGGGTGGTTCTCCCACATTCCCCATTCATGCCGAAAGAGAAGGTGTGGAGTGTAGTCCGGGTACCTTTATCTTCTGGGATTGGGGATATCAGCAGCACTTACCGGATCAGAAGTATGACTATGCGGCCGTATTGGTGACAAGAGTGATTTCCATTATTGATGGAGAGCGCCTGTGTCTTGACCTGGGGCATAAATCAGTTGCAGCAGAAAATCCACAACCAAGAGTTGTTTTCCTGAATGCACCGGAAGCCTCGCCTGTATCACAAAGTGAGGAGCACCTGGTTGTGAAAGTGGCGGATACTGCGCAATACCCTGTGGGTACTGTATTGTACGGCGTACCATATCATATATGCCCTACCGTAGCCCTGTATGAGCGCGTGGGTGTTGTAGAAAAAAATACCTGTATTGCGCAATGGAAAGTTGTAGCGAGAGACAGGAAGATCATGATCTGAACCTAAAACTATTATAAACATGTTTGCAATAGACGCGCATCTGGATCTCAGTATGAACGCGATGGAGTGGAACCGCAATCTCCGCCTGCCTGTGAATGACATCAGGAAAAGGGAAGAAGGACAAACCGATAAACCAGACCGCGCTAAAGGAGTGGTATCTTTTCCGGAGTTGCGCAAAGGAAATATAGGGTTGGTAGTAGGTACACAGATTGCCCGTTTTGTGGCTCCTGACAATCCACTGCCGGGATGGTTTTCACCAGAACAGGCATGGGCACAGACACAGGGGCAGCTGGCGTGGTACAAGGCGATGGAAGAGGCAGGAGAACTGACTCCCATTACTGATCTGGCCGCTCTGGAAAAACATCTTGCTTACTGGAATGATGGACAACCAACAGCCAACAAAGCCATTGGTTATATCTTAAGCCTGGAAGGTGCTGATTCTATCGTAGACATACCTTACCTGGAAAGGGCCTATAATAATGGTTTGCGTGCTGTAGGCCCTGCACACTATGGCCCTGGCAGATATGCACAGGGTACAGATGCAACAGGGTTTATGGGTGATAAAGGCAGAGCGCTGCTGAAAGAAATGGAGCGGCTCAACATTATTCTGGATGCTACGCACCTGTGTGATGATTGCTTTTGGGAAGCCATGGAGCACTTTTCCGGACATGTTTGGGCCAGCCATAATAACGTGCGTAAACTAGTGGATCATAACCGTCAGTTCTCTGACGAGATGATACTTGAACTGGTAAAGAGAGGCGCTGTAATAGGTGGTGCGATGGATGCGTGGATGATGGTACCAGGATGGGTAAGAGGCGTATCTGATCCTAAAGGCATGGATTGTAACCTGGATAAACTGGTAGATCATATGGATTATATCTGTCAGCTGGCGGGCAATGCATTGCATGTAGGCATCGGTTCTGACCTGGATGGCGCCTTTGGTAAGGAGCAATCTCCATATGATCTAGAAACGATTGCAGATGTGCAGAAACTACCTGCATTGTTTAAGAAGAGAGGTTACTCAGATGAAGATGTAGAAAACATAATGCATGGGAACTGGTTACGGTTCCTGAGAAAGGCATGGAGTAAATAACCGCGATCGTTAACAATATTTAACATAGCCCTGTGGGAACATCCTGCAGGGCTTTTTGTTATTAGTAATACAATTGAGACAATACGTTAGTAGGGTCGTTTTCTGCAGGTTTCTGCTGTAGAAAAGTTTCATATTGTTCAGCAGTCAGGGCTGTTTTCAGCTTTTTGTAGAAGCCATTATGCATGCTTTTGATTTTAGCATCGTAGGCTTTGGGGTTGGTAGCAGTTTCAGCAACAACGGTATTGCGTTGCGTAATAAAATCGGAGATATAACCTTTCAGTTTTAACTGTTGATCTTCTTTCAGGGAGAGGGATTTTGTCAGTTTTCCTATGATTGCGTTGGCATGACCTTCCACATTGGGGATAGGGCCTTGTGCAAAAGAAGGGATGGATAGTATACAACAAAGAAGAGAGAGCAGGAGGGTATATTTCATATTAGCAGGTTTTAACTGGAAGTTACAGAAATTATAAGTTTATATATGATGTTTCTCAACTTGAGAAGGATGTTACCATGCGCTATCCTTTTATACTTATTACCTGGATGTAAAAATGAATCTGGTTCACAGACGCTCACTGCAGATACTTCGCTGGCGGCGAGTCCTGGCGCAAAACAGGAGTTAATTTTACTCAATCAACATTATGGGGATGATTCATTACAGACGATCGACATTTACCTGCCTGCAGGCAGGTCGCCCAAGCGTACCCACCTGATGGTGTTTGTGCATGGGGGTGGATGGATAGGAGGGGATAAGAGTGATTTCTCTGCTGCCTGTGAGGGGTTGGTCAGGAATACAACATTCTCGCCGGCGTTTGCTTATGTGAATGTTAATTACCGGTTGGTAAAGGATGGGAAGAATAAATTTCCAACAGCGGAAGAAGACCTGGTAGCAGCCATGAATTATATGTATGCACATGCCGATTCATTTCTGGTATCACCATTGTCAGCGCTGATCGGGGCAAGTGCAGGTGGACAGCTGACTACACTGATTGCTTATAAACACAATGAGAAGAAGCATATAAAGTGTGTGGCGAGTAACTGGGGACCTTATGATTTAGCGCGGATGTATAAAGAGGGATCGTCTGGAGTACCTGAGTTGATGGCGGTTGTGCTGGGTGTCACACCTTCGGAGAACCCGGAAATGTATGCAGCGAGTAGTCCTGTTACATATGTATCTTCAGATAGTCCGCCTACTTTTCTGGCGCATGGTAAGCAGGATTCTTTAGTGAGGATTAACCAGGGGAATGAGTTGGATAGTGCGTTGTCGGAGAATAAAGTGCCGCATGAATTTTATACGTTTGACGGCTATCATGGCTATTCTTCAGACCAGGTGGCGAATGATGCGGCGGACAAGATGTTTAATTTCATCGCCAAGTATACAAAGTAATAAAGAGGGGATACCATAAATCGTATAAATGGGAACGTAGCTTTATCAGGAATCAGAATGGAAAGCGTGTATCTTATTTGGATACACGCTTTTGCTTTTATTGCATGATTATCCTGACAGGTTTCGTATGGATATTCATCGCGGTATCCATTGTCTGGTATTCGGCTTCCAGCGTATGGGAGTCTACCCATTTAATCTGGCCGGGGCCCCAGTGTTGAAGGTCTGTTTCTCCCAGTAGTTGCATATTACCATTCTCATAACTGTAGAGTTCAAATCCATTATTGTTGAATCCTGCTTCCAGATCGAAAGAAGGGCAGAGTACAAATTGCTTATCAGGGGAGAGGTAAGGAATGCCCCACAGGTGTGTTTGCTTACCATTAGCAGGATTTACGAGCAGGTAATCGCTGGATTCGTAATAGCTGCCAAAGGTAAGGTGTTGTTGCAGGTCTTCTTTGTAGCCGGCATAGTAGTATACGGCATAATCCTCATCGTTTTTCGGATTCCTGGAATTAGCGAGTACAGACGTTTTTCCGTTCTTCATTGTGAAGAGGAGGGAATCGCCTTGTCTATGTACTTTAGCGGCTTCCCGGGCCAGCTGAGGCCCTTCGGCGCTATCATAATCCAGATCGGTAGCAGGACTGAATGACGATTTTGCTAAACTGTACACCAGGAATTGTTTGTTTCCAATTCGGAATGAATCGATAGGTCGTTCATTGGTGGGTGCCGGAACAGCAACGGTCGTTTCGGCACTAGGCGTGCTGTTTGATGCAGCGCTCGGGTGGCAGGCAGTCCACAGGACTACGGCGGTTAATAAAGATAGGTACTGTTTCATATGATGAAACAAATATAAACGAAAATTGTGCCATAGATGGATGTGGTAATACATAAAAAATCCCGGGCTTTGCGGCCCGGGATCTTTTATATAAAGTATGTAAGACTTACTCAGCTACAACTTCGAATTCCAGTTCAGCTTCATTGCCTTTACCGAAGTCCAGTTTCGCTTTGTATGTACCTAATTCTTTTACATCATCCAGGATGTGGATGCGGCGACGGTCGATTTCGTAACCTTTCTGTTCTTTAATCGCACGAGCGATCTGAACACCGGTAACGCTACCGAAGATCTTACCGGATGTACCGGTTTTAGCACCAATTTTCACTGGACCAGCCTTCAGCACTTCAACCACCTTAGCGATTTCGGCGAGCATTTTCTCTTCTTTCGCTTTCTGCACTTTCAGGCGCTCCTGTAGTTGCTTCAGGTTAGATGGAGATGCTTCTACCGCAAATTTCTGTGGGATCAGGAAGTTTCTAGCGTAACCGTTTTTTACGGCAGCGACTTCATTCTTCTGACCCAGATTATCTACGTCTTGTATTAAGATTACTTGCATGTTAATTAGTTTTAAGGACCTTTTACTTACGATAAGTAATTTGTCGGTTTACTTTAAAAGGTCAGTAACGTAAGGTAACAACGCCATCTGACGAGCCTTTTTAATTGCCTGAGCTACCTTGCGCTGGAACTTCAGGGAGTTACCAGAGATACGACGAGGGAGCATTTTACCCTGGTCGTTCAGGAATTTCTTCAGGAATTCAGCGTCTTTGTAATCCACATACCGGATGCCTAATTTCTTGAAACGGCAATATTTCTTTTGACGTTTCTCGGTTTTTACGGCCGTTAAGTACTTAATTTCTTGTTTTACTGCCATAATTTTAAGCTTCAGCGGTTTTAGAATCAGCGTTTACGCCATGTCTCTTGCGATTGTTGTACTGAACAGCGTATTTGTCCAGTGCAGTAATCATGTGACGGAGCACATTTTCATCGCGGTTCAGCTGAATTTTCAGCTTCTCATTGAGGTCGGATGGCGCACTGTATTCCAGTACCAGGTACATGCCCGTGGTCTTCTTCTGGATAGGGTACGCCAGTGATTTTAATCCCCAGGGATTTTCGTGCGTTAATTCACCACCATTATCTTTGATAATGTCAGCGAATTTTTTCTGAGCAGCTTTGTAGTCTTCCTCAGACAGCACAGGGGTAAAAATCACCATCAATTCGTAATTCATAATTTCCCTGTTTTTAATTTGATTAGAAAAAAATTGGATCGCAAAGATAGGTGATATTTATGAAATAATGCAAAAAACCACTTCTGCCGTAGGCGGAAGTGGTTTTTTGCGGTGGTGGTAGCGGCAGGAAGGCCCGCCGCTACCACTTTTTATAAAGTTAATTATTTGGTAATCAATATTTTACTTGTTTTTACACCATCCAGGCTCTGTACCCTTAATATATATATACCATTAGGTAAAGCGTTCACATCAATGGTCTTGGTATTGCGGCCTTTGTTTACAAACTGTTGTGATTTGAAACGGCTGCGTCCCTGCATATCTATGAGTTCAAATTGAGCGGGTCCTGGTTTTTCCATATCCACCCATACCTGGAGGTTATGACCGATGATGCACCAGATGAGCTTTTTGATCAGGTCCAGCAAAGATACGTATACCCTGTCATTTTCGCTGTAGCGAACGCTGCCATCTTTGCTTACAATCTTCAGCCTGTACCAGGAGAATCCCAGCCATGGCTGATAGTCATAGATGCGGTAGCTGGTTGCGAAATCTTTGTTGCCCTGTGCTGCGAGGGTATCTACTGCTACGTAGTTACGCAGGTTGAGGGTTTTCTCTACTACATAATGGTCTGTGTTGATTTCGTAGGGGGTAGACCAGGTCACTTTTACATTGCCTGAATCTACTATGGCATTGAAGTTCTCAACAGTAGCAGGGTTACCCAGGATGTGCAGGTTGTAATTAGTCTGCACCGGATAGTGGTCGCTGGTTGTGCTGCTATAGCTACTGATGAGCTGAGCGACTTCCTTGTGCACTTTAGCAGAACCCGGGAGGTAAGCAATCGCCATTTCATCGGAAGCGATCACATTGTCTATAACAGTTGTATAAGCGGTGGTAGACTGATCGCCAGCCAGGCTCAATGGCAATGTGAGCGGTTTATAATGCGCGGTATCGTTCATGAAATCGATGTAAGAGGTCGTGGTATCCGGCGCAAGTTCTGTGGTGATGGTTTTATTCAATGCATCGTTGAAGTCACCGAGGATGATGAAGTTGCTGGTTGGATACTGTGCATCCAGGGAATCTTTTAGTTCCAGGTTACCATCTTTACGACGCTGCCATGACTGGATCTTTTCTGCAGTGGTGCCTGTATTCGCCTTGCTGTGAATGAGGACGAAGTTGATGAGGGCACTATCTCCATCCAGGTTTGCAGTGGCCTCCAGCAGGAATGGGAAACGACCGGAAGACCAGTTGTAATAGGCATTTGCGCTACCACCTTTTCTCAATACACCATAGTTGCGAATAGAGCGGATCACGCTTGTTTTATAGAGGAATGTGAGCTTCTGTGCAGAAGTATAATCCACATCGGTGATGCTGTCTGCATAAGAGCCAAAGTCAGAAATGATGTAGCTATAACCAGGCATCTGGTTCACGACAGCTCTGAAACGGGCAGTATCTACTACTTCTGCCAGTGCATAAATATCGGCATCCAGTTTTTTAAGTATTACAGTGGCATTTGCCTGTTGCAGACTATCATTTGCGGGGTTTTGTGCCGGACTACCAAACCATTCCATGTTCCAGTTCACCACTTTCAGGGAGCGTAAAGAGGTGCCGGAAAGTGCGATAGGCGTGGTGTTCAGACCTGCACTGGTGAATGTGAGAGCGCCTGTGTATGCCTGATCAGCCGCTGTAGGTAAGAATCTTACCCATACAGTTACGGTTCCAGACAGGGAGTCAACAGGGTAATTCAGGGAAGTGGTGTATGTGCCAGCACTATCTTTTGACAGCTGGAAACCTGCACTGGTAGCGAGTGTGAGTGCACCGGTAAAATCGCTGGCATTGAAAGTAAAGTATTGTGAAGATGATTGCTGACCTGATTTTACATAGTCGAAATCCATACTGGAGGTAGACTTGTCTACTGATGGTAATGGTGCCTGAGGGCTATTGTAGAGATGGAAATCATCCAATGTCCAGCGGGCTGCATTCAGGGTAGGAGAAGAGGTATATTTAAATGCGATATACACACTGGATTGTTTAAAACCAGCGAGGTTGATGCTATCAGAAGTTTTCCATGCATCTGACGAGATTGCAGGGAATCTTCCATTGACCACCGTCCATGTGGCAGTATTTGGATGGCTGCTGCCATCGTAGTTGGTAGAAATGAGCAGTTGTAAAGATGGACCTACAAAAGCAGTACGGCTGGCGAAGGAAAGGAGTGGATAATCAAAACCTGTAAGATCAAAAGCAGGAGAGATCAACCAGTCTTCATTTTCGACCGGGCCTCCGCTGTAGCCATTGATCTGTGCACCATTCAGGGTTTGACCAAAGGTGGTGCAATCCCAAACCTGTGCACCGGTTACGCTGTAGGCAGTGAAGCCACCTACTATACCTGTACCGGTTGTACAGTTGTTGAAATCAAAATCCAGTTGTTGTGCACCTGTGGAAAAAGCCCATACGGTGCTATCAGGAATACCAGTGAAAGCATTGCCACTATTATCTGTTACGGCGCCGCTATCGATGGTGATGTAATAAGATTTGTTGCCAGCAAGAGATGTGATCACACTGAGCAGCTGATTTCTGATTACAATAGCTGTGCTGGTGATGTCAAATACCTGCTGGGTACCGTTTGTAGCATTGTGTAAGGTGAGGTGACCGGTACCTGCAACGACATTTTCAGAGAAAATAATGCTGGGAGTAACGGTAGGCGGCACATTTGTTTCGTGGTTCAGTGGCGTTAAAGAGTCGATCACAGGAGGTGTGGTATCGGCACCACCACTACCGGCAATAATATTGTCGATGGCAAATGAGGGGCGGGAGCCACTGCCGCTGATCTGGCGGTTTACCCAGCGAAGCTGTACCAGTGGCTGGTTTTCGCAGGCAGCAGGGAGTACCAGTGTTTTTGTAGCGGGGTCTTGTGGCGTGGTGACACCGCTGGTGGTCTGAAGGGTCGTACCATTTTGGTATTCTGTACCAGTGATGTTGGTAAAGTTGCCGCTGCTACCAATTCTATATTGTAAGATGACTTCGTTAATACGGGTATTGCTGCTGCCATCGTAAGGATTGCGTAGCGTCATAACGTCGTATTGTAATGCGATGTTCACCTGGCCGGTGGTATTGAGGGCCAGGGCAAGGCAGTTGTCCACGCTGCCACTATTGAGGAAACCCAGTTTACCATTATAATTATATACACTGTTGGCAGTGCTGGAGGCGGTGCCGGTAGTCAGCGCTTTGTCTGATGCAGGAGTGGCGGTGTTAAAGCTGGAAGAAGGGGAGCCGGAGAGTGTCCAGCCCTGCCAACCAACAGGGTAAGTGGTGGATGTAGACGCCAATGCATCAAAGTTTTGCTGGTAAGGCAATGCCTGGGGGGAGGGTTGGGTTTGCGCAAATGAGTGCAAAACACCAAAGACAGTAAAGATCAGGAGTAGCGTTTTTTTCATGTAATAAATAGATGGTTGTTAGGGGTGGGTAAATATGTTAATGGAATACGCTTCAGGGTCGTGATATGCTACATGTTGAATGTACAACATTTGTGTTATATTTTACATGATTTAATTGTTAACCGGATGGCGCTGTGGCAGTAAGGAAGCGTTTTTTAAATTGCCTGACGGCAGGTGACGATTCTTTGGTTCCGGAGGGTAAAAAGGTTGCTTTTTCCTGACGGTATGGTTTATTATACTGCCCCGTTCCGTCACTTTGGCAGCATTTTCCCACTGGCATACGCTTTGAAAGATTCCAGAAAAACACAGATACCCATGCAGAAAGGAGCAATACGTGTTCAGACAGAGAACATCTTCCCCATTATCAAAAAATTCCTCTATTCAGATCATGAGATCTTTATCCGCGAACTCGTAAGTAACGCGGTTGATGCAACCCAAAAATTAAAAACGCTGGCAAGTGTAGGAGAGTTCAAAGGTGAACTGGGCGAGTTGGCCATTAGCGTGAAACTTGACAAAGAGAAAAAAACGTTGACCATCTCCGACAATGGGATCGGGATGACAGCTGAAGAAGTAGATAAATACATCAACCAGGTAGCATTTTCCGGTGCGGAAGAGTTCCTGAATAAATATAAAGGTCAGAATGAAGGTACCAACATCATTGGTCATTTTGGTCTGGGTTTCTATTCTTCTTTCATGGTGAGCAATGTGGTGGAAATCATCACCCAATCTCACAAAGATGCACCAGCTGTACGTTGGGAGTGCGATGGCAGTCCTGAATATACCCTGGAAGAAACCACCCGCGAAGCTGGCAGAGGTACAGATATCATCATGCACATCAATGAGGAAAGTGAAGAATTCCTGGATGAGCATCGTATCAAATCCATCCTCGAAAAGTTCTGTAAGTTCCTGCCTGTTCCGGTTAAATTTGAAGATAACCAGATCAACAATACGCATCCTGCGTGGACGAAGAAGCCAAGTGAGCTGACTACAGAAGATTATCAGAACTTTTACAAAGAGCTGTATCCTTTCTCTGAGCCGCCACTGTTCTGGATCCACCTGAATGTAGATTATCCATTCAACCTGACAGGTATTCTCTACTTCCCTAAGATCAATAAGAGTTACGAAATCCAGAAAGATAAGATCAGCCTGTACTCTAACCAGGTATTTGTAACGGACGAAGTAAAGGACATCG
Source organism: Chitinophaga sancti (assembly GCF_034087045.1). NCBI lineage: Bacteria > Pseudomonadati > Bacteroidota > Chitinophagia > Chitinophagales > Chitinophagaceae > Chitinophaga > Chitinophaga sancti. The sequence continues at coordinate 7,941,046 of NZ_CP139247.1, read as the reverse complement.
TGCCTGAGTTCCTGATGCTGCTGCATGGTGTGATCGATAGTCCGGATATTCCGCTGAACGTGAGCCGTAGCTACCTGCAGGGTGATCCGAATGTGAAAAAGATCAGCTCCTACATCACGAAGAAAGTAGGGGATAAGCTGGAAGAAATGTTTAAAAACGATCGTAAAGGGTTTGAAGAGAAATGGGAATCCATCGGTCTGTTTGCTAAATATGGTATGATGACGGACGATAAGTTCCTGGAAAAAGGTAACAAGTTCCTCATTCTCGAAGATGCAGATGGTAGTAAATTCTATACGCTGGATGAATACAAGCAGGAGACAGCAGCTATTCAAACCAACAAGGAAGAAAAGCAGGTGATCCTGTACGCTACCAACCCTGTACAGCAGGATAGTTATATCACTGCTGCGAAAGCAAAGGGATATAAGATCGTGAAACTGGATAGTCTGGTAGATGCTGCTTTCCTGAACCAGATGGAGACCCGCTGGGAAAAGGTACAGTTTACCCGTGTGGATGCAGACATTGCAGATAACCTGATTGACAAGGATGAAAATAATTCACATGTACTGACACAGGATCAGGAAACACGTTTGAAATCACTGTTTGAAAAGATCCCGCAGCAGCATGTAAAAGTGGAACTGAAAGGTCTGAGTACAGAAGCACAGCCAGTGATCGTAACACGCCCTGAGTTCATGCGTCGTATGAAAGATATGGCAGCAGTAGGTGGTAGCGGTATGTCCTGGTATGCAGGTATGCCTGACGAAATCAACATGACGGTAAATGCAAACCATCCGATTTACCAGCAGATCCTGAAAGAAGGCAATGACCAGTTGCAGGAAAAGCAAATCCGCAACCTGGCTGATCTGGCTTTACTGTCACAGAATCTGTTGACAGGTGCCGACCTGACAGCCTTTGTGACCAGAAGTGTAGAATTGATGGGTGAAAAAACAAATTAAGCGATATAATAAATCATTGGCGATGCCGTTTTGATAGCATTGCACAAGCCCTTATCCCGTCCCGCTTTACCGTGGGACGGGATTTTTAATGAAAGGGAAATATGTGAAAAGAAAAGTAATTATGGAATTAGGCCATGCACTATGGCGTCATTTCCCCATACTTAGCCTTCGTAAAGAGAAAACAGAAAGCCCTATCATAGGAGATCTTATCAAATCTCCGTCAGCAGGGGATCAAAGCGAATGTTTTGATCCCCTGCAATTTGTGGTGATCATTACTCGCTTTGAGTAGTAAAAGTCAGTGAGAGCGGATATCGATTACTTTCATTTGTAGGTTCATCTTGCCATTCCACTCGTTCTCATCAATAGTAAATACCATATCAAAGGGCTGGCGGCTGCTGACGATAGAGAATTTGTCAGACATATAGAACCCGATACCTGTCACAGCCATAGGGTGTCTCCCCTGTTTAACCGAAAATTTTATGTGCTCATCCTTTATCAGGCGGGAGTAGCCGCTGTCTACCACGTTTCGCACGAGGAAGATAGGGCGTTGATTGTCCGGACCCAGGGGTTCAAACTGTTTGAGAATATTGAAAAAAGCGGGAGTGATATCTTTCAGGCTGATTTCGGTATCGATGGTGATTTCCGGAATCAGCAGTTCAGGATTGATGGTAGTGGCGACCACCTCTTCAAATCTTTCCTGGAAAGCGGGCACGTTTTCAGGTTTGAGGGTCATGCCGGCGGCGTAGAAGTGTCCACCATAGTTTTCCAGCAGATCTTTACACTTGTGAATGGCTTCGTATACGTTGAACCCAATCACAGAGCGGGCAGAGCCGGCTACTTTATCATTACTGAGGGTAAGGATAATGGTCGGTCTGTAATAATATTTATCGATCAGCCGGGATGCCACAATACCTACCACACCTTTGTGCCAGTCAGGCTTATAGAGTACGGTGGACTTTTTATTATGTAGCGTAGTATCGTTCTGAATCAGTTCTACGGCTTCTTTGGTAATGTTGCCATCAATTTCCTTGCGGTCAAAGTTGTCAGCGTGCAACACTTTTGCAATTTCCATGGCCTTTTCCATATCATTCTCAATGAACAGGTTCACTGCTTTGCGGGCATCGTCCATTCTACCGGCGGCGTTTACGCGGGGAGCGATAACGAAGACGAGGTTGGAGATGGTGAGTTGTTCTTTGAGGCCACTGAGCTGGATAAGTGCCTGGATACCGGGTAGGGGAGATTCATTGACTTTTTTCAGTCCATGAAAGGCCAGCACACGGTTTTCGCCGGTCATGGGTACGATATCGGCGGCGATGCTGGTAGCCACGAGGTCCAGGTAGCGGTGTGCGGCAGATTCCGGCAAACCTATCTTTTGGGCGAAGGCGGTGATGAGTTTATAGCCAATACCACAGCCACTTAGTTCCTTGTAAGGGTAAGGGCAGTCATATTGTTTGGGGTTGAGGATAGCCACAGCCGGGGGCAGGATAGCATCTGGCAGGTGGTGATCACATATAATAAAGTCAATACCATGTTCAGCGGCCCAGGTAATTTGTTCGGTGGCCTTGATACCGCAGTCCAGCGTGATGACGAGGCTAAAATCGTTGTCCCTGGCGTATTCGATACCCTGGGTAGAGATGCCGTAGCCTTCGCGGTAGCGGTGCGGAATGTAAAATTCTATATTATTATATAAGGTGTGTAGAAAATCAAATACAGTTGCTACGGCGGTGGTACCATCCACGTCGTAATCTCCGAACACGAGAATTTTTTCATGTCTGAAGATGGCCTGTTCAATTCTGGATACAGCTTTATCCATATCCTTCATGATCCATGGATCATGAAGATCTGCCAGTGTAGGGCGGAAGAACAACCTTGATTCATCATAGGTATGCATGCCGCGCTGCACCAACAACCTGCATAACAGGGGATGTATGCGCAGGGAGGCCTGCAGCAAAGCTTCCTGTTTTGGTTGATACGATCGGACTGTCCAGCGTTTTTGCATCTATAATCTAAAGAAGGATGAGCGATTCTTGTTTGAACGGAAGATAGGGTATAAATTTCAAATAGTATGGCCTGTTCTCAATAAGAACAGACCAACAGGTAATTATATTGCCCCTATATTATATTATTAGAAGTTACGGTCGGTGGTATACCTGACCATTGATTCGAGTCCTTGTCTGATATTGCTATCAGGGAAGCTATGGAGGATCGCCATGGCTTCGTCGCGGTATTCGAACATCTTCTGTTGTGTATACTCGATACCACCGGAAGCTTTCACCAATGTAATGACTTCTTCCACGCGGGCTTTATCGGTATTATGATTTTTTACGATGTTGATGATTTGTCTTCTTACGTCTGGTGTAGCGTGTTCCAATGTATAGATAAGGGGGAGGGTCATTTTTTTCTCTCTTATATCTATGCCGGTTGGTTTACCGATTTTTTCGCTGCCATAGTCGAAGAGGTCATCTTTGATCTGAAAGGCGACGCCTACTTTTTCGCCGAAGAGGCGCATCTTCTCCGTAGTATCTTCATCATTAGAGGTGCTCCAGGCGCCGGCGGAACAGGCGGCGGCGAGGAGGGAGGCAGTTTTACGGCGGATGATTTCGAAGTAGATATCTTCTTTAATATTGAGTTTACGTGTTTTCTCGATCTGTAGCAGTTCGCCTTCGCTCATTTCCTTTACGGCCTGGGAGAGGATCTGGAGTGCTCTGAAGTCATTATTGTTCAAAGAGAGGAGGAGTCCTTTGGAAAGGAGGTAGTCTCCCACGAGCACAGCGATCTTATTTTTCCACAAAGCGTTGATGGAGAAGAATCCACGGCGTTCATTGGCATCATCCACAACATCATCATGTACGAGGGTCGCGGTGTGCAGCAATTCCACGAGTGCGGCAGCGCGGTATGTACTTTCCTGGATATCATTACTGAACAGGCGTGCCGAGAGCAAAACGAACATGGGGCGCATTTGCTTCCCTTTTCGTTTAACGATATAATGCATGATCCTGTCCAACAGTGCGACATTACTCTTTACTGCATCAGAAAATTTGCTCTCGAAATCCCTTAATTCCTTACTGATCAGGTTTTTAATCTCGTCCATGGTTGATTGAAAAAGATTGCTAATCTATGCTTAAAATATCAAATTTTAACAATTTGGCCCCTAATTTGTATATAAGGGAGTAACAAAACTTTAACATTACTTTGTTTAAGTTATAACAAATATGCTTATTCGTTATATACTCCAAACAAAGTATGGCACAACATTAGTTTGGCCTAAGTGTTAATAGTTAACCAGTTATCAATAGAAATAATATTGCAACAAAAATTTGAATATTCATTTGAGAATTTTACCTTTGCTGGGTAAAAAAACGGGTTATTAGTAAATTTTTAACAGTTTTTAAATAGAAAACAATTATGGCAAGCAAAAAGTACTTATTACTGGCTGGCGCTATGAGTCTCCTAGCGGCGTCTTCCAGTTATGCACAAGTTACCCCTGTTTTTGACGCCCTGGATTCAACCAAAGTTCCAGCATCAAGACAGGCACAACAAAACAATTTCGCGAATCACCAGTATGATTTCCCTGCGAAACCACGCGATATGTGGGAATTAGGTTTCCACGGTGGTCTGCACGTTATCAACGGTACCATTCCTGCTAAACCAGGTTTTGGTGGTGGTATCTCCCTGAGAAAATCTCTGGGTCATACATTCTCCATCAGAGGTGAGTATACTGGTTCCTTCGACAAAGGTCAGGATTACAGACTGCGTCCAGTAGCTGGTGCAGGTGGTGGCGCTGCTACTATCTGGTCTAAAACTGCTGCTTTAAACGGTGGTATGATCGTTCCTAACTATAAAACTGCAACTCACCAGCTGTCTTTTGATCTGATCGCTTCTCTGAGCAACATCCTGTTCTACAAGGCACAGCCAAAAATGAACTGGTATGTATTCGGTGGTTATTCACTGGGTCTGATCGACGTTGACGTTGATGCAGTAGATGCTAGCGGTAACGGTTATAACTATTCTGGTATCAACTTTAGCGGTAAACGTAAAGATATCAAGGATCAGCTGAACAACCTGTACGATGGTGATTATGAATCAAACGCTCCATCTCAGGGTAACAGAGGTAATATCGGTCGTAAAGACAACAACCAGCTGTGGCGTCATGGTGCCGATTTCGGTACTGGCATAGCCTGGAGAGTGTCTAAACGTTTCAATATCGGTCTGGAAGAGAAATACACTATGTATTTCGATGATTATCTGGACGGTTATTCTTCTCCATACTCTAACCATAAGGATGCATTCAGCTACACTAGCGTACGTCTGAACTTCAACCTGGGTAACAGCTCTAAGAGAGTTGAACCATTATGGTGGGTTAATCCGCTCAACTATGCTTACAATGAGCTGAGCGCACCTCGTCACATGAAACTGCCTACTCCAGTTCTGCCTGATGCAGATGGTGATGGCGTAACTGATCAGTTCGACCGCGAACCAAACACACCAGCTGGTGCTCCAGTTGATGTTCATGGTGTAGCAAAAGATACTGATGGTGATGGTGTTCCTGACTACAAAGACAAACAGCTGATCACTCCAACTTATTGCCAGCCAGTTGATGCTGATGGTGTTGGTAAGTGCCCAGATCCTGAGTGCTGCAAGACTCCTCCTCCAGCAGCTTGTGGTAGCCTGGTTCTGCCTAGCGTAGCATTCAAAGGTGCTTCTACTAAGGTAGGTTCTGACAACGAAGCTATCCTGGCTTCTGTTGCTAGCACACTGAAATCTAACCCAACTTGTAACATCCTGGTAACAGGTCACGCAGGTGCTAAGGGTAAGAAAGGTGGTGTTGACCTGAGCAGCCGTCGTGTTGATTCAGTGATCGACTACCTGGCTGACAAGCAAGGTATCGACCGTGGTCGCTTCATCAAACAAAACACTCCTGGTGAGTCTGGTACTGTAGATCTGTCTCCAGCTAACTAATTCTCACTGAGAAAAAATATAAAGGCCCTGTCTCAACAGAGACGGGGTTTTTTTATGCCCGCCGTAAAGGATGGGTCATGGAATAGCCTTTAACATTTCTCAGCACCATTTTTGGTTCAAAGAGTGCCACTGACAGGGTTCTTCAATAATCCCCAAATCCCCACCGGTTACCTTTGCTACCCCCGGAAGCAGCATTGTTAACTCTTACAAAAAATTTTCTATATTCCTGAATTCACACTAACTTTGATGGCTTTTTTGAGTAGCAGAACTGTTTGAGTGCACACTCCTAAAGGGAGGTAGTTACGACATCAAAAGAAATACTACTCTTATTCATTTAATTACTTATTTCGTGAGAAAAGACATTAACAGGGTTAGCCTGGCCGGTTTAGTAGTAGCATTAGGTATTATTTACGGTGACATTGGAACCTCTCCGTTATACGTTTTCAAGGCTATTATAGGTACGAACTATATTAGCGATCTCCTGGTCATTGGCGGTATTTCCTGTATTTTCTGGACCCTGACTTTACAAACAACCATTAAGTATGTGATTCTGACCCTTCGGGCAGACAACAAAGGAGAAGGCGGTATCTTCTCATTATACGCGCTCGTAAGGCGCCATGCAAAATGGGCCGTTATCTTTGGTATGATTGGCGGCGCCGCACTACTGGCAGACGGTATCATTACCCCACCTATTACTGTAACGACCGCGATTGAAGGTCTACGCACACTGGAAGTATTTAAAGATCTTAGTCAGTGGACAATTGTAAAGATTGTACTGACAATTATTACTTTACTCTTCGTAGTTCAGCAATTTGGTACAAACTCTATTGGTAAGCTGTTTGGCCCTATCATGGTGATTTGGTTCTCCATGCTGGGTATTCTGGGACTTTCACACCTGGCAGATGATTTCTCTGTACTGAAAGCTTTCAGCCCACACTATGCGATACAGTTATTAACTACCTATCCCCGTGGTTTCCTGATCCTGGGTGCAGTCTTCCTGTGTACGACAGGTGCTGAAGCCCTGTATTCTGACCTGGGGCACTGTGGTAAAGGCAATATCCGCGTATCCTGGACTTTTGTGAAAACCTGTCTGCTCCTGAACTATCTGGGACAGGGTGCATGGTTGCTCACACACAAAGGCACGATGCTGCCTAAGGATCAGAACCCGTTCTTTACGATTATGCCAGAGTGGTTTGTGATACCTGGTATCCTGATCGCAACAATGGCGTCAATTATCGCGAGCCAGGCATTGATCTCCGGTTCATTTACATTGATTTCAGAAGCGATGCGACTGAATCTTTGGCCGAAGCTAAAGATCAATTATCCTACTGAAATGCGTGGTCAGTTGTACATTCCAGGTATCAACACCATGATGTGGATAGGTTGTGTGGCTATCGTATTAATCTTCCAGGAATCGGGGGCGATGGAAGCGGCGTATGGTCTCTCTATTACGATTTGTATGTTGATGACTTCGTGTTTGTTCGCCTTCTATTTATACACGCGAAGGGTGCGTGTCAGTTTGATTCTACTTTACCTGATTATATATTTTACGATAGAGTTCTCTTTCCTGTTCGCCAACCTGGTGAAATTTATGCACGGTGGTTATGTGACCGTGATTGTGGCAGGGGTGTTGTTCCTGATTATGCTGGTGTGGTTTAAATCACGCAAGATCAAAAATCGTTACGTTGAATTTGTACGACTGGAAGATCATCTGGCTGTGATTCAGGAGCTGAGCAACGATACGACTATACCCAAGTATGCTACGCACCTGGTGTATATGAGTAGTGCTGATAATCCGAAGGAGATCGAACATAAGATCATCTATTCTATTCTGAATAAGAAACCAAAGCGTGCGGATATCTATTGGTTTGTGCATGTGGATGTAGTAGATGAACCCTATCTGAGTGAATACTCTGTACAGACGATTATCCCGAACGAGGTGATTCGTGTGGAATTCCGCCTAGGGTTTAAGGTGGAGCAACGTATTAACCTGATGTTCAGAATGGTGGTGGAAGATATGGTGAGGAATAAGGAGGTGAATATCACCAGCCGTTATGAATCACTGAGCAAGAATAATGTGGTGGGTGACTTCCAGTTTATAGTAATGGAGAAGTTCCTGTCACATGATAATGACCTGCCATTGTATGAGCGAATGATCATGCGTATGTATTTCTGGTTGAAACGCGTGAGCCTTTCTGAGGAGCGGGGTTTTGGACTGGATTCAAGTTATGTAACGATTGAGAAATACCCGCTGGTAGTAGCACCGGTGACGAATTTGCAATTGAAGCGAATTATACATTAAAAATAAGAGGGCCGCTCATGTGAGCGGCCCTTATTATTTAGTCTTTATGGGTATTTTTTTAGTCTATATAGAATCCAAATTTGCCCATTCTTTCATCGCGCATGGCTTCCATGATCTCCGTTTGTGTGTTCATCACATAGGGACCATGCCAGGCGACGGGTTCATTCAGTGGCAGGCCATCGCAATACAGGATAAGTGCGTCTTTGCCGGCACTGATTTCAATTTCATCTCCGTCATTATTGAAGAGCACCATACTTCTGTTGCCGGTTGTGCGACCATTGATGGTGACTTCTCCGTGGAGGACATAGAAAAGGATGTTTCTTTCCTTCGAAACGTTGATTTTAGTACTGCCACCTTCACTGATGTCAATCAGGAATGCGTTAATGTCTGTAATCGACTGTAAAGCCCCTTTATGACCATTCCACTGACCACCTGCGATTGCTACCTTCACTTTATCATTTGTGATGACCGGGATATCGTCTTTTTGTAAGCCCCTGTACTTAGCTGGGATCATTTTGTCTTTTGCAGGCAGGTTGATCCATAATTGTAACAACTCTAAATCTCCACCTGTTTCCTTGAAAGTATCTTCTACGTATTCGTTGTGAATGAGACCGCGGGCGGCGGTCATCCATTGTACGCCACCTTCGTCGATGCGGCTGTGGAAGCCGTGGGAGTCTTTGTGGACCACGTGGCCTTTTACGATCCAGGTAACGGTTTCAAAGCCGCGATGTGGGTGTGGTCCGAATGGCATGCCTGCATTGAAAGGAGGCAGGGTCATGGGTCCATGGTGATGGAGGAGGAGGAATGGATCGATGGTGTTGCCGTCGGGGAGCGGCAGGGGGCTGTAGAAATGATATGATGAGAGGGAACCACTGATGGGGTGGTTTGTGTTGATTTTGTTAATTGATCTTTGCATACGGCAAAGGTACGAAGGAGGGAGAGAGTGGGGGATGGACGGAATTCAGAATCTGTTGTATAAAAAATAGAGGTTTGTTGGAGTCAGTAAAGAGGAGTCGGTTAGAAAAAAATTGAGGTTGTGAAAGCCAATAAAAAAGTAGCCTGTTAGAAAAAATAGAAGTTGTTGTGCAAAAAATAGAATTCTATTTGTAATAAAAAAGTCCCCCGGAGAACCAGAGGACTTTCTTTAACACAACTAAAAAAACAATCAAACGTTCGAATGTAATCAATCGGGTTTTTTCCCATCTAAAAAAGTATTGATCGTATTGATTTCTGCCTGATTATTCTGACTATCAGAAATTGTATAGTTAGAATAGAAATTCTCGGCAGAACCAGCACCATTATCGAGATTAATATTTCGACGAATGTATGCAGGAACGTTTTCAATTTCTGAATTATTATCGATGCCTTTCACGTTAAAACTGAGGCTACGCAATTTTGCTACGCGCTCTGCCTGTTTACGCTTTTGCTCTTCTAATTGCTCTTCAAATGCATGCAGCTGTTGCATATCATTTGTCATCTCTGTGCCTGGCTCTTCTTCACGGAATACGATCTTCATCTCTGGCGTTTCTGCCGGAGGTGGAGTAGTAGTCGGCTCAATAAAAATGTGCCTGGCAGGATATCCGCCAGCCGCCTGATTATTGGGCTGTATTACGTTTACATTGTTGTAGCCTGGTGTAGGAGCTGTTGTTCCTACTGGCTCAATGTTGAGTGCAAAACTGCTTCTACTTTCTGCCGGAGGTTCTGGAGTTACAAACGTTGTAGCCGGCTGCGTCACCACAGGCTCTACCAACCGTGGCGCCATATGGTCGGTTGGTTCGATGAACATAGAGTTGTTGCTGGAGCTAACGGGAGTGTTCATCTTTTTTTCATCACCTTCACGACCCAGTTCCATTACGATTCTAGGTTGATTATGAGATGGATCCTGTGGGGCCTGTTTTACCTGCTGAATCGGTTTTTGTTCGAAACCTGTAGCGATAACAGTTACACCCAGTTTACGATCCAGATCCTGGTCGTAACCAACACCGAGGATCACATCGCAATCCTCACCTGCCTGGCTTTGTACATAAGCCTGGATAGTATCCATTTCATCCAGTGTGTGTTCAAATTCACCTTCTGCAGAAGAGATGTTGAGCAGGATCCATTTTGCACCACGGATGTCGTTATCATTCAGCAGCGGTGAAGTCAGTGCTTCTTCGATTGCTTTCTGCGCGCGGTTTTCACCTTCTGCAGTTGCAGCACCGAGTATAGCCACACCACCATTGCGCATTACGGTACAAACGTCCGCAAAGTCCACGTTGATCTGACCAGTGCTGTTGATCACATCAGTGATACATTTAGCAGCGGTAGCCAGTACGTTATCTGCTTTTTCGAAAGCAGCTTTGAACTTCAGGTCGCCGAACTTCTGGCGCAGTTTATCATTAGAAATTATCAGCAGTGTATCGACGTATTCTTTCAGACGGTTTACACCATCATCTGCCTGTTGCATCCTTTTCTTCCCTTCGTAAGAGAAGGGAGTAGTAACGATGCCCACAGTGAGGATACCCAGTTCTTTACAGATCTTTGCGATGATAGGAGCGCCACCTGTACCGGTACCACCACCCATACCCGCCGTGATGAATGCCATTTTGGTATTCACCTCTAAGATCTTTTTGATTTCTTCAAAGGATTCTTCAGTGGCCTGTTCACCGATGCGGGGGTTGGCACCAGCACCCAGACCCTGAGTCAGGTGCGGACCTAACTGAATTTTATTGGGAACAGGACTATTGGAGATAGCCTGTGCATCTGTATTACAGATGATAAAATTCACACCCTCAATGCGCTGGTTGAACATGTGGTTCACCGCGTTGCTTCCGCCACCACCAATGCCTATCACTTTGATGATGGAAGACTTTTCTTTGGGAAGATCAAAATGTATCATGACTCTATCTCTTTTATGGGTTAGTAAGTATAATTAATAATGCCCACAAATTCTTCTATAGTTAGTAATTATTGGTAGTGGTAGAACCCACTACCATTATCCGAATATTAATTATCTGATTTCAAATCGTTTATGGCTGCAACAATTACGCCATTCTCGGAAAATACCCTGTTAAAGTTTTGCATCCTCTTCTTCAGTGAACATATCGATGATCTTCGTTTTCATTCTGTCAAGGAATGTTTTCAGCGAGGCATTTCTTTCTCTCGCTTTTCTTGCCTGAATTTCATCAACTGACGGGGCATCATCTTCCCAGCTGCTATCCGGTTCTGTAGCGGCTTTTGAAGCCTGCTCCTTTGCGACATAACTGGTATTGATCTTAACGTAATTTTCTTCTATCGCTCTGCGGTCATTCTCGTAATCGTTGTAACCTTTGAGAATAAGACCTATGCATGTTGCATACATTGGTTTGGTCAGCTCGTCGATATGACCAGAGGCCAGGTGCTCGTTCGGATACCCGATTCGTGCACTTACACCGGTAGTATATTCTGTGAGCTGGATCAGATGTTTCAGCTGGGAGCCACCACCTGTGAGGATGATACCGCCATTGAGCATCTTGTTGTCCATACCAATCTGCTTGAGATGATAAATGACGAAGTCCATGATTTCACTCATACGTGCCTGTATGATGTGTGCCAGGTTCTTCACTGAAATCTCTTTCGGGCTTTGTCCGCGCAGTCCGGGGATGGTGATGTAAGCATTGCTTTTTGCTTCATCAGCCAGTGCGTAACCGAATTGCACTTTCATTTGTTCTGCCTGCGTTTTCAGTACACCGAGACCGTTCTTGATATCGTTGGTGATATTCTCACCACCGTAAGGAATTACGGCTGTGTGCTTCAGGATACCTTCGTAGAACACTGCCAGGTCTGTAGTACCACCACCGATATCAACGATGGCTACGCCTGCTTCGAAGTCCATATCACACATTACGGCAGCGGCAGAAGCCAGGGGCTGAAGCACGAGGTCGTGGATCTTCAATCCGGATTTCTCCACACTACGGTTGATATTGCGAATCGCATTCTTATCACCAGTGATAATATGGAAGTTCGCACCCACCTTCACACCGCTCATCCCGATCGGGTAAGTAATGTTCTGGAGGCTATCAACAATATATTGTTGTGGGATCACGTCAATGATCTGGTCACTGGCGGGGATCACCGTTTTATACTGGTCATTTATCAGTTGATCAATATCTTTCTGGGATATTTCCGCTTCGGTATCGCTACGCACGATATCGCCACGGGTCTGCAGGCTCTTGATGTGATGACCTGCAATGCCAACATACACTTCATTGATCTCCAGGTTTGGATTAGAAGCATAGCAGTTCTCCAGGGCCTGACGTATCGCCTTTATCGTCTGATCAATATTCAGCACCATTCCGTGCTGAACACCAAAAGACGGGGCTTTACCGAACCCCAGGATTTCCAGTTTCCCGAATTCGTTTTTTCGACCTGCAATGGCAGCAATCTTTGTAGTTCCAATATCAAGACCTACAATGATAGGAGCTTCCTGATTCATGGCGTTTCTATAGTTTTTTGTTGTGTTACTAATTTCTACCCGGCTTATACACTGCCTTTGGTTCCTTTTTTCCAGACGACTTGTCTTTTGAATTTCTTGGTTTTGACGCCGTCGTTCTGGCTGGTACCACTCTGATTGAAGCCTCAAGCTTTGTTGCTTCTGGTTGCACTGAATCATTTCCGTGCACCATTATCCTTGCCAGTGTATCGCCGGTGCTGGCTAATTTCGCGCTGTCTTCAGCGGCCAGCTTTTTCGATAATTCCTCCCCGCTTCTCCGTGTGCAAACTACTTCGTTTTCATATGCAACATTGATCTTTGCGTAATTGTTCCATCCTACTTTACTCAACCCCTCTTTATAGAACGCCAGCAGTTTGTTAAATTTTTTTGTTACATCGGTTCCGTCTCCAAACAGTATCACGTGATCGCCCAGTGTTGGTATGATTTCAAACTCACGCTGGGGAGTGATCACCACCTGTTCTACCTGTGCAGTCCAGAAAGGGTCGCTTTGTATGAAGTTGCCTATTTCCATGATGCCTGCGGTCAATGCGCTGTCTGCCTTTTGCACTTTTGCAGCGTCTGACGGATAATCTGTGAACACCGGTACTCTTGCTGTATAGCGGGCCGATACCGGTATTCTTTCTCCATCTTTGTCGAGGTAGTAAGTATTTCCTGCTAAGGTAAAAATCCTTGCTACGGGCTCTCGCTGAGCGACTTTGATGTTGAGCTTTCGTTGGTTGTCCACAAAGATGTTCGCAGTTTTTACCCAGGGATCACGGGATACTATCTTCTCCAATGCTGCGATGTTTATCTCTTTTATGGGCTTGCCTACAGGATTTAAATTCCTGTCGCCAGCTACCAACACTTTTATATCTTTCTCTTCTATAAAAAAGTTGTTCTCGTCACCCACCAGTTTTACAACGATCCCCCTGCATTTACCATCTTCCTTGTCCTGCACTGCCGCAACAAGCAGGATCACGAATCCAGTCAATACCGCTGTCCAGAGCAGTACACTACCTATTCGTTTTAATGCCCGGCGGGTCTTGGTTTGCATTTGGGTTTAAATTTTTTTTGTCTACTCTTTCACTTTCTCTCCGTTCAATATTTCTCTGATCGGATCTCTGAATTGGTCAATGTCTCCGGCACCAGCTGTGATGAGCAATGGTACACTATTCGATTTTACCCAGGCCATTACGTCTTCTTTCTGTATCACCTGAACTGGTACTGTAATCTTTTCCGCCAGGATCTCACTGTGCACCCCTTCGATGGGCAACTCTCTGGCCGGATAGATAGGTAGCAGCAGCACTTCATCTGCCAGGGACAGGCTCTCAGCAAATCCTTCGGCCAGGTCACGTGTACGGGTATACAAGTGTGGCTGGAAGATGACTGTACAGCGCTTGTCGGGGAATAAGCTGCGGGCACTGCTAATGAGGGCGCGCAATTCTTCCGGATGATGTGCGTAGTCGTCTATGTATACCTGGTAATCGTTCTTTACCAGATATTCAAAGCGACGTTTGATGCCTTTGAAATCAGCAATCGCTGCTTTGATCTTTGCGGCATCTATGCCTAACAGGTGCGCCACTGTAATGGCTGCCACTGAATTTTCAATATTGTGTGTGCCACCGATAGGCAATTGTACATCGTGAATGTGCCAGTCCTGCTCTACTACATCAAACAGGTAACCACCGTCAACTGTTCTGATATTGGTCGCATAAATATTTGCCTGTGTATCTTTCAGGTGATACCAACGTTTATTATCACCCTTTAGTTCAGTTGCACGAGGTAATCCCAGTTTTGCGATCAGCGTACCATTGGGCTTGATGTTCGCGGTATACTGTACGAATGCATCCTGCATGTCTGCTTCTGTACCATAGATATCCAGGTGATCTGCATCCATAGCGGTGAGGATCGCGATATCCGGGTGTAGTTTCAGGAATGAACGGTCATACTCATCTGCTTCGATCACGGCTACCTGTTTATCACTGCTCCAGAAGTTACGGTCGTAGTTGGCGCTGATACCACCGAGAAAGGCGTTGCAACCATAGCCACTATGACGCAGTATGTGAGCGGTAAGGGTAGAGATGGTTGTTTTGCCATGTGTACCACCTACGGTGATGGCGAACAACTCTTTGGTGATCTCCTGCAAAACGTCGCTCCTTTTTACTACTTCGTATTCGTTCTTACGATACCAGATCAATTCTGAATGTGAACCTGGGATAGCGGGAGTGTATACAACCAGCTGTGCATCTTTGTCCAGCAGGGTAACATCATCCGAGTAATGAATCTGCATACCTTCTTCAGCCAGCTGACGGGTCAGCGGTGTTTCGGTACGGTCGTAGCCACTCACATGCACACCTTTTTCATTAAAAAAGCGGGCAATGGCGCTCATACCGATGCCTCCGATTCCAATGAAGTAAACGCGTTGTATGTTGTTCAGATCCATTTTTACTTATCCTTTTATTTAATCAGTGCTAAAACCTGTTTAGCAATGACCATATCAGCATTTGAATTTCCCAGTTTTGCTATATTTTCTTCCAGTTGTCGCAATAACGCATTGTTTTGTAACAGACTGAATAAAGTATTTCCTAATTGAGCGGCTGCATCATCATTTTTAATGAGGATGGCGGCCTTTTTATCTACCAGGCTTTTTGCATTGAAGGTCTGATGGTCTTCGGCCGCAAACGGGTAGGGCACAAAGATGACAGGTTTCTTCACTACACAGAGTTCGGCGATGGCCAGTGCACCTGCACGTGATACCACTACATCCGCAGCCTTGTAGGCGAAGTCCATTACGTTGATAAACTCATACACCTTTACATGAGAGGCATATGGTGCTGCAACGGCTTTCGCTGTTTCAAAGTAAGGCTTACCTGTTTGCCAGATCAGTTGAATATCCTTTTCTACAAAAGTGGCGAGTATTGGCGCCAATGCCTCGTTGATGGCTTTTGCTCCCAGGCTACCACCCACAGCGAACACTGTTTGTTTACCTGTAAGGAGGCCAAAATGAGCGAGTGCATCTTCTTTTGATACGGCAGACTGTGTAATGTTGCCTCTGACAGGATTGCCAGTCATTACAATTTTATCCGCCGGGAAGAATTTCTCCATTCCTTCGTAAGCGACACAGATCTTAGCAGCTTTCTTACCCAGTATCATATTGGATTTTCCTGCAAAGGAATTTTGTTCCTGTATGAGGGTAGGAATACCTTTCTTCTGTGCTTTGCGCATGACAGGGAAGCTGGCGTAACCACCTACACCTACCACAGCATCTGGTTTAAAACTGTCAATGATCTTACGGGCCTTTGACAGGCTTTTCAGAATCTTGAACGGCAACAACAGGTTCTTGAGCATATTGCTACGGTTGAATCCTGCTATTTCCAATCCTTCGATGCGGTAGCCAGCCTGCGGCACTTTCTCCATCTCCATCTTTCCTTTGGCACCTACAAAGAGAATATCAGTTTCAGGTTCTATTTTTTTCAACGCATTGGCAATAGCGATCGCCGGGAAAATATGTCCTCCGGTACCACCACCTGCTATGATAATTCTGCGTTGCATGTTCATGTTAGTTTTTAAAATTCTTCTATTTCGGCTTGCTGGGCTACTACCTTTGCAATCCTTTCCTGTTCTATTCTTTTACCTTCCAGTTCTTCCACATTTCTTGACACACTCAGTATGATTCCTATAGCCAGACTTGTAAAGATCACAGAGGAGCCACCCATACTTACCAGCGGAAGTGTTACCCCTGTTACGGGAAAGAGCCCTACATTCACTGCCATATTTGTCAGTGCCTGTATGACTAATGTGATGCTGAGACCAACTGCCAGGAAAGCGCCGAATGCATAGGGACATTTTCTAAACAGGCTGATGCTTCTTAATAGTAGCAACATGTAGGCCATCAATATCAAAAAGGCGCCAAAGATACCATACTCCTCAATAATTGTAGCGTATATGTAGTCGCTATAAGCATGTGGGAGGAAGTTTCGCTGGGTACTGTTTCCAGGACCTTTGCCTAGCACACCACCACCTGCAATTGCAATGTTTGCCTGTTGTACCTGGTATGGTAAATCAGATTTATCATCATCACCTGAAGTGAAATGTTCAATTCTCTTTTTCCATGTTTCGGTACGCATCTTTTTTCCAGTCACTGCTGCCACTGCAAACATCAGTACAATCGCCACCAGACCTGCACCTACCATGGCAGCCAGATACCTGATAGGTACCCGGCCAATAAAGCAGAGGATCATACAGCTGGCGCCCAGCAACAATGCGGTCGACATGTTTGCAGGCATGATCAGTACACAGATGATACCCACCGGAATAATGATAGGCAGAAAGCCTCTCTTAAAATCGGTGATGTTACCCTGCCTTTTAGAAAGCTGTCTGCTCACATACATGAATATGGCCAGCTTAGCTACGTCAGAAGTCTGAAATGTCAGGTTAATAACGGGCAGTCTAATCCAGCGGCTGGCATCATTAATATGACTACCAAATGCCAGCGTATAGATCAGTAAAGGGATAGAGATCAGGAAACCTATCTGTGCCACACGGGAGTAAATAGTATAATTTACCCTGTGTGCAAAGTAGATGATCAGCAATCCCATTACTAATACACTCAGTTGTTTAAAGAGATAATACTCCGTATGACCGCCCTGAAGGCGATAGGCAAGCGAACCTGTGGCGCTGTAAACCGCCAGCAGACTCACTAGTGAGAGGAAGATCACGATCGTCCAAATCACTTTGTCACCCTTTGTCCTATGAAGTATACCGTCCATTTAACTTTTTTGGTTTCCGGAATATCCCGGATTTATTATAGTTCCCTCACGGCTTCTTTGAACTGCTTGCCTCTGTCCTCGTAATTCTTGAACAGATCGAAGCTCGCACAAGCCGGAGAAAGCAACACTACATCACCTTTTTCTGCATGTTGAAAGGCTGCTTCCACAGCTTCCTTCATACTGCGTGTATCAACCATTACCGGTGTATCTTTTGATAACGCATCCTGAATCGGTGCATTGTCTATACCCAGGCAGATAATTGCTTTTACTTTTTCTTTTACCAGGTCCCTGATAGCGCTATAATCATTTCCTTTATCCACACCTCCCATAATCAGCACTACCGGGGTTTCCATGCTTTCCAATGCAAACCACAGTGAGTTTACATTGGTGGCTTTACTATCATTGATGAAATCCACTCCACGCACAGTGGCAACGTACTCCATACGGTGCTCCAGACTCTTGAACGAAGTCAGGCTCTCCCGAATTTTTTCTTTCCTTATCTCCATGGTCCTACCAGCAATACCCGCTGCCATGGAATTGTACAAGTTGTGCTTGCCCTTAAGCGCGAGATCATACATTGATACGATAACTGGTTCATCATTAACCTGAATGTTTACCTGATCGTTTACCATAAATCCTCCTTGCTTTAACGGTTCCATGATAGTAAAGGGTATTGATGTTGAATAAATAGTTTGCTTCTTCAAATAATTGTCAATCTCCTGATCGTCTTTGCAATACACAAAGAAATCTTCCGGTCCCTGATTCATCGTTATGCGGAATTTTGACGCCACATAGTTCTCCATTTTGTAGTCATATCTATCCAGATGATCTGGTGTAATATTCAGCAGAATGGCCACATTGGGCTTGAACTCCACAATATCGTCGAGTTGAAAACTACTTACTTCGACGATGTAATAATCAACGGGTGCGGTAGCAACTACACGGGCATAACTCAGACCAATATTACCTACCATAGCGGCGTTGAAACCAGCTGTCTCAAAGATGTGGAAGGTGAGCGCTGTAGTAGTGCTCTTTCCATTGCTACCAGTGATGGCGATAATTTTGGCGTCTTTGCTAAACCTGTAAGCCAGCTCGATTTCAGAGATCACTGGTACTCCTTTCGCACGGATCTTTTTCATCAGTTCCGTTTTTTCAGGAATGCCAGGGCTTTTAACAATTTCATCGGCACCTAAAATCACATCCCAGGAATGCTGTCCTTCCTCGAAAGGAATAGCATTTACAGCGAGTTCCTGTTTATAAATATCCTTGATGGTTCCACCATCTGACACGAATACATCATACCCCTGTTGCTTGCCTAACAGGGCTGCACCAATTCCGCTTTCACCGGCTCCGAGTATGATGAGTTTCTTTGTCATTTTGCTTATCTGATTTTTAATGTTGCAATACTAACTACTGCACACATAATTGTTATGATCCAGAACCTTACTGCTATTTTACTTTCGTGGTAACCTAGCTTCTGGTAATGGTGGTGAAGTGGAGACATCAGAAATATGCGCTTGCCTTCACCATATTTTTTCTTGGTATACTTAAAGTAGGAGACCTGTAATACTACGCTCAGGTTTTCTACCAGGAATACACCACAGAAAATTGGTATCAATAATTCTTTTCTTACTATGATAGCCAGGGAAGCGATGATACCACCCAAAGCCAAACTACCTGTATCGCCCATGAACACCTGTGCCGGATAAGCATTGTACCAGAGGAAACCTACACAGGCACCTACAAAGGCGGCAATGAATATGGACAGTTCACCCAGGTTAGGGATGTACATGATATTCAGGTATTCGGCGAACTGGATGTTACCGGATACATAGGCGAATATGCCGAGACAAACGCCTATAACCGCCGATACACCCGTGGCCAATCCATCCAATCCATCTGTGAGATTTGCACCATTGGACACTGCCGTTATGATGATAATCACGATGAGGATATAGAGGATGTAAGTATATTTCTCTGCGCCAGGGATCCAGGAGATCAGTTTGGCGTAGTTGAATTCATGGTTTTTTACAAATGGGATAGAAGTGATGGGTGTCTTCACATCAGCAAAGCGATGTCCTTCTTTCGTCACTCTTTCCGATTTGGCCACAACTCTTTCGTAGGGGGCGAGTTTCTTCGCGCCAATGATTTCGCGGGAGATCACTACGTTTTCGTTGAAGTACAAAGTGCTGCCGATGATGATACCTAAACCAACCTGGCCCAGGATCTTGAACTTACCAGCCAGTCCTTCTTTGTTCTTTTTGAATACCTTGATATAGTCGTCCAGGAAACCGATCAGACCCAGCCAAACAGTGCAGAGCAGCATGAGCCAGATGTAAACGGTTTTTACCTGTGCAAACAGCAGGGTAGGAATAACAATAGCCGCCAGGATGATGAGGCCACCCATGGTAGGGGTACCTTTCTTACTGTTTTCACCTGCCAGGCCGAGGTCACGGATGGTTTCCCCTATCTGTTTTTTCTGGAGGAATCTTACGATACGTTTACCTAACAAGAGAGAGATTACCAGGGATAACAGTAACGCCATTGTCACACGGAACGTGATGAATTGAAACATCCCGCTACCGCTGAAATTTAACGTTTTCAAATAATTGAATAAGTAATAAAGCATACTGTTAGTTAGTCGTTGTTAGTTAGTTGTTCGTAAGTTGTTTGTTAGTTGTTATTTCTCCATCAACCGCATCATTTCATCCAGCACCTGTTTGTCGTCGAACGG
Organism: Chitinophaga sancti; assembly: GCF_034087045.1. NCBI lineage: Bacteria > Pseudomonadati > Bacteroidota > Chitinophagia > Chitinophagales > Chitinophagaceae > Chitinophaga > Chitinophaga sancti. The sequence continues at coordinate 7,920,879 of NZ_CP139247.1, read as the reverse complement.
ATGTTTCACGCCTTGTATTTCCTGGTATTTCTCATGGCCTTTACCTGCTATGAGAATAATGTCTTCAGGATTTGCGAGGCTGATAGCTGTTTTGATCGCTTCTTTACGGTCGGTGATAGACAGTACTTTCTTTTTAAGATGTACGGGTACACCGGCTTCCATTTGTCTGATAATTTCGTTCGGATCTTCTGAACGGGGATTATCGGAGGTAAGGATCACTTTATCACTGCGTTCTACTGCTACTTCGGCCATGACAGGGCGTTTTGCTGTGTCACGATCGCCGCCGCAACCTACTACGGTAATGACTTGTTCGTTGCCTTTGCGCAGGTTTTTGATAGTCGCCAGCACATTGAGCAATGCATCGGGGGTATGTGCATAATCCACGATACCGATGATGCGCTGATTGGGAGAGACGATGTAATCGAAACGTCCTTCAGCACCTGACAGATCACTGAGTGCCTGTAATACGCGGGCTTTGTCCTGACCGAGCAGGGTAGCGGCTCCGTATACAGCCAGCAGGTTATATGCATTGAACTCACCGATGAGGCGGAAGTGTACTTCTGTCTCATTGATCAACATGATCAGGCCGGTGAGGTTATTCTCCAATATTTTTCCCTTAAAGTCTGCGACAGTGCGCAGGCTATAAGTTTGTTTTTTCGCTTTGGTGTTCTGCAGCATCACATTACCTCTTTTATCGTCGAGGTTAGTGAGGGCAAATGCGGTAGCAGGCAAACCATCGAACCAGGATTTTTTTACCCTGATGTATTCGTCGAAGGTTTTGTGATAGTCCAGGTGATCGTGGGTGATATTGCTGAAGATGCCTCCGGCAAATTTCAGCCCTGCTATTCTTTGTTGGTGAATAGCATGAGAGCTTACTTCCATGAACACGTAGTCACAACCATCAGTGACCATATCCGCCAGGAGAGCATTCAGGTGAATGGGATCCGGGGTGGTATGGGTAGCAGGAACGATCCTGTCACCGATCTGGTTCTGCACGGTGGAGAGCATTCCGCAATGGTAGCCGAGAGCACTGAATAGTTTGAACAGGAGGGTAGCGATGGTCGTTTTACCATTGGTACCGGTTACGCCTACGAGTTGCACCTTGTGAGAAGGGTTGTCGTAGAAGTTGCCTGCTATAACACCAGCGGCGGTAGCGCTGCTGTTAACCTGAACATAGACTACATTGTCGGCAGTTTGTGCAGGCAGTTCTTCACAGATCACGACAGCGGCACCCTGTTGTACAGCTTTGTCAATGAATAGGTGACCATCAGCATGTACACCTCTGATTGCAATGAAAGCATCTCCAGGCCTGATGGCTCTGGAGTCGATGTTCAGTGCATTCACGGCGGTATCGGTTGACCCTTTTACAGCCACGATGTTTACATTATATAATATGTCACGCAGTGTTTTCATTAACTCAGTTCTATGACTATCGTTTGATTTTTTTCTAATTGTGTACCACCTGGAATGGATTGGTTGGTGACTTTACCAGCACCTCTTACCACCACACGTAAACCGGCATTCTCGAGGAGGTATAAAGCATCCTTTAATCCCATTCCTGTTACATTGGGTACGCTACCTTTTGCCTGCGTTACCTGTGCAAAGTTTACCTTCTTGTCAGTCACCTTTGCGCTTACCCAATTGTTGTTATTCACATCGCCTTCAACGGGTAGATCCAGTGCGGTAGTGATTTCTTTCCAATCACGGGCTTTACTGTTTTTGAATGCCAGCAATGTATCCAGCATCAGGTTAGCACGCATAGGTTGTTGTTTTTCAACAGCGATCGCATACAATTTGTCTGCAACTTCGCGAAAAACGGGTCCTGCTACAGAGGCGCCGTAGAACTTAGCTGCATGTGGTTTGTTTTTGATGACCACAACGCAGGTGAACTGCGGGTCTTTGGCAGGAAAATATCCTGCGAAAGAGGACTGGTATATTTTATCGGCATAACCCCGGTTAGCATTCGCTACCAGGGCGGTACCGGTTTTACCGGCAAAGCTGTAATATGGAGACCACAGTGATCTGGCCGTTCCATTCATTACGACTCCTTCCAACATTGCTTTTACCTGTGCCAGTGTATTGGAAGAGCAGATGCTATCCATTACGGCTTCAGGTTCGAAGGTCTTAACTGATTTACCATATTCATTAATGGAGTTCACCAGGTAAGGCTTCATCATTTTACCGTTGTTAGCCACAGCGTTGTAGAGCATGCAGGTTTGCAACGGGCTTATTAACACTTCGTAACCGAAAGCCATCCATGGAAGGCTGGTAGCGCTCCATGTTCTGCTGGCGGTAGTTTTGATGACCGGTTGGTCTTCACCTACGAGGTCTATACCGGTTGGCTTGTCGAGCTTGAGTTTTCTCAGGTGCCAGACGAAGTCGTTTGGTTTTTTATTATAGAACTGATAAGCCAGTTTTGCCATTCCCACATTAGAGCTCAGTTCGAACGCGTGTTTGATAGTTACGTTTGTCTGGCCAGGGTGTGGTTCGGAGTCAAATACGGTTCTGCGTCCAATCTGCCACTTACCTTCCTGCAGGTTCACCATGTTGTTCATGGTGGCGTATTTGTCGTCGAGTACGGAGATGACGGTAGCCAGTTTGAACGTAGAGCCGGGCTCTGTTGCTCTGAGGGCATAGTTCATATCCTCGAAATAGCTGCCATCTGGTTGTCTGCCCAGGTTGGCAATCGCTTTGATCTTGCCGGTTTTCACTTCCATCAGAATGCAGGTACCGTTATCTGCTTCGTTGGCGACCATCATGTTCATGAGGGCGGTTTCAACGATATCCTGCATGTTTACGTCGATGGTAGTGATGACATCGTGTCCGTTTTCGGGTTCAATATCATAACCTTCGACGGGGACGAAAGTACCGCCAGCGATGCGGCGCATCAGTCTTTTACCGGTGGTGCCGCTTAAATAGTTATCGTAGGTCCTTTCGAGACCTACGTTCTGTGCATTTTGCCTGCTCAAACCGATGGTTCTGTTAGCCAGTAGTTTGAAAGGGTTAATGCGTTTATTTTTTGTTTCCGCGATCAGGCCTCCTTTATTTTTCCCTAATCTGAACATGGGAAATTGTCGGAGGAGCTGATACTGGGTAAACGAGATATCTCTTTTCAGGAGAAAGTACCTGTCTTTGTTTTTATAGCCTTCGCGGAGGATATTTTTATACTCCAGCGGGGTGCGGTCCTGAAAAGTCTTTGAAAGACAAATGGACAATGAGTCAACATTGTCCTTGAAGATCTTTCCATTTTTATCGGTGAGCCCATCTGCTGCGAAATCGACTCTTACATCGAAGTAGGGGATGGATGTTGATAGCATCCTGCCTTCTTCGGAGTAGATGGTACCCCGGTCTGCGTCGAGGGTTACGTAGCGGGTGTGCAGGCTGTCTGCCATGCTTCGCCAGTAATTTCCTTCAACGTTCTGGAGAAAGAACACCTTTATAATTATAGCCACACCAAACAGCACCATGCCGATAAAGCACAGATACACTCTCCACAATATGTCTTTCTTTACTTCCACAGTCTGATATGATTATTACTGTTTCTTCAGTACGATTTTTTGGGGTGGTGAACTTAGCGGCTTGAGGCCCCAGGGTTCCACTGATTTGCTGACTTCACTCATTTTGCTACGGAACATCAATTCACTTTTCACATTGAGGTATTCCCATTTCAGCTCTTTGATCTCACGTCCCAGTTTGTTGATCTGGCGGATTTTTTTTTCAGCCAGGTGACTATTTGCGATATAGATCAGTGCGAGTGCGGAAAGGAACAGTATAAAGGGCATATTTTGCGTGATGGCTGCGTAATTGATACGCAGGCGCCACTCTCTTTTCTGTTCCGGTTCATCCGGTAATTCTGCGACTGGTATATGTTCTTCCTGTTCCAAACAGCTCGGTTTTATTAGTCAACGTGAATGATATGGTATCACATCCTTCGCACATGATCAACGTGATTGGGGGATTGACGCTTTTTCTAGTTTTCTAGTTGTACCCTTCTAAATGCTCGTCAGTCCGGATCTGTTATAATTTTTCGGCGACCCTTAGTTTTGCGCTGCGGGACCGGGAATTACGTTTTAGTTCTTCGGGGCCAGCGGTGACTGGTTTTTTTGTATCTAACCGGTACAATTTGGGGGGTGTGGTAAAAGAAAATGGATCGTCCTGCACCTCAAATTGTCCTGTTTTCATAAAGTTCTTCACCAGTCTGTCTTCCAGTGAATGGAAAGTTATGATAGCCAGTTTACCGCCCGGTTTTAATATTTCCGTTGCTTGTGTGAGCAAATCTTTCAGGGCGCCCAGTTCGTCGTTCACGGCGATCCTGAGTGCCTGGAATACCTGTGCGAGGTATTTCTGCGGATTGCCTTTTACGATTGGCTGGATAACGGATTTGAACTCGTTAATGGTCCTCATTGGGCGGGCTTTTCGCTCTGTGACTATCGTTTTAGCCAGTGTGCGTGCGTTGGTTACTTCTCCGTAGTTCTGGAACAGGAGGTGTAATTCCTGTTCTGAGTAGGATTGTAGCAGCGCTGCTGCTGTGAGGGTTGTTCTTTTGTCCATGCGCATATCCAGATCTCCGTCGAACCGGATACTAAATCCTCTTTCTGCTGTATCAAACTGCCATGATGAAACGCCCAGATCTGCGAGGAGGCCGTCAACCGGAGGTACTTTGTACAGTTTAAGGAACCTTTGCAGGTGTCTGAAGTTTTGTTGTACGAAAGTGACCCTTGGGTCTTCTATCCGGTTATTATAGGCATCTTCGTCCTGATCAAACACGATGAGCCTTCCGTTTTCGTTCAGTTGTTCCAGAATAGCGCTGGAATGACCGCCGCCTCCAAAAGTGGCATCTACGTAAGTCCCTTCGGGATTGATTTGCAGATGACTGACCACTTCATTCAGCAGAACGGGTAGGTGATATTGTGACGCTTCTCCCATAATAGCTGTTAAATCGAAATATTGTTATCTCCACCTCCCATGACCTGCATTGCAAGGTCACTGAAGGCTCCTGGTGAGAAATTTTCAAAGAACTCCTGGTATTTTGTTTTATCCCAGATTTCAATCTTGTTGCTGGCTGCTGAAAGCACGATCTCTTTATCGAGCGATGCATAAGCCATCAGGTTTTTTGGCACCAATAATCTGCCTGCACTATCCAGTTCACAAATGGTGGCTCCGTTTAGAAAGTAGCGGCGGAATTCCCTTACTTTCGGATCGAAATCGTTCAGCTTACTGATCTTTTCGAAAATTGGTTGCCATTCGTTCATGGGATACAAGGACAGGCATTTTTCAAACCCTCGGTTGATGACAAACTGTTCCCCGGCGCCTTCTGCCAGCTGCTTTTTAAAGCCAGCGGGGAGGAGAAAGCGTCCTTTTGCGTCAAGCGTTGCTTCATATTCTCCCAGAAAACCTGTCATACTTGGGGGCGAAAGTCCTTGAATTCCATTTTCTAACACAAAATAACACTTTTTCCCACTCTCTAACGAAAAAATGAATTATAAATTTTTTCCACAGTATTTATCTGCATATAATAATGGGGTTTTGAATGGTTTATTGATGAGCTTGTGTTTATTCTGTGGGAATGTATGTTGATAATATGTGAGAATTATGTGGATACGTGTTAGTAAGTGTGTTAATTCGCTGATTAGTAATGTTTATTAATATTGTTGACATTTTCTGCTTTAGTCGAACAAGCGTCGAACTAGCATCGAAGAAGCGTCGAACAACACTCGAACAGCACTCGAAGAACACTCGAACAGCGTTCGAACAACACTCGAACAGACCTTATACCCGTAAAAATATCTTTTTGGTGGGAAAATGTGTTTTTGCAAAATTTTAACAGCTGTATTTGCTACCCTATCTTACATTTACATTTAATTCTTAACTTTGCCCTCTTTATGCGGAAAATGCAGAAATTTTCTTTTTTTATCAGTCTCTTAGTAATTGTTTTCGCATCGTCCTGTAATATGGAGCTGCGCAAGATCGAAAAAAGCAAGGATTACGAAGCCAAACTGGCTTATGCGAACAAAATGTACGAGAAAAAGAAGTACATGACCGCGCAGTCCCTGTATGAATCCCTGTTCCAGGTTTACAAAGGAACGGAGAAGTATGAGCCGATTTATTACAACTATTGCTATTGCTCTTATAAACTAAAGGATTATGTTCAGGCAGGGTTTTATTTTAAAAACTACCTCGACAACTTCCCTAACAGCCCAAGAGCGGTAGAAATGGATTATATGCAGGCTTATTGCTACTATAAGCAATCTCCAAAAATCCCTCTGGACCAGGCGAATACCATCAAAGCCATTTCTGCCATGCAGACCTTTATCAACAACTATCCAACCTCCGACAAGGTGGCTGAAGGTAACCTGGTGATCGAGCTGTGCCGTCAGAAACTGGAAAGGAAAGAATATAATAACGCAGAATTGTATTACAACCTGGGTTATTATAAAGCTGCCGCTATCAGCTTCAAAAGTCTGATGCGCAACTACCCTGACTCCGACAAGAGCGATGGATATAAGTACATGGCTATCAAAGCTTATTTCAAGTATGCCGAACACAGCATCTGGGATAAGCAGAAAGAACGCTATGAAGACGTGGTAGCTGAGTACCTGGACTTCGCTGACCATTATTCTTCCAGCCGTCTGAAGCCAGATGCCGAAAAATGGTATACCTTAGCACAAAGCAATATCAAGGATATAGATAATCTGAACGCACCGGTTAGTAAGAAACAGGAAAGGAAGAAAGCGAAAGCAACCAAAAATGCGAAGGAAACAAACAATACCCTTAACAATATTAATAATCAATAATTAATTCTCTGGAGAATGAGCAAAATAAAAAGAGGTCTTACCAGCAGTCTTAATCCAATGGTAGAAACTAAAAATACTACCGAGATCAAAGGCAAAACTGGCAACCTGTATGAATCCATTGCAGTAATTGCTAAACGCGCCAATCAGATCAACATATCTGTAAAGGAAGAGCTGCACTCTAAACTGGAAGAATTTGCCAGTCATACAGACAACCTGGAGGAAGTGCATGAGAATAAAGAACAGATCGAAATCTCCCGTTTCTATGAGAGGATGGCAAACCCTGCTATCCAGGCTACCATGGAATTCCTGGAAGATAAGATCTACTTCAGAAGAAATGATGATGACCTGTACAGCTAATCGCGTGTACTGAAAAATATCTACCTTCATGGCGGCAGAAATCTATTTCTGTCGCCTTTTTTTATAATTGGTATACGCTACATGTTGCAAGGAAAGAAAATACTACTGGGTGTGTCCGCAAGTATAGCCGCTTACAAAGCTGCTACCATCGTGCGGTTGCTGGTAAAGGAAGGAGCTGAAGTAAAGGTGGTGATGACACCATCTGCCTGTGATTTCATCACCCCGCTCACATTGGCGACCTTATCGAAAAATGAGGTGCCTGTGACCATCAGTGATAACTCAAGCTGGAACAACCACGTCATGCTGGGCCGATGGGCCGACGTGATGCTCATAGCCCCCGCTTCGGCCAATACCCTGGCCAAGATGGCTACAGGGCTCTGTGATAACCTCCTGATGGCCACCTACCTCTCGGCCACCTGTCCTGTACTTTTTGCCCCTGCCATGGACGAAGATATGTGGCACCACCCTGCCACCCGTGCAAATGTGGAAAAATTGCTTTCTTACGGTCACCAGCAACTGCCGGTAGAAAAGGGAGAGCTGGCCAGTGGCCTCTTTGGCGAAGGAAGAATGGCGGAACCGGAACATATTATCGCCTTCCTCCAACAATACTTTAGCGCCCATCAACCCCTGAAAGGAAAAAAAGCACTGGTAACTGCAGGGCCTACACAAGAACCATTGGACCCTGTTCGTTATATCAGTAATCATTCCAGTGGTAAAATGGGTATCGCCATTGCCGATGCACTGGCAGCTGCAGGAGCAGATGTGACTTTGGTGCTGGGACCTACCCACCTGTCAGCCAGACATCCGGGTGTGCATGCACTCAGGGTCGTTACGGCAGCGGATATGTTCAATAGTAGTGCAAACCATTTTGCCAACAGTAATATCGTCGTAATGGCCGCCGCTGTAGCAGACTATCGTCCTAAACAGGTAGCCGACCTTAAGATCAAGAAAGGCGCCGGCGACGAAATGACCCTGGAACTGGAAAAGACCACCGACATTCTGCGCACCCTGGGTGGGCAGCGACCTGCCGGTCAGGTACTTGTAGGCTTCTCGCTGGAAACCAACAACGAAAAGGAATATGCACTGAAAAAACTGCATGAGAAAAACCTGGACCTCGTCGTGATGAATTCCCTCAATGATGCTGGCGCCGGTTTTAATCATGATACTAATAAAGTAACACTGTTTGACAGGCAGGGCTCCACAACGGAATTACCGCTCAAATCCAAGCAGGAAGTAGCGGAAGATATTGTGAAGGCCATTACTGCCATGATCGGACTGCAATGATAGTCTCTATAATCGTATGATAACATGCAACATACTCCACAGTTGAAACTCCTCACCTGCTTTTTATTATTCCTGCTCTTTGGTTCCGGTCTCATGGCCCAGGAACTGAGAGTGAATGTCACTGTTAACGCCAACCAGATCACGGGTACTGACAAGAAAGTATTCACCACCCTGCAGAAAAGCCTGATGGAATTCCTGAATGGCCGTCGCTGGGGGGATGATGTCTATACACCATCTGAACGCATAGAATGCAATTTTCTGCTGAATGTAACAGGCGACCTGGGAAGCAATAGTTACAAAGCGACATTGACTGTGCAGGCCACCCGCCCTGTGTATAACGCAGGATATGTGAGCAGCCTGCTAAACATGCAGGACAACAACATCGTGTTTCGCTATGTTGAGTTTCAGCCATTAGAATTCAGTGACAACAGGGTATCCGGCAATGATCCGGTTGCCAGCAACCTTACTGCTGTCATGGCTTATTATGCGTATATCATTCTGGGGCTGGATGCGGATAGCTTCTCTCCCCGTGGTGGAGACGACTTTTTCAAGAAAGCACTGAATATTGTGAACAACGCACCTGACGGTAAGGATGTATCCGGCTGGAAACCATTTGAGGGCAACCGCAACCGCTATTGGCTGCAGGACAACCTGCTGAATGTGAAGTTTGCCCGTTTTCACGATGTGATGTACCAATATCACCGCCAGGGTCTGGATATAATGTATGATGATATGAACAAGGGCAGGGGAGCGATCCTGAACTGTCTCAATATGATGTACGCCATCTACCAGGATATACCTAACTCTATGCTGATGGCGGTATTTTTTACTTCTAAATCTGATGAACTGCAAAAGATATTTTCAAAGGCGCCACCACAGGAAAAATCACGTGCGGTACAGTTATTGTCCCAAATGGATGTAACGAATGCTGTGAAATATCAGCAGATGAAATAGCTTTGTGCTAATAACGGAATAGTATTTATGCAATATAGAATCGTATTTGTTTTCTTTCTTTTGGTATTAATGGCATGCGGACAGGCTGGCAAAGTGCCGGAAGGTGTAATGCAAAAAGAGGAGATGAGGGATGTACTGCTGGACATGACGATGGCAGATGCATTCAGTACTAATAATGAAGATCCACGAACTCCGATGCCTGATTCTGTACGCAGGTACCGGGTAAAGCTATATTATAAACAGATCCTGGACCTGCACCACCTGACACAGGCACAGTTTCAGAAGAGCTATGATTGGTACGAAAGTCGTCCTGACAGACTGAAGGAAGTGTATGATATGATGATGGAGGCAGCAACTGCCAATAGGGAGGACCTGGACCAGGAGATGCGTATAAAGTCGTACCTGGAAAATCCATTTGCCGAATTACCGTTTGGCCAATATGTTCTAACTTCAAAAAAGAACGGTTTGCCGACTCCTTTTCTCAAGCAATTGAACTTGCCTACAGCGCATCCACCGTTGCCTCCGGCTCCAAAACCGGCACCTCCCAGGCCAAAGCCAAACGGACCAGTGCCAATGGGATCTGGTGTGATGCCGGGCAAACCACTGCCTGGAAGCGTTAAGTCGTTACCAAGGGAAGGGTTACCAGGGCACCATAAACCTGATTTCAAGCCGAAGCAGTAACATTGTTCCGGCCCCCAAAAATTTTCAAAACACCAAAACATGAACAAAGTTGTAGCAAATGCTGATGAAGCACTGCATGACATCCACGATGGAACTACGCTGATGCTGGGAGGTTTCGGGTTGTGCGGCATCCCCGAAAACTGTATTACAGCACTGGTACGTAAAGGTATCCAGGATCTCACTTGTATTTCTAATAATGCAGGTGTAGACGACTTCGGATTGGGCTTGCTCTTAAAAACAAGACAAATCAAAAAGATGATGGCCTCTTATGTAGGCGAAAATGCGGAGTTTGAAAGACAGCTGTTGTCCGGGGAGCTGGAAGTAGAACTGATTCCACAGGGTACACTCGCAACCCGTATTCAGATGGCAGGAATGGGCATTCCTGCTTTTTTTACGCCTGCCGGTTACGGTACTGAAGTAGCGATAGGCAAAGAGTCGCGCGAATTCAATGGCAAACAATACCTGATGGAAATGGCGCTGCATGCGGATTTCGCAATGGTAAAGGCCTGGAAAGGCGATACCATGGGCAACCTGGTATTCAGAAAGACAACTAGAAATTTCAGCACTTCTATGGCGAAAGCAGGCAACATTACAATTGCGGAAGTAGAGCACCTGGTACAACCCGGAGAACTGGATCCGGACCAGATACATGTACCGGGTATATATGTACACCGCATCTTCCAGGGCACTGGTTACGAAAAACGTATCGAACGCAAAACTGTTAAGATTTAAATTGTAATGTATGTCTTTAGATAAATATAGCATCGCTAAAAGAATAGCGCAGGAACTGCGCGATGGCATGTATGTAAACCTCGGTATCGGCATTCCTACACTGGTTGCTAATTTTATTCCTGATGGCGTTGCTATCATGCTGCAATCAGAGAATGGTTTGTTAGGTATGGGCCCTTACCCTGAAGAGGCTGATATGGATGCAGACCTGATCAATGCGGGCAAAGAAACTGTGACTGTATTACCCGGTGGTTGTTTCTTTGACAGTGCAGAGAGCTTTGGTATGATCAGAGCTGGTAAAGTGGATCTGACTGTATTAGGTGCTATGGAAGTATCTGATACGGGAGATATAGCCAACTGGAAAATACCGGGTAAGATGGTGAAAGGAATGGGGGGAGCAATGGATCTTGTCGCCTCAGCAAGAAATATCATTGTAGCCATGATGCATACAAATCCGAAAGGAGAAAGTAAGTTATTACCACAGTGTACACTACCATTAACAGGCGTATCCTGTGTGAAAAAGATAGTGACAGAACTGGCAGTATTAGATGTAACACCTGAAGGATTTCGATTACTTGAACGAGCGCCCGGGGTGAGCGTAGATGAGATCAAAGCTAAGACAGCAGGGCGTTTGATCGTGAATGGTGAAATACCTGAAATGAAATTATAACTAAGGGGCTTGTACTACAAGCCCCTTAGTTATAGATAATCATTCTATTTCAAATTTGCAATACCCACAACTTGCTATTGTATAATAAATTAAAAATAGCATCTTTGCCCTGTCAACTCTGATAGAGGAGAGAGTCCATCATCAGGAGCGTAAACTAAGATCAATTAAAGAGCATTTCGACGGGACCATTTTGCCGGAATAAAATTTCCGGGATACCAAAATAAATTAAATTGGAGATGCTACATGCATCGGATTGTCAGTGAATAATAACTTCACGCTAATATTTATTGTGCCAACGAGGCTTAAAGTATGCTGATATACAGGATCAGGAACTATATTATACCTATTAAATAGGTTTAATGTATTGTGCCTGAAAGGTCTTTGAACCTTCCTGGTTATCTAACTGTCTATTATGACTGAAACTGTGGCAATTTTAACAGTCGATACCGGCAGATGGTAGTTTACAAAAGATATGAGGAAGAGTACGGTTATAATCAGGGTATCCCGGTACCTGACAGGTTTTACCTGAGCCTGTTGAACTGTGTTTCCATCGATGATTATAAGACGACTTTAGATCATTATCCACAGCATTTTGCTCCGGATGGTTTGAATAGTGAAATGAATTACAAAGTCAGTTTGCCTACAACTGTGCAGATCAAAGCAGACTATTCTTTGCAGGATCGTTTTTACCTGAATGCAGATTTGCAGCTGGCGATGACATGCAAAGGACAGTACAACAGTAATTTTTAACTGACAACACGTTATGAAGGAAGGAAATTCGGTTTTTATCTTCCTCCTAGCTATAATGGATTAACAAAGTGCAATGCAGGAACAAGTTTCCAGGCAGAATCATGTCTGTAGGTTCCGGCAGTGTACTGACTGCTTTATTGGGTCGTTCCAAACAGGCAGATGTATTTGCAGTGCCCCGTTTGGGGCAATTAAAAAAAGAAATCTAAATAGACTGGCGTCCATTCCGGGATGAAATCCGGGAAGAGCCCCTGTCCTATGTATAAAGCGGTTGTCCTGGCATGAGCTGGGATGACCGCTACCTTTTTTAGGGAGGTTCCGGATCAGGTTCAGTTTGCTATATGTAGGAGATAATAGTCGCCAAAATAGGTGCCTAAATGCCCCGGCTGCTAATGCCTGCATCACATGAATATTTCGTACCTTTCTATTCCTTTCTAACATAAAAAAGCGTTCGAAGTGCAACAGGTGTATACATGTTATAATGGAAAGTTTATTTCGGCGTCTGAACCCATTTTTACGGCAGACAACCGGTCTTTCCGGTATGGAGACGGTTGTTTTGAGACCATGCGTGCAGTAAGGGGAGAGGTGCAGCTTTCTGAACTGCATTTTGAGCGATTGATGGCCAGTTTGCATCTGCTACATTTCGATGCCCCTCACAATTTCACCCGAACTTATTTTACCCGGCTCATAGCAGAACTTTGTAGCCGGAATAATCATAATCGCCTGGCCAGGGTAAGGCTCACTATTTTCAGATCGGATGGAGGTCTTTATGATCCTGTGAATAACCATCCTAATTTTATTATTCAAAGCTGGGAACTGGACCGGCAGGTGATGGAACTGAATGATAAAGGACTGGTGATAGATGTGTTTTCAGAAGCACGGAAGAGTTGTGATAAATATGCTACTATCAAGTCGAATAACTGTTTGCCTTATATCATGGCAGCGATGTATGGAAAACAACATCGGTTGAATGAAACGATCCTGTTAAATTCACACGGCAGAGTGGCTGATACGACGATCGCTAACCTGTTCATTGTGGATGATAAAAAACTGATCACCCCTCCATTGAGTGAGGGTTGTGTATGTGGTGTGATGCGTAAGCACATAATAGATATGGACCTCCCATTTAAAGTGATAGAAAAGCCCCTGACAATAGCTGACCTGGAGAATGCAGATGAGATATTCCTCACCAATGCCATCACGGGTGTACGGTGGGTAGGTCAGTTCCGCGATAATAATTATGGAAATGCTACTGCAGTGATACTACATGAGTTGCTGCATGAAGGCGTATTATAGAATATCCCCCCAATTGTTAATATGGTAATTCGCTGAAGATGCGCAGCAGTGGCGTATTTTTTGTAATACTTTATTTGAGTATTACGTCTTAATATTGTCTACGGAATGTTTCATTGAGAATTGCAAAAAACTAACCTCTATTATGCCCTCCACCGTTACTTTGTGTTGGTTACGCCGTGATTTGCGATTGCTGGATCATGCTGCGTTATACCATGCCTTAAAATCAGAACATCCTGTCGTACCTGTATTTGTATTTGACACTGTCATTCTGAATAATCTTGAAGATAAACATGACCGTAGGGTTACTTTTATCCGTGATACCCTGGAAGAGATGCAGGAACAACTAGCAAAACTGGGTAGCAGCCTGGATGTATTTTATGGTACTCCTGAGGAAGCCTTTGAGCATTACACGACTCATTATGATGTGCAGACGGTGTATGCCAATATCGATTATGAACCTTATGCGCGTGAGCGGGATAAGGCCATCGGAAAGCTTTTGAAAGGAAAGGGAATTGAATTTAAATTGTACAAAGATCAGGTGATCTTTGACAGGGATGAAGTGCTGAAAGATAACGGGGAACCGTATACTATTTACACGCCTTACAGTAAAAAATGGAGAGCGAAGCTGAATGATTTTTATCTGAAAGCGTATCCTGTGGAAAAGTACTTCGACAATTTCTACAAACAAAAAAGCATGCGTATCCCTTCTTTGCGAACGATGGGTTTACTGGCCGGTGAGCGGGATTTTCCTGGTGTAAAAGTAAAGGATAGCCTGATTGAAAATTATGATAAAACCAGGGATATACCAGGTATACATGGCACTACACATTTCGGATTACACCTGCGTTTTGGTACAGTCAGTGTAAGAGAACTGGCAGAGCGTGCGAATCATTTAAATCAAACTTTTTTAGGAGAGTTGATATGGAGAGATTTCTTCTCCATGATATTGTGGCATTATCCACAGGTCGTACATCAGGCATTCAGAAAAGAATATGATAAGATCAAATGGAGAAATAATGAAGCGGAGTTTAAAAAATGGTGTGATGGTGAAACCGGCTATCCTATTGTGGATGCAGGTATGCGTGAATTGAATACGACTGGTTTTATGCACAACAGGGTGCGTATGATCACGGCGAGTTTTTTATCAAAACATTTGCTGATAGATTGGAGATGGGGAGAAGCTTATTTTGCAGCGAAATTACTGGATTATGATCTGGCAGCTAATAATGGCAACTGGCAATGGGCGGCAGGATGTGGATGTGATGCAGCACCTTATTTCAGGGTGTTTAATCCTTCATTGCAAACAGAGCGATTTGATCCCGATTTGAAATATGTACGTAAGTGGGTGCCTGAGCTGGATGAGTTAACATATCCTACACCTATGGTCATTCATGAAGAGGCGAGAAAAAGAGCATTGGAAGTATATAAAAAAGCAGTCGCGAAAAGTTAACGCGACTGCTTCTTCAATATTATAAAGCGGCTGCCATGAGTCGGTCTACGGCGGCTCTGCCGGCTTCGCCCAGGTCGAGGGAGAAGTCATTTACATAAAGTTCTATATGTTGGCGCATTACACTTTCTTCCATTTCCTGTGCGTGAGATGTCACGAAAGGAGAAAGGATAGGATAGTGTTTGAATGATTCCTGCAGGCTATCATGAATCAGCTGGTCTACCTGTTGCTTCAGTTCAGCAGGCAGTGACTTGCGGATCACGATACCTCCTAATGGAATCGGGCTGCCGGTGGTGCTTTCCCAGTATTCACCCAGGTCAATGATTTTGACCAGTCCTCTTTGTTGATAAGTGAATCTATTTTCGTGAATGATCACACCTGCATCTACACGACCATCTAATACGGCGTTTTCAATGTCGGAGAAAACCAGGATTTCCTTGTTTTGAGCTTCGGGAAATGCAGTGGAGAAGAGTAGGTTAGCCGTGGTATTAATACCTGGAATAGCAATTTTGCAATCTTTGATATTTTCTTTATCGATCGGTTTTTTCGCGATCAGGAGCGGGCCACAACCTCTACCCAGGGCAGAGCCACTGTTGAGCAGCTCGTATTGATGTAGTACTTTAGGAAGGACCCCATAGCTTAGTTTAGTAATATCCAGTTTTCCTTCCAGCGCCCATTTGTTCAGTGTTTCCACATCTTCGAGGCGGGTGTTGAATTGTAAGCCTTTCGTGTCGATCTTGTTATTCACCATGGCATCAAAGATGAAAGTATCGTTGGGACATGGGGAAAATCCGAGTGTTAATTCCATAATGCTTTGCTTTAGGAGGCAGAAAGCGCTGTTAATCTAGTGTATCTGTCTCAGATGTTCAATATATGTGATCAATGTTTCGTTGAGTTGTTGGATGGCCAAAGGGATTTTCCATTTGGACTTATCGCGTACTTCCACGTAGTTGGAAATGCTGCGGAGCTGGAAGAAAGGGATTTTTTCCAACAGGCAGGCGTAATGAAAGGCAGCGCCTTCCATGCTCTCCACGGCGGGGTTATATTTGTCTACCAGTTTTTGGCGGGTACGTTCGCTACCACTTACGGTATTGATGGTTACGCCACTTACCTGTTCGAGTAGGGGTAAATGTGGTACGCCTTCGAACAGATTCACCAGTTGTTTGTTAGTAAACGGTGGTTGATCAGGTTGCCATAGGTTGGTTTCAAACAGGTCTTTGAAGGCCTGGTCGTCTTCCACACCGAGGTCGCCGAATTGCTCTCTTTTTATGATCACGGTTTTGCCCATTTCCCAGCTATGATCAAAACAGCCGGCAATACCTGCCTGTATAACGAGGTCGGGACGGGTACCGGACAGGTGACGGCCCAGGTGGTAGGCAGTATGCATCATGCCGATGCCGTGAACGAGTGTCGTGATTTGGGTAGCAGGGTGATGATGACCTGACAGGTAGTCGGAGAATGGCTTGATCTCGAATGGTGTGGCAGCAATGACCAGAATTTTCATGGTGCAAATATCGGAATAAAATGAATAGCGACCTACCGGCCTTATGTGCCCACTGATTGGCTTGTCCTTCAATTGTTGTACTTTTGCGGAAAATCGCAGCTAATCACATGATCTATTTAACGCGTGTGGAGAACTTCAATGCGGCGCACAAATTATCAAATCCCGCCTGGAGTAAGGAAAAAAATAAAGAAGTGTTTGGAAAGTGTGCTAACGAGAATTGGCATGGTCATAATTATGAATTGCACGTTACGGTAAAAGGCAATCCTGATCCTGAAACAGGGTTTGTTTTTAATGCCAAAACACTGAGTAATTTAATCGAAGAATATGTGGTGGAAAAAGTAGACCACCGCAACCTCAATATGGATGTAGATTTCATGGCTGGTAAGTTCACCTCTGCGGAGAACCTGGCTATCGGGATCTGGGAGCAGCTGACTCCGCACCTGCCGGAAGGCGTGCAGCTCCACTGCATCAAGTTGTACGAAACACCCCGTATCTATGTAGAATATTACGGAGGGTAGTCATTAATTGATCTTAAGTTTAAATAAGCAATGGCTTACAAGAAGGTTGAATCTTACGATGAGAAGGTAACTGCCGATCTTATCGGGCATTACAAAAATAGTATTTCCCTGTTGGGGGAGGATGTGGAAAGAGAAGGATTGCAAAAGACACCGGAAAGGGTAGCAAAAGCAATGCAATACCTGACTACAGGTTATCAGCAGGATGCCAGAGAGATATTGAATAGCGCCAAATTCACAGAGTCATATAGTGAGATGGTCATTGTGAAAGATATCGAATTGTATTCCCTGTGTGAACACCATATGTTGCCTTTCTTTGGTAAGGCGCACATCGCTTATATCCCTAACGGGTATATTACCGGTCTGAGCAAACTGGCCAGGGTGGTAGATGTGTATGCCAGAAGACTACAGGTACAGGAGCGCATGACACACCAGATCCTGGATGCTATTCAGGATACGTTGCAACCTATGGGGGTGGCTGTGGTAATAGAGGCACAGCACCTGTGTATGATGATGAGAGGGGTGCAGAAGCAGAATTCGGTGACGACCACTTCCGCCTTTTCCGGGCAGTTTGAAGATGGCAGAACAAGAAGCGAGTTCATGCGGCTGCTTGGTCAGAGTATTTAAAAGTTAATAGGAACCCTCTCCCGGCGAGAGGGTTTTTTATTCGATGCAAATTTTGATATATCACAAAGACTATGAATATTTGCAATCCTAATCACTGAGATATGTATTTAATGATAATACATATGTCTGGTTGGCAACCGTAAATCAATGTAAATGAAACAAGCTTACGTATTTCCCGGTCAGGGCGCTCAGTTCCCGGGTATGGGTAAAAACCTGTATGACACCAATCCAACTGCAAAAGATTTATTTGAGAAGGCGAACGAGATCCTCGGCTTTCGTATATCAGATGTAATGTTTACAGGTACTGACGAGGACCTGAAGCAAACCCGTGTTACACAACTGGCTGTATTCCTGCACAGTGTGATTGCATTTCTGTGTAGAGCAGAAGGTGCGAAGCCTGATATGGTGGCTGGTCACTCGCTGGGTGAGTTTTCATCGCTGGTAGCGAATGGTGCACTTACTTTTGAAGATGCGCTGAAACTGGTTTACATCAGGGCCACTGCTATGCAGAAGGCGTGTGAACAGAATCCTTCTACAATGGCGGCGGTATTGGGTCTGGAAGATGCGAAGGTGGAAGAAATTTGTAAAGCGGTGAGTGATGAAACCGGTGAGGTGGTAGTAGCGGCTAACTATAATTGTCCTGGTCAGCTGGTGATTTCCGGTTCACTGAAGGGGATTGAAGTGGCTTGTGAAAGAATGAAGGCAGCAGGTGCAAAGCGTGCACTGGTATTGCCTGTAGGTGGAGCTTTTCATAGTCCGCTGATGGCGCCGGCTAAGGAAGAGCTGAAGGCAGCGATAGAGAAGACGACATTTAATACGCCTAATTGTCCTGTGTACCAGAATGTGGTAGCGAAGGCAGTGAGTAATCCGGCAGAGATCAAGCAGAATTTGATTGATCAGTTGACAGGAGCAGTAAAGTGGACGCAGTCAGTGCAGGCGATGGTGGCGGATGGAGCGACTAATTTTACAGAGGCAGGGCCTGGGAAGGTGCTGCAGGGGTTGATCCAGAAGATTCATAAAGAGGCTGTAGTAAATGGAATTAATTAATAGTAATCCAATTTCTTAAAAATTCTATACAAACACAAAGAGCTTTTGCCGTAGGCAAAAGCTCTTTGTGTTTTGGACGAGGCGAGGGCCAGCGGCTGGTTTATAAAGAGAGTTTCATTTCGTGTTGGGTAAGGATTTGAGACATGCCGATAGTTTCCAGGAATTTTATAAAAGTTTCGTTTTTTTCATCCACATTAATAAGACTAAAAGGGTTTCCTAATGCCTCTGCAGCCTGTTGCATTAAGGCCGTTCCGATCCCTTTTCGCCGCATATCCTTTCGCACTCCTATCTGTCTTATCCGCCTGCTGGCAAGATATACACTGATATACCCTACTATTTCATTTTCAAAAATTGCTACCCACGTAGTAGTATGTTGTTGCTCCCTCCTTACACTCGCTATACTATTCGACCAGCTGGGTACCTGATCAGCAAAAGGAGCGAGTAAGACCTCCGAAGGCAAAACGCTTTTTTGAATAATAATCCCTTTAGTTTCTTTCTTTTTTAGCGGAATTTCTCCTTTAAAACACAAGAAATTCCTTTGCTGCTCAAATCCCGCATTTTCATAAGCTTTAATCGCTTTCTTATTACTGCCTATCACTTCCAGCAAGATCTCCTTCACCCCCTGCTCCTGGTATTTTGGTATAAAATATTCATATAATTCCTGTACCAAATGCTGCCCACGGGCCAGCGGGATCACACCTGTGCCTCCATTGTACAACACTTCCGGACGGCTTTCATCCCTCCCATGCAATATAAACCCATACAAATCATCCCCCTGAAAAGCACCTGCCGAGCA
Organism: Chitinophaga sancti; assembly: GCF_034087045.1. Lineage (NCBI taxonomy): Bacteria > Pseudomonadati > Bacteroidota > Chitinophagia > Chitinophagales > Chitinophagaceae > Chitinophaga > Chitinophaga sancti. The sequence continues at coordinate 7,901,431 of NZ_CP139247.1, read as the reverse complement.
ATCCAGCTGTATACTTTCTCCTGCCATTTTCTGCTGCAACAACGAAACCGTCAGTTGCATAGGAATGACATAATCACTAAAGGCTTCATTAAACACCTGGCAAAGTTGCCTGGTAGCAATACCGCGCAGGTGGTGGAATCTATAAAGCATAATCAAAGATGATTAGAAACTGATGCTGGCATTCCACCACTCAGGATCGAAGCTGGCATCGTATTTTTTATAAAAATTAATAGCCGGTTCATTCCATTCCAGTACCTGCCAAACCATGCCGTTGTAATTTTGCGCCCTTGCTTCTTCCAACAGCTTGTCAAACAGCATTTTACCAATCCCCTTGCCCCTATAGCTTTCTGTTACCAGCAGGTCTTCCAGGTACATACGACAACCTTTCCAGGTAGAATAGCGGATGTAGTAGAGGGCAAACCCGATGATCAGATTTCCGTCTACAGCTGCAAAAGCTTTCCAGACAGGGCTTTTGCCAAATCCGGCATCAGTGAACTGTTCTAGTGTTACGGTCACTTCATGTGCTGCTTTCTCGTATTCCGCCAGTTCCCTGATCAGTTCCAATAAGCGTGGGCAATCCTCTATTCGTACGTTCCTGATGGTAATGGGTGTCATATATATTTTTACTGTTGTATAAAATTTCGGTATTTTGTTGAAGGTAATAAAAACTCAATAATATTGAAGGAAGTCGTACTCAATCTGGCTGGTTATCACCTTTGGGCTAATCAGCGCCTGGTGCTGGTACTGAAAAAGCTAACGGAAGCGCAGCTGGATCAGGAAGTTGTGAGTAGTTTTCCCAGCATACGCCAGACGGTGTATCATGTGTGGGATGCGGAAAGTGTGTGGAAGCAACGCATAGAATTAGTGGAGCAGACGCAGAAGCCGGCACCTAAGTTTCAGGGTACATTCGAGGCGGCTTGTGAGGAGTGGCTTACTGTATCCCGGCAATTGCTGGAAATGGTGCAGCAGATCAACCCCGTAAAATTACCCCATACGGTAGCTTATTACAATAGCCAGAAACAATATGGTAAATTAACCGTTATAGAAATACTGATGCACGTTTTCAATCATGCTACTTATCACCGGGGCCAGTTGGTCACACTATTACGACAGGTCGGTGTGACGAAGATTCCGGGTACTGATTATAGCGAATACGCGAAGAAATAGCTATATCAGTTCAATATTGGCAGCGCATCCACGTGGCTGTCTTTTTAGTAAAAGTTATTTCTGGTGCCGGAAGTAGCAGGAAAATGTAGCATCTTTGCAGCTAATAGATGAAAAACAACAGGTTTCACGGTCTTGCCAGCTGCAATAAAAAGAGGGCCGTCAACCACGCAGACAATTAATTTTCAATGAGTGCACAATCATTTTATGCAAATGTTCCTCAGCACCTGGTAGCAGTAGACTGTATAATCTTTGGATTTGAAAATGGAAGGCTGAAATTACTGATCATGCAGCGAAAAGTAGATCCCATGCAGGGAGACTGGTCACTGATGGGAGGTTTTCTTCAGAATGATGAAAGTGTAGATGATGCTGCTGCCCGCGTATTGAAACAAACCACGGGATTGGAAAATATTTACATGGATCAATTAGGGTGTTATGGAGATGTAGGGCGCGATTCAGGTGCAAGAGTGATCTCGATGGCTTACTATGCGTTGATTCGCATTACAGAGCAGGAGCATGTTCCTTCACAGACCTATAGTGCGCACTGGCTGGAACTGCATCAAATTCCTAACCTGATCTTTGACCACAGGCAAATGATCGCCGATGCCATGAAAAAACTGCGTGACAATGCGCACTTTCATCCCATCGGTTTTGAACTGCTGCCGGAGAAATTTACTTTGTCACAGCTACGCAGCTTGTATGAAGAGATCTTTCAGCATGAGCTGGACAAACGCAACTTCAGGAAGAAAATCCTCTCCATGAATATATTGGAAAAACTGGAAGAAAAGGACAAAACCACCTCCAAGAAAGGTGCACACCTATACCGGTTTGATAAACTGAAATACGAAGAACTAAAAACGAGAGGACTGGTATTTGAAATCTAAACCAGCAGAATATGAAAAAGGAAACGAACGATGTGCCAAAGCCAGCAAAGTTTTGTTATGGGCACATTGGGGGTAAACTGGGAGAATTGCTGGCAGCCGCCTTTATAGAAAAAGGATGGATTGCAAAGGATGGTGCTGACAATAAACATTTTTACATTACCCCAACAGGTGTGCAGGCTTTGACAAAAATGGGCATAGACCTGTCCCTTATAAAATCGTGATAGCTTTTTAGCTACAAGGCATTTGATCTCCGGGAACTATAAAGGGAAACTATTATACAGTGTAGTAGTGGCTGTCGGACTCCTTGTCCGCTGTGAAGTGTCTTTTGGCCAGATACAGCAACTAAAAAATGCCTTGCCTGTCACCAAAGACAGTGTCGTTTATTCCCGCATATTAATCGCACTTGCACAGAAATACCAGAATCGCCAGCTGGATACCTGCTTTCAATACCTGACCATGGCCAGAGGCGTAACCAAGCGCATTGGCTTTAAGTGGGGAGAAGCTGAAGTATACAGGGGATTGGGAGGATATTATTCCTATCGTGACAATAGTTATCTCTCTTTTCGTTTTTACCTGGATGCATTAAAACTTTACAAAGAACTGAAAGATAGCACTGGTATGACCCTCGTAAATATTAAACTTGGGGTGTACCAGCATTATCAGGGCCAGCATAAAGAAGCCGAAGATTATATCAAACAGGCGCTGAACATGGCCATGCGCATGCGTAATGATAGTGTGATGTCTGCAGTAATGGCGAATTACTTTTTCATTTATCACAAGGATACACCACATATGGCACTGGCCAGTCAATACCTGGCCAATGCTTATCAGCTGGCTATGAAAGGTGATCATACCCGTATGATCATTTATACTGGCTTGCTTCAGGCTGATGAAATTTATGATAAAGGAGATACTGCATTAGCCGTGTCTAAAGTACAGGACCTGGTGCGGGCAGCATTGAAAAAAGGATTTCTTTATCATGCGCTCTATGGTTATGCACAGTTAGCAGATTACAGTATTCAACGACATAGTGCAGACTCCATGATCTATCAGAAAGAAGTGATCAGGCTGGGGCTGGAAGGGGGTTACAGGGAAATAGTATTGCCGGTGGTAGCAAAGTTTTATCGCTATTATGAACTGCGGCATCAGACAGCAGCAGCAAATTATTATGCGGATCTGATGGCTGATATTACAGAGCTATATGAACAAAGCCGCTCGCAGGGTGAACAGGATTACATGGATTATTACCTGCAGGAAAAACAACTTCGACAACTACAATTGCAACACGATTTTCAGCAGCAACAACTGGATAGAAAATCGCTGGAAGCAAGGAGTCGGTATCTCGTTATTGTTTGTTTGATCGTATTGTTAGTGCTGCTGGTTTTGTTGCTGCTGGATATCAACCGCTCTCATCGCAGCTCCCGCAGGAATGCAGATCGTCTGCGGGAAATGAATAAACAGATCAGTGAAAAAAATGCACTGTTACGTACCCATGATGATTTCAAGAATAAACTGATCTCTCTCATTGCACATGATTTTCGTTCTCCATTGATTCAGATTATTGAAATTACTGCTTATCTGCAACAAGGCGCTTTCTCCCTACAGGAAGCTGCTGCGTTGTTCAGGCGATTGGAAAATAATGCAGACAATACCTTGCAGATCTTTGAGAATATTCTTCGCTGGATCCGGACACAGCTCAGTGGTTTTGTGTATCAGCCATTGCCCTGTACACCAGCTGATCTGATCCAACAAGCGATGGGTGCTATGAAAGAAGAAATGCTGGAAAAGCAGTTGCAGGTGGTAGTACAGGTACCTGCCGATATACAGGTACTGGCAGATAAAGAGATGTTGCAGTTTGTACATCGAAACTTGTTGCACAATGCGATTAAATTTAGTCCGGCAAGAGGTACAATTGCCGTTACTGCTACTACCCGTAACGGTTGGGTGACAGTAAGCATCGCCGATGAGGGGAAAGGAATTGCAGCAGAAATGCTGGATCGGATATTTGAATACCGCCCTGAAAAGAAAGGAACGCAACCATCCAGGGGAGGTGCTGGATTAGCACTGATCATCTGCAAGGATTTTATGGATAAAATGGGTGGAACGATCGAAGCAGAAAACCGCTCGGATAAAGGAAGTACATTTTCATATACATTACCGTGTTAAAAAAATTAATCGTCATATTGCTCCTTATCACGCAGGTGGTATGTGCTCAAAAGAGCGCCGTACAGCAACTGCACCAGCGACTGGTGAAGGAGGAGGATAGCACGGTATACACAGATGTATTGAATGAACTGAGTATGAAGTGGCACCTGAGCAATGCAGATAGTTGTTTCTGGTATGCCGTGCTGGCAAGGGATCTGGCGAACAGATTGAACTATCGGAAAGGTGTGGCGGATGCGTTAAATAATCTCAGTATTGCATATGCACTCAAGGCCAACATAAAGCAGGCCATTGAATACGAAAGCAAAGCACTGGTGTATTACAGGCAGCTGGATGATAACAGCAACGTTTGCCAGGTGCTTATGAACATGAGTGTATTCCATAGCCTGGCAGGCATGAATGAAACAGGAGAGCAATACCTGTATCAGGCCATGGATATAGGAAGAAAGCTGGTATATGATTCTATTTATAGCCTGGTGCTCATCAATTATGCAACGCGGTTCGACAATGATTCCTCGCGCAGAGATTCAGTGCAATGGGCAATCCGGCAGGCGAAAAACATTGCCGGCCATTATGCCGGATGTGCCAGGGATCTGTATTTAATACATGCATTCGAAGCGGATAATTTATTCAGGAAAGGCGAACAGGCAAAAGCAGTGGCATGGATCAATTCACTGGCCACACAAGCGCAGAAAGATGGATTGATCTATGTCGCGATCGACATTTTGCAGCACATTGAACATTATTACAATGCAGGGTATCAGCTGGATGTCATTCCTTACAAAGAAAAGATCTATGCATTGGGCAAAATAGCCGGTTATACTGACCTTATGTTACCACAGGTGATCAGCATTTACCGCTATTATGCTAAGGTGCACAATGCCCCTAAAATGGCAGAATACGGGCATGAACTCTGGACCCTTACTGACAGACAGGAGGTGATGAAAGATAGCCGGCATGTGAATTACCTGGATTATTTTCTGAAAGAACAGGAGCTCAATGAATGGCATCTCAGTAATAAAGTGCAAACGGAAAAGCTGGCAAGGGCCAATACACAAAGGTTAGCGAGACGAAAACTGATTGCTTTTCTGCTGGGGGTATTAATGATATTGGGTGGGTTTACATTTACCCGTTATCGCAGCTATCGGTACCTGCGGCAACAGGAGGAACTACTGGCAAATATGAATGCGGAAATCTCCGACAAGAACAGGCAGTTGCAGGTACAGGATGATTTTAAAAACAAGCTCATCTCTGTAGTAGCACATGATTTCAGGGAGCCCCTACAGAATATTATCAGGGTGGCTGCTTTATTTAAAAATGGAGATGCAGACCCTTTGTTGCGACAGCAACTGATACGGGATACGGAGAACAGCAGCAGAAAGACGCTGGAAATTTTTGATAATATCCTCCGATGGATCAAGTCGCAATTATCCGGTTTTGTGTATGCTCCGGCGCCTTGTGATCTAAGTGATATGTTTACCGGGGTATTGACAGATATTCCCGAAGGATTGCAGGTAGCAGGAGATTGTGAGATGTTGCACTTTGTACACAGAAGTTTATTGCAGGGTGCTGCTACGCTTGGAAGGGATATAAAAGTAGTGGCTATGCAGGAGGCAGACAGGGTGAAGGTGATGGTGATCAGTGCCCCCACAGTACTGACGGCACAGCAGGCTACGGGTTTGTTTGCCTACGAAGATGCGGTGTATAGTGTACAGGGCGAAGGGGAGGAGCTGGCCATGCGGTTTATAATCTGTAAAGATTTTATTGATAAGATGGGTGGGCAGATTTGTGCAAATGTAGCAGGTGAGCAACTGCAATTGATTTATGCACTGCCCTCATTTAGTTAAAAATGACGCTTTAAAAAAATAACCGCCGTTGACTGTTAATACCTATGGCATCAGCAATCAACGGCGGGAAAAATGGCCAGCGGCCGGCTTTTAAAATCGAAATTTATTATTTAGTATCGTACGCCCACTTCAGATAGGTTGCACCCCAGGTGAATCCACCACCAAATGCAGCTAATACGAGGTTATCTCCTTTCTTCAGTTGTTTCTCATAGTCCCAGAGACATAGTGGCAACGTACCTGCGGTAGTATTACCATAACGCTGAATATTCATCATCACTTTTTCTTCTGGCAAACCCATGCGGTGAGCAGTAGCATCGATGATGCGCTTATTGGCCTGGTGCGGTACCAGCCATGCAATATCATTGGAGGTCAGGTTATTACGATCCATGATTTCAGCAGCAGCGTCTGCCATGTTGGCTACAGCATATTTGAATACCATTTTACCTTCCTGGTACACATAGTGTTCGCGGTTAGTAACGGTTTCGATAGAAGCAGGCTTAGCAGAACCACCTGCTTTCATGTGCAGGTATTCACGGCCATGGCCATCGCTTTTCAGCACGCTGTCTATCAGGCCATAACCTTCTTCGTTAGCTTCCAGCAGCACACCAGCGCCGCCATCACCAAAGATGATGCAGGTAGTACGGTCAGTATAGTCAATGATGGAACTCATTTTGTCAGCACCGATCACCATTACTTTCTTATAACGTCCACTTTCTATGAAACGGGCACCTGTATCCAGTGCATAGAGGAAACCGGAGCAGGCTGCAGCGATGTCGAACCCGAAGGCATTCTTTGCACCGATCTTGTCGGCTACGATATTCGCTGTGGCAGGGAATACCATGTCGGGAGTGACAGTAGCAACAATAATGAGGTCAATATCAGCAGGTGTGATCCCCCTTTTACGGCATATTTCCAGCGCTACAGGTACGCATAACTCAGAAGTTCCTTTCCCCTCGCCTTTCAGAATTCTTCTTTCTGTAATTCCTGTACGGGTGATGATCCATTCATCAGTAGTATCAACCAGCTTCTCCAGCTCTTTGTTAGAGAGAACGTAATCCGGTACATACCCACCTACCGCAGTAATAGCGGCCGTTATTTTGTTCATATTAATAAAATAGATGTTTTAACAGGCCGTAAAAATACATAAGAATTTGGAAATGTAACTTATAAGCTAAAATACCCGTCTCCCATCTTCCCAAAAATCCTTAGGTTTGCCAACAAATTAGAATCCTGAATAATCCTGTATGATTGCTTACCTAAACGGAAAACTGTCCTATAAATCCCCTGCCATGGTACATTTAGATGTTCAGGGGGTAGGATATGAAGTTCAGATCAGTTTAAATACGTACTCCCGCATACAGGGTCTGGACGGTTGTAAATTGCTGACATATCTCCATATAAAAGAGGATGCCCACACATTATATGGCTTTTTCGACGATGCGGAGCGCCAGATATTCCTGTTGCTGATAAGCGTGTCAGGCATTGGTGCCAACACCGCCCGGATGATGTTATCTTCCTTACAACCAGAAGATATTCAACGTGCTATCGCTATGGAAAATGCGAAGATGTTGGAGAGCATTAAAGGAATCGGCGCTAAAACAGCTCAAAGGGTCATCCTTGAGTTAAAAGATAAGATCAAAAAACAAAAAGACATTGGCCATCAAATATCTGTTACTGTAAACAATACAATGCAGGAAGATGCGTTAAATGCATTAGTCACGTTGGGAATAGCCCGTAATGTAGCAGAACAGGCTATAAACAAGGTACTGAAAGCAGAACCACAATTGCAGGATTTAGAAGGACTGATCAAAAAGTCGTTAAAAAGTCTGTAAGCGTAGCACCTATTAAAGCTGGATTTTTATTTTTAGTTATAGCTGCCGGCAGCCAGGTAAAGTTGGCCCGTCTGCGCTATGAAATCAGTACTGAGCAGGACCACTATTGCAAATTCTGGAAGGAAAAGACTGTACGGTACTGAAAGCAAAACCACTATGTCAGATCTGAAATGACCATAGTAACCCTTCATTTTCAATAAGATGGGTTATTAGGGGAGTTACAGGTCTGTATACTTTTACCCTGACCTCTATTAAAACCTATTTCTCTTGTCAAGGAAGACAAATTATGGTGCTATAGCAGTAATAGGAGTCGCTTCCTTTTTTATTGTTAATACTGCAGCAAGGAATCGTTCGGGTTATAGCAGCGATATTTATAAACAACACTGGCAACCAAAAGATACTATTGGTAAGGATACTACGGTGAAAGATACTGTCAAACGGGATACCCTTAAATTCCCCATCAAAGACAGATTCGGCACCCGTATTACTGATCCTGTACGCAATGAAATGGATCTCAAAGATCCTAAGAATATCTCACAGTCAGTTGATTATGACCCTGTTACCAAAGAATATACGATATCAGAAAAGATAGGTGACCACTATTACCGCAACCCCACTCTCATCAGCTTCGAAGAATTCAACAGGTTACAGGCGCAGAAAAGTGAGCAGGATTACTGGCAGAAAAGAGCCAGCACGCTGGGCTCACTGAATCAGAAGAATTCAGGACCCGAATTGTATAAAGGCAGTAAACTGTTTGACAGGATCTTTGGAGGTAGTAAAGTGGATATCCGCCCTCAGGGTAGCCTCGAACTGACCTTCGGTTACCAGGGGCAGAATATCAAAAACCCGGTACTCACCGAACAAGCCAGGAAAACCGGCGGTTTCGATTTTGATATGAACATCAATATGAACCTGACGGGGAAGATCGGCGATAAACTGAAAATTACTACTAACTATAACACGCAATCCACCTTTGATTTTGAAAACCAGATCAAACTGGAATATACCGGCTACGACGATGAGATCATCAAGAAGATAGAAGCCGGTAACGTGAGCTTTCCACTCCGCAGCACCCTCATTTCAGGGGTGCAATCACTGTTTGGTATTAAAACCCAGTTGCAGTTTGGCCGACTCACCGTCACCTCCGTACTCTCTAATCAGAAATCCCAGAAGCAAAACCTCCTCATCAAAGGTGGTACACAGGTACAGGATTTTACGATCAGGGCAGACGAGTATGAAGATAACCGGCACTTCCTGCTCAGCCAGTTCTTCCGCGATACATTTAACTACAGCATGAGCAACCTGCCGGTGATCAAATCACTGTCGTATATCAACCGTATTGAAGTATGGGTAACCAATAAAACGGGTGCCACTACCAATACCCGCGACATCGTCGGTTTGATGGACTTAGCTGAATATGCTCCTTATAATCAGACGGTTACAGTAACTCCCGGGGCGCATCTGCCAGCGAATGGAACGAACAACCTCTACTCCAATGTGATCTCTGATGCCGCCAGCCGGTATACAGGAACGGTGGTAAGCCGGTTACAATCCATGGGATTACTGGGGGTGCAGGAATATGAAAAGACCTTTGCCCGTAAACTGGATTCCTCAGAATATACCCTGAACCGACAACTGGGTTTCATCTCCCTTAACCAACAGTTACAAGCCGATGAAGTACTGGCAGTCGCTTATCAATATACTTACAATGGCCGTGTATACCAGGTGGGTGAGTTCTCTCAGGATGTGCCGCCAGATCAGAATAACAGTGCGAACCAGAAGATCCTCTTCCTCAAACTCCTGAAAGCAACCTCCGCCAGACCCAATCTTCCTATCTGGGACCTGATGATGAAAAACATCTACTCTACAGGTGCTTACCAGATCAATAAGGCTGATTTTAGTCTGGATATTTATTATAAAGATCCAGGTACTGAAACACGTACACCCAGCGATAAACGCTACCTGCCGGATGCGACAGGGCAGTGGGCTGGTGCGCCATTGATCTCTGTACTGAACCTGGATAGATTGAATAACCAGAATGACCCGCAACCGGATGGCGTGTTTGACTATGTGGAAGGATATACCATCAACTCCAATACAGGACGTGTGATGTTCCCACAACTGGAACCTTTTGCACAGGGTATCCAGAAAGCCTTTGGGGGGAGTGCGGCATTGGAGAAACAATATATGTTCAAGGTGTTGTATGACTCCATCAAGGTTGTTGCACAGCAGTTCCCGCAATTGAACCGCTATCTCCTGAAGGGTACTTATAAATCCAGTAACTCTTCCGAAATTCAGTTAGGTGGTTACAACATTCCGCAGGGTTCGGTAACTGTAACTGCGGGTGGACAGTTGCTCCGTGAAAACGTTGACTATATCATTGATTATAACCTGGGTCGTATCAAGATCGTGAACTCAGGTGTGCTGGCTTCCGGGCAGGCGATCAATGTACAGTTTGAAAACAATGCTTCTTTTGGAACACAGGTGCGTAACTACTTTGGTACCCGTTTCGACTATGTGGTGAATGACAAACTGAGTATAGGTTCTACCATCGCGCGTATGAGTGAGCGACCCTACTACCAGAAGGTAAACTACGGAGAAGACCCGATCAAGAACACGGTGGTCGGCTTCGATGTGAACTATAATTCTCCTTCCAAAGCACTGACACGCCTCCTGAATAAACTGCCGAACTTTAATAGTACCACACCTTCCAACATTATGTTCACAGGTGAGGTGGCCAAGTTATTCCCAGGCCACAGCAAACTGGTAAATGCAGCAGGTAGTAGTCAGGGACAGGTATACATCGATGACTTTGAAGGCTCACAGAGTGGTTATGACCTGAAGTATCCGGCTACCAGCTGGGCACTGGCATCTACCCCTTCCCAGGCAACTGATAGCAGCGGTGTTACTTTGTTCCCGGAATCAGAGGCGAATAACCAGCTCCGGTATGGTGCGAACAGGGCAAAATTAGCCTGGTACATTATCGAACCTACGCTGCAGATCCCGAATTCATCTGGTTTGCCTGATGGTATTAATAAAACAGTGCAGTCTGATCATCGTACCCGTTTGGTGTACCAGCAGGAAATATTCCCGAACAAGTCCACCGATTTCGGTCAGGCACAGTTAAGTACCCTTGACTTAGCCTATTATCCTACAGAAAGAGGTCCTTACAACTTTACTGCAGGAAGGGATAGTGTGGATGCAAATGGTAAACTGAGAGATCCTCAGAAGAAATGGGGTGGTATCATGCGTGCACTGGACAACAGTGACTTTGAAACCAGCAACGTAGAGTTTATCGAATTCTGGATACAGGACCCTTTCATTGATAATACGAATAGTACCGGAGGTCAGTTGTATTTCAACCTCGGTAATATATCTGAAGACGTACTGAAGGACTCTCATAAATTCTTCGAGAATGGTATGCCGGATCCTACTACTGGCCTGGACAAAGTTGACTCTACTGAATGGGGACGTCAACCTAAATTCCAGCAGCAGATCACCCAGGCATTCGACAATGACCCTGCCATCCGTAAATACCAGGACGTTGGTTATGATGGTCTGGAAAGTGGTTATGAACAAACATACTACAAAGATTACCTGACCAGGCTAGCGGCTAACTTTGGTAATTCTTCTGTCATCTACCAACAGGCTGCGAAGGATGCTGCGAACGATGACTACAAACACTACCGTGATTATGATAGCGGCAACATCCTGATCCGTTACAAAAGATACAGCAACCCTGAAGGTAACTCACCTGTATCTACGAATTCTACTTACTCCATGGCAGCGACAAACATTCCTGAAACAGAAGATCTGAACAGGGATAACACGCTGAATGAAACAGAAGAATACTTCCAGTATAGAGTGAACCTGCGTCCAAACATGACAGTAGGTACCAACAACATTGTGGATAAGATTCAGGCAGATGTAACACTGGCAGATGGTAGAAAGACGACTGAAACCTGGTACCAGTTCAAAGTGCCGATTGATAAATATGATAAGAAAGTAGGTGCTATTCCTGACTTCAAGTCCATCCGCTTTATGCGTATGTTCCTCACTAACTTCCAGGACTCTGTTGTAGTACGTTTTGGTAAACTGCAACTGGTGCGTAACCAATGGCGTCAGTACAATTATAAACTGCAGGCAGGTGATCCTGTTCCAAATGATGGGAACACTTCGTTCAACCTGACAGCCGTAAACATCGAAGAGAACTCTTCACGTAAGCCTATCAATTATGTACTGCCTCCTGGTGTAACACGGCAGAATACCGTGAGTACCAACAATACCACTTTACAGCTGAATGAACAATCCATGTCATTACAGCTCACAGGTTTGGAAGATGGCGATAGCCGTGGTGTAACAAAGAACCTGGGTATGGACCTGCGTCAGTATAAGCACTTACAAATGTACCTGCATGCTGAAGCAATAGAAGATCAGAACTCACTGAAAGATGGCGAGCTGAGAGCAATTGTGAGGATCGGTAGTGACTTCGTTGAAAACTATTACGAGTACGAGGTGCCATTGAAAGTGTCTACCTGGGATCAGCCAAATAACCCAACTAATATCTGGCCGGAAGTGAATGATATGGACATCCTCCTGAGCAAACTGACCGATCTGAAATTGCGTCGTAATAATTGTGCCAGCTGTAATGCACTGGTGAAATATACAGAGTCTGATGGTACGAATTATATGAGCGTAATCGGGAATCCGAATTTGGGTGATGTACGTACCATCCTGTTGGGTGTAACGAATCCAAAGGATAATGGATTGAAGAAGAGTGGTGAGGTTTGGTTCAATGAATTGCGATTGACAGGGCTGGATGAAAAAGGTGGTTATGCAGGTATGGGAAGACTGGATCTGCAACTGGCAGACCTGGGTACTGTCACGGTTTCAGGTAATATGCATACTGCTGGATTTGGTAACCTGGATCAACGTGTGAACGAACGCTTCAGGGATAACTATACACAATACGATGCAGCCGCAAACCTTGACTTAGGGAAACTCTTACCAAAGAAAATGGGGCTGGTAATTCCTGTATATGCGGGTTACTCAAGAGCCGTGAGCCGTCCGGAATATGATCCGTATGACCTCGATATCAAGCTGAAAGATAAGTTGCGTATGGCGAGGTCTGACTATGAGCGTGACTCCATCCGCAAGGCTGCAGAAACCTTTACCTCTATCAAGAGTCTGAACTTTACCAACATCCGCAGGGTGAACCCGAATAGAAAGAAATTTCACCTGTGGGATCTGGAAAATTTCGACATCAGTTATTCCTTCTCTCAGTCATTGGCCCACTCACCGATCATTGAAAATGACGTGCTCACCAAGCACAGAGGTGGCTTAGGATATACCTTTACCGGTCAGCCAAAATATGTGACGCCGTTCAAAAAACTCTTCAAAACGAAAACGAAATGGCTGGATCTGGTGAAAGACTTTAACTTCAACTATGTACCTTCTCTGCTTAGTTTCAGGGCAGACATCACGAGACAGTTTGGTGCCACACGTATCCGAAACGTAGGTGGTGATGGTACGTTTAAGTTGCCGGAAACCTATAACAAGTACTTCACGTTCGACAGGTATTATGGCGTGAAATGGGACCTGACCAGGAGTATCAGTCTTGACTTCAACGCGGTGAACAACGCACGTATCGATGAGCCGACAGGCAGGTTGAACACTGCAGCAAAGAAAGATACCATGTGGCGTAACTTCTTTAAACTGGGAAGAACGACGAACTACTATCATTCTGCAAACATCACTTATACACTGCCTACAGCCAAACTGCCACTGACCAGCTGGACGAATGTAGCATTGGGTTATAGCTTTGACTATCGCTGGACGGGTGCTTCATTACTCGCTAAATACCTGGGTAATGCCATCGAGAATACACAGAACAAAACTGTGATGGCAGAGTTCAAATTCTCTGATCTGTATAACCGGTCTAAGTTCCTCCGGCAGTTTAGTTCATCGTCGACGAAGCGACCGCAGAACAATAATAATAGTAAGCAACCACCAGGCAAGAATCAGCCTGCAGCACCAGCCAATGCTGATGTAGAGATATCCCCAATTCTGAAAGCAGTGATGAAACCACTGTTGATGTTGAAACGCATCAATGTGGATTACTCAGAAAACAGTGGTACGAAGTTGCCGGGTTATATAGATAGTACTAAGGCATTGGGTATGAACTGGGCTCACTTTACACCGGGCTTAGGATTTGTGACCGGACAGCAACCTACAAAAGCCTGGTTGGATGACTTTGCGAAAAAAGGCTTGATCACACCAGATACCACCTTCAACGTACAATTCCAGCAGCAGTTCACACAGCGACTGCAGGTGCAGGCACAGCTGGAACCATATAACGACTGGCGTATAGATCTGAGTCTGACCAAGTCATTTACAAAAACGCATACGGAGCTGTTTAAGAACATGGATTCTGCAGGATATCAACATCTCACCCCATATGATGCGGGAGGATTTGAGATCTCTTATGTAGCTGTGAAGACGATGTTTGGTAAGATAGATTCAGAGACAGGAACAACGACCACTTTCCAGGACTTTGAACGTTATCGTAAGACGATCTCTAACCGGTTGGCGTCATCTAATCCTTATAATAGCATACCAGGTACACCCACGTACAATACAAAGGATCCTGAGTATCGTTATGGTTATAGCCGTTATGCACAGGATGTGTTGATTCCGGCCTTCCTTGCAGCATACACCGGTAAGGATCCTGAAAAGATTGGATTGTTGAAGAATGGTGGTCCTGCGAATGTGCGTAGTAATCCATTTAGTAATTATATACCTCGTCCAAACTGGCGGGTAACTTACAATGGTCTGGCTAAGTTAGATCCGTTCAAGAACTACTTTACGAACTTCTCTATCACACATGCATATGTAGGTTCACTGAGCATGAGTTCTTACAACTCTGCATTGTTGTATGAAGATCCAAGACTGGCAGGTTATCCGGGATTCATTGATACAGTGTCTGGCAACTACATTCCTTACTTCCTGGTACCGAACCTGACCATGACAGAGCAGTTTGCACCATTGATCGGATTGGATATGACATTTACCAGCAGCCTGAACCTGCGTGTGGAATTTAAGAAGAGCCGTTCACTGAGTTTGAGCCTGATCGATTATCAATTGACCGAACTGCGCTCTACTGAGATCACGATGGGTGGTAGCTATCGTATCAGGAATGTGAAGTTTAAGTTCCTGGGGGAACAGACGGGTAAGAAGGTATCGAATGATATGAACTTCAGGTTGGATTTGAGTTTGCGTGATGATAAGACGGTGAATAATAAACTGGATGCGGACCTGGTGATACCTACCAGTGGGCAGAAGGTGATAGGAATAGCGCCGTCGATAGATTATGTGGTGAATAATAGGTTGAACTTACGGTTCTTCTATGACCGAAGGCAGACCATACCGGTGATCTCTACGGCGTACCCGATAGTAAGCACGAGAGGGGGATTGACACTACGATTTATGCTGGCGCAATAACCAGTAATTTTGTTAAGCCGGCCACCGGCCACTTAAAAAAAAGCTTATGTCTTACGGCATAAGCTTTTTTTTTATGCGTTAAGTCATAAATAAAAGTGAATATTTTGCCTACTTTTGCCCCGTGAGATACTTTTTATTCATAGCGCTCTTAACAGGATTACTGCTGCAGAACTGTAGCCAGTACCTGATTATGCTTGAATATAAGGTCAACCAGGACTACATTGCCAGCGTACTGTGCGAAAACAAGGACAAACCTGAAATGCACTGTAATGGTAAATGTCAGCTGAAAAAACAACTGGAACGGGACCAGCAGCAACAGAACAATGGCACAGCTGGAAAAGAAAAATACGAGGTGTCGTATATCGATGATCTCTATTCGTACGACTTCCGTTCTTACGCCCCATCCTCACCTCTCATCGCATATTATCAGAGCTCTGTACCATATACTCCTTTATCTGATACCTTCCGCCCCCCACAAGCTTAATCTCCTCCATTTTACTTTCTTAATGAATGAGCAAAGACTGCTCAATTGATAACTATTGACTTTATCTTTTACATGAAATATCTATTAGCGATAATAGCAGGAGTGCTATTGTCCTTACATTCGTATGCTCAGGTACAGGGCAGCGTGATCGATGCACAAACAGGCGAAGTATTGTCTGGCGTAAATATTCAGTTATTACATCATAGCAAAGGTTGTAAAACCGATGCACAGGGTAGATATACCATTACCGGTAATTCCGGCGATACCGTACAGGTATCTTATGTAGGTTACCAATCACAAAAGATCGCATTGCCGGCTGGCATCATTTCCTTACATCCTTCTCCTGCCAGTCTCAATGAATTTGTAGTGACCAGCAGCAGAGATAAACAATTACGTACAGATGCACCCATTGCTATCAGCAGGATCTCTACACAGGAAATGCGCGATACAAAAGCAACTACACTCGATCAGCTATTGAACAAAGTGAGTGGTGTGTACATGGTACCGTTGCAAAATGAACAGCACACAATGGCCATCCGCCAACCGATCGGTTACAAGAGTTTATTCCTTTATCTTGAAGATGGTATTCCCATCCGCACTACCGGCGATTTTAATCACAATGCGTTAATTGAAATCAATATGGCGGCATTGCGTACGATAGAAGTGGTACGGGGTCCTGCTTCTTCCCTGTATGGTAGTGAAGCGGTAGGAGGCGCGGTGAACTTCATCACAGCAGCACCTTCATTAAATCCAACCGGACGGGTACAGGCAGAGATAACAGACAGGGGTTACAAGCGTGCGGATTTCAATGTGTCTAATACTTTTAATAAGGTAGGTTTAACCATGGGTGGGTATTATGCAAACCAGAGCCATGGTTACATGGACCATAGTGACTATCATAAATTCGCATTTACATTAAGAGGAGATTACCAGATCAGTGAGCATACCAAATGGATCAACTCAGCTACATTAATAGATTATTATACTGACCAGATAGGTGGTTTGGACAGTGCTCATTTTTTTGGTAAGAACTATACCAACTTCCAGACATTCTCATACAGAAAGGTGAATGCATTCCGCTACAGGAGCACGGTAGAACATGACTGGAATGATTTGAACCATACTACATTTACTGCCTTCTTCAGAAGCAGCAGTATCAAACAAAATCCATTTTATTATATCACAGATTCCAAAACAGATGCATTGAAAGCATCAGGGCAGATCAATAATGATAGTTTTAAAAGTTATGGATTAATAGTGCAGCATAAGAAAGAATTCGCGTGGCAGGATGCAAGTATCATTGCTGGGGTGAGTATGGATTATAGTCCTGCGGGTTACATTGCAAACTATATTGATGTAGATAAAAATGCTGCAGGTTATTATATACATTACACACGTACTGATTCAGTGCTGACCAATTACAATGTAAAATTGCTGAACACAGCTGCTTATGTACAAGGAACTATGTCGCTGGCACATGGTCTGAAACTGGTCGCAGCAGTACGTTATGACCGGATGGATTACAATTTCGAAAACCATTTATCTGCTACTTCCTATACCGGTGCCGCCAGTGAAAAAAACAACTTCAATGCATTTACACCTAAGTTAGGTTTGACTTATGATCTGGGGCATAGTCGTGGGGTGTATGCGAATTATAGTGTAGGGTTTGCACCTCCGAATATCACAGAATTATATACAGGTGTGAAAGTACCTACACTGAAACCTGCTACTTACAATAACTATGAAGTTGGCGGCTGGCTGGGATTTGCAAAGGATAAAGGATATGTGGATGTGAGTGTATATGAAATGAAAGGCACCAATGAAATCGTGAGCGTGCGTCAGTCAGATGGTACTTACTTAAATCAGAATGCAGGTCATACTACACACAGAGGTGTAGAATGGAATGTGCGTTATGCACCGGTTACCTCTATACAACTGCGTGTAAGTGGTCAGTATGCAGATCACTTCTTCAATAATTACACAGAGAAAGGCGTGTCTTACGCCGGCAATCAGATGAATGGTGCGCCGCATGTGATCACAAATTGTGAAGTGACATTCAAACCTGCATTTTTCAAAGGTTTCAGGCTTGGCGCGGAGTGGCAGCACATCAGTAAATATTTCATGGATCCAAAGAATACCAAAATATACAATGGGTATGATCTGTTAAACATTCGCACAGGTTATGCATGGAAGAGCTTTGAATGCTGGATCAATTGCCGCAATGCAGCAGATGTGGTTTATGCAACGACTGCGGAGAAGACAGCTTATAGTACCAGTTATTATCCTGGACAGAAGAGAACATTTGATTTTGGGGTGGCTTATATATTTAAATAATGAAAAATACATTGTGGATCATATTGGCAGGCCTTTTATCGGCCTGCCATCCAGGCAAAGATAAAGAATACACACTCTCGCATGGAGATGCATCCTGTGCATTTATATCAGAAACAGCAGATGGTAAGAAAGTCATCAGTTGGATAGAAGCACAGCCGGGTGCAGATACAGGTACGATGTATTATGCTATACAGCAGGGTGATACCTTTTCCACACCGCATGCAATACCAGTTGCAAACAATGTACTGCCGCATGCCGAGAATATGCCGAAGCTGTTGTTTAAACCAGATGGCGAGATCATTGCCATGTATGGTGTAGAACAGCATGATCCGCGCAATCAATGGGCAGGCAGGGTATTCTATACACATTCATTGGACGCAGGTAATACATGGTCTACACCGCAACAGCTGGTGACAGATACGAGCAGTTATGACCAGCGTTATTTTGATATGGCTTTATTACCTGATGGACAAGCCGGTGCTATCTGGCTTGATAACAGGAAAGATATCAATGCAGAAGGTTCTACCTTATACTTTGCAAAGACCATTGGACATGAAGGTTTCAAAGGAGAGCATGCCATTGCAGAGACAGCGTGTCAATGTTGTCGTACTGATTTATATGCAGATCCAAAAGGATATTTACATGTAGCATTCAGGGATATCATCAGTGATTCTATTCGTGATATGGTGCATTTATTATCTGTGGATAAAGGTGCTACTTTTTCTGCACCTGTAAGGATCAGTGCTGATAACTGGGTAGTGCGGGGATGTCCACACACAGGGCCTGCGATGGCAGCGAATAGTTTTGGTCTGCATTGTGTATGGTTTACAATGGGGGGTGGCCAGGGGGTGTATTATTGTCATTCTACAGATGAAGGAAAGACCTATTCACAGAGAGATACCGTAAGTGTAACACCGATGGCAAAGCATCCGCAGATAACCGCAGTAGGCGATGATAAGTTGGTAATTGTGTGGGATGAGCCGGTGAAGGTGGGAAAGGAATTTAATAGCAGGGTAGGATATCAGGTACGCAAAGGAGATGGTAGTGTGATGAAATCAGGTACACTAACGAGTGATAGTTTATATGTGACATTTCCGGTAGTAAAAGCAGTGGATGCGCAAACAGTGTTAGTGGCGTATACGAAAAAAGGAAGTGTATGTTATAAATGGATAAGTCTATAAAACCCAAAAAGGTGTACCATTGTTGGTACACCTTTTGATTTCTTTTTCTCAGTAACTAAAAGCACCTGCCCAGTCCTGGCGGGTAGCCCAGCGACCGTAGTTATTTCTTTTAGATCTGTCGGAGTAGAAGCGCCATTCTGCTTTCCATCTCGGATAGTAGAGACGCAACAAATACAGTGTTGCAAATGTAAGCATAGGGATATGGTTTTTTAGGATAGATAGTTAGCATTATTAATAAACTCTTAAAGCTCATAGATAGTTAGGTATCACATTCCTCTATAATGGTAGTTCGTCATACCATCATTTAACCCCTTGTCTGCCATCATTATACCACATTCATTTATAGACAAAAAGTAAGCTGTCTCAAATATATATAGAAAAATCTGCTAATGAAATAACATCTATGTGTTATATTATAACTTTTTACTCTTTATAAGTGTAGATAGCGTTTGCCTGCTGGGTACATGTGATTACTAAATCATTGATACACACATGCGCAGGTAGGGTAGCACAGTAATAGATGGTGTCAGCCACATCTTCTGCACTCAAGGGTGTAAATCCTTTGTATACATCATCCGCTTTGCCGGCATCACCCTTGAACCGTACTACTGAAAACTCTGTTTCCGCAGCACCCGGATGTATGGCTGTTACTTTGATAAAGTAAGGCAGCAGATCAATGCGCATACCCTGCGAAATCGCATCTACCGCAGCTTTGGTAGCACAGTATACATTCCCTTTTGCATACACAGTTTTAGCCGCTGTAGACCCCAGGTTGATAATATGTCCTTTCTTACGGGCTTTCAGCCATGGAATCACTACCCTGGATACATACAGTAATCCCTTCACATTCGTATCGATCATCGTATCCCAATCAGACAAACTACCTTCATCGATTGTAGATAATCCTAACGCTAACCCCGCATTGTTGATGAGGATGTCTATCGCTTTCCATGAATCAGGGATTTGCTCCAATGCACTGCTCACCGCTTTTTCATCCCGCACATCAAAAGTCAACGGCAGCACCTTAATGCCATTCGCTTTTTCCAGGTCCTGCTGCAAAGCAGTTAACCTTTCCTGTCTTCTACCTGTGATGATAAGGTCATAACCGTTAGCTGCAAACTTCCTCGCACATGCTTCTCCAAACCCGGCAGTGGCACCGGTAATAAGTACTTTCCCCATGTCAAAAATGATTATTTACTTCACCAAAGTTACAGTGCCTTTCTTTAAAATTGTTTTACCAGTGAAATCTTTTCCTTCCAGTATCCAGATATAGGTATCTACTGGTGCAGGTTGTCCTTTGTAAGTACCATCCCATCCCTGCCGGAAGTCAGTAGAGGAGTAGACTTCCTGGCCCCAGCGGTTAAAGATGCGGAAGTAACTATATTCAGTAATGCCCACAGGAATAAAACGGAAAAGATCGTTTTTTCCATCGCCATTTGGCGTAAAGGCGTTGGGTACATAGATGTCGGGTCCTGTATAGTATTTGATGCTGATGGTATCGTATCCCACACATCCCTGTGAATTGGAGACGCGTAGTATGTAGGTGACGTCTTCATTCCATTTCAGTTCGGGTTCTGCAATGTTCACATTGCTCAATCCATCTGGTGGCGCCCAGGCATAGAACTCCCCACCCGAAGCATGAAGTGTGAGGGGCTGGCCTTTTGCCAGGATGGTATCATTGCCGGCAAAGGGGAAGACCTCATAGATGTTGATATCTTTCGTGACGGTGGCTACACAGGAATGGTCCGTGTATAATATCAGGGAAACGGTGTAGACACCTCCATGCTCATAGGTATGACTTACATGCTCTCCGTAGGCCCTGCTGATCACACTATCTCCTGTGAGCCCCAGGTCCCATCTTCTGTCTGTAATATGCCCGTAAGTGTAAACAGACTTGTCGTCAAATTGAATGCGGTCTCCTTTGCAATAGCCGGTTACAGCAAAATCACCTTTTAACCCCGGGTAGTTACTCACTATGCCGGTGGTGCTATCTGTGCAGGCCAGTCCTCTGTTCACCACTAATTTCACAACATACTGCCCGGTATCAGGATAGAGGTGTCTGAAAACTGTCTTATCAGTAACCAGGGTATCAGTACCATCGCCAAAGTCCCAGTAATAGGTGGAAGTATATCCTGCATTGCTGGTATTGGGCATGAGTACACTGAGGTCTGGATCGGGTACACAATTCTGAAGGGTAGGAGGGAAGCCGGCGGTGATTTTGGTATTACAGTTAAAAACGGTGAGCAGGATGTCTTTGTGATGAGTGCCTATCATTTTGCCTGTGCGGCGATCGTACTCTGTCACACATACGGATACTACGTATTGACCTTCTTTGGGGGGTACACCAGTTAGAAATCCATTGTTGTCAATAGACACCTGTGGCGTGCCACCCATTGGATTCGATCCTGAATAAGGTGACTTATAGCTCACAACATTATTATATGGGGGCGGATTGGCGCTGGCGGCTTCATTGCGGCTGGCGCCCCCGGTGAGGGCACTGCACAGACTGTAGGTCAGACTATCGCCATCGGGGTCGGAGGCAGAGTAATCGTAATACAGCGGCATATTGGCGCAGATCACAATGGCGGCATCTTTGGCAAAGAAAGCGCTCTTGTTCGTCGGCCGGCTTTCTGTACCAGGTATCATGCAAAAGAAAGTGGAGCCTTCGTGTTCTGAATTGTTGATGTTGGCCAGTTTTTCCCCCCGGCAGCATCGCTGGTACACGACATAGTAACCACCCAGGATAGGTCTTAGAGAAAAGGTATCCCTATAAATAGCTACTTCCAGGTTTTGGGCGCGTGGCGCCAGGCAAGGATTCCGCAATGTATCGCGCAGCGGATGACGCTCTTTGATAAATAGTAACCGGGCATCCATCACCCGGGAACCACCGGAAGTATAAATATTCACAGGCACCGGATCTTCAAAGTGATCCAGGCAGCCCTGAATTTCACCACAGGTGAATTCAGCATTCCTGTATAGTTTTAGTGTGACCTGATACTTGTAGGTACCATCAGGATTCATGGCCAGAAAAGTGTAATATATCTCGCCACCAATAATATGGTAACCAGCAGCAGCAACGTGGATCAAACTACAGCAAATAAACAGAATAATAGATCTATGCATTAGTTGGGGTTGTGCATGAGCTCTACGAAGACTTAACTATAGGAATTTAAATAAAAAAAAGGAGACGGGCGAATGAATTAAATCGCCATATAAAGGGGTTTGAAAACAATCGGAATCCGCATGAGCGGATTCCGAAATATTATCTGATCAAGGTTACAGTGCCTTTACGGATCACTGTCTCGCTATTTACGTTCTTACCCTGTACTACCCATACGTAAGTGCCGATAGCAGCGGGTTTGCCATCATAATTACCATCCCAGCCCTGCAGGTATTCTGTCGTACTGTACATAAGTTTTCCCCAACGGTCAAATACCCGGAAGAATTCCATTTGGGTAATGCCCACTGGCAATGGTCTGAAGATATCATTTTGCCCGTCACCGTTAGGCGAGAAACCAGTAGGTACATAGATGTCCGGACCTACTATGAAACGGAGGTTAATAGCATCTGTACCGGAACAGCCCTCAGCCGTATAGGCAGTTACGGTATATGTAATGTCGTGATTGATAGTCGTTGTGGGGGTATCGATGTTTGGATTGTCCAATCCATCTGTCGGGGTCCACACATAAGTTGTGCCGCCGGTAGCATGCAGTGTGAATGGCTGGTTCAGGATGGCAATGGTATCATTACCCGCAAATGCATGTACCTGCGGTACCACGTTGATCTGAACTGTATCCGTCACTGGTTTGGGACAACCCTTGGTGTCAGTGACTGTAACAATATATTGTGTCGTATCTGTTGGCTTAGCCACAGTTGTCGACTGGTCAGGAGCCGTCAAAGAAAAGGTCGGCGTCCATTGATAATAGGCGCCACCAGATGCTGTCAGGGTGACCTGGTCTCCATAACAGATAGTGGTGTCTACCCCGGCATAAGCAACAGGGGGATCTACCACTTTTAAGCTCACCGTATCATATCCGCTGCAATCACCCAGGCTGGCCACTACCGCATATGTTACATCTGGAGAGGGAGGTACAATTACAAGAATGCTGCTGTCGCCTACCTGTGTATTGGTGGATATATCATACCATGTAAGGGGGTAATCCCCATCCGCGAAAGACCTGATATGCAGGGTATCACCCGTACAAACTGTACTATCAGCAATTGTTCTTACAATGAGCGTATCACGTACGTCAATATTCACGGTCGCGGTATTTGTACAACCTGTTCCATCTGTAAACGTGACGGTATAAGCCGTATCTATTTTTGGACTGACGGTAGGTGTCGCCGTATTGGCGTTGGTAATATTATAATCAGGTGTCCAGGTGTAGGTGCCGTTTACTACCTGTCCGTCCACTACACTTTCTGCAGAGAGCTGCAATGAGTTGCGGATACAAAGCAGGGTATCTGGTGTAGTAGTAATAGGTGGATTGTCGTAAACAACGATCGTACTGGTATCGGATCTGACACAACCATTCGTGGTAGTGACATCCAGGATAACAGTATAAGTGCCTGGACCTGGATATTTATACGTAGCTACAGAAGACCATGACGTATCTGCCGATGTACTGGTATCGCCAAAGTCCCACCTGTAAGTGGCAATGGCATCTGTAGCACTGGTGGTGGCCGATGTATTGGTAAATGTTGTTGTAGTATTACTACACAAGCCAGCAATGCTCATATCCGGCGTGAGCTTCGGATATACATATACCACCGCAGTTGCGCTGTCGCCGCAATTGCTGGTACTATCTACCCAGAGTTTTACATTGTACACTCCTTCTGCAGCATAGGTATGTGGTATAGGATCAGTGCTGGTAGTGGTATAAGTAGTGCCATCCCCAAAATCCCAGTCATAGGTTTTACCCTCCGTACTGTAGTTCAGGAAGGTGATGGTATACCCTGAACAATCATCGTATTTATCCGGCATAGCTGCTTCCACTTCGCGTACGCAGGTGGTGACGATCATGTGAAAATCCTTCCTGTGAATGCCGAGTAATTGACCATCCCGGTATTCATAGGCACATACAGTGACCACATATTTTCCCGGATCGGGTGCAATACCTGTGATCAAACCGGAATTGGATACGATATAGGCATCATCTCCTAGGGGAGTCGTACCTGTATAAGGACTTTTGTAAGGAACGGAAGAATAAGGTGGTGCTACGGCAGCAGGTGGTGTAGCATATTTATCCCCACCATTGGTGACCTTACCACCACCATAAGCTGCACAGAATACATATACAATACTATCACCATCAGGATCAGTTGCAGAGAAATCGTAAGTAAATTTCTTATTGGCACAAACCAGGATGGCTTCATCCTTATTAAATACCGGGCTTGAGTTCGTAATAAAATTATTGGTAGTACCGGGTAATTCTGTAAAGTAGGTGGCGCCGTTACCCGGGTAGTTGGTTTCATCATTTGCCTGGTGCGTATCCACGATATTCGACATGGTGTAGTCGCGACAACAGGTTTGGAATGATACGGTGTATCCTGCAGTACTGATAGGTACAGTTACCGTTCCTACATATGTACCGATCTGAAAACAAATTTCAGGAGGATTGACAATACATGGATCTGCCTGCCCGGATTGTATAGTCTGCTTGCTGGTTTGTGATATCAGGAAAGGAGAGCCGGAGAGCTGACTGTTATCCGAATTACTGAACACTGCAAAGTATACAGAGTTAGGCAGTTCGGCCAGGTTAGCAGCTTCATCACACACACGGTATAGCTTCAGCGTCACCTGGTAGGTAACGGTAGTAGTGGTACTGGATATGTACTTATGCGACATCTCCCCCCCAATGATATGGGAAGCTTTGGAAATCAATCCATAGGAGAGTATCAGGAGCAATAGAAGGGTTCTTTTCACAATTTTTGATCTTGGCAAAAAAGAGTAAACTGATGCAAGAGCTGATTGCTGGCAGAGGGAACTTCCCACATACCCATGTGTCCTGTTTCTTCAAAAATGTAAATGCTGCTGGTCCGTGGAAGGGACACCTGTGGCAATACACTTTGAAGAGGAACGGCTGTATCATCTTTTCCGATTACAAACAGCACTGGTACTAGTATAGATGACAACACGGCGGTGCGGTCAGGTCTTGTTATCATGGCTTCATAATATGCTTCCATAGAAGCAAGGGGACAAGCAATGCCCATGTTCACATATGCTTCAACACTTTCCGGATGTTTCGCCTTAAAACCCGGGCTGAACATATTCGGGAATGCCTGCCTGATAAATGCTTCACTGCCATATTGTTCCATCAGCTTGATCGATTTACGGCGCGCTTCTTTCTTCTCTTCAGTATCAGCGAGGGCTGTAGAGTGGAACAGGCCCATTCCCTGTAGTATTGATGGGTACTTTTCTGCAATAGCGAGGGCTACATATCCACCCATGGAGTGGCCGATGATCACTGCCTTTTCAATACCGGCAGACTGTAATGAGGTATAGACATTATCAGCCATGCTATCAATAGTCAACGCAGTGGTGAGCAGATTATTGCCAACTCCCGGTAAATCCAGCGCAATTACCTCAAAGTATTCACTTAAATATGCTTTCTGCACATTCCAGATCTCCGAATTTTCAGCAAATCCATGCAGCAATACTATTACGGGTCTCTCTTCTATTAGATGAATATTTTGGGTAGAAAGTTTATTCGGCATCAGAAAAATAATTTATTTGAATACGTTATTATGTTGGCGCGGCAATAATTATTGAGGAACAACCGGTAACGTAAAATAGATTTTGTTGATGTTTACAAACGTTTACGTGTCAGCCGCAAAAAGAAACTGTAAAGGATCAGCAATATACAAAATAGAACAGCCGCCTTTGACAATAAGTCTCCATATTTTACATAGAACGTCATATAATTGCCTGGTGTTACACTTGCTTTTAAAACGCCCTCCTGCCAGTAAGGAAGAGATGCTGTAATATTTCCCCCGGGATCTATGAATGCCGAGATGCCGGTATTGGCACTTCTGGCCACCCAACGACGGGTTTCAATAGCACGCAGACGGGCATATTGCAGGTGCTGACGGTGGCCTTCGGTATTTCCCCACCAGCCATCATTGGTCATAATAAAAAGAATGTTCGCACCTTTTCTTACATGCTCAGCCACAAATTCCCCATATACAGATTCATAACAGATAGTCGGAAATACCTTTATGTTGGCAGCCTTGTTTTCCATGATTGCTACACCCGGTGTACGGCCATAACTACCACTAATACCTCCAAGATCCAGGGCCAGGTAATCCATAAATTTCAGGTAGTGAACATACGGGATCAACTCAACACCCGGCACCAGTTTAGATTTATGATAAACCTGGACCAGGTTCGATGTGTCTATAAGCACACCGGCATTGAATACATCATATACCATATCACCATCAGCATTATGGCGGGCAGATGTAGAGGGTTCATCATTTTTCTCATAGCGCTTCAGTGTAACGGCTCCTGTTACCAGACTGGCTTTTGGATATTTGTGTAATAATAACCGGATCCTTTGCGTATAGTTTTCGTAAGCGATTTTGTCTTCCCACGCACCATGTACAAAAAGGGCTGTTTCAGGCCATACGATAAAAGCGGTATTGGAGTCAATTTTCTCTTCAGTGAGCTGAAGCATTTTATTAACTTCCAGCGATTCATTTTCATCTGCAAATTTATCGTAAGGGTCAATGTTGGGTTGTACTACAACGACTTCGGTAGTTTTTTGAGGAGCATGCAACCCTGTGTCAATGAAACCACTTATCAGCAAAGGCACTACCAGTATCAATACCGGTTTCCAGATCTGTTTTACAACAGGCCGTTTGTAAAATTTATACTGAAACCAAACATGGTAAATCGCAAGGTTAGTAACCAGTATCCATAGTGTACCACCACTTACGCCTGTATATTCATACCATTGTACCCATGTAGGATGCATGGCAAAAGCGTTGCCAAGGCTGAGCCATGGCCAGCTAAGTTCCCATTGCAGGTGGATGTATTCAAACGTCATCCAGTAGACAATGAACGTAAAATAAGCAAGGGTCGGGCTCACCCATTTACGGGTTCTGCGGTATCCCATCACGGGTACAAGCATGAACAGGGTATTGAGCAGATTGGCGGCTACACCGCTGGCAGGCACGGTGGTATTGCCTACCCACCAGGTAGTGGCTACATTCCAGCAGAAGAGTAACAGGAAGGCGCATCCGAAAAAGCGGCCCCTGTTCTCTACAATATCCGCCAGGCGAAGCAGGGGGATAAATGCAATGAAAATCAAAAAGGTGAGGGGTGAGGTGGGCCATGCTGCCCAGAGGAGCAGGCTGCCTGTAAGGCTCAAAATAGCGGGTAAATAACGTTTTGCCATAGCGGGTCAAAAATAAGGATTATGACTAAGCGGCATCAAAATAAAAAAGGAGGAAACATAAAAGTAAAATGAGACGCTGCGGATCGCTTAAAAAACTACCTGGCTCCGTCGGGTACCCAAATAAAACATGCACGAAAGAGGGTATTCACCAACGGGTAATGAAAACCATTTTCAAAGAAAACCCTCATGAACCGAATTCACAAACGACTATGAAAATGGTGGTACCTTCGACAAAAGTACTACCATGGAACAATCACATATCAGTTTTGAACAGGTTGTGAGTCGTGGCTGTGGCCTCGATGTTCACCAGGAGAATGTAGTAGCTACCATCAGGGGTGATAATTTGCAGGAACAAACCCGCACTTTTAGCACCTTCACAAGTTCACTTAAGGACCTGGTAGCCTGGTTGGAAGAATCGGGCATTACACATGTCGCAATGGAGAGCACGGGTGTTTACTGGAAGCCTGTTTTTAATATACTAGAACCTCACTTTGAACTTATTTTGGTCAATGCCCGGCATATTAAATATGTGCCGGGTCATAAGACTGATCGTAATGACAGTGCCTGGATTGCAAAATTATTGCTAAGCGGGCTACTAAAAGGAAGTTTTATTCCACCCCAATACACTCGTGAATTACGGGAATTGTACCGATACAAACGTAAAGTAATAGGCCAACGCTCCAGTGAATATAACCGATTACAGAACATTTTAGAGACTGCCAATATCAAATTGAGCAGCGTTGTCAGTGATGTGTTCGGCATAAGCGGCTGGTCAATGATCTCTGCTATTATTGATGGAGAACAGGATCCCATGATATTGGCCAATCTGGCCAAAGGTAGGCTCAAAATCAAGAAGCAAGAACTTATTCTTGCTTTAGAAGGTAATCTTAATGAGCATCACCGTTTTATGCTCAACCTGTCTAAAGCTGCTATCTTACAGCTAAATGAACTGCTTTGTCAGGTAGATAACCGTATTGATCAGTACTTAAGAAAATGGGAAGAAGAAGTAAAATTACTTCAGACTATTCCCGGAGTACAAAAACAAACAGCTACAGCCATCTTAGCCGAAATAGGTACAGATATGCATGCCTTCCCAAATCAGCATCATTTAGCCAGTTGGTGTGGCTTATGTCCGGGTAATAATGAAAGTGCCGGAAAAAAGAAAAGTGAACGTATCAATCATGGCAACAGTTCTCTTAAAACAGCACTGGTGGAGGCGGCCTGGGCCGCTGTACATACAAAGGAATCTTATCTGAAAAGAAGATATTACTCTTTAAGTGTGCGAAGAGGTAAAAAACGTGCTCTTATCGCCATTGCACACAAAATCCTCATTGCCACTTATTTTATACTCAAAAATAGAGTGCCATATATGGAACCGGATAATCAGGAGTGGCTTAAAAAAAGAAAGCAGGCGCAGATAAATAATTATCTCAGGCGCCTGCGCGAGCTTGAGGCATTACCCCCATCTCAATAAGATTACTAAGTTACAAAAATCGACCTCTTATTGGTGCTTTTTAAGCCTGTAAAGAAAACTGATTTAAGACTCTAAGTACAAACGATTGTTGCTATAAGCACGAAATGAAAATTTTAAGCATATAGAGTCATATCAAAATTATGACACAGACTAACTATTTTCAATGAAAAAGGGAGTGTATCAAAAGTATGATACACTCCCTTCCATTATCTTACCATTAATTATCTGCTATAGTTCGGTGCTTCCTTGGTGATCACCACATCATGTGGGTGATTTTCCTTTACGGTAGCCGAAGAGATCCTGATAAACTGTGCAGCCTGTAGTGCTTTGATATCTTTAGAACCAGTCAGACCCATACCAGCACGAAGACCACCTACATACTGCTGAATCACTTCACCCAGGTTACCTTTGTAAGGTACGCGACCTACGATACCTTCTGGTACCAGTTTCCTGATATCATCTTCATCCTGGAAGTAACGATCTTTGGAACCTTCTACCATCGCTTCCAGAGAACCCATACCACGATATGATTTGAACTTACGTCCTTCGTAGATGATAGTTTCTCCAGGGCTTTCTTCAGTACCAGCAAAGATAGAACCAGCCATTACGCAGGATGCACCTGCAGCGATAGCCTTCACCATATCACCGGTATAACGGATACCACCATCTGCAATAACCGGTACACCCAGTTTTTTCAGGGCAGTAGCTGCATTCATTACAGCAGAGAGCTGAGGGAAACCAGCACCTGTTACTACACGGGTAGTACAGATAGAACCCGGTCCAACACCTACTTTCACTGCATCAGCACCTGCTTCAGCCAGTGCCAGTGCACCATCGCCGGTAGCTACGTTACCTGCAATCACCTGTAATTTAGGGAAGGTTTTCTTCAGTTTTCTCAGACCATTCAGTACACCTACTGAGTGACCGTGTGAGCTATCGAGACATACTACATCTACACCAACGTTGATGAGTGCCTGTGCTCTGTCCAGTACATCGGGAGTGATACCTAATGCGGCGCCTACAAGAAGACGACCATATTCATCTTTGATGGCATTTGGATAGCTGGTCAGCTGCAGAATATCACGGTAAGTGATTAATCCTACAAGTTTACCATTCTTTCCAACTACTGGTAATTTCTCGATTTTATTCTGTTGAAGGATCTTCTCTGCTTTCTTCAGATCGGTACCTTCTGGTGCAGTTACAAGGTTCTGAGAAGTCATTACTTCGCTTACTACGCGTTTCATGTTCCTTTCAAAGCGCAGGTCACGGTTGGTAAGGATACCAACGAGTTTTTTGCTTTCGTCTATGATAGGAATACCACCGATGCTGTTTTCTTTCATCAGGCGGAGCGCTTCCCCGATAGATGCATTTGCATGCAGAGTCACCGGATCGAGGATCAGCCCGTTTTCACTACGCTTTACCTTACGTACTTGCTCGGCTTGTTTTTCAATGGACATATTCTTGTGCAGAATACCGATGCCACCCTGGCGTGCCAAAGAGATAGCCAGGTTAGCTTCTGTAACGGTATCCATGGCAGCAGAGACCATTGGAATGTTCAGGCGTAAAGTTTTAGTAAGTTGCGTGCTGATATTAACGTCTCTGGGCAAGACTTCAGAGTAGGCTGGAACCAGAAGTACATCGTCAAAGGTAAGTCCGTCCTCTACAAATTTCGGTTTTGATTTTCCGGCAGGCATGTTGCAACTATTTGTCAGTTATTAAATAATTGCACGCAAATCTACAGCTATTTAAGTTAATAGAAAAATTGTTGTGACGCTGGTCATCCCCATGCCTAATTTTAAATCAGGTCAAACCAGCTGGTAGCGCTGCCCCGGTGTACTTCTTAACAATTTATTCATTTCCAGCTGAAAGATCACGGAGGCTACTTTGCTCTCCGGCAATGGACTTCTGCTATATATATGATCTATATGAAAATGCTCACTCCTGTTAAAAAGCGCTAATATCTGCCGCTCCTCTTCTTTCAGTTCCTCCTGTATCTCCTGCTGCTGAGGCATTACGGGCTTCCTGACCGCATCATCCCAGTTCATGGCCTTCAATATATCTTCTGCATCCGTAATCAGCATTGCCTGATTATTTTTTATCAGGTGATGACATCCCGCTGATTTCGGATCTCCTACACGCCCCGGAATAGCAAATACATCCCTGTTATAACTATTGGCAATATCTGCGGTGATCATTGATCCTCCTTTTATACCACTCTCTATCAATACGGTAGCATCCGACATCCCTGCCACTATCCGGTTCCTTTTAGGGAAATTAGGCTTATCAGGGGTGGTGTCTCTGCCATACTCTGTAAGCAATCCCCCTTGTTCCACCATCTGCCTGGCGGTATTTGCATGTACATCAGGATAGATCCTGTCCAGTCCATGCGCCAGTATGCCAATGGTAGGCATACCATGCTTCAGTGCCGTAGCATGGGCAAGCACATCTATGCCATAGGCCAGTCCGCTCACTACCATAATATTACTGGATTCCAGCCCCGCTATCAGATTTGCACACACTTCCCTGCCATGTGCCGTAGGTGTTCGTGTACCGATCACATTAATGATACGAGTAGCATTCAGATTTGCATTCCCTTTATAATATAGCAGAAATGGATGATCATAACAATGCAGCAACCTTTGTGGATATAGTGGAGATTGAAAACTGATGGCTGCAATCTGGTACTTTTCCAGGAAATTCATTTCCCTGTCTACCCAGCGAAAATCATTAAACTGCCTGATGGCATTCGCTCTTACTTTCCCCAGCATAGGCAGGCTTTCCAGCTCTCTTCGGCTCGCTTTAAAAATGTTACCTGCATTTTCAAAGTAAGTGGTTAACTGTTGTGCTATCTTATTCCCTATCTGTGGTATTTTCGTAAGTGCAATCTGATAACGTGTTTCTTCCTGCATTTCCCTACTTTTGTGGTCAACTAATTTAAGTTACAATTTTAATTTCATGTTTTTATCAAACCGCCTCACTTTTCTCCTCGCATTCTCCCTCTTATTCGCATGCAAGGCACCGAAACCAGTTGCACAGCATACGGCCTTAGTGCCTTATGGACCTGCATTTGCGGCCTTATGGCAACAACGTTCTGCTGAATATAAAGCCCTCTGTTTTCAGGCATACAACATCGCCCGTCTTCGTCTCAACGAAGATCTCCAACACAATTTTACAAAGCCAATGGCGATTGTTACAGACATTGATGAAACAATTTTAGACAATAGTCCTTACAATGTACATGTTGCGTTGAAAGGAGAAAATTACAGTGACAAAACCTGGCAGGAATGGACCAGCAAAGCCGCTGCTGATACCGTACCCGGGGCATTGTCCTTCTTAAAATATGCAGCTGAAAAAGGGGTGCATGTTTACTATATCACAAACCGTTCAGAAGCAGAACGTAGCGTAACATTACAAAATTTACAACGCTGGAATTTTCCTGATGCAGATAATGAACACCTGATCCTAAAAACAACAACTTCCAGCAAGGAAGAAAGACGTTTGCATGTAGCACAAACACACGAAATCATTTTGCTGATGGGGGATAATCTGGGAGACTTCTCCGCCATCTTTGAAAAGCAACCAGCTGATAAAAGAGAAGCGGCTACAAAGCAATCTGCTGCTGAATTTGGGAGCCGGTTTATTGTGTTGCCAAACCCCATGTATGGCGATTGGTTACCGGCATTGTTCCAGTATAATTATAAACAAAATATCGATTCAATATTGCAAACGCAACTAAGAAATTATTAAGGCCATTAGTCAGGCCCACGGCAGTGCCGCCGGAGGCCTGCACAAAATTAAAAAGGCGTCTTCGAAGAAGACGCCTTTTTAATTATAACTTAATAACCTTAAACTCTGTTCGCCTGTTCTGCGCCCTTCCTTCCGGCGTTTCATTATCCGCCACCGGCTTACCTTCTCCATATCCTTTCGCCACTAACCGCTCAGGTTCTATCCCTTTCTGCACCAGATATTGCACCACTGCCTGTGCGCGTTTATCAGACAGTGTCAGATTGATCTGATCATTACCCACATTATCCGTATGCCCGCTTATTTCCACGATCATCGTCGGGTTTTCTTTCATCAATCCAACTAACCTGTTCAACTCTACAAAAGACTCCGGTTTCAATGTAAACTCCCTGCTGGCAAAGAACACATTGTTCAATACCATAATTGCACTTGTATCCAGTGGTACCAAAGGCACTTCTCTGAAATAACCAGTATCCTTATCTGCACCTTTCAGTGAGAAATTCTCAGAATAGAACAGGTATCCTTTCCTGTTTACATTCAGACCATAATCCCTGCCCACAGGCAATGCCACCAGGTAATTACCTAACAGGTCACTTTTGATACTCGCCATTGTCTGCCCTGTCTCCAGGTCCTGCAGCTCAATATTTGCCACCAGGCGTTTCTGGCTCTTTTTATCAAACACATATCCTCTTACATACAATGTCTTCAACGGTCTTGCTGCAGGATACAATTCAAAGCTGTAAATATCCAGCGATCCACGGCTATCCGTACGATCAGAAGCATAATACGCCGTTTTACCATCTGCTGCTACCACCAGGCTTGATTCTTCATCTGTGGTATTAATCGGGTACCCCATATTCACGGCTGGTCCCCAGCTACCATCCGCTTGTCTGCGGGAGTAGAACAGGTCCATACTACCAAAACCCTCATGCCCGTTGGAGGCAAAGTACAATGTCTGGTTATCCGCATGAATAAAAGGTGTTGCTTCGTCGCCAGTTGTATTGATATTAGGTCCCAGTCTTTCCGGAGTACCCCATCTGCCATTGGCTTGCAACTGGCTCATAAAGATATCGGAACCCGCATCTGTTGTGGCCCTGGAAAAATACAAAGTCTGTTTATCAGGAGAAAGACAAGGTTGTGACTCCCAGTCCCGCGTATTAATCGGGTTACCCAGGTTCATGGGTTCTACCCAAAGACCTTCTTCTGTTCTGATGGCATAGTAGATATCGCAGCTGCCACGTCCATTTGGAAAATTACAACCTGTAAACACCAGCATATTCCCATCCTGCGAAATGTTCTGCGCACCTTCATTGAAAGCGGTAGAGTTAATAGGTGCACCCATGTTATACGCTTTCTTCCAATGCATGCTGTCGTCTCTTTCTGACACATAGAAGTCCTCGTTCTTACCATTCACTCTGCGTGTAAAAACAAGCATCTGGTTATCGATGGTCAGGGAGGGGAAGTATTCAGCATCTTTGGTATTGATATTATCGCCCAGGTTAATGGGGGTAAAAGGTACCGGGTGAGCTGCTTCTCTGGCGGCGTAAGTATAAGTTTTCTGGAGGGCCTGGGCTTTTGGATTATTGATCTTTCCTGTTGCAATATAGAGATTGATATTCGTAAGGGCTTCACTAAATCGGCCAACACCTGCCAGGGCTTTGGAGTAAGCCATCAGGGCCGGTCGGATAGAATTGCTATCCAGCCGTCTGAGGGTTTCAAAACTAGTGATCGCCTCATTGTATTTTTTCAACTCTACATAGGAAATTGTCATTTGTCCATAGGCGTCTGCAAATCCAGGCTCAGCCCGTATCGCTTCCTGCAAATAAATAATAGCATCTTCCGTTTTATACTCCGAAACCGCCAACTGTGCATTGTCAAAACTCTTCTGTGCTTTTTTCTTAGCGTTATCATAGGTTACTACCTGAGCATGCACACCCAGGCAAATCACAAGACAACTCAGCAATATTGGGAATTTAGCCATAACTCATGATTGGGAATGTGGGTCCAATATATGAAAAAATCGCCAGATGAATGCCTTTCTATCAGATAATCAATGCGATTACATATTTTTTTCTCAATAAACGTAATGATCTGAACGTGTATTGTACTTATGGCACATTAATGTATTTGTGCACCTGAAGGGAGAGTTGCCACCTAGGGTTGTCCTTGATATAGTCGATGATAAGGGGAGTCATTTCAGCCGCTTTATTCCATTCCGGCTGAATATATAGTTTACAATGAGGGCCTGCCAGTGCAGCATATTTCTCAGCCCAGGCAAAATCACTTTTATGAAAGATTACCACCTTCAGTTCATGAGCCAATGCACAGATCTCAGGCAGTGGCGCCTTGAATTTCTTAGGAGACAAGGTAATCCAGTCCCAGTTTCCGGAAAGGGGAGATGAACCTGAAGTTTCAATATGAGTGCGGAAACCTGCTGCATGCAAATCTGCTGTCAATGCATCCAGGTTGTGCATCAAAGGCTCACCACCGGTGATCACGGCAATGCGGCCGGGGTAGCTCGCTGCCTCGCCCACGATATCCGTGAGTGCCAGCTGTGGATGACGATCTGCCTCCCAGCTATCCTTCACGTCACACCAATGACAGCCTACATCGCAACCGCCGAGGCGGATGAAATAAGCTGCACAACCCTGATAATTACCTTCACCCTGAATAGTGTAAAAGCGTTCCATTACCGGGAGCGTGCGTACGTTTGGATATGTGGCAGTCGTTGACATAATGCAAAGGTACGCATAATGCCGTTAGCCCTATGCGTACCATCTATTCTCTATAATTAGTTCATATTACCTTTCTGACCTACAGCCGCATGGTAGGTATTCTTCAGGAGTGCTGCGATGGTCATTGGACCTACACCACCCGGAACCGGCGTGATATAGCTGCATTTTTCAGCAACTTCATCAAAGTTCACATCACCTACCAGTCTGTGACCAGATTTCTTAGAAGGATCAGCAATACGGTTGATACCTACATCCACGATAGCAGCACCTTCTTTCACCATATCAGCAGTCACGAAGTTCGGACGACCAATAGCAGCAACGATGATATCTGCCTGGAGACAGATTTCTTTCAGGTTTGCAGTCTGTGAGTGAGTGAGGGTAACGGTGCAGTTGCCAGGGTAGGTATTTCTGCTCAGCAGGATGCTCATAGGCGTACCTACGATGTGACTGCGGCCGATCACTACAGCGTGTTTACCTTTTGTTGGAACTTTGTAGTGTTCCAGCATCAGCATGATACCGTAAGGTGTAGCCGGGATAAAAGTAGGCAGGCCACTGACCATTTTACCAACGTTTACCGGGTGGAAACCGTCTACGTCTTTGCTTGGATCGATGTTATTGATTACAACTTCTTCATTGATGTGCTTTGGAAGCGGTAACTGTACAAGAATACCATCAATATCTGCATTTTCATTCAGGAGAGTGATATTGTCAAGCAGATGTTTTTCGGAAATTTTTTCATCGAAACGCAGCAGGGTGGAGTGATATCCGATCTCTGCGCAGGACTTAACTTTTGAAGCAACGTATGTTTCGCTGGCGGGATCATTACCTACCAGAATAGCAGCCAAGTGAGGAACTTTCTTGCCTAAAGCCTTCAGTTCCGTTACTTTTTCTGCCAGTTGGGCTTTGATAGCCGCTGATACCAGTTTACCGTCTAAAATTTGCATGCGCAAAGTTAGGCTTAATTGAGAAAATTAAAAACAAAAAAGCATCTGCCAGCTGGCAGATGCTTTTTTTATATACGAATAAGTTTAATCCCAATGTTATTTCCCGTCCCTCACAAGTTCCGCAAAACAAGTTCCCCGCCTTCAAAATTTCAAATTTAGGTAACTTGTCTTGCTCTATATAGAACTTGATAAATAATAGTGGAAATTTTAAAGGCAGGCTTAGGAGCGTAATATAATCAATTTTTCGGAGATGCGGATAAAATTTCCGGATCAGCCTGGGCCGCATATTTTTTAAAGTTTTGTACAAACCTGTTAGCGAGGTCTGCCGCCTGTTTGTCAAAAGCCGCTTTATCAGCCCAGGTATTGCGAGGATCCAGCATTTCTGTCGGTACCCCCGGGCAATGTTCCGGTATACCAAAGCCAAAGAGTGGAAAATCTTTATAAGCAATCCTGTCCAGTTGGCCATTGAGCGCTGCAGACACCATCGCCCTGGTATATTTCAATGAAATACGCTGACCAGTGCCATAAGCACCACCTGTCCACCCGGTGTTGATCAGCCACACCGCTACTTCCTGTTTTTTCAGTTTCTGCCCCAGCAGTTGTGCATATTGCACAGGGTGCAGCGGCAGGAACGGAGCACCAAAACAGGAGCTGAAAGTAGTAGTGGGTTCTGTTACCCCCGTCTCTGTACCCGCTATCCTGGCTGTATAGCCGGATATAAACTGGTACATAGCCTGTGCCGGTGTCAGTCTTGATATGGGAGGTAATACCCCAAATGCATCGCAGGTCAGGAAGAAAATATTGGAAGGGATATTTCCTATTGAAGGAATGACCGCATTGTCAATATAATCCAGTGGATAAGATACCCGTGTATTTTCAGTTATACACTTATTGGCAAAGTCTACTTTATTAGTCCCTTCGTAACACGAGACATTCTCCAGCAGTGCACCTTCGCGGATCGCTTTGAATATCTGCGGCTCCTTTTCTTCACTCAGGTCTATACACTTTGCATAACAGCCACCTTCGAAATTGAAGATATGATGGGAAGACCAGCCATGCTCGTCATCGCCTATCAGTTTGCGTGCAGGATCTGCGCTCAGGGTGGTTTTTCCTGTACCACTCAATCCAAAGAAGATCGCCGTATCTCCCTGCTCATCCTGGTTGGCAGAGCAGTGCATGGGCAATACCCCATGCATTTGTGGTAGTATATAATTAAGTATGGTGAAAATGCCTTTCTTGATTTCTCCGGTATATGCCGTACCACCAATCAGCACTATTTTACGTTCAAAACTAATGGCTGCAAAATTTTCCTGCCTGGTTCCGTCCAGAGCTGGATCTGCCAGGAATCCAGGGGCCTGGATCACGGTCCAGTCTGCATGCAGATCCTCCAGTTCTTCGGTGGAAGGACGCAGGAACATATTATAGGCAAAGAGGTCGGCCCAGGGAGTTTCTGTCACTACCTGGATATTGATGCGATAAGCAGGATCAGCGCAGGCAATGCAATCCCGTACCCAGATCTCTTTTCCCTTAAAATAGGCGGTAATTTTTTGGTACAGCCCATCAAAATGATCGGCAGACATGGGAATGTTAAAGTCATTCCAGTTCACTGTTGCAGTAGTAAGTGCATCTTTAACGATGAACTTATCTTTAGGAGAGCGGCCGGTAAATTTCCCGGTGTTTACGGACAAGGCTCCGTTGGCTGTGAGGGCTCCCTGTTTCCGTGCCAGTGTTTGCGACACCAGCACGGCAGGTGCTGTCTGATAATAGATAGCTGCTGTATGCTCAATTCCTATAGCTGATAGGATAGCATCAGGGTTCCTTACGCTGCTAACTTGCATAGTAAGATTGTTTTGGTGTGTTAAAGCAAAGCTGCGTCTTTTTTTGAAATTATCAAATTAATAGCCCTCTGTTAACGCAAATTTAGAAAAAATAGATGCTAAATGGATGTTCAATTAGACAAATTCTAAAATGGCCGGGGCTGTTTTGCTGGAAACAGTAATTAATTATGGGCTGTAAATACACTTATCCTCATCCATTGTACACGCATATTCACCTCTTCAATTTTACTTCCTAAAATTTCAGTAGGTTTGACGCGTGTTTTAATCAATAGGATCAATTATGAAAAATTTGCCACTGGATTCACAGATTTTCATCAAAAATCGCCAGCGCTTTATTGCGGAAATGCAACCCAATTCCATTGCAATCATCAATTCCAACGATGAGTTGCCCAGCAATGGAGACGCTTTATACAGATTCGAGCAAAACCATGACCTGTACTGGTTGACGGGTGTTGAGCAGGAGGATACCATGCTCATTTTATACCCGGACAATCCGGATCCTAAGTACAGGGAAGTGCTTGTATTAGTACGTCCAAATGAGTTGAAAGAGAAATGGGATGGCTACCGTTTGCGTAAAGACGAGGCACTGGCTGTATCGGGTATAGCTACGGTTATCTGGCTGGATGTACTGGATGGATTATTACAACCCTGGATTCACGAAGCCACTAATATCTATTTAAATACCAACGAGAATAACCGTAAATCCAGCCTCATTGCTGTCAGGGATTATCGCTATGCACAGGAAATGCGTGCCCGTTATCCTTTGCACAACTACCTGAGAGCGGCTGTTATTTTCAAAAAACTGCGTGCAGTTAAGACACCTGAAGAGATCAAAGTACTGCAAACCGCGATTGACATTACAGAAAAGGCACTTCGCCGTCTGTTCAGGTTCATTCGTCCAGGTGTATATGAGCACGAAATTCAGGCAGAGATCATACACGAATTCCTTTCTAACCGTTCAGATGGTGAAGCCTATACTTCTATCATTGCCAGCGGCGACCGTGCCCGCACCCTGCACTATGTTTCCAACAACCAGGAGTGTAAAGACGGCGAACTGGTACTGATGGACTTCGGTGCTGCTTATGGTGGTTACAATGCAGACCTGACACGTACCGTACCGGTGAATGGTAAATTCACTCCCCGTCAGCGTGAAGTATACGATGCCTGCCTGCACCTGCATAACTATGCTAAATCAATCCTGAAGCCAGGACTGACCATTGCAAAATATCATGAAATGATGGGGGAAGAAGCAGGAAAAGTGTTCGTAAAAATCAACCTGCTGAAGGAAGAAGATATCAAAAACCAGGATCCTGAATCACCTGCATACCGCAAATACCTGTATCATGGTATCAGCCATCACCTGGGTGTAGGCGTACACGATTTAGGGCCATCTTTCTGGCAGCCAATTCCTGATGGCGCCGTACTGACCATTGAGCCAGGTATCTACATCGAAGAAGAGAAGATGGGGGTACGGATTGAAAACAACGTGTGGATAACATCAAAAGGCAATATAGACCTGATGAAAAATATTCCTATCACTGCTGATGAAATAGAATCTTTAATGAAAAAATAAGGTAATATGTACGCTATTGCGTAATATTAGCGTTAGATTTACCAAAAAATACAGAACCAAGGTTGTATCAAAAGAAAATCCTGCCCGGTTTAACCCGGATACCTGATGGGGGAGCACCTTTGTTTATGCAATTCTCTGCGCCGCCAAATTACTTTTGATACAGCCTGCTGGACTATTACAATGAAACAACTTCCTAACATCCTTACACTGGGTAATTTGTTTTGCGGAGCGCTGGCAATTATTTACATCCTGCATGCACCACAATACATCGCTGAATTCAATGGACATGACTACGCCGTAACGAATCCTGCACCTGTCTACTGGGCATCCGGGCTGGTAGTACTGGCTGCGATATTTGATTTTCTGGACGGGATGGCTGCACGCCTGTTGAAACTAGGTTCCCCATTTGGAAAGGAGCTGGATTCACTGGCAGATATCGTGACGTTTGGTGTAGTGCCGGGTATGATCTTCTTCCGTTTGTTGCGTAGTGCTTATATGCAGATGCCGGATGTATTTGACGTATCTTATGTCAACCTGGCTCCGGCCTTGCTGGTGCCTTGTTTTGCAGCATTTCGCCTGGCTAAGTTCAACCTGGACACCCGTCAGTCAGAGAATTTCATTGGGGTGCCTACCCCGGCAGTAGGATTGCTGGTAGCGTCTTTCCCATTAATTATGCTGTACAATCCATATAACCTGGCGCATTACCTGCAGAATATCTGGCTCCTGTATATTATGATAGTAGTGCTTTGTTACCTGATGGTGGCAGAGATGCCGATGATGAGCATGAAGTTCAGGAATTTCAATCTTTCACAGAATTGGCCACGGTTTCTACTGTTGATATTAGCAATATTGGCAATACCAGTATTAAAATTTGCAACAGTGCCGTTTGTATTTGTTTTATATGTCGTATTATCAGCGGCGGTACGTCCTGCTACAACAGCTAAGTAAATAGCAATTCTTCCTGAATAGTATTTCTTTTTTCATATAAATATTGGCCGGCATGCTTCATGCCGGCCAATATTTATTTATAAGCCGAAGGAAATGGCTTCCCCGAAGGGAAAGCCATTTCCTTCGGCTTATAAAATACCATCTACAGCCCTCCTCAAACAATCCCAGCTTGTTTTTTGCGATTTATGTATTAGGTTTGCGTCAAAATTTTAGAAAAAATGACGTTTACTGCACATATCAACGTGATGCCACTGAAAGAATTACTGGATCCCCAGGGAAAAGCGGTAATGAGTGGTTTAAAGAATCTTGGCATTACCCAGATCAATGATGTGAGAATCGGGAAACATATTATTCTGCATATAGAAGCTGCTACAAAAGAAGAAGCACAGACCCTGGCTGAGAACGCCTGTCAGAAACTGCTGGCCAACCAGGTAATGGAATCTTTTGAAGTAACTATTCAATAAATAATTAATAAGGCTGACTTTCATGCGCTAAAGCTCACTTTAGCTGCCAGAAGTCAGCCTTACGTGTTTTATTCAGGAAAGATGCACTACCGGTGGATGTTGCCGGTATTTCATACGCCATACGTTCTTTATGAAGCTTTATCTCGTTCCATCTCCCATAGGCAATCTTGCCGATATTACTTACCGCGCTGTAAAAGTACTGGAAGAGGCAGACCTGGTGCTGGCAGAAGATACCCGCACCTCTGGTGTGCTATTGAAGCACTACAACATCAATAAACCCATCACTCCTTATCATCAGCACAATGAGCACAAGGTATTGCAGCACCTGTTACAACAGTTACAGGCCGGCAAAACAATGGCCCTGATCACCGACGCCGGCACACCCGGTGTATCTGATCCCGGATTTTTGCTGGTGAGGGAATGTGTACGTGCTGGTGTACCTGTGGAATGCCTGCCAGGTGCTACTGCTTTTGTGCCGGCACTGGTCAACAGTGGTATACCTATGACCCGGTTTGCTTTTGAAGGCTTTCTGCCATTGAAGAAAGGCCGCCATACGCTGTTTACACAGCTGGCTACAGACGAACGTACCCTCGTATTTTATGAATCTCCACACCGCCTTGTAAAAACACTCGAAGATATGATCGGTTACTTTGGCGCTGACAGACAATGCTGCGTGAGCCGTGAACTGACCAAGATGTTCGAGGAAAATAAGAGAGGTACCCTGCAGGAAGTACATGACTACTTCAGGGAAAAAGGGATAAAAGGGGAAATCGTACTGATTTTACAGGGTGCTCCCGGCAGGAAAAAAGCACAGGAAGAAGAAGAATAACGCAGTATCTTCATGACAGGCAGGAGATTTGCAGTATCTCCCCACGTAAACGCAAAAGTTTAATCGAAAGCATAAAGCGGCCTACAGCTTAGACCCTGACCGGGGTATGTACCGCATTTGTCATACAACAAAATAGTATTAGGAAATGAAGCACATGTCAGTAGTTAAAGGCCTGATGGTGTGCCTGTTGGCAGCAGGTTTCGTCCCTGCGCAGGCACAGCCTGACCGTTGGCAACAACGGGTAAAATATGTTATGGATGTAAATGTAGATGCAACCACTAACCGTTTTACAGGTAAGCAAAAACTGGAGTATACCAATAACTCACCCGATACATTGTACAAGGTGTTCTATCACCTTTACTGGAATGCGTTTCAGCCTGGCAGTATGATGGATGTGCGTAGCCGTGAGCTGGGCAAAACAGTGATAGGTCGTGACGCCAAAGGCAATGAAAGGAGAGACTGGGATTACCGTGTAGCAGATAGGATCTCTAAATTCACACCAGAGCAAACCGGTTATCAGCATGTGCTTTCACTGAAACGTGATGGGGTACCACAGCCTTTCAATATGCTGGAAACCATCCTGGAAGTACCGCTGAAAAAGCCAATCCTGCCGCATAGCACCACTACCTTCGAAATGGAATTTGAGGCACAGGTACCGGTGCAAACCCGCCGTAGTGGCCGTAATAATTCAGAAGGTGTAGACTACTCCATGTCGCAGTGGTATCCTAAAATGTGTGAATACGATTACGAAGGCTGGCATGCCACTCCTTACATCGCACGTGAGTTCTACGGTGTATGGGGTGATTATGATGTGAAGATTGCGATGGACAAAAAATTCGTGATTGCAGCTACCGGCTATTTACAGAATCCTAACCAGATCGGTTATGGATATGAAATGACAGGCACCAAAGTAATCCGTCCTGCAGGGGAGAAGCTGAACTGGCATTTCATTGCAAACAACGTACATGATTTTGTATGGGCAGCGGATCCTGATTATAAGCACATCACCCAACAGGTAGATGGCTTTGTCGCACACTTCTTCTACATTGAGAATGATATCACCAGGGAAACCTGGCCTGCATTTGCAAAGATGATCCCACGTGCATATGAATATATCAAAGCACATTATGGTCCTTATCCTTATAAGAGCTTTAGCTTTATTCAAGGTGGCGATGGTGGTATGGAATACCCCATGGCTACGTTGATCATGGGCAATGGTAAACTGGAAGGATTATATGGATTGGGTGTGCATGAATGGATGCATAGCTGGTACCAGGGAATGCTGGGTACCAACGAAAGCCTGTATCCATGGATGGATGAAGGTTTCACAACATTTGCAGAGAACAATGTATTGTATCATACATTGGATTCTACCAAAGAATCATTTGCACAGGAAGGGTCTTACAATGGCTATTACAACCTTGTAAAAAGCGGGTTTGAAGAGCCAATGAGTACCCATTCTGATCATTACAATACGAACTATGGTTATACACAGACAGCGTACAATAAAGGCGCAGTGTTCTTAGAGCAGTTAGGTTATGTAATCGGTACTGAGAACAGGGATAAAGGATTGCTGCGTTATTATTCAGACTGGCGTTTCAAACATCCGAATCCAAATGACTTCATTCGTGAAATGGAGAAGGAGAGTGGGATAGCACTGGATTGGTACAAGCAATACTTAGTCTATTCTGTGAAGCATATTGACTATGGAATTGATACGGTTTTCACCAACGATAATAGCAAGACAGTAATTCGTTTGCGCAGAGTGGATAACTTCCCAATGCCGATTGATTTGTTGGTAACGACAAAGGCAGGTAAGAAGTTCATGCATTATATACCGCTGTCACTGATGTATGGTACAAAGCCCAATGAAGATGGTAATATTATGCGAACCGTGCATGATGCATGGAGGTGGACCAGCCCTACATACGATGTAGTGATTGATACGCCAATGAGTGATATAGGAGAAATAGTGATCGATCCCAGCTTACGCATGGCAGACATTAACCGCAGTAACAATACGTTGAAGTTGTAATTTTTAATAATAATAATGGAAGAGGGAGTTCCGGCTTTTAAACCGGG
Source organism: Chitinophaga sancti (assembly GCF_034087045.1). Lineage (NCBI taxonomy): Bacteria > Pseudomonadati > Bacteroidota > Chitinophagia > Chitinophagales > Chitinophagaceae > Chitinophaga > Chitinophaga sancti. Next base: position 7,857,012 of record NZ_CP139247.1, on the reverse strand, counting down.
GCTCCCTCTTTTTATTCGGGTAAACTAGTGTATTATAAGTACACTATAAGGGCATCATAAGGTCACCTCAATATCGATTTGATATTGAGGTGACCTTTAAGTGGCGTATTAGTACTCATTTAGTGATAAAGCTGTACTATTATTCAGGAGAAGGTTTTAATATTGATCCTATAACCTCAAAATTGTTTGTTATGGCTATTGTTAAAGACAACAACCTACTCCTTCAGGCCGTCACGGGCTCCCTTGGCGATGAAATCACGATTTACGAAAGGAACGGGCAGATTATTGTAGCGAAGAAGCGCGGTCCGTCAAAGAAAAAACCGACAAAAAAGCAGCTGGAAGCCAGGTATAAGATGAAGATTGCGGCAGCTTATGCAGTAGCGATCATAAAAGATCCTGAGATAAAAGCCTATTATAAGTCCCTGGCAGGCCCTGGACAGAATGCCTATAATATGGCTGTAAAGGATGCTTACAATTCTCCTGAAATCCAGCGTATTCGCTTCGAAGACGAGACTGTGGTGGTAACAGCGAAGAATGAATTCAGGGTAGCTGAAATGGCTATCCGTATTGTAGATACAGCCGGTAGCATACTGGAAAAAGGAAAGGCGGTATTAGGCAGGAATGGTGTGGATTGGTATTATAAGGCGGCGGGTTTGCCACCGGGTGGAAAATTAATCATTGTGGCGGTAGATCTGCCTGGAAATGAAACGGTGAGAGAGGTGAGATTGGAATAAAACCGGTAGTAATAAGATGTAGAATCTGATGGCACTTTGATAAGCAACATCCCCAAAAGAAAAAAGGGCATCTCATTTTATGAATGAGACACCCACCTTTTGCCTATTTCTTAATCAGCGCTTTCAATTCTTCTATTTCTTTCTGTTGCTGAATCAGATGTAGTGTCAACTCTTCTAACTTCTGCAACAAGATCCTATTCATCTCTCCCAAATCCTGCCCTTCTTTTTCAACAGTTGCGGCATCCGGTACACCCGGCAAATGCCTATGCGCTTTCACATAAGCTTCAGTGGCCGCTAAAGAAGGCAACTCATACTCCGGCGCAAATACAAAATCCGCCCATCCACTCTGCGTCACCTTGAGCTTCTTCGCGGTCACCGTACCATTCACGCTCAATTCACTCGTCGGACTAGTCGTATTAATCCCCACATATCCTGCAGAAGTAATCGCCATCCTTGCTTTAGACGCTGTAAAGAACTTCATCCCTCCATACCCGCTCACCAGCAAAGTAGGCGCTGTATACCAGGGATCCACTGCCCAGCGTAATCCATAATTAGGTTGTGGATTAGTCACACCATCCAGGTGAAAAGTATCAGTAAATGCATACCCCAGAAAACTTCCCCCGCCAATATTTACATTCCCATTCACTGTCAGTTTGGAGTTATACAAAGTATCGCCCAAACCTACCTTACCATTACTGGCAATTCTTAATCTATAAGCAATACTATTTGTACTGCCTGTTGACAATACAATTTCACGGCCTGGTGCCCCCTGTAAAATCAAGTGATTGGAATCCGAAAAAGGAAAGCTGGAGCCAAGGCTTCCTTTGTAAATAAATGGGGCATTCACATCTGTGTTTGATTGTGTATTCAGGTTCGTTACACCAGAAGTTTTCAGTTTAATGCCAGCTGCTTCCTGGAAAGTTTGCCCACGAACAATTACGGCATTAAATGCCATTAGCAGTAATAGGGATAATTTCTTCATTAGTATTAAGATTAACAATTAAAAAAGGATGCACAATGTACATCCTTTTTATCATCGTAATCCGTATAATAATTGTTAGTCTAACACCTCACAATTAAACCCCTGCTGCTGCACAAATTTTATCATCTCATTCTCTTCCACACTCATATTCACAATCCTCAATACCTTATCACAATCCTCGAGGTCTACATGGCACTGACCTACTTCATAATTGTTCCGGATGGCATGGAGTACATTTGTTCTTTCTTCCGGTGTCGCTATATTAGTTTTGAATATGCCTATCATAGCATTAAAAGTTGTAGATGGTTGAATGGCAAAGGAGAGCATGGCTACATTAAATATTGGTTCCTATATCTGGTTTACTTTCGTCTTGTTTAGTTGCTTGTTTAGCCTGATCAGCATTTGCGTCGATATCATCATACCAGCGGCTAAAGCGGTTATTAGGCCGGCACCAGTTCTTCAATCCTTCTTTCATTCGCTCCCTGTCTTCCGGTGTCATATTTGCATAGCGTTCTTTCAGCTTTTCATCCCAGGCTCTTCTGTTCCTTCTAAAACCGCCCGGGCCGCCGCCGTGCCATCCAAAGAGCATTTTACCCAACAGGCAAAGGCCTAAACCCTGCCAGAAAGTAATGACTGGTCCATGGAATAATTCAGGTATCAGGCAATTCCACAGTTCACGGATACCGAAGCCCAGTGCGGTGACGAAAACCGCCCCCATGACAATGAACTTTAAAATATGTAAAGCCTTCGGCTTTTTGTCTCCTCTCTTAAACATATAATGTGTTTTACAATTCTTCATACAATTGTGCCAGCCGTTCGCGAAGGTGCAGTACAGCATAGCGTTTTCTCGATAATAGGGTATTCACGGGTATGCCGGTTTCAGCAGACAATTCCTTGAAGGATTTCCCTTCCAGTTCATGCTGTATAAATGCATAGCGCTGTTCTTCCGGCAGCTCTTCTATGGCTTCCATAATCGCTTCTGCTAAAATTTTTCGTGTGAGTGGTGCGTCACTTTTGGCGTCCTGATCGGCTATCAGTTCGGATAGGAACAAAGTCTCTTCTCCATCTATTTCCTGTGTATGATCGCTGAAGGTAGTCTCCCGTTTTTTGCGGAACCAGTCGGTAATTTTATTACGTGTTACGGTGAATAACCAGGCGGTAATAGAGTCAATCTGACTACCCAGCCGGGAGTATTCCGTAAACTGATACAAAACGTCCTGTAAAATATCTTCTGCATCCGCCACATTATTCACCCGTTTCCGGATAAAATGGAGTAGACGTTGCCGCTCCTTCCGCACCGTTTCCTGTATGCGCTCATTTTGTTCAGCAGCCATAGCTAGAGGCGTTTTTGTTAGGAGCAATTCTTTCATCTTATTATTGGAGACGAAGGAAAATGCAGGATATTTTAAAGTTCAGGAAAGTTTTTTTGAATTTAGGTTATAAATAATGAAAATCAATAATTTAAGAGAGGAATTATTTTACTTATTTACCACTACTACGAATTTTTCCTTGAAGAACTCTTCAGGGAATAGCTGGTAAACGGGAGTAAGGCGGGGTCTGAGGCCACTTTCCTGTACTTCCAGGGCCAGGTCGCCGCCTTTCAGGCAAATGAGACCGGGTTCCTGGGCATGAGCAGGGGCTTTTTTAACCAATGGTTTTCCCCAGCGCCAAAGGTCCTTGAGGGGAGCTACAGCACGGGATACAATGACATCGAATTTTCTATCCCTGATATCTTCTGCGCGGGAGTGGGCAGTGGTTACGTTCTTTAATTCCAGTGCTTCGGCTACACCCTGTACTACTTTGATCTTTTTACCAATGGCGTCCACAAGGTGGAACTTTACCTCCGGGAAAAAAATAGCCAGTGGAATGCCTGGGAAACCACCACCAGTACCAAGGTCGATTACCTGGTGGCCATCCGGGAAGTCAGCAATTGCAGCGATTGCCAGTGAGTGCAGCACGTGTTTTTCATATAAGGCATCAATGTCTTTACGGGAAATGACGTTGATCTTTTCGTTCCAATCCTTGTAAAGTTCGAACAGTGCTGAGAATTGTCCGACCTGGGTAGGGGTGAAGTCCCCGAAGTATTTTTGAATGATGTCCATATGTAGGCGCAAAGGTAGGATGCTATTCTGAAATAGTATAAAAAACGGTATCGATAAAAAATAAAGCACCTTTATTAGAAACGACATTTTCATCATGGATATCTTCTAAAAGAATACCAAGAGTGTTATTCTTATAATCGTTCCGTTTTATATTTTCGAAACCGTTAAAGGCAAGGTGTTGCGTTACATCCTTTAGATCCACCTGATCGTCAGAGATGATAAAAGGTTGTTGTAAAACGGCTTTTAAAATGCCATCAGTCTCAATAAATCCCAGGAAAGTGTAAGTAGTATCGGGGAAAACGAGGTTATGAATGGTAATGCTATTGAAGAATTCAAGCCAGGTTGCATAATAGATAGCGTCATTCACTTTTATGACGCTATGCCTGTCTTTGCCAAAGTAAACTTCTGCTTCTCCTCCCCGGGTCAGGTAGAGGTCTTTATCCAGCAGGCCGCTCACCCATAAATGATTGCGGGTAGCATAATCTTTTAGGTATTCGGCCTGCTCTTTTTTGATGATTGCGTTACGTTCGAAGTCTTTTTTAACCGTTCTACTTGTGCTAAAGCTTGCGCATAAGTAATTTCGGGTTGCTGTGCAATGATCTGCTTCCTCTTCAAGGCTAAGGCCTCCAACGATATGTTCAAGTTTTCTACTGGTATCATTACTTAACATTTGTACAAAATTACAAAAAATACCCGGCCTTTGCTATTACCACTTGTTCTTCGACTTAAACAACAACGCCGGCGTAAATATCACATAATACAAACACATAAAGATATCCATAAACCAACTGAACTTAAACAAATCCCCCTCATCCAACTTCTTCATCGCCAAAAACGTAATCACCGACTGTAACAACATCTTCCCCCCAAATATCCCCAACACATAAATCATCATCGGCTGAAAAAATAAACTCACTATAAACAGCGGATAAAAAAGAAAATGCGTCAAACTAAACAACCCCAACAGTAATTTATGACTAAACCGGTAATGCTTCCCGGTGCTCATATGCCTCGTCTTCTGCAAAAACCACTTCCGCCAGCTCGTCTTCGGCTCAGAATAAGTAAATGCCTGTTTATTGATCACCACACCCACATTCCCCCTATTCGCCGCCGCATTCACAAACAGATCATCATCGCCCGAAGCAATATGATGATGCGCTGTAAACCCTTTCTGACGGTTAAATAACTCCCTCTTATAAGCCAGGTTCCGCCCTACACCCATATAAGTCACTCCACTCAGCGCAAAACCCAGATATTGCAAAGCACTGAAATAAGTCTCATAACGGATCACCTTATTCAGCAACCCCGGTTTTTTTACATAAGGACTATACCCCAGCACAATCTCTTTCCCATCCGTAAAACCCTGACTCATCAGTGCTAACCAATAAGTACTGCTGGGTTTACAATCCGCATCTGTCAGCAGGATATTTTCAAATTTCGCCGTCCGTATCCCCATAGAAAGTGGAAACTTCTTACCAGGAATAAACTTGGCAGGTTGTTTAATCTCAATATGACGATAATGTGGATAACCAACTTCTATTGACCGGAGGTAGTATTTTGTATCATCTTCTGAATTGTCATTCACAACAATGACCTCATAAGACGGATTTTTTTTATCGTGAAATCGCTGTAAAAGTACAGAAGGCAGGTTTTTCTGCAGGTTCAATTCCTCATCCTTGGCACAGATAATAACTGAGAACTGTGATTCCGGCTCTGCATCCACGTCGAAGGTACGGCGATAAAAAGCTACCCTGGAAAAGACGATCAGGTAATAGAGGATCTGTATCCCTGCAACGGTAGCAAAACTGTAGAAGGCTACTAAGCCTAAGTTATACAACATAGCGTAGCAAATATATATGATTTCAATTATCTGTATAGTGCTGTGGAAAAAAAGATTTTTCCAGCCCTGTCCGCACCCCTTCCGGGGGAAAAAATAGGTTGTACCCCATAATCCCTTATTTTTGCCCCCTGAAAATCGCCAGATGATATTTGAACTGACAACAACTGATAGTGAAAGTAAAGCCCGTGCCGGAGTCATCACCACCGGTCATGGGGTGATTGAAACGCCTATTTTCATGCCTGTAGGCACTGTAGGCAGTGTAAAAGCCCTGACACAGGAGCAGGTTAAACAGGATGTCCAGGCCCAAATCATCCTTGGCAACACCTATCACCTTTACCTGCGCCCAGGTAAGGAGATCCTTTCCAAAGCCGGTGGCCTTCATAAATTCAATGGCTGGGATCGCCCTATTCTCACAGATAGTGGTGGTTATCAGGTGTTTTCTCTCGCTGCTAACAGAAAGATCAAGGAAGAAGGTTGCCTTTTTCAAAGTCATATAGATGGATCCCGTCACCTTTTCACACCTGAAAATGTCATGGACATCCAGCGTACTATCGGAGCAGACATTATTATGGCCTTCGATGAATGTCCACCCTACCCATCCGAATACCGCTATGCGAAAAAGTCGATGGAGCTCACGCACCGCTGGCTGGACCGCTGCATTGCCCGGTTAAAGGAAACACAACCTGCTTATGGATATGAACAGACCCTGTTCCCTATCGTACAGGGTAGTACTTTCAAAGACCTCCGTACCATCTCCGCTACGGAAATCGCTGCCCGTGAATGTGCCGGCAATGCCATTGGGGGCCTCAGCGTAGGTGAACCGGAAGCAGACATGTACGAAATGTGCGGACTGGTGTGCGACATTCTACCCAAAGAGAAACCCCGTTACCTGATGGGCGTGGGTACTCCATGGAACATCCTGGAAAACATCGCTTTAGGTGTTGATATGTTCGATTGCGTGATGCCGACCCGCAATGGTCGTAACGGGATGCTCTTCACCTGGAACGGTGTCATCAATATCAAAAACAAAAAGTGGGCAGACGATTTTTCGCCAATTGACGAAAACAGTCCCTGCTTCGCCTCCAGCCAATATAGCAAAGCTTATCTCCGTCACCTGTTCGTAGCCGGAGAGATCCTGGGTATGACACTGGCCAGTATTCACAACCTGGCGTTTTACCTGGAGCTGGTGAAAGAAGCCCGGAAACAGATTTTAACAGGAAATTATGCCCAGTGGAAGAACAGAATGGTGCCGCAGCTGAAACAAAGACTTTAGAATTTATTATTTTGCCGCCATATGATTACTAAAATAGATTGGTATATACTACGTAAGTTCATAGGTACCTTCATTTATTCACTCTCTATCCTGCTCATCATATCTATCGTGATAGATATTACCGAGAAGATAGATGACTTTATGAACAGTAACTTATCTGTTTACCGGATCATCGTAGACTACTATTTTGGCTTTATTCCGCACATTGCAGCGCTCTTATTCCCACTTTTTATATTTATTTCCGTAATTTTCTTCACGTCCAAGATGGCATATCGTACAGAGATCGTAGCCATCCTGAGTAGTGGGGTGAGTTTCAGACGTTTCCTTCGCCCTTACTGGATAGGAGCTATCCTGTTCGGTGGTATTCTCTGGCTGGGTAACTTCTGGACAGTACCGATCGCGAATAAGATCCGTACCAAATTTGAAAACACGTACGTAAACAAGAAGAAAGCGTCAGAAAGCATGTACGATAAGAGTATCCGTATCGATAGCTTTACTTACGTGACCTTCGGATCTTATGACCCTAACTACAAGAGTGGTGGTAACTTCGAACTGGAAGATGTTCATGGCCAGGACCTGCGTATGAAGCTGAGATCAGAAAGAATTGAATGGGATTCCATTAAAAAAGTGTGGAAACTCAACCTTGTAACGGTTCGTAAAATTAATGGACTCCATGAGACCTGGTTTAAAACCAGGGATACCATACTCAAGCTGGCCCTGAATCCTGCCGAAATGCATGAAGAAAAGAACATGCAGGAAGCCATGACCACCCCGGAGCTGACCCGCTACATTGACAGGGAAAACCTGCGCGGGGCAGAAGGATTGAACGTATTCTACGTGGAAAAGTATCGTCGTACCGCATCATCCGCAGCAGTGGTGATCCTTTCCCTGATCGGAGGTATCATCGGTTCCAAAAAAGTTCGTGGAGGTAGTGGGTTGCACCTGGCTGTAGGTATCGTTATCAGTGCGACCTACATCATTATGTTGCAGTTCTCTACCGTATTTTCCATCAAAGCAAACCTGAACCCGATGCTGGCAGTATGGATTCCCAATTTTGTATTTGGAGCACTGGGATTCTACCTGTATATGAGGGCACCGAAATAAAAAATTCACATTTCTTTAATATTTAGTGAATGTAGGATTCTTTACTTGTTAGTATTTTGATAGCCAGTAGGTTACATTTTTGCGCATGAATTATCGCCTGTTTTAGGCTGATCATATTAATGTTAAGTTCATTAACAAATCATTACTTTTGACAATTGATCGTCTTTTTGTTATCATTACCAATTAACAGTTTAAAATGGGTCATATAAAAGAAAAATTTAAGGTCAAGGCCGATGAGCTGAACGTTGAGATTAAAGACCTTGTTAAAAACCACGGAACCAGAAAGATTGAGGATGTAACAGTAGCACAGGTGTACCAGGGACAACGCGGTATCACGGGGTTGGTTACAGAAACTTCGTTACTGGATGCAAATGAAGGTATCCGTTTCCGCGGCTTCAGCATTCCAGAGCTGCGCGAAAAACTGCCGAAAGTGAAAGGTGGAGAGGAGCCATTACCGGAGGGACTGTTTTATTTGATGTTAATAGGAGAGTTGCCTACCGAAGCTGATGTACAGTATTTATCCGCCCAGTTTGCACGTCGTTCGCATGTGCCGACGCACGTATTTGCTGCGATCGATGCACTGCCGGTGAGCACCCACCCAATGACCATGTTCACTGTAGGGGTGATGGCGTTGCAGACAGAATCTGCTTTTGCCAAAGCTTATGCAGAGGGTATTAATAAAAAAGATTACTGGAGCTATATGTATGACGATGCAATGGATCTCATTGCCCGTCTGCCTCGCATAGCTGCTTATATATACCGTCGTAAATACAAGAACAATGTACATATTCAGCCAAATGGTCTGTTGGACTGGGCTGGTAACTTCGCACACATGCTGGGTTATGAAGATGAGGTATTCCGTGAGCTGATGCGTTTGTACATGGTGATTCACGCTGACCACGAAGGTGGTAACGTAAGTGCGCATACCACTCACCTGGTAGGATCTGCACTGAGCGATGCGTATCTGTCATTTGCTGCAGGTATGAATGGTCTGGCTGGTCCATTGCATGGCCTGGCTAACCAGGAAGTGATTAAGTGGATCCTGAATATGCGTGAGGAACTGGGTGTATCAAATCCTTCAAAACAACAGATTGAAGAGTATGTACGCAAAACCCTTGCAGATGGTAAGGTAGTACCAGGTTATGGTCACGCCGTATTGCGTAAAACAGATCCTCGTTTTACAGCACAGATGGAGTTTGCAAAGAAACACCTGGCTGATGATGAACTGGTGAATATTGTATGGAATGTATATGAAACTGTACCACCGATCCTGGAAGATCTGGGTAAGGTAAAGAACCCATGGCCTAACGTAGATGCACATTCAGGTGCACTGTTGGTACATTATGGTTTGGTAGAGTATGAATTCTATACCGTGTTATTTGGTGTATCCCGCGCATTGGGAGTTTTAGCCTCGCTTTGTTGGGATCGTGCACTTGGATTCTCTCTCGAAAGACCGAAGAGTGTTACTACTGAGTGGATGAAGCAGTTTGTAGAAGGGAAGGTAGAAGCTGAGTAATTCTTTAATAAGAATAAATTTTAAAGAGCGAACTAAAAGAACCTGCTAAGGGCTTTGGTTCGCTCTTTTTTATTTCCGGAATTTGTGCATTCCTTTTTCCCGGCACCTTCCGGCAATGAATTTTGCCAGAGGCAAAATTCATTGCCGCCCTGCGAAAATCGAGGATTTGCTGAAAGCAAATCCTCGATTTTCGCAAGATTTCCGGCAGTTTTCCGCCAAAAGGAGAAATGGCTTTTTTAAAGGCGCGACTTCCGCTATTTTTGTATTTCATCATGGAAGCCTCCATTCGAACTGCCATATTATCCAATCCAATTGAGTACCTGAAAGGCGTTGGCCCTCAACGGGGAGAACTTCTGCGCAAAGAAGTCAGTATCCACACCTTCAGGGACCTGCTGAGTTATTTCCCTTTCCGCTACGTAGACCGTACCAAAGTGGAAAAAATCATCAGCCTCCATGCTCAAATGGATTTCGTGCAGATCAGAGGCCGCATCACCAGGATTGAAACCGTCGGCGAAAAACGTGCAAAACGCCTCGTTGCCACCTTGCGCGACGACACCGGCGAAATACCACTCGTCTGGTTTCAGGGACACCAATGGATGGAGAAATCCCTCCAGCAACACGCCAACTACCTTGTATTCGGACGCCTCTCCGTATTCAACGGCTACCTGCAAATGTCCCACCCGGAAATGGACCTGGTCACAGAAGAAACTGTCACCGGCAAACCAACGCTGGAACCAGTCTATTCCACCACCGAAAAATTAAAAGCCAGGGGATTAACTGCAAAGGCTATTGGCAAGCTTACTAAAAATCTGCTTGAACAACTGTCTCCGCACGAAATTCCAGAAAATATCCCACTCCCGGTCATTCACCAATACCGGCTGATGGAAAGATCAAAATCCTTCTTCAAAATTCACTTCCCTGCCAGCGATGAAGATGCTGCACAAGCCAGAAGAAGACTGAAATTTGAAGAACTGTTCCTGGCCCAGATCCGCATCTGCCGGCTCAAGATCAGAAGGCAGGCCGCCTCACACGGATTTTTGTTCACAAGCGTAGGTGATACGTTTAATACTTTTTACAACGAACACCTCCCGTTCTCTCTGACCGGCGCACAAAAAAGAGTACTCAAGGAGATCAGGCAGGACACCGCCACCGGCCGTCAGATGAACCGATTGGTGCAGGGAGATGTAGGTAGCGGCAAAACCATGGTAGCCCTGCTTACTATGCTCCTCGCCATCGACAATGGATTTCAGGCCTGCCTTATGGCACCCACCGAAATCCTGTCACAGCAGCACTACAAAAGCATTGCTGAACTCCTTGAAAAAATGGACCTGAAAGTCGCACTGCTCACCGGCAATGTAAAAGGCAAAGCCCGCAAGCAGATCTTAAAAGATACAGAAGAAGGAAACATACAAATTCTCATCGGCACCCATGCCCTGCTGGAAAACCAGGTGGTTTTCCGCAACCTGGGCCTCGCCATCGTAGATGAACAACATCGTTTTGGGGTAGCACAGCGCGCCAGGTTATGGCAAAAAAATACCATGCCTCCGCACATCCTTGTTATGACAGCGACACCCATCCCCCGTACACTGGCCATGACCGTTTACGGTGACCTGGATGTGTCTGTCATCGATGAACTACCTCCCGGCCGTAAGCCTATCACCACTGTACACCGTACAGAATGGCAGCGCCCTTCGGTAATGAATTTCATCAAAGATGAAATCAAAAAGGGCCGCCAGGCGTACATTGTATACCCATTGATCGAAGACTCTGAAACCCTTGATTATGAGAATCTCATGAAAGGGTATGAAGAAGTCAAAGCTTTCTTCCCGGAACCACAGTACTTTATCAGCATGGTACATGGCAAGCAACCGGTGGATATGAAGGAAACCAATATGCATCGTTTCGTAACCGGCGACACCCAGATTATGGTGGCCACAACTGTGATAGAGGTGGGGGTAAACGTACCCAATGCCTCCGTAATGGTGATAGAAAGCACGGAAAGATTCGGCCTTTCCCAGCTGCACCAGCTCAGAGGCCGCGTGGGTAGAGGGGCAGAGCAGTCCTACTGTATCCTCATGACAGGCAACAAACTGGGGGCTGACTCAAAAGAACGTATCAATGTAATGGTACAAACCAACGATGGGTTCCTTATTTCAGAAAAAGATATGGAACTGAGAGGACCCGGTGATATAGAAGGTACCCGCCAAAGTGGGATACTGGATTTAAAACTGGCCGATATCGTAGCCGACAAAGCCATTCTCGAAGCCGCCCGTGCCAGCGCAGAGAAAATATTACAGGAGGATCCCGACCTCACATTGCCTGAAAATCAGGCGCTACAGCATTATCTGGCCGTGCAGCAAGGGAAATCACAATGGAGCAAAATCTCCTGACCCGTTAACCGGGAAAATAACTTGAGAATGCAAAATTTACTGCCGGGTTTTTACGTTTATCTATAAATGCGCCCCGGTTTACTGGTATAAAAGAAAGTTCAACTTAAACTCCCCCGGGATTTTTCAATCTAAGTTCCCGTAGCTGTAAGGTTGGGATAATACTATAATAAAGGTTGGCGCTGTTATTGCGGTAACATATGTACCGACGTCTGCGTTAAAGCTTAGAGACATTGATCAGAAACAATACTCCTTATCCATTGATATCCCAATGGATAAAAACAAGAAATATACAATACGGATGAAATGTAGTTTCCCTATAGGCTGCTTAGCTTTTATAATTTCGCTTTTTGCAGGCGAACGTGTAATGGCACAGACGGCGACAGCGCAGGAAATATATTATAGCAGAGCCCTGCAATTCACAGAGAATAAAGGGCAATGGACAGGCGATTTCCTATACAAAGCAGATATGGGTGGTGGCGCCGTATTCCTGAAGCGCACCAGTTTTATGTTCTTACTACAGAACAAAGACGACATGTTTGCACTGGCTGAAAAAATGCATGGTCATTCCCGCACCAACGATACCACCTGGCAATTCGTACCGGGTACTGTGACTACCAGCAACAGCGCTGTATCCCGTTCTTCATCCTCTTCCACCAGCAGTACTTCCGATTCCCTCCCGGTGATCAGGAGCCATGCCTACGAAGTGACCTTTTTAAATGCCAACAATCCTGATATCTCCGCAGATAAAGCGGCAGACAGCTACTCCAATTACCTGATCGGGAATGATAAGTCTAAATGGGCCTCTCATGTAAAATCGTATGGATTGGTCAATTACAAATCGCTGTACAACGGTATTGATATGCAGGTATATTCAGATGCAGGAGTTTTGAAATATGACCTGATTGTACAACCCGGTGCAGATCCATCGCAGGTGCAGTTACAATATACCGGCGCTAATAAAGTGGAAGTGAAGAAAGGGAACCTGATCATCACTACCTCAGTAGGTACGGTGACAGAACAGATGCCCCTGGCTTATCAGTATATCGACAACGAACGTGTAACTGTAAAAGTATCCTACTCCCTGAGTGGCGATAAACTGAAATATAAAGTTAGCGGTGATTACAACAAAGCATATCCGCTCATCATCGATCCGAGTTATATCTTCTCTACTGTATCCGGTTCTACTGCAGACAACTGGGGCTTTACTGCTACCTACGATGGTGCAGGTAATTTCTATGGAGGGGGTATCGTGTTCGGCACAGGTTATCCTGTTACTACCGGTGCTTTCCAGACACAGTACAACCACAGTGGTACCTTTGATATCGGTATCAGTAAATTCAGTTCCAATGGCCGTCAGTTAATTTATGCCACATACCTGGGTGGTAGCGGCAAGGAACAACCACATAGCTTATTCGTAGATGCAAATAATAACCTCGTTATATCAGGCAGAACTACCTCTACCGACTATCCTTATTCCAAATTGATTGGTACACAGGGTGGCTGGGATATAGTCGTGACAAAACTGAATGCAGATGGTTCAGCTTATATCGGTTCATTGATGATTGGTTCCTCTTCTGATGATGGGGTGAACATTCGTGAAGACAGAACACAGGGGTCAAGTTTACTACTCCGTAACTATGGCGATGATGCACGTAGTGAAGTGGTGATTGACGATGCCGGTTATATCTACGTAGCCAGCTGTACCCGTGGTAGTAATTTCCCGGTAACAGCAGGCGTACTCCAACCTACTTTTGGTGGTAAACAGGATGGTGTGATTATGAAAATAAATCCTACCTGTACAGACATGGAATGGGCTACATTTATAGGTGGCAGCAATGAAGATGCAGCATTTGTATTAGCATTGAATGGCACCAGCAGTCTGTATGTAGCAGGGGGTACTGCCAGTAACGATTTTCCTATCAAAGGAAGTACACTTTATACATCCTACAAAGGTGGTGCATGTGATGGCTGGATAGCTCACATCACAACAGACGGTACAACCATCACGCAAAGTACCTACATGGGTGCTTCTACTGCCGCTGCCGATCAGGTATATGGCATACAGATGGATGACAAAGGTTTTGTGTACATCATGGGTACAACAGAAGGTACATGGCCGGTAGTACAACCTACAGGTACGACCTCTTTCTACAATGATAATTCCAGGCAGTTTATTGCAAAACTGCAACCTGACTTGTCTGCATTTGTATACAGCACCACATTTGGTAAATCTGCTTCCACGCCTAGTATTTCGCCGGTTGCCTTTCTGGTAGATCGTTGTGAAAATGTGTATGTATCCGGATGGGGTGGTGGTATTGATGTGAGTCTGCGTTATCCTAACTCGAATACGAGTGGAATGCCGATCAAAAATCCATTGCAACGTACCACGGATAGTCAGGATTTTTACTTCTTCGTATTGCAGAAAGATGCAACAGATATCCTCTTTGGTAGCTACTTTGGAGGAAATGGTACTTATGAACACGTAGATGGGGGTACCAGCCGTTTCGACAGAAATGGGGTGATCTACCAGGGTATTTGTGCCTGGTGTGGAACAGGTACCAGCTACAGGCCAAGGTATCCCACCACACCTGGTGCATATGCTACGACAGCACCACCTGATGATAAGTGTAACCTGGGTTGTTTGAAGATTGCATTCAACCTCGATGGTGTAAGAGCTGGTATCAAAACAGAAGATAGAAAAACAAATTATTGTGTACCTGCCACCATTACATTCGTAGATACAACCGGTACAAGTGCAGTGACCTGGACATGGAACTTTGGTGATGGAACAACCGTTACCGGAACTAATGATACAGTAACACATACTTACAATAATTCAGGCAACTATACAGTGACCCTGATTAAATGTGATCCGGCCAGTTGTAATGGTTGTGATACGTCTACACTGGAACTGCGTATCAGAACAGACGAAGCGGTATTCGACATGACAGCGGCCAGACAACCGCCGTGTGAATCGCTGAGTTACCTGTTTGACCTGGTGAGCACACCTCCAAAACCTTACCAGAGCAATTCATTCACATTGAATTTTGGTGATGGTACTACACCACTGACAGTAGGCCCATCGGACTTCCCAATTTCACATGCATTTGCTGCAGAAGGTGTGTACAATGTAACGCTGACACTCGTAGATACAAACTATTGTAATGCACCGGATGTAGATACAGTGACACTGCGTGTAGCGGCAAATGTGAAAGCTTCCTTCATTGTAGCAGACAGTAGTTGTGTACCTGCAACACTGGACTTTAATAACACAACATCTGGTGGTGAAACATTCACCTGGGACTTTGGTGATGGCGGCACATCGACAGATGTAAATCCAACACACACTTACTACACAGCAGGTGAGTATACCATCAGTCTGCATGTGGTAGATAACAACACCTGTAACAAGGAAGATGATACCACCGTTACAATACATATATTCGATGCACCAACAGCGGACTTTACATATTCTCCGGTGACACCGATAGAGAATACACCGATTACATTTACGAATCAATCTTCTGCAGATGCGATCAGTTTCGACTGGGAATATGGAGATGGCAATGGTTCTACAACAACGAACCCGGTGTATCAGTATAATTCAACAGGCGTGTATGATGTATCACTGATAGCTGTAAATGCAGCAGGATGTAAGGATACAGCAGTGAAGCAGGTAAGTGCGATCGTGATACCATTGTTCGATATTCCTTCCGCTTTTTCTCCGAATGGAGATGGGGTGAATGATGTGTTCCTTGTGAAAGGATTTGGTATCGCTAAGTTCAACATGAAAATTTATAACCGCGTAGGCCGGTTGGTATTCGAAACGAATGATCCGAATATTGGCTGGAACGGGGTATACGCTGGATCTATTCAGCCAATGGATGCCTATGCCTTTGTCATCAATGTACAGTTCAATGATGGCACTTCGGCGACAAAGAACGGTAGTGTAACCTTGTTAAGATGACGTACATGAAGCAGTTTGTAAAATTTATCGCGGGTTGTACCATGCTGTTGGGAACAGCATTACAGGGAAATGCGCAGGACATGCATTTCTCGCAGTACTTCAATGCACCATTGCTGACTAACCCGGCCAATACTGGTTTTATACCCGATGGTAACTACCGGTTGGGAGTTACTTACCGCGATCAGTGGGCGAGTATACCTGTGCCATACAGAACCATGTCTGCATTTGGCGATTTTCAGTTGTTTCGCGACAAGCTTGAATATGGCTGGGTAGGTGTGGGAGGTGTGCTGTTGCGTGATGTGGCGGGTTCAGGCAATCTGACTTCTACAAAGGCGTATGCGTCTGTCGCATATCACCAGTTGTTAGGCCAGAGTAGTTTGTTGTCATTAGGGTTTAATGTGGGTAGTGCAAACAAGAGGGTGGATGTAACCAAACTGACATTCGGCGATCAGTGGAATGGAAAATTCTTTGATGCGCAGGTGCCGACATCAGAGCCTTTTAGTGCAACGAGTGTGACTTACTATGATATGCAGGTGGGTATGAACTATGCATATTTCCCAACAGAGAATATCTACATCAATGCAGGTGTATCCGCACAGCATGTGAATAAGCCACGGGAAACTTTTTATGAAGGCAATACCATCATTCCAAGGCTCTATACAGGTTTTATCAATGCCAGCATAAAGATGAGTGATAAGGTGATTATTAACCCTTCGGCATATTATGCAAGACAGGCAGGATCGAATGAGGTAGTGATGGGGGGGCACCTGGCGTATAATCTTTCAGAGCATGGGGAGACACAGTTGTATGGTGGGGCGTATTATCGGGTAAAAGATGCGGCCGTGTTGCTGGTGGGATATCAGTTGAAAGGAGTGAAGATGATGTTTAGTTATGATGCAACGATGTCGTCGCTTGCTGCTGCAAATAACCACAGGGGCGCTTATGAGATAGGAATTGTATATACAGGATTGTATACGAACAGGTCGTTCAGCAATGCAAAACGCATGACGATCTGTCCTAGTTTCTAATGATATTTTAATGTTGAAAAACCGCTATTACCACAGGTAAAAGCGGTTTTTTCATTATATCCAAATGCAGTAACTTGCTGCTTATCACCATCGTTAAACTATTGGTGGTTTCAACAATCAAATAATACTCAAAGTATACTATGAAACGATTATTATTTTGCTTATTCCTGTTAGGTACCGTGCAACTTACGCAGGCACAGTACTACAAAACAGACACCGCAAGAAAGAAAGAATTCGACGCATCCCGTCTTATGATTGGTGGGTCAGTAGGCCTTGCTTTTGGGGATTATACCAATATTGATTTTTCTCCATTGATAGGTATCCGTATCAATCAAATGTTTGCAGCAGGTGTGGCTGTCAATGCACAGTACGGTTCGGAGCGCTTCCGTTACTATGATGGTACAACCTCTCAGCGTAACCAGTATTCAATATTGGGTGGCGGGCTCTGGGGGCGTTTTTATCCTTTTGATTTCATGTTTATCCATATACAGCCGGAATATAACTTTATCAATGTAAAGACAACGCTGTATGATCCAAAGGAGACGTATTCAGATCATTATGGGGTACCGAGTTTGCTGATGGGTGGCGGTTATGTACAACCGATCAGTGACAAGGCGGCTATCAATATCATGGCGTTGTATGATGTAATACAGGATAGCAGATCACCTTATTCGAATGGATTGATCCTGCGGGTAGGAGCTACCTTAGGGTTGTAAACCTATTAAATTCGTAAGAAGGGCTGACTGGTTTTTCTGGTCGGCCCTTTTTTATTTCCCTTTACCAGCTGTATTTTAGCGTAGATAAATTGTAGGATTGACACTGTTATTTAATTTGTTACCACAGCTATCATGATTATTTCAGAGTCATAATTGTTTTTATGGGTTATTATCAGTAATTTTTGTAAAAATTGGCCTTCCACGTTGCCTGGCCAAAAGGATAAACCACGTTAGGATGAAGGCATTGTACTGTACACAAAGCTGCTGCGGCAGAGAGCAATTTACTATTTGAGGAAAACCTGAAGTGACCAGCACCTGTGCTGTTTTTTGCTATGCGATATACTTAGTGATTGTGTCAATCCAGCATAACGATATTTAAGATAGTGCGGTAGGCCTTATGGCTGCTGCATGTTCATAACGTGTTAAATGTTAAGCGGGTTTCTTTCAAGTTACCTGCTTCTTTAAGCTTATTATTATTGTAGTTCAAAAGGAATTCACTTTTTTGGGGGAATATGAGGTCCTTTCTCTTTAGTTATTTAGATTAGAAAATGCCGATTTCTGTAGTGGGATCAGCGCAAGGAGTGCCTCTTTCTTCTTCTTCAGTTATTTAGATCAGAAAATGCTGATTTCTGTACTGGGATCAGCCAAAGGAGTGCCTTTTTGTTTCTTTTCAGGCATTTAGATTAAAAAATGCCGCTTCACTGCTGCCGGAGGCCAATTCCCCTTGTTCATAGTACTCATATAATAAAAACCCTCTTTTCGCCTGTCCCATATCACCTTGCTAATCCCAAATTCTCCGTATTTTAGCTTATATAAAAAAATCCATAGCTATAATGAACGATCGTTTAATGAATTTGAAAGAAAGGGACTGGACAGAAACCAAAGCACATTCCAGCTGGCAGATTTTTAAGATCATGGCCGAATTCGTAGAAGGCTTCGAAGCCATGGCCAAAATGGGCCCCTGCATCTCCATTTTCGGTTCCGCCAGAACCAAACCTGGCAATAAATATTACGAACTCGCACACGAAATAGGCCGTCGCCTGGCCGACGAAGGTTTCGGTATCATTACCGGCGGTGGCCCTGGCGTTATGGAAGCCGCCAACCGTGGTGCCCAGGAAGCAAAGGGTAAATCAGTAGGTGCAAACATCACCCTGCCACACGAGCAGTTCCCCAATCCATACGTAGATCACGACAAGAACCTCCATTTCGACTACTTCTTTATTCGCAAAGTTATGTTTACCAAGTACTCCCAGGGCTTTATCATGATGCCTGGCGGTTTCGGTACCATGGACGAATTCTTTGAAGTTGCCACCCTCATCCAGACCAAGAAAATGACAGAAACGCCGATGGTACTGGTAGGCAAGGAATATTGGAGTGGCTTGCTGGAATGGATTCGCAGCACCATGATGGAAAAGGAAAGCAATATATCACCAGAAGACCTGGGACTCCTGAAGTTATTCGATACTGCTGACGAGGTAGTGGAGTATTTTAGGGTATTCTACACCACCAACAAGCTGCGGCCGAACTTCTAAAACCGCTTTCCTTCCCGGTATTTTCTGTAGGTTTGCAAAAATTAAGCGTAAATGGATATAATTCCAGCCAACGTGGAAGCGTTTGCAGAGAAGTACACCACCCCGGAAAGCGAGGTGTTACGACAGTTGAACAGGGAAACAAACCTGAAGGTAGAGCAGCCACATATGCTGAGTGGTCACCTGCAAGGTCAGTTCCTTAGCCTGGTCAGCCATATGCTGCGCCCGGAAAGGATACTGGAACTAGGGACATATACAGGGTATTCCGCCATTTGTATGGCGCAGGGCCTCACGCCTACGGGTGTATTGCATACGATAGACATTAACGAAGAAAGGGAAGATATGTGCCTGCGTTACTTTGAGAAGGCAGGCCTTTCAGATAAGATCAAAATGCATATTGGCAAAGCAGCGGATATTATTGCGCAGTTTGACGAGGTATTTGATCTGGTATTTATTGATGCGGATAAAGTAGGGTATGAGAAATATTATGATCTCGTGTGGGAAAAATTACGTCCCGGTGGGATCGTTTTAGCGGATAATGTGATGTTTCATGGAGAGACTTTGCTGGAGAGTTCACAGCAGAGCAATAACGCGAAAGCGATGGTAAGGTTTTGTGAGAAAGTGGCTGCAGATGGGCGCTCGGAACAGTTATTGCTCACCCTGAGAGACGGATTGCTGATGATCAGGAAAAGGAGTTGAGGTGAATATTGCATTCCTGAAATTTGGATTACTGATATGCAGGAAATGTAGTTGACGAGAATATTGCATTCCTGAATTTCAGTTTACCAGCAAGCAGAAAAAAAGCAGTTAAAACAAAGACTAACCCATTAAATTCATATACATGCAACTAAGGAGAGCCTTTTTCACGGTCAGTTTTCTAATTGGCTGCATGCCACTGGTGAAAGCGCAGACCACGTCGACACCGCAGTACATTGCGATGTATAAGGATATCGCGATCGATGAAATGAAGCGGAGTGGAATTCCTGCTTCCATCACCCTTGCACAGGGGGTGCTGGAAACACAGTCAGGCAATAGCTGGCTGGTACAGAATTCCAATAATCACTTTGGTATCAAGTGTAAAAACAACTGGACAGGCGCTACCGTGAATTATGATGACGACGCCCGCCAGGAATGCTTCCGTAAATACACCACAGCGGCTGATTCTTACAAGGATCACTCTGACTTCCTGAAAAATAACCCACGCTATAGTTTTCTCTTCTCTTTTCAGCTGGAAGATTATAAATCATGGGCATATGGTTTGAAACAGGCGGGTTATGCAACAAGCAAAACATATCCCCAGCAGCTGATTAAGGTTATTGAAGATTATAACTTACAGCAATATACAAAGGAAGGAGAGGGCCTGATACCAAGGTCTACGCCATCAACTTCCGTTTCCACCACCACAAAACCTTCCACCACTACTACCGGAAAAGGCAATACAGCAGCTGCTGATAAACCTATTCCAACTGGCATATTTGAAATCAATGGTCGTAAAGTAATGTATGCACAGGCAGGTACTGCATTGATTCAACTGGCGAGTGAAAAGGATGTGAAGCTGCGAAATCTCGTGAAGTATAATGACCTGGAAAATGATAATCCTTTGCCAAAGAGTAATTATATCTTTTTGGAGAAAAAAGGAAAGTCAGGGAAGAATGATTTTCACATAGTGAAACAGGGTGAAACCATGTACGATATTTCCCAGGCAGAAGGTATACAGTTACGTTGGTTACGCCGTCGTAACAAAATGAAGGAAGGTGAGGAGCCGGCAGCAGGTCAGAAACTGGCGCTGCAGGGATTTGCAAGCGTAAAACCTGAACTGGCGAAGAATGCACTGGTAGAAGATCCGACTGAAGGAGATCTGAATCCAAAGCAGATAGTGGATGATGTGAAGACGGAAATGGAACGTCAGCAACAGCTGGCGCAACAGCAACAGGCTCAGCAACAGCCGGCACAATCAAAACAGCAGCAGGTAAATAAATTGCCTGATGGGATGGTGGATGATTTGAAGAAGATAGGAGAGGTGACACCAGCAGGTACAAGCACTGCTGCAAAACCTGCGGCAACAGCTACTAAAACAACACCAACTTATAATCCGGCACCGGCTGCAACAGGTACAGTTACTGCTACAGCGCCAACAACACCAGTAGTAAATGCATCTGCAAGCGTAGGTGCATCTGCATCAATACCCGCTAAAACAACACCTACCTACAATCCTGCACCACCGGTAGCAACAGGTACAGTTACCGCTACAGCGCCAACAGCTCCTGTAGTAAATGCATCTGCAAGCGTAGGTACATCTGCCTCTGCACCAACTGCTCAGGCATCAACACCAACCTACAATCCTGCACCACCGGTAGCAACAGGTACGGTTACTGCTCCAGCAGCTCCTGTAGCAACTGCACCTGCTACTACACCAGCACCAACACCGGCTACACCAACAGCTCCTGTAGCACCAACACCGGCTACACCAACAGAGGCACCAGCCACGCAGTCACCTGCTCTGCCAATAGCCACTACATCAAATACCCCAACTCCTCCTACATCCAACGGATTACCTGAGGGAACTATCCAGGTGGGTAATTTGTTATACCACGACGTCACTTCCAAAGAAACTTTATATGGCATAGCCAAACGCTTTAACGTAACCGTAGAACAGTTACGGGAATGGAATCACCTGGAAGCCTACGACATTAAAATCGGTCAAAGGCTTTTAGTAGGAAAAATTTAAACAAACGTAAATAAGGAAACACATGTCTGTTATACAGGTTCATGACAAGCAATTCACACCTTACATCAACGCAGATAAGCTGCAGGCGCGTATTCAGGAACTGGCAGCTGCTATCAGCAATGACCTGAAAGGTGAAAAACCATTATTCATTGCCATCCTCAACGGCTCCTTTATGTTTGCCGCTGATATTTTTAAGTACCTGACCATAGAAGCGGAGATCTCGTTTATCAAACTCGCTTCTTACAAGGGCATGAAGTCGACTGGAAATGTAGTGCAGGCAATTGGTCTGGATGAAGATCTGTTTGGCCGTACGGTAGTAATCCTGGAAGATATTGTTGATACAGGAAAGACATTGAGTCAGTTCCTCCCACAGTTAGAACACCAGCAACCAAAGAGACTGTTGGTGACTTCTCTGCTCACTAAACCAGAAGCGATGAAGTACCCGATCAGGATTGATTATTTAGGTTTTAGTGTGCCTAACAAGTTCCTACTTGGTTATGGTTTAGACTATGATGGATTAGGAAGGAACTTACCGGAAATTTATCAGTTAGTAGAAAATGCCTAAGGTAATCTGATTGCTCCAGGCGCCAGCCAGAGAAAAGAGTGCATTTGTTTGCAGCCGCAGGCCAAATAATAAAGCAAAAATCTCTTCTGCCTAAAAAGCAGAAGAGATTTTTTGCTTATATTACACTAACTGATGCAAGACCCCCATGGTAAAGCTTCTCATGCTGCTCGGCAGCCTGCTATTCCTTGTACCTGCGAATGCACAGAAAATTTACATCACCGGGGCTGTAGAGGACAGTATTTCACACAATCCCTTACCCGGTGTATTAATCTCAGTGATCAATGATACCGCAAAAGTCGCTACCAATCAGTACGGTCTTTTTCGGATTGCGGTGCCTTCTCAGGACGCTATATTACTCTTTCAACTGGACAAATACCGTCCTAAAAGAATCCCTATAGGTGTGTATAACCGCATCCTCGTTCAACTCGACGCCCTCGACAACCCCCAGGACGCCATCGCCAAAGCCAAGGCCATAGCCCGCAACCGCTCTTCCAGCGGCTCCAACCCAAACTATGGCAACACCAGCATGGGCACCCGTGTCTTCTTTGATGAAACTTACGGCGCCCTCTACGAAAATCAATTCATGAAAACCCTCATCCGTAGCCATTCTACCTTCGCTGTAGATGTAGACAGAGCTGCCTATAGCAATATCCGCCGTTTCATCCACCTCAAAGAAAAGATTCCTGTCGATGCCGTGCGCATTGAAGAAATGCTCAACTACTTCAACTACCATTATCCTCCTCCGAAAAAAGGCCAGACCCTCGCTGTCTACAGTAGTTACGCCACCTGCCCCTGGAAACCTGAACACCGGTTACTGCAAATTGTGGTAAGGGGTGAAGTCATGGATACAGATAGTCTGCCTCCCAGCAATCTCGTATTCCTGATCGATGCCTCCGGCTCTATGGCTCCCGCCAATAAACTACCATTACTACAAGCTGCCTTTCGCATCCTTGTCAATAACTTAAGAAAGAACGACCATGTTGCCATCGTTGCTTACGCTGGTGCCCCAGGCATCATTCTGCCAAGTACCCCTGGCGATCAGAAAGATAAAATCCTCAATGCAATCGACAATCTCAGTGCTGGCGGCGCTACTGCCGGCGAAGCGGCTATCAAACTCGCTTACCAGCTGGCACAGGACAACTTTATCAAAGATGGCAACAACCGCGTCATCATGGCTACTGATGGTGATTTCAATGTAGGTCAGACCAGCGATCTGGATATGGAACAACTCATCGTCAGCAAAAAGGAGAGTGGGGTACTACTCACCTGCCTGGGGTTCGGTATGCGTGATTATAAAGATAGCAAACTCCAAACCCTGTCCAGTAAAGGCAATGGTAACTTTGCCTATATCGACAACCTGGAAGAAGCCAGTAAAATATTCGCTAAAGAATTTGGAGGTACCTTATTTACTGTAGCCAAAGATGTACAGGCCGAAGTTTACTTTAACCCTGCTATGGTCAAGTCTTACCGCCTGATTGGGTATGAAAATAAAGTGATCAGCAATGCAGATACTACCGGAGGGCGTGTTTCCGGAGGGATTGTAGGGGCAGGGCATTGTGCGATTGCTATGTATGAAATAGTGCCTGGTACTGAACTCCCCAATCCCTACACCCACCCTCTTCACGACACCGATGTCGTATTTAAACCCCACGACTCCCTATTAGCCCAAATCCGAATCAACTACCAACTCCCAACAGACTCCTCCTTCCACACCATCTGGCACCAGATACACAATTCCTGTATCGACTTCCAGGATGCAGACGTCGATTTCCGTTTTGCAACATCCGTTGCATTATGTGGCATGCTTTTAAGACATTCTGCCTATAAAGGGGAGGGAGATAGCAAGATGGTATTAGAAATTGCAAAAAGAGCATTGGGAGACGATCCGGGTAACTACAGAAAAGAATTTATCAAGCTGGTAAAAAACCTGGAAAAGAATAAAAGCATCAACTAGTATTATTTTTAAAGGATATATAATTGATTTATAGTTAATTAATACATAATATGAATAGGGGAATTCTTACCTCAACTGTTATTTATTGTTAAATGTGTACCTTCCCAATTAAACTTTGCATCATTTATGCATCTAACCTTTTGTTAATGCAACCTATTGTGTAAGAACTAAAAACCTGGGAAACCTATGCATAGCAAGTCTGTAATGATTCTTGAACTAAACTTCGAGCGTGGATGGCGTGGTGGAGAACGGCAAACTATGTATACCATGTCCGGTTTCAAAGAGGCCGGTATTAATGTGGAACTACTTTGTAGAAAAAACTACCCGCTGGAAAAAAAGGCAAACGAGAAGGGCTTTAAAACCCAATCATTTTCAAATATTTTTGGCGTGCTCTTCTTCCTGATCTTCAAGGGAAGCCGTTATGATATACTTCATGCACAATCTTCCCATATTCTCACGTATGCAATTCTTTCCAAGCCCTTTCACAGGGCTAAGATCATTTTTACCCGTCGCGTGGATTTTGTTCCCCACGGAAAGATGACCTTGCTCAAATATAAACTCACTGACCAGGTCGTTGCTATCAGCCACGCCATCAAACGTATATTGACAGACTTTGGTGCTAAAGATGTCCGTTTGATATCCAGTGCTATTATGGCAAAGCAACTGGATAAGTCCAGGGCAGAAAGGATACTCACTGATGCAGGCGTCGATCCGTCATTACACCTGATCGGTACCACGGCTGCACTTGTACAACACAAAGATCCACTCACTATGATCGAAGCCATCCGTGAACTGGCAACTGTACGTCGTGATTTTGTATTCCTGCACTTTGGTAAAGGGGAGCTGGAACAACAAATGCGTGATAAAATAGCTGAATACGGATTGGAAGATGTGTATAAACTGATGGGCTTTTATGATAATGTGGAGGATATCTTCTCGGTGTTAGACATCTTCACCATGAGTTCAGAACAGGAAGGATTAGGTAGTAGTGTGCTGGATGCCTTTATGTATCGTGTACCTGTAGTTTCTACAAATGCAGGTGGCTTGTCAGATCTGGTACAGGGTGGGAGAGCAGTTTCCTGCGAAGTACATCAACCGGAACAACTGGCTGCCGGTATACAGTCGTTACTGGAAGAACCTTTGAAAAGAGAGTCAGTGGCCAGATGCGCATTTGCCTACACAACTGAAAGGCATAGCCTCAATTGTATTACACGTTCTTACCTGGAATTGCTGCATGAAATGGGCACCCGGATTGATCTGAATGCTGTTGAAAAATTAGCACATAAAATGCATCCTACGCAGGCATAATGCAATTTAGTGTAAAGGGGATAATGGATCTTATTGATAATGTAATGGCTGCTGTAATTACGTCTACTTAATTTCCAGCCCCGGAAAAATGCAGCCTACGCAGGTATAATGCATCTTAGTGAAAAGGGGATAATGAATCTTATTGTTAATGTAATGGCTGCTGTAATTACGTCTACTTAATTCCAGCGGCGGAAAAATGCAGCCTACGCAGGTATAATGCATTTTAATGTAAAGGGGATAATGGATCTTATTGATAATGTAATGGCTTACCTGTAATCCCGCCTACTTAATTTCCAGCGCCAGATTATATACCAGCTGCCCAATTGCACGATGATTATACTTCGTGCAAATAGCCTCATATGCACCTTGCGCCAATTGCTCTCTCAGCACCACATTCTCCTTCAATAAGAGAATCTTTTCTGCAATCGCCTCCGGTGTATTTGCTGTCAATAAAATACTTTTCCCATCTTCAAACACCTCCTTTATCGCAGGAGACTCTTTACTAATGATCGCCTTCCTCAACGCAGCATAATGAAATATCTTATTCGGTATCACTAAATCCGCTTTCTGCGTCTCTCCAAATATCCCCAAACAAATATCAAAATTATTCATCTCCCCTGCCAATTGATCATAAGCTACCCAACCAGGTAAACTAATATTATTCAATTGATATTGCGCTACTAATTGCTGTATTACTTTATACTCAAATCCATTTCCGATCAAACGGAAATGAATATCTGTATGATCTTTTAAAACATTCGCCGCCTCCACAATCATTCGTGTGCCCTGCAAAGGAATAAAACCACCATAGAACCCCACTACAAAAGTATCCCGTAATCCAATAGCAGGTGCCGGTGGAAATTCATCCGTATTCACCCCCACAGGCACTACATACAATTTCCGCAAAGGAATGCTGAAAGTCCTATGATAATAATCCCGGTGCCCCTCTGTATCGCAAATAACAAGGTCCGCCATACGCATAGAGATCTTATCCTTCAGATAATTTTTCAAAGCTCTCGGAGAATACCTGTTCACCTTCTTATAATCAAACACCTTAGACAGATACCTTGAGATCAATGGATCAAACAACACAGGCTTGCCGGAAAGCATCTTAATTATCGCCACATCCTGGTGTGTAAATGCAGGCAAAAAGATCACATCCGCATCCCCACACGCTTTGCGCAGGGCTGCGAAATTCCATTTACTTTGCTCCTTATAATTGTAAAAAGAAAGTGACACAGCAGGAATGGTACGTAAACCATCCAGGATAATTCTCGTGCGATTATAATCAGCTTCAAAATCTCCGGCTACCAATATTCTCATCTGTTGATCTTATAATATTTTCTGATCAGCTTCTGCTGAAACCAATATTCTTATCTGGTGATCTTATAACATTTTCTGATCAGCTTCTGCTGAAACCAATATTCTCATCTGTTGATCTTATAATATTTTCTGATCAGCTTCTGCTGAAACCAATATTCTCATCTGGTGATCTTATAACATTTTCTGATCAGCTTCTGCTGAAACCAATATTCTTATCTGGTGATCTTATAACATTTTCTAATCAGCTTTTGCTGAAAATCAAACGGCATTGTCTGCCCGGTAATATCCTTGATCGTACCCGCCTGAATCTGTTCCGTATCCAGCTGAAACTTACGATAGTTATTACTAAAATACACCACTCCCCCGGGTTTGGTCGCATGCAATACCTTATTCAATATCGACACATGATCTCTCTGTATATCGAGGAACTCCTTCATGCGCTTGCTATTGGAAAAAGTAGGAGGATCAAGCACCACCAGATCGAAATAATCAGCAGGCAATGTATCCAGGTATTGCAATACATCCGCATGTACAAACTGAAAATTACCTTTCAGATCATTCAGCTGCATATTCTCTTCCGCCCATGCCAGGTAGGTCTTAGACAAATCTACAGACACTACTTCGCTGGCACCACCTGCAGCTGCATACACAGAAAAGGAACCTGTATAACAAAAGAGGTTCAGCACTTTCATATCCTTCGCACTCTCCCGGACCATGCCCCTTGTAATACGGTGATCCAAAAAGAGACCTGTATCCAGGTAATCAGAAAGATTGACTTTGAATTTCAGCCCTGCTTCATGCACCACCACCTCATGGCTTTCAAAAGAAAGCTTCTCATACTGTTCCTGTCTGCTGGCTTTCCGTTGTCTTTGCTTCACCCATATCTTGTTCAATGGCACATCCAGTACCTTGCCTACTACTTCCAGAGAGCTATCCAGCCAATGCTCATGGGTCTCTTCATCCATACCATGCGGGCGATCGTATTCTGCCACATAGATATGATCGTCATAGCGATCCACACTGAATGGAAATTCATTGATATCGTCATCATACACCCTGTAACAGGTGATGTTCTGGCGGCGGGCGATTTTACCAATATGGCGATAAACCTTTACCAGCCGGTTTTCTAGCATTTGTAATTTGGAAGGATCGAACATGGGGAGTAAAATTATGGCTAAAAAGCGAAAAATCCGTTGACCGCTATGCGATCAACGGATTTTTCCGGCCGGGCAGGTCACCTGCCACAAGCTATAGCCTTAGCTAAATATGTCTCTTACTTTTTCAAAGAAGCCTTTCTCAGACTTATCTGGCTTAGGCTGGAAGTTGTCTGAACTCTGCACCTTTTCCAGGAAAGTTTTCTCTTCACTGTTTACCTGCTGAGGTGTCCATACATTCACATGGATCAGCTGATCGCCTTTCTCATAAGAATTCACGGAAGGGAAACCTTTACCTTTCAACCTGAATACCTTACCGGATTGTGTACCAGCCGGGATCTTGATCTTTGCCTTACCATCGATGGTCGGCACCTCTACCGAAGTACCAAACACCGCATCAGGGAAGGAAATGTACAGGTCAAAGGCTACATTCAGCCCATCCCTTTGCAGTTCCGGATGTGGTTCCTCTTCAATGAGGATCAGCAGATCCCCGGGAGCACCACCTCTTTCACCGGCATTACCTTTACCGCTCATGCTCAGCTGCATACCTTCCTGTACGCCTGCCGGAATGTCGATGCTTACCATTTCTTCACCATACATACGGCCTTCACCTTTACAGTGCCCGCATTTGCTGGTAATGATCTGGCCTTCGCCATGACAGGTTGGACAGGTAGCGACTGTCTGCATCTGACCCAGGAAAGTCTGGGTTACTTTTCTTACCTGGCCGGACCCATGACAGGTATTACAGGTCTGGAAAGCATTTTTATCTTTCGCACCTAATCCGCCACAATGCTGACAGGGTACATGTTTTTTAACCTTGATCTTTTTATTGGCACCTTTCGCGATCTCTTCATAGGTCATGCGGATCTTAATACGAAGATTGGAGCCGCGTGTACCTCTGCCACGTCTGCCACCACCACCGCCGGCACGGTTACCACCGAAGAAGCTGCCAAAGATATCGTCTCCGAAAATGTCTCCAAAGTTGGAGAAGATATCATCCATATTCATGTTACCGCCACCGTAACCACCACCGCGGTTACCCATACCCGCGTGACCAAAACGGTCGTACTGGGCACGTTTGTCCGCATCGCTCAATGCCTCGTAGGCTTCAGCTGCCTCTTTAAATTTTTCTTCTGCTTCCTTATTGTTGGGATTGCGGTCAGGATGGTACTGCATAGCTACCTTTCGGTAAGCCTTTTTAATTTCATCCTGGGAGGCAGACTTGGCGACGCCCAGTATTTCGTAATAATCTCTTTTGGTAGACATATATCGCACTAAAGCCGGCGTTTCGCCGGCATGGTTAAAGAAAAACTATTCTGTCAGAAAGTCACCTTATTTCCCTACAATAACCTTTGCATGACGGATCAATTTGTCATTCAGCATGTAGCCTTTTTGCAACTCATCCAGTACTTTCCCTTTCAGTTCTTCTGTAGGTGCAGGTATTTCTGTGATAGCGTCGTGAAGATCTGCATTAAATTCAGTATGCAAATTCTCCATAGGTTTCAGGCCTTTGGCTTGTAGTGTAGATTTCAATTTATTGAAAACCAGCATAACGCCTTCTTTAATGGCAGTAATGTCGGTGGTGTTTTCCAGTTGTTTGGTGGCGCGTTCACTGTCATCCAGTACGTCCAGCAGGGAAATGATCGTTTCCTTGTTGGCAGTCTGCATCAACTCGATCCTTTCTTTGGCAGTGCGTTTTCTGAAGTTGTCAAACTCAGCAACCAGACGGAGATACTTGTCCTTCATCTCATCCAGCTCCTGTTGTTTCTTGTCGAATTCGCTTTCATCCGCCAAGGCATCGTTAAGGTGGGAAGTGCCGGCCATGTTCTCATCTGCATTAATATCTGGCATACCTTTACCGTTTTCGGTGTCCTGTCCGTTTGTCTGCATATGGGTAGTGTTTTCGTTTGTTAACTTAAAATGTACAAAGGTACGTTAGACAATTTACTTGCCAAGCGCTCAAATGCCGCCAAAATGACAAACATCTTATATAAAGGTGTCATTTTGAAAGTTGAGTCCGTTCTGCATTCTATATTAACCATGTAAGATGCCTACCTTTTCTTTACCTTTGCGCCTTCGAACTATTGATAATGACCAAAGTTTTTTTAAAGAAAAAAATACAGAATCGCGTACTGCAGGGACATCCATGGATTTTTGGCAACGAAGTCGGTGAGATCCAGGGACCGGTAGATGCCGGCGATATTGTGGATGTATTCACGCATCAGGGCCACTTTCTGGGTAGAGGGTATATAAACCCACAATCTCAGATCCTGGTTCGCCTGCTGACCCGTGACAAAAACGAGATGATCGATGCCGAATTCTTCTACCGCCGCTTGCTCAAGGCATGGAAATACCGCCAGCAGCTAGGGTATGTGGAGAACTGCCGTTTAGTGTTTGGAGAAGCTGACGAAATGCCGGCGCTTGTCATAGATAAGTTCAATGATTACTTCGTATTGCAGACCCTGGCATTGGGTATGGAAAAGTGGAAAGGTGCAATTGTCGATGCCCTGAACAGAATTTTCTCTCCAAAAGGGATTTATGAGCGCAACGATGTACCGGTAAGGGAACTGGAAGGTATGCAACAGCAAAAAGGTTTCCTGAGTGCTCCTTTTGATACGAACATCATTATTAATGAGAATGGATTAAAGTTCCATGTAGATATCGAAAATG
Organism: Chitinophaga sancti; assembly: GCF_034087045.1. Classification (NCBI taxonomy): domain Bacteria; kingdom Pseudomonadati; phylum Bacteroidota; class Chitinophagia; order Chitinophagales; family Chitinophagaceae; genus Chitinophaga; species Chitinophaga sancti. The sequence continues at coordinate 7,826,129 of NZ_CP139247.1, read as the reverse complement.
GCCAGAAAACCGGTTACTTCCTGGATCAGCAGGATAATCGCAGGGCCATACAACATATTGTAAAAGACGCAGATGTACTGGAAGCGTTCTGTTACACAGGTACTTTCTCCTGTCATGCAGGGCACTATGGTGCAAAGAGCGTATTGGGCCTGGATATTTCTGAGCATGCAGTAAATACTGCCCGCAGAAATGCCCAGCTGAATAACCTCGAAGATAAATGTAAGTTCCAGGCAGTCAACGCATTTGATGTGCTGAAACAGTGGACAAAGGAAGAGAAGAAGTTTGATGTGGTGATCCTGGATCCACCGGCATTTACCAAAAGCCGTGAGAATATCCAGAAGGCGATTACGGGTTACAAAGAGATCAACCTGAGAGGAATGAAGCTGCTAAAACCGGGTGGTTTCCTGGTTACAGCGTCTTGTACAAACCTGGTACCGCCATCTATGTTCCTGGAAATCATTGATATGGCTGCGAAAGATGCGAAGAAGAAACTGAGACAGGTGACCTTCCAGACACAGGCGCAGGATCATCCGATATTATGGAATATTGAGAATACAACTTATCTGAAGTTCTTAATAGTAGAAGTACAATAAAAAAAGGCTGTCGTGAGACAGCCTTTTTTTATATAATATCTTTAAAATCACTTGACGACATTGAACTTTCCAGACTCTATCAGGTTCCCCTGCCTATCTCTCAACTGGAAAATATACAACCCACTATAATAGTTATCCAGCTCCATCGTAGTCTTGTTACTTATATTCTTTACCTGCCCTACCATCTTTCCGAGAAAATTGAATACAATAAGATCATAAACCTGCTCGTTATTATGCTGTAATTCAAAATTAATTCTCGAGGATGCAGGATTAGGGTACAACTTCACAATTTTACTCACTCCATCAGTACCTGATGAAGCAGGTTTATACGTCTGCGCCTTAGAAACTAAGGTCGTCAGTAGTATAAAGCATGTAAGTAAAAGAGTAAAGGTTTTCCACATACCCGTAAAGATAAAGATTTTTTCGAATATCTATTAATTTTCGTTTTGAAATAGCGGGGAATGGTACAATAAAATTATCTTTTATATTAGATATATTTATTATTACATGAGAACCCGTTTTACCAATTCTTCTATTGTAAAAATAACAAATGGCAGGCCAAAAAGGAAGCACTGCCATTAGTTTTTAACAAAAATTAACGCTTTCCGTCAATTTTTATTGTAAATCAGCCAGTGTTTTCTTTATTGCTTCAAAATCTGGCAGATCGCCGGCAGACTCGAGCACCTGTGCATACTTCACAGTGCCTTCTTTGTCTACTACGAAAGCCGCTCTCTTGGATACCCCTTTCAGGTCCAGTACAAAGTTCTCATAATAAGCACCATAAGCCTGAGATGCCTCTTTATTAAAGTCAGACAGCAATGGGAAGTTCAGGTTCTGCTCTGCCTTAAATTTACCCAGGGTGAACGGAGAGTCTACAGAAATACCAACTACCGCAGTATTCAAACTGTTATAAGTAGCCAGGGTATCTCTTACACTGCACAGTTCTGCTGTACATACACTGGTAAATGCCAATGGAAAGAAAAGGATAACCAGATTCTGTCCTTTGAAATCTTCCAGGGTTACTTTTTTCTTCTCAGTATCATTCAAAGAAAAAGCTGGTGCTTTTGTGCCGATTGCAATGCTCATTTTATATTATTTTAGACTGGCAAATATAGTAAAGGATTAATAAGGGAATTAAAATCTTGGACAATGCACTGCATCCAACGTACTGTTCCTGCTATTCAGGAACCCTTTGAATACCAGTGCCAGCTCAAATCCCCCAAAACTCTGACTCGCCGTTTTCAGTTTTGAAATATTACAGTCGTATGTCATACTGATCTCGTACTTGTCCATATCCAGGCGCATGGTAGGAATGATCGCATCTCCCCATCGCACAAACAACCCGCCGTAAATACCTCTTGTGCTTTCCAGGCCCTCATTATATAACATATAACCCAGGATGGCTCCTCCATTATACTCGGAATACGACCCTTCATGAATCTGGTTGTACTGCGCAATCAGTTTCAACCTGTCTTCCATTGGGATGGTAATACCCGCATTGAAGGTATACTTTGGATCCATTACAATACTATTGTCTTTATAAAAGGACACCCTTGGACGTGTAAAGTGAAACATGGCTGCACCTATATAATAATTGATGTCTTCACCAATCGTACTGTTGAAACTAATACCTGCACCGGCATCCCAGTAACCATATCCACGCAGTGCCAGTCTGCCTTCTTCACCACTGGCTACAGTGGGATCATAGCGACCATTGGTATACTGGTTATTGAAAGTGAGCTTGGTGGCATCGAACTGTCTTTGCACAAAACCTCCCATGAAACCGACTGAAAGGAACATGTTCTTCACCTCGCTCATTGACTTATGGTAGTTGATAGCTGGCAGAATCTGCACAGACTGTAATCGTGCCGTACCAGCTCTGTCATAAGTAAATTGCGCACCTGTGGTGAGAAAATCCTCTCCACGGCCTACCGGAAATTTCAGTTCCCCGCTCACAGCCCCTGTCTGGTAGGGAATAGTCACACTGTTCCACTGGTTCCTGTACACTGCCTGTACGCGGTAATCTCCGTTAAAGATGCCTATCAGCGCAGGGTTACGCAGAATGGGGGTTTCATAAAATTGCGACAGGTGAATATCCTGTGCCATCACTCTGGAACTCAGACATAAACAAAGTGCCACAAACAGTTTTCTACAAGTCCTTCTCATGCTTGGCAAATTTTAAATAGGAATCTGGTAATCGCCGTTTAACGTAACAGCATCACGTTACCTTTCAGGGTAAAGTCTTCATTTGTATCGCAAACTACCTCAGCTACATATACAAACACATCCGGGTTCACTAGTACGCCTTTCACTTTTCCATCCCATCCACTTGTAATGTCTTCTACGTTAAAGTTGGTCCGCTCAAATACAAGTTGTCCCCAACGGTTATATATTCTCCATGATTTTACGGTTTTGATACCCTTACCTCTGATGTAGAAGATATCATTCTGTCCATCGCCATTAGGTGTAAAGGTATTTGGCAGCCAGGTATTGCCTGATTCACACACCATCCTGATGGTGATATCATCCACACCCTTACAGCCATATGTATTCGTCGCCGTTATAGTATAAGTCGTCGTCGTTTTTGGTGTAGCGGTAGGTTGCAGACAGTCTACACAATCCAGGTAATTCACCGGCCACCATTCAATGTCGGTAATATCAGCACTGCCTGTAGTCGGTATCAGGTAACTGTTACCTGTAGCCAATGTCAAATCCGGACCTGCATTCACTACCGGCAACGGATGTACTGTTACCAACGCTGTCGCCTGCGAAGTAAAGCAGGCATCCTTACCATATCCTGTCACAGTATAAGTAGTAGTCGTATCAGGGTAAGCCATCGGGTTCTGACCCGCAGGATTGCTCAATCCTGTAGCAGGAGACCAGGAATAGGAAGTCGCACCTGATGCATGTAGTTGTGCAGAACCACCTTTACAGATAAAGGTGTCTGTAGCCGTTACCTGGAATGGTTGAGATACCATCACCGGCACATCTCCTTCCACCTTACAACCTGCTGCATTTACCACTGATACATGATAGGTCGTATCTATTTCCGGACTGACTACCGGACTCGCACTATGAATATCATTGATCTTATAATCTGTCCAGTTGATAGTCACACCGGCATCTGTATTTGCATTGAGTGTGATAGAAGCACCACGGCAAATGCTGGCGCTCGCAGGGTTCGGATTCAGTGATGGATAATCTACTACACTCACCGTTCTCGTAGCTGTACTACTACAAATACCGCTGGCAGTAGTGATCGTCAGTGTAATTAACTGATCGCCAGCCTGGTTAAAGGTGGTAGCCGGTGGCGTTTGTACTAAATAGTTTTGTCCCAGTATCTGCCAGCTCCATTTGGTACCAGGTATATTCTTTGTTTCATGACCCACCAGCTGCATAGTCGCTCCTATACACAACGGCCCCAGTGTATCGATCACCGCTACTGGTTTAGGTTCTACTACAATCGCTTTTTCGATAGTGCTCACACAACCATAAGAACTGGTCGTAGTCAGTTTCACATTGTAAGTACCTGGCGCATCGTATACATAAGAAGGTGTCTGATCTGTACTCACATCATCAGTTTTGGTAGTGACACCAAAATCCCATGCATAGGTCATAGCCATACCCAGTCCTGCAGAAACGCTGGTGGATGAATCTGTGAAGAATACAGTACCACCATCACAAGCCTGTGTAACATCCGTACCAAAGTTAGCCGCCACTTTATCAGCAATTACTTTTGAATTACCATCTGCCGCTACGCGACAACCTCTGTCATCTTCCAGCAATACAACCGGGTAATACACACCTTCCTGTGGATAAGTGTAAGATGGTGAAGTAGGTGTAGTGGTGGTGGCTGAATAACCATCTCCAAAGTCCCAGATATATTTAACAGCCGCCGTAGAACTGGCATTCATCGTCACCGTCAGCGGATAACAACCTGTTTCAGGTGTAACAGTGAAGCTACCATCTGGTCCGGCGATAGAAATAGTTTTTGGTCCGGCTACCGCACTCGCACAACCACCCTGTGAATAAACAGTGAGTGTAATATCAAATGTACCAGCCTTGATATAGTTATGCAGCGGATCCTGTTCTGTAGAACTACTCACATCACCAAAGCTCCATGCAGAACTTACATAATCAGAGGAGAGGTTGGTAAACTGAATTTTTACTGGCGGACATACATCAGCCGCTACCGCCGGGAAGCTGAAGTCAGCAATCGGGTTAGGTACACGCAGGTAGTCAACAGTCGTAATCGTATCGCTACAACCAGTAGTGTTAGCAATGATCAGCGATACCGTATACTTGCCTGGCAGTGTATAAGTATGTGCAGGAGTCGCATCTGTGCTGGTCGTACCATCACCAAAGTCCCACTGGTAAGTGAGTGGTGTTGTGATGGAAGAGTTAGAGAACTGATAAGGAGTATTCAGACATGCAATGCTATCCGGTCCACCAAATGCCGCAATCATATTTGCAATACGTACAGTTGCTGTATAACTGTCTTCACAACCGGTATTGTCTTTCACGGTCAGTGTAACAGGGTAGTCATTGATCGCTGTATAAGTATGCGTGATATTTGTAGGTGCAGTAGTGTAAGTCTCCGGCGTGCTGCCATCTCCATAATCCCATGTCCAGGATACAATGGTATTACCTGTCTTGGTCGTAGATTGATCAGTAAAGCTCACTGGTACATTTCTACACTGTTTGGTATCAATGCTGAATTTCGCATTTGCGCCATTCACAGAAATCGGAATCGTATTGGAAGTGTGCAGGCAACCGTATACATCTGTCAGCACCAGGCTGGCCGTATAATCACCAGGTGTGGGATATACATAACCGATAGGGCCCTGTGCCGGTGCATTGTAAGTATTACCATCGCCAAAGTTCCAGAGGTAGCTGGCGAAATGGCTGGCAGTTACAGGATCCATGGCAAAATTCACGGTACCATTTTTACAAATGGTAGTGACATCTGAATAGATCTTGGGTGTTTCATCAATGATAGTGACATTCGTTTTGTATACAGACTGACAGCTACCATTATCAACTGTGAGTGTCACAGTATATGTACCACCTGCAGTATAAACATGTGTTGGATTCTGGGTGGTAGAAGATGTACCATCGCCAAAATCCCAGTTCCATAATTTAGTCGTACTTGTACCAAAGTCAGATTGATCGGTGAAAGTACGGGAGTAGATATTCGCACAATTCACTGTTTGTACAAGGAATGCAGCAGATGGCGGATAGATAGTGATCAGATCCGTTTTAGTGAGTGTCTGCCGGCAACCATTATTGATAACCGTTAGTATCACAGTATGTGTACCGATGCTAGTCCATACATAAGTCGGATTTTCCAGAGAAGAAGAACCATTGCCGGTATTGCCTGATTCCTCGAACGTCCATTCCCATGCAGTACCGTTAGGAACACTTGTGTTGGTGAAATGGAAAATAGTAGGCTGACAACCGGTTGTTTGATCTACAGTGAAATCTACTGCCACTGGTGTGCCCACCTCCACAGGGAAGGTAGCAGTCTGCGTACAGCCGCCCTGTGTAGTAATCGTTAAGGTAACGATATAATCACCTTGTGTGGTGAAAGTATGTGTCGGTATCTTGTCGGTAGAAGTGCCGCCATCGCCGAAATTCCATGACCAGCTTACAACCGGATCGGCAGTAGCCACGATAGGCGTGAAGGTATCATCCAGTGGCACACAACCATTTGGTATACCATCTATACTCAGAATAGGTTCCTTTACAGAGATGGTTTGGTAGGCGGTTGCTGTACAACCCGCAGCATTGCTGGCTTGTAGTGAAACAGTATAACTGCCTTCGGCCGTATAAGTATGTGCTGGATTTTGTACAGTAGAAGAAGTACCATCGTTAAAATCCCATTTCCAGCTGGTAGCACCGGTGGTTACACCAGTAAAGTTCACATTGGCAGGAACGGCACATGCGGTAATGGGAGATGCGGTAACCGTAGCAGTAGGAATATCAGAGATGGTGAAAGTCTTTGTCACATTTGCCTGACAACCATCCTGTGTCAGCGCCTGTAATGTGACAGTATAGGTACCAGCAGTATTAAAAGTCTTGACTGCGTCAATTGTATTTTGTACATCGCCATCTGAAAAAGTCCAGGTAGCGGTCTGCGGAGCAGGCTGAGTAGTATTGGTAAAATGGAGGGTTGTTCCCTTACAAAGACTCTCTGCAATAGTAAAGTCCGCTGCAATAGTAGCGACCTGGATATACTCAGTTTGTGTGAGTGTTTGTGTGCATCCATCGGCGGAAGTAGCCGTTAGTGTAACGGTGTATTTCCCTTCTGCGGTGTATGTATGGATCGGGTTCATATCACTGCTGGTACTACCGTCTCCAAAGTTCCAGAGGTATGTAATACCCGGATTACCAGTGGTATTGATCGTCGTATTGTTTGTAAAAGTAACGGTTAGCGGTGCTTTACAACTACCCTGTGTATTGCTGGTAAATGCTGGCTGAGGGGTAGCATTCGCATGAATAATCTGTGAATAGCTATTGGTACAACCATAGCTATTGGTCACGATAGTCGTAGCAGAATAGTCGCCTCCTACATTATAAGTATAATTAGCAGTACTACCCGTAGCTCCGTTACCATCCCCAAAATCCCAGTTCACACTACTGATCGTACCATCACCTGCGGTAGACTGGTCTGTAAATTTAACAGGTAATGGTGTACAACCGCTGGTTACATCCGTGGTAAACTGTGCTGTCGGTTTTTTATATACATTTACAGTATGGGTAGCGGTCCCTTTCGTACCGTCTGCAAACGTAACTGTAAGAGTTACAGTGTATGTGCCAGGTTTAGTAAAGGATCGGGTTGGGTTCCAGAGGGTCGATTTGGCTCCTCCATCCCCAAAATCCCAGGAAGCAGTGCCTCCTGTTGTAGACTGATTAATAAATTGTACATAGGCAGTCCCACATCCTGAAAAATTATCGGCAGTAAATGCTGCTGTGTTTTGTGCCTGAACTCTGAAGGCAGAGAGTAGGACTAATACACATGTGTATGCAACGGCATACCAGGTATGGACTAAAAGGCTTAGGCGTTGGTGTTTCATTCTCCGGATATGGCTAATGTCGTTCGGCTTTCGACAGTAGCATAGGTTTTAAAAAAATAAAGGTTCAATTTTTTAACGTTATACCTGTATAAGTCTAACGTTAAGTAAACGTAAACAAATTGTTAATGGTTCAGAGTAGAAAAGAAAATCACACAAAAGTTATTCCAGCTTTAACTGTTGGCACGAGCTCAACAATATACAGCAAATTTACGATGTGTAAGTATATTATGTGCTTTTTCATTTTATGTGTGAGTACTGCTGTATATGCACAAAATAACAATGTGGTAAAACCTGACGTATTTCAGACAGGAATTAAACAATCGGGTGTACAGGTATTTGATGTACGTACCTTGGCAGAGTACAGTAGTGGGCACCTCCCGCATGCTATGCAGGCTGACTTTACACGTGACGAAGAATTTAATGAGAGAATAAAATACTTGAATAAGGAGCAGCCTGTTTATGTGTATTGCCTGAGTGGACCGCGTAGTAATGCCGCCGCAAAGAAGATGCGCGAAGCCGGATTCGCAAATGTTGTAGAACTGGACGGTGGTCTGACTGCCTGGAAACAGGCGGGTCTTACAGTTGAAGGGGGCGCAAATACCCCTCAGCTTACACTGATCGATTTTACCGGTAAGATCTCTGAAGGAGATGTATTAATCTACATAAGCGCTGACTGGTGTCCTCCCTGTCAAAAGATGGAGCCAGTGGTAGCTGCTTATTTAAAAGCAAATGCAGGTATAAAGTTGTTAAAAGTAGACGGTAGTAAAGATACGAACGTGATTAAAACGCTTGGTGCTACTACCTTACCTACATTTATCCTTTACAAAGAAGGAAAGGAAGTCTGGAGAAAAACAGGCATCGTAGAATTAAACTAATGTCATCTATGGCAAGCCGAGGCCAATTGAATTTATTTTATTGCTATTAGCTGGACCGTATCCCTATACCAGCAAGCCATTATCCAAACAAACAGAGGTTATATCAACCTCCTGAGAATTGCTTAAACACCTACCTGTTAAATAAAAGATGGTGTATCATACTAATTGATACACCATCTTTTTGTTTTATACATTGTAAATGTGGTGATACTTTTCTGTAGCGTAATCCAGGAAGTATTTAAACGCCAGTGGTTCTCCCGTTACCTTTGCACACAATTCATTGCTGGTGTAATACCTGCCATGGTGGTGGATTTCATCACGTAACCATGTGAGTAACTGTTTATAATCTCCTTTTGTAATCTGCTCAATCAATCCCGGTATCTGCTTTTGTGCAGCGATGAAAAACTGTGCGGCATACAAACTACCCAGTGAATATGTGGGGAAGTAACCGAAGCTACCATGTGACCAGTGAATATCCTGCAATACACCTTGATTATCATCAGGTACATCTACATGCAGGTATTCCTTGTAGTATTTATTCCAGACTTCATTCAGGTCTTTGGTAGAATAGGTGCCATCCAGTAATCCCTTTTCAATTTCATAGCGGATCATTACATGGAAGTGATAAGTCAGTTCATCGGCTTCGGTACGAATCAGGGAAGGTCGTACCTGGTTGATGGCTTTATAGAAATCATCCAGCGATACTTTTTGCAGGTTGTCCGGAAAGCGTGCCTGCAAAGCTGCATAGTGATGCTGCCAGAAGGGTAGGCTACGACCTACATTATTTTCCCACAGCCTTGACTGTGATTCGTGGATACCTAAGCTCGCAGCTTCGCCGGATGGTAGTCCGTAGCCATTTACAGGTAGTCCCTGTTCGTACAGGGCATGGCCACCTTCGTGGATACAGCTCCAGGTCATGTTCCCAAAATCCTTTTCATCGATACGTGTAGTGACCCTTACATCCTGTGGGTTGAAGCTGGTGGTAAACGGATGTTCTGAAATATCCTGTCTGCCGGCGTTCATATCATACCCCATTGCTTTCAGAATTTCAATTCCAAATGCCCATTGTGCATGACGGTCGTAGTGCAGGTGCAGGAAGTCTTTATTGACCTGTGGTTTTGATTCGATGTGCTTTAATAAAGGGGCCAGTGCTGCTTTTACATCAGCAAAGATGGTATCCAGCATGGAGGTATTCGCCCCTTTTTCATATTCATTCAGCAGTGCATTGTAGGGATGCCCGTTATATCCAAGTATGTCTGCCTCCTGTTTTTTGAGCGCAACCATTTTCGCCAGCACGGGTTCAAAGATCCTGTAGTCGTTTGCTTTTCTTGCCTTGATCCATGCATGGTAGCATTCATTGGTCGTGGTAGATAACTCAGCTACAAAACTGGCAGGGTACTTTTTATTTTTTTCATAGTCCTCGAGAGAGAGGGCGATATTCTTAGTAGCAATGATGTCCATATCCTGACGGGCATGCAGGGTGGTCAGTAATTCACCCAGTTTATCTTCAGTAAATAGCTCGTGCGCCATAGAACTGAGAGTGGTGATCTGTTGCCCGCGAAAGGCGGCTCCTTTTTCAGGCAGGTAAGTTTCCTGATCCCATCCCAACACAGCAATCGCATTGCGTATATCGGCGATCTGTTGCATTTTCGTTTTGTACAAGGCGTACAATTCACCCGAAGATTGTGTCGTCATGCCAGTTAGTTTTTTGCAATTTTAAATAATTCCCATCATATTTGCTTGTCATGAAAATTAAAGATATCACAGCGGCCATCGCCGCATTTGCACCATTGCAATACCAGGAAAGCTATGACAATGCCGGTTTACTCTTCGGCAGTGGCGACTGGGAGGTAACAGGTGTACTGCTCTCCCTGGATACGACAGAAGCGGTAGTAGACGAGGCGATCAGCAAGGGATGCAACCTGATCGTGGCACATCATCCCATTGTATTTGGTGGTCTGAAAAAGATAAATGGTGCTAATTATGTAGAGCGGGTGGCTATCAAAGCTATCAAGCATGACATCGCTATATATGCAGCGCATACCAACCTGGACAATGTGAGGAACGGGGTCTGTGAGATGATGGGGCAGCGGCTGAGCCTGAAAAATACCAGGGTATTAGCGCCTAAAAAGGAGCTATTAAGAAAATTATACACTTTTGTACCTCATGAATCTGCCGAAAATGTCAGGTCTGCATTATTTGCAGCCGGTGCCGGACATATTGGCGCATACAGTGAATGTAGTTATAATGGGGCAGGAGAGGGAACTTTTAAAGCCGGAGCAGGCACCCAGCCTTATGTTGGGGAGGTCGGAACCCGTCATTTAGAAGCAGAAACGAAGATCGAGGTTATTTTTCCCTTATATTTGGAACAATATGTGATCAAGGCTCTTTTAGCCAGTCATCCTTATGAAGAAGTGGCCTACGATGTGGTAAAACTCGAAAACGAGTACGCACAGGTTGGGTCCGGTCTGATAGGAGAGCTGGAAGCGCCGATGGACGAGATGGCATTTTTGAAGTTCGTGAAGCAGCAGTTCGATACCGGTTGCGTCCGGTATACCCCACTCAGGAACAAGCCAATTAAAAGGGTGGCACTCTGCGGAGGAGCCGGAAGTTTCCTCCTGAAAAGGGCAATTGGGGCTGGAGCCGATGCATATATTTCGGCTGACTTTAAATACCATGAGTTTTTTGACGCTGAAAATCAAATAGTTATAGCGGATGTTGGACATTTCGAGAGCGAGCAGTTTACGGTTGACTTATTTTTTCATATATTGACTGAAAAATTCCCTAATTTTGCGCCTCTTAAATCTACCATTCGAACAAACCCGGTAAATTATTTATAAACACATTACATGGCTACTGTAAATAAAGATTACTCCGTAGAGGAAAAATTGGTGTCTGTACTTAGACTACAGAAGATGGACTCCAGACTGGATGAGATCCAGGTGTTGAAGGGGGAGTTGCCGATGGAAGTTAAAGATCTGGAAGACGAGATCGAAGGGTTAAACACACGTCTGGCCCATGTTGAAGACGAAATCCGTGGCATTCAGGACTTCATAACTAACAAGAAGAACCAGATTAAGGAGTCAGAAGCGCTGATTAAGAAATACGAGAAGCAACAGGATAACGTAAAGAATAACCGTGAGTTCGAAGCTATCACCAAGGAACTGGAAATGCAGTCCCTGGAAATCAAGCTGGCTGAGAAACACATTCGCGATGCAAATGACGAGGTAAAGGACAAGAGCCGTACCCTGGAATCAGCAAAGAGAACCATTGGTGAAAAAGAAGCGAACCTGAAACACAAGAAAGGTGAGCTGGAAAAGATCATCGGTGAAACTGAAAAAGAAGAGAAAGCTTTCTACAAACAAAGCGAAGAAGCTCGTGCAAAAGTAGAACCCCGCCTGCTGGCAGCTTACGAAAAAATCCGTAAGAACTACCGTAACGGTCTGGCTGTAGCTACTGTAGTGCGTGATTCCTGCGGTGGTTGCTTTAATGCAATTCCTCCTCAGCGTCAGGCGGAAATCCGTCAGCGCAAGAAGATCATCATCTGCGAACATTGCGGTCGCGTGCTGGTAGACAATGATCTGGAAGCAACTGTGACTATTTAATTAATATAGTTCCAAGAATAATTTTGAAAAGGGTTGTATCGTTTATGATACAACCTTTTTTCATTGCAGGCGTTTTTGGTTTGGAATTTGACGTAAAGCCGGCAGTTGTAAATATATTTGTGTTCATGCGTACCGTATTCCTGTTGGGATTGTTCCTCGCTCTTTTTTTTCCTGCTGTAGCCCGGCAAAAAGTATATGACTTTAATCCCCGCTGCCAGCAAGCCTATGATGCCATTATGCAATTGAAGGTTACCACGGGCACCGCTCTACTGGAAGCCGAAAAAAAAGAGCATCCCGATAACCTGATACCTTACTTTCTCGAAAATTATATCGACTTTTTCAATCTCTTTTTCAACGAAGATCCTGCTGTATATTCGAAACGAAAGGACCTGCGGGACCAGCGGTTGGATATGATGGCTTTGGGGCCTGAAGATAGTCCTTACTACCTGTATACCCAGGCAGCCATTCGTTTTCAGTGGGCTATGATCCGCATCAAGTTCAGCGAAAAGTGGGATGCCGTATGGGAAATCAGGAAAGCATTTGTGCAGTTTAAAGACAACCAGCGTAAGTTTCCGCAGTTTCAGCCAAACAGGATGATGATTGGTGCATTGCAGGCCGTATTCGGTACTATCCCCGAAGGCTATCGCTGGATTTCCAATATACTGGGCATGAAAGGCAATATCCGCGAGGGTATGCGGCAGGTACAACAGTCTGCCGAGAGCAATAATGACGTAGCGTTAATATTCAGGGCCGAAGCTTCTTATTACTTTTGCTACCTGAAACTGTTCATTGAAAATAAACCGGAAGATGTATGGGCATTCATCCAGAAACATCAGCTGGATACAAAAAATAATTACCTCTTTGCCCTCATGGTAGCGAATATCGCTATGAACAACCAGAAAGCAGCACTGGGTATCAAAACCCTGTCTGACAGAAATGACAGTGGCGGATACCTGGATATCAAATACAATAATTACCTGCTTGGGGTATTGAAACTGGACAGGCAGGATGAAGATGCAAATGTGTACCTGCAGCGATTCACCGACAACTTCAGGGGTAAATTTTATCTCAAGGAATGTCTGCAACGTTTAAGCTGGTACTATTACCTGCATGGGAATATGGATGCTGCCAATAAATACCGGGCACAGATCCTGACCCGGGGCAATACAGAAACCGATGCAGATAAGCAGGCCCTTAAAGATGCAAAAGGTGGTAAATGGCCGGATGCTGTACTACTGAAAGCACGATTACTGAGCGATGGAGGTTTTTTTAGCGATGCCCTGAAATTGTTACAAACGAGAAAGGCGGCAGACTATGCCCGCATGGAAGATAAACTGGAATATGCCTATCGCCTGGGGAGGATATATGATGAAATGGGAATGGATGATAGTGCAATTGCCATGTATGAAGTAACCATAAAAGCAGGAATGAACAGACCAGAATATTTTGCTGCAAGAGCATCCCTGCAAATGGGTTATATTTATGAAAAGAGGAATGACAGGGTGAAAGCACAACAATGTTATCAGACTTGTCTGGATATGAAAGGACATGATTATAAGAACTCACTGGATCAGCGGGCAAAGGCCGGAATTCAGCGATTGAACGGAGGTTGAGGTAGTCGCTGCGCAGATACAGTTCGTACCGAGAAATTTAATTTGCGGAATATTTTCCCATATGCTACAAAAACTAACAATTAAGAACTACGCCATTATTGAACAGCTGGAAGTAGATTTTTCCGGGAACCTGAACGTCATCACGGGCGAAACGGGTGCAGGTAAATCTATTCTGCTGGGCGCATTGTCATTGATACTTGGGGAGCGTGCAGATCCGGGGGTATTGCACAGTAAGGATACGAAATGTGTGATAGAGGGGAATTTTAAGGTGAAGAAATCGCAGGTGGCAGATTTTTTCCAGCAGCATGAACTGGATCTGGAAGATCAGCTGATCATCCGGCGTGAAATCAGCACCGCTGGTAAGTCCCGTGCATTTATCAATGATACTCCTGTGAACCTGTCCCAGCTACACGAACTGAGTCAGTACCTGGTAGACCTGCATCAGCAGTTCGATACCCTGGAACTGGAAAAGTCCGATTTTCAGCGGGAAGTACTGGATGCCCTGGTCAACCAGCCAACAGCCCTGCAGCAATACCAGCAGGGATATGGCAGATATGTAGCCGTACAGCGGGAGCTGAAGCAGCTACATGACCTGCGTAACAATGCAAATAAAGAACTGGATTATAATAAATTCCTGCTGGACGAACTGACAGAGGCCAGCTTCAGGGATCATGAAATAGAGGAGCTGGATGCGGAGTTGAAGGTGCTGAGTCACGCGGAGGAGATCCGGAATACCCTGAGCAAGGTGTACTTCCAGTTAAAAGAAGATGAACAACCTTTATTGCAGCAATTAAAACAGATTCAATCATCTGTACAGGGGTTGGCTAATTTTCATAAAGAAGCGCCGGCCATTGCAGCGCGTTTGCAATCAGCATATGTAGAGTTACAGGATATAACGGGAGAAATCGGGCATATGAATGATCAGGTACAAACGGATGGTGCCAGGTTAGAACAGCTGAACGAACGTTTATCACTCGGGTACAGATTGCTGAAGAAACACGCAGCACAGCATACGACCGAGCTGCTGAAGATCCAGGAAGAACTAACGGGCAAGGTAGAAGGAGTGCTGAACCTGGATGAAAAACTGGAAGGGTTAGAGAAAGAGCTGGAAACTTTACAGGGTAAGTTACAGGCACAGGCAGCAGGTATTACAGCTGGCCGTGAAAAAGCGGCAGGTCCGTTTGAAAAATCTGTGAATGCTTTGCTGGCACAGGTAGGTATGCCAAATGCAAGGTTGAAAGCATCGATAGTAAAAGGTGCATTGAACCAATTTGGACAGGATGTCATAGAGTTCTTATTCGATGCGAATAAGAGCGGCAACTTTGCACCTATCCGGAAAGTGGCGTCTGGTGGTGAGTTGAGCAGACTGATGCTGTGTATCAAATCACTGGTTGCACAGTCAGTAGCATTGCCAACGCTGATCTTTGATGAGATAGATACAGGTATCTCAGGGGAGGCGGCCCGCCAGGTAAGCTTTATCATGGAAGGCATGGCCAAAGGGCACCAGATCATCTGTATCACGCACCAGCCGCAGATTGCGGGTAAGGCCGATGCGCATTATTTTGTGTTTAAAGATATGAAGTCAGGAAAGGTGCAGACGAATGTAAGGTTGCTGACAAGAGAGGAGAGGATCAATCATATTGCACAGATGATGAGTGGGGAAAAGCCGACGGCTGCAGCCCTGGAAAATGCGAGGGAGCTGGTAAAATAGGGCCTTATCAATTAATGTTTTTTTTTCAACTATAACGCCTATTTTTGCCCCAAATAATTATCAACCCAATGGCTTATAACTTATTAAAAGGAAAGAAGGGTATCATATTTGGTGCATTGGATGAAAATTCCATTGCCTGGGCAACCGCACTTCGCTGTGTGGAAGAGGGCGCTGAAATCGTGTTGACAAATGCACCTATCGCTTTACGTATGGGAGAGATCAACAAATTGGCAGAAATTACCAATGCTCCTGTAATACCAGCAGATGTGACCAGCCTTGAAGACCTGAACAATCTGTTCACTAAATCCATGGAGCATTTTGGCGGTAAAATAGACTTCGTACTGCACTCTGTAGGTATGAGCCTCAACGTGCGTAAAGGAAAGCCTTATACTGACCTCGACTACGACTTCTCCCATAAAACCTTTGATATTTCAGCGATGTCCCTTCACCGTGTGTTGCAAACAGCTTATAAGCTGGACGCACTGAACGAGTGGGCTTCTGTAGTAGCACTGACTTACATCGCTGCACAGCGTGTATTTCCAGACTACAGTGAAATGGCTGATGCAAAATCCCTGCTGGAATCAATAGCACGTAGCTTCGGTTATCACTATGGTATCAGCAAAAAGGTACGTATCAACACAATTTCTCAGTCACCTACCCGTACTACTGCTGGTAGCGGTGTAAAAGGTTTTGAAGGTTTTATCAACTATGCTGAGAAAATGAGCCCATTGGGTAATGCAACGGCCAAACAATGTGCTGACTATACCGTATCACTGTTCTCTGACCTGACAAGGATGGTGACCATGCAGAACCTGTTCCATGACGGTGGATTCTCTTCTACCGGTGTAACGATGGATGTGATGCTGCAGATGGAAAAATAAGATAGTACGATCCAAAAATAATAGCCGTGAAAGTGAATATTAGCTATTCATTTTCACGGCTTTCTGTTTTATACCACAAAAATAGTAGTTTCTTTATCTGGCATGGATTTGCGCCAGATTTTGCCGGTAATTTTACTCCAAAAAAAGCCGGTCCTTCAATGAAGGAGCGGCTTGGAAATTTTTTAGCATAGGCAAATTTGCTGAGGCAACAATAAATGGAATATCTATGCGCTAATATTCGTCTTCATTAAAGAAGAAGTCATCCTGTGACGGATAATCAGACCAGATATCTTCTATTCCCTCATAAATTTCACCTTCGTCTTCCAGTTCCTGAAGATTCTCAATCACTTCAATCGGTGCACCGGAACGGATGGCGTAATCAATTAATTCGTCTTTAGTAGCTGGCCATGGAGCATCCTCCAGGTATGAAGCTAATTCTAAGGTCCAGTACATGTTATTGAAATTTTTACTGTCTTAAATTTTGGCAAAAGTATTATTTAATTTGAAATAAACAACTATTACTATCTTAACGGTGAATTACTTTTATTCAAGTATGCTGACCGCACGCAATCTTACCAAAAATTATTCCAACTTACCCGTTTTGAAGGGAGTGGATGTAACTGTGAACAAAGGAGAGATCGTTACGATAGTAGGATCTTCCGGAGCTGGGAAAAGCACCCTGCTGCACATTCTGGGTACCCTGGATACGCCTACCTCCGGAGAGGTATGGCTGAATGATGTGAACCTGACAGCACTCAAAGGCAATGCACTGGCTGATTTTCGTAACCGACACATGGGATTTATTTTTCAGTTCCATCATCTTTTACCTGAATTTACCGCGATAGAAAACGTTTGTGTACCGGGTTTTATAGCCGGTCATAATAAGAATGAAGTCAAAAAAAGGGCCGCTTTTTTGTTGGAAACTTTAGGCCTGGCTGACAGAATGGATCATAAACCCAACGAATTGTCAGGCGGGGAGCAACAAAGAGTGGCAGTTGCCAGGGCGCTGATCAATAACCCGGATATCGTAATGGCCGATGAGCCCACCGGTAACCTGGATTCGCACAATGCCCGGGAGCTGCACCAGCTGTTTTTCCAGCTGAGAGACCAGTTTAAGCAAACCTTTATCATCGTTACCCACAATGAGGAGCTGGCACCGTTGAGTGACAGGCAACTGGTCATGAAGGACGGGAAGATGCTCTAAAACCTATCTTATGTCATTTAAGATTTACACCAAAACCGGCGACAAAGGACAGACCTCCCTGATCGGGGGTACTAAAGTTTCCAAGAGCAGCCTTCGCATTGATGCTTATGGCACGGTAGACGAGCTCAATTCTTATATTGGGCTGGTGAGTGATTATATCTCTTTTGATGGAAATATGGTCGCTTTTCTGCGCGAAATACAGGATCGTTTGTTTACAGTGGGAGCTTCACTGGCCTGTGATCCTGAAAAAGATATTAAAATGCGTATTCCGGATCTGTATGAGAAAGATGTACAGGTGCTGGAAGCCAGCATTGATGCCATGAATGAGGAACTGCCGGAGATGAAATCATTTATTCTGCCCGGTGGGCATGTGGCGGTGTCTACAGCGCATGTAGCCCGTTGTGTATGCCGGAGGGCAGAGCGCTTAGTGGTAAGGGTACAGGAGAATGAGGAGTTTATAGCACCATTGGTACTACAATATTTAAACCGGCTGAGCGATCATCTTTTCGTATTAGCAAGATGGATAGGCCACCGGTTGAAGGTGGAGGAGATTAAGTGGACGCCGAGGGTGGGAGCGTAGGTTTGATGGATTGACCAAAGTAGGTTTGAAAGAGTGACCAGCGTAGGTATGATGGAATAACCAGCGTAGCCTTCTTTGAAAAATTAGCCTGGCCTTCCTGGAGTGACCAGCTAAGGCTTGCCGGAAAGGCTCCCTTTTTACGCTTTGACCAGCATACTATCCTCTACAGATCTGTCTGATTCAATCAGACCATCCCTGAGCCGGATAATTCTTTTGGCGTGGGCAGCAATGTCTTCTTCATGTGTAACGAGTACAACCGTATTGCCGGAGGCATGGATCTGTCCGAAGATCTCCATGATTTCCACGGAAGTTTTGGTATCGAGGTTACCAGTAGGCTCATCCGCCAGAATAATGGAAGGGTCATTTACCAGTGCGCGGGCAATAGCCACACGCTGACACTGACCACCGGAAAGCTCGTTGGGTTTATGTTTGTAACGCTCTCCCAGACCTACTTTTTCCAGCATATAGATGGCTTTTTCCTCTCTTTCCTTTTTGCTGATACCTGCATAGATCAGTGGCACGGCCACATTTTCGTACGCGGTGAGGCGGGGCATGAGGTTAAATTGCTGGAATACAAAGCCGATTTCCTTATTCCGTACCCTGGCCAGGTCATCATCTTCCATTGTGCTTACATCATGGCCATTCAGGATATATTTTCCGCTGGTAGGGGTATCGAGTGCCCCGAGCATATTCATTAAGGTAGACTTTCCGGAACCGGAAGGGCCCATGAGGGCAACATATTCATTTTTGAAAATGTCCATGTTAATACCTTTCAGCACGGGTAATTCATTAGAACCCATGTAATAGCTTTTACGGATATCTTCTAAATGGATGACGGATTGTGGGCGCATTTGCTTACAGTATTAGATACAAGATGATTGCCTGAGTTGTGCTATCTGGTGGTATAAGGATTACTTTTTGATCACTTTAGGAACTTTAAAGTATTGATCATTGGCTGCGGGTGCATTTTGTAAGCCTTCTTCCCGGGTGATGGAAGGAACCACTTTATCCTCACGGTACACATTACGATCGGCAGTCATGTGCAATAATGGCTTAACCTCTGTGGTATCCAGTTCATTCAGTTTTTCCACAAAGGTGATCATTCTCTGTAAATCTCCCTGGATGGATGTTTTTTCCGCCGGGGTAAATTCAAGTCTTGCCAGGTCTGCTAATTGATCTACCAGCTGTTCGTTCACTTCCATAAGTCAAATTAAATGAAAAGATAATAAAATATTTATTAAACCGGCGTTAAAGTTACTAAATACTAAAGAGAGTGTTACCTGAAAAATGCGCTCCTCTGGCAGGGTAGCTCCTAAGAATTTCCTAAATTGCACCCCATTATGGCAAACAAAGAGATAGTAGTAAGCGGTATCCGCTCTACCGGTTTTTTACACTTAGGTAATTATTTCGGCGCAATCCGCAATTATGTAAAGATGCAGGAGGCCTATAACTGTTATTTTTTCGTAGCAGACTGGCATTCCCTGACGACCCATCCTGATCCCAAAGACCTGCGTGGTAATGTTTACCGCGTACTGGCTGAAAATATAGCTTCGGGCCTCGACCCGGAAAAGGTAGCGCTCTACGTACAGAGCGATATCCCTGAGATCGCAGAATTGTACCTGTTGCTCAATATGATGGCTTACAAAGGCGAACTGGAGAGGGTACCTACTTTTAAGGACAAGGTACGCCTTCAACCAGAAAACGTTAATGCCGGTCTACTTACTTATCCTGTACTCATGAGTGCCGATATCCTCGTGCACCGTGCTGTAAAAGTGCCGGTAGGTAAAGATCAGGAACAGCACCTGGAAATGGCACGCAACTTTGCAAAGCGTTTTAACGAACGTTATGGAGAGCTATTCCCTGAACCGGTTCCATTTAACTTTGGTGATAACCTGATAAGGATCGCAAGCCTCGATGGTACTGGCAAAATGAGTAAGAGTGAGAACCAGATGGCTACTTTGTACCTGTCTGACAGTGATCAGTTGATCAGAGAGAAAATGATGAAGGCAAAGTCTGCCACAGGTAAAGAAGAAGATGGTAGCATGCCGGAAGCGGTCGCAAACCTCTTTAGCCTCATGGAGCAGGTATCTACCCCGGATGTAATCGCCCACTTTATGAAAACTTTCGAAGACGGTACTATCCGTTACGGCGACATGAAAAAGCAATTGGGCGAGGACATGGTGAAATTTATTGCACCTATCCGCGAAAAAGCCAAATCATTGCAGGAAGATCCGGCCTACCTGAACAAAATTATGCGCCATGGAGCTGAGAAAGCGAGAGAAAGTGCGGCACAGACTTTGCAGCAAGCGAGAAAACTCATCGGAATTAACTATTACTGATCATAAGAAGAACTGCAACATTTTTAGGCTGATAACCAGATAAAATTGTAAATTAATGGGATGTCATCTAATGGTAGTTGCTGCTCGCTGCTTCAAATTAATGATTAGTGACCTCGATACATCATGGCAAAAAATAACAAGCTCAAACACATCGCGATAGCCGGGAACATTGGTGCCGGTAAGACCACACTTACTGAACTGCTAGCAAAGCATTACAAATGGGATCCCCAGTTTGAAGATGTAGAGCACAATCCATATCTTAATGATTTCTATGAGGATATGCCGCGCTGGTCCTTCAACCTGCAAGTGTATTTCCTACATGGAAGATTGAAACAACTGTTGGAAATTCAGAATGGCAATGATATTGTGATTCAGGATCGTACCATCTATGAAGATGCGCACATCTTTGCTCCTAACCTGTATGAGATGGGGCTGATGACAAAGCGCGACTTTGACAACTACTTTAATTTCTTTGAGACGCTGAAGTCAATGGTGAAACCACCGGATCTGCTGATCTATCTCAAAGCTTCTGTACCTACCCTGGTGGCACAGATTCAGAAGAGAGGAAGAGAGTATGAAGAGAATATCCGACTGGACTACCTGAAGCGACTGAATGAATATTATAATAACTGGATAGAAAGATATACAGAAGGACCTTTGTTGATCATTGATATCGATAAAAATAAGTTTCCGGAGAGTGATGAAGATTTAGGTGAGATTATTTCGAAGATTGATTCACAGCTGCACGGGCTGTTTTGATAAGAAAAAATGCAGGCTGATTTAAAATGTCAGCGCCGCAGGCTATCCAAAAAAAGTCTCCCACCGTTTCGGCAGGAGACTTTTTTTTTGTAACTTCTATATATGAAATCCATTGTTGTTACCATTGTTTGCACCTGGTGCATGCTCACCATTTGTGCCCAACCTACTGCAGGTACCTATACGAAACATCATCAATACCTCTTCACCGCACTACAAAATCAAGCCGGCCTTACCTGGCTGAAAGGCCCTGCTATCGGTATAAATACAGAAAGACGTTTTTTACTAAATGCACTCAGTATCCACACCCTTGCTATTGCATGGCCTACACACTCCGGCACCTTCGCCGGCATTCTTAAACAAACAGGATTCCGTGCCTGGCATGAACAATTATTTGGCCTTGCTTACAGCCATAACATGGGAGAGAAATGTAGCGTAGGTATGCAGGTAAACTACCTGAATACGATGACGATGGGATATGGTAGTACCCATGCCCTGACAGCGGAAGCAGGTACCCTGGTACAAATCACCCCGGTGTTATTTGCAGGACTACATGCATTTAATCCTGTCAACACACCGGATGTACCTGTGATCTTCTCAGCAGGGTTGGGATATGAAGCCAGTGAAAGTTTCTTACTAAGTACTGCATTGATCCAACAGGAAGGCTTGCCACCTGCCTTCAAAGTCATGTGTGAATACGCATTCATCCCTCAATTCCTCATGGAATTAGATTGGTGTAATGATCCTATGCAAAGAAATATGGCGGTGTCATTTGGGCTAAAGAAACTATTTATAAAAGTATATGCAGCCCATCATCCACAATTAGGTTTCTCACCCGGAACAACGATTATATGGCAAGTGTAAAATTGATAATAGTAATATTGTGTATGCCATTATTAGTATACGCAAGACAGGAAGATGATATTGTCAATGATGATATGCAATGGCAACAGCTGGAAGTATACAAAAAACATCCTTTATCACTGAACAGGGCAGACATTGCTGAACTCACTTCATTAGGGCTGTTAACTTCATTACAAATTGATGAATTGATCAATTATAAAAAGCAATTCGGCAACCTGTTAAGCATCTATGAATTACAAGCTGTGCCTGGGTTTGATGAAACAACTATTCAGTTAGTATTACCCTATGTAACAGTCGCAGAAAATATCAAACCAGACAAAAGTCCAATCACCTTACTGGCAAGAAAAGACCTGTTCCGATATCGTAGTTCTACCATAGGCATGCAGCTGAAAAAGGATAATTATAGTGCTTACTATTTCATCAAAAATCACAGGAAAATAAAAGCCTTAGCGATCGGAGATTTTACTGTAAACATGGGACAAGGTTTGATTAACTGGCAGGCATATGCACTGGGCAAAAACAGCATGATCACACACATCAAAAGAGAAGGAGAGATCATAAGAGGTTCAAATACCAGTGGTGTGAATAGAGGCGCCGCCATTACATTGCAACAAGGTCATTGGGAGACCACCGGTATTGTATCTCTACATCAGTTGGGCGCAAATGTCTCTTATAAATTACCACAGGCACACATTGGCATCAACTGGCTGGAACATAATGTCAGCATGGATTACGCCATCTCCATCCGCAACTATCATCTATTCGGCGAGCTGGCTGTCAATCATCGCACAGCTACCATCATAGGTATGCTCACAAGTGTTGGTAAGAGCGCAGACCTTGCCCTGTTTTACAGAAATTACAACACAAACTATCAACCCATTCATGCCAATGCAATGGGAGAAAATTCAAGTCCTGTCAATGAAGAAGGATTGTACACAGGGATCAGTATACACACTATTAAACACTGGCAACTGGATGCCTATGCAGACATCTTCCACTTCCCAAGATTGCAATATAAAACCAACGTACCTACGGACGGACAGGAATTATTTGCATCGCTGACCTACACACCTGATAAAGAAACACGAATCTACTTCAGGTACCAATACAAACAAAAATTCCAGCAATCAAAAGGGAATGAATTTATTCCACCGATGATTGAAACCCGCCATGAAAATTACAGGTTTCAACTCACATTATCCCCAGCCAAAGACTGGACGTGGAAAACACGTGTAGAAGCAAACACCTGGCAGGATGATAGTGGCAACCAGTACGGAGGTCTATACCAGCAGGAACTGGCCTGGCAGTTCCCCAAATGGCCACTGCGCTGTACGCTTAATTACATCTGGTATAGCACAGGAGGTACTGCTACCCGCTTTTATATTCCAGACAGAAGCGTGCTATACGATTATAATTTGTCTCAATTGTATGGCAAAGGAGCGAAGCAAAGTTGTACCCTCCGATGGAAGCAAAAGAAACATTGGCAGGCATGGGCGAGAATTGAAATAAAGGGAACTTTGACAATGCAGGTAGTCTATACTGTGTAGCATTAAGCATTCCCATTAAGTGACATATATCAGCTGGTGAGAACAAAAAACTATCACCTCCTTATCAAGGAAAAAGTTTCATAATGTTTTAAAAAACGACCAAAATCTCATTACAAAATCAATAAAACTGTTTAAAAATGCTAAAATATTGCAGAAATAGAAGTGTTATTGAATGTTAAATTTTCTTCTATAGAATATTGCAAATAATTTGCATACATATGAAAAAAAATTGCACTCTTAAAAAAAGGTTAAATTTTTCTTGGTGGTGAGTAAAATTTTTCTCTAAATTGTGCTCTTCAACCAAAATCTAAATCGTAATCATGAAAGAGGCCAGTTACTCTTTATCCTGTTTATATTTTCTGAATGATTTGTCAACCTGTGTACAGCGGTGTAGCAGTACGCTTTTTTGCTTATGAACAAAGGATAAGATTATTCTGTGCTTCAAACTACCATCCAGGTTCTTGCCGCCTTCATCCCGGATGGTAACTTTTAAAACAACAACAACTAAATCGAATAACAACTAAATCGTAATAAGACCAGCAATACTGTGTTCTGAAAACTTATTGACCAGAGAAAAACTATTGAATTAGGGGAACCTATATAAAACTTTTATTGTCAACTAAAATCTAAATCGTTTATGAAAAGAGCGTTACTCTTTTTCACCATGCTCATGGTGAGTGTAACCCTGACGTATGCGCAACAGCGCCAGGTTACAGGGAAAGTCACCGGCCCGGACGGTTCACCTGTACCTTTTGCTACTGTACAAATCAAAGGAACAAACACTGGGACAACCACAGATCAGGATGGATTTTTCAAACTGAACGCAAAACCAGATGCCGTATTGATTATTCGCAGCGTAGGATATATAGCACAGAACATTCCGGTAGGTTCATCCGGTACTGTCAACATCGCATTGAAATCTGATGACCAAAACCTCCAGGAAGTAGTAGTAACCGCTCTGAACGTAAAGAGAAATAAAAACGAACTGCCTTACTCTGCACAGATAGTGGCTCCTGAAGACTTAAACAGAACAAGAGATGTGAACATTACTACCTCACTGGCCGGTAAAGTTTCAGGTCTTGAAATCCGTAAAAATAATACCCTGGGTGGTTCCACGAATATCGTACTGCGTGGCGCCAAATCCCTGACAGGCAACAACCAGGCTCTTTTCGTAGTAGATGGTGTACCTATCGATAACTCTAACACCAACACCAAAGATCAGACAGAAGGTGTGGGTGGTTATGACTATGGTAACGCTGCCGCAGATATCAACCCGGACGATGTAGAATCAGTGAGTGTACTGAAAGGTGCCGCTGCTACTGCATTGTACGGTTCCCGCGCTTCCAATGGTGTGGTAATGATCACGACCAAAAAAGGTGCAAGAGGATTTGGTGTTACCTTCAATACAGGTGTGAATGTAGGTAAGTACGATCCTTCCACATTTGCAAAATATCAAAACAAATATGGAGCTGGTTATGGCTCTGGTTACGGTTCTCCGGATGGTTACTTCTACTACACCGATGTAAATGGTGATGGCGTAGATGACCGCGTAGTACCAGTTACAGAAGATGCTTCCTATGGTGGTAAGTTCGATCCTACTTTACAGGTATACCATTGGGATGCTTTTTATGACAAGTCACCCAACTACATGAAGACCCGTCCATGGGTTGCTGCCAGCAACAATCCAAGCGCACTGTTCGAAACTGCTATAGGTACCAACAACAGCATTTCAATAGATGGTGCCAGCGATAAAGGTTATTTCAAACTGGGCTATACCAAATTTATTGACAAAGGTATTATGCCAAACAGCCGTATTGCAAAGGATCTCATCAACTTCGGCGCTTCTTACAACATCTCCAACAAGTTAACCGCAAGTGCATCTGTCAACTCTTCTATCATCGATGGTCTGGGCCGTTACGGTACAGGTTATGACTCCAAAAACCTCATGACAAACATGAGAGAATGGTGGCAAACCAACGTAGATGTGAAGGAACAGAAAGACATGTACTTTGTTGAAAAGCGTAACATCACCTGGAACCAGGCAGATGTTGGTGCGCTGAACCCTATCTTCTGGGATAACCCTTACTGGACAAGATATGAGAACTATGAAACTGATGGCCGTACCCGTCACTTCGGCAACATCAGCCTGAACTATAAAGCAACTGACTGGTTAGACATCGTAGGCCGTGTATCATTGGATAATTACAATGAACACCAGGAAGAAAGATCCGCAATCGGTTCTATCGATGTTTCAAAATTCAGCGAATTCAAACGTTCCTTCAGCGAGTATAACTACGACCTGATGCTGAACTTCAACAAGAATATTACCCAGGACCTGACCTTCAAAGGTATTCTGGGTGGGAACGTAAGACAGACTAATATTAGCTCTATCTTATCTTCTACCAACGGCGGTCTCCTCATCCCTCGTTTGTATGCCCTGCTGAATACAGCAAACCCAATGGAGGCACCTACCGAAATCGCTACCAGAGAAGAAGTAGATGGCATTTATGCCGCTGCCAATTTCGGCCTGAAAGAATTATTATTCCTGGATCTGACCCTGAGAAGGGATCAGTCTTCCACACTTCCTAAAGGCAACAATAGTTACTATTATCCCTCTGCCTCTCTTGGCTTTGTATTCTCTAAGCTGATACCGGAAGCTACCTGGTTATCCAATGGTAAAGTAAGAGTAAACTGGGCAGAAGTAGGTAACACTGCACCCCCATTGTATACTCAAAACTATTACGATGTGCCAACTGGTATCGATGGGGTAGCATTAGGTTCAGTAGGTGGTACCAAGTATAATCCTGATCTGAAACCAGAAAAAACAAAGAG
Source organism: Chitinophaga sancti (assembly GCF_034087045.1). Classification (NCBI taxonomy): domain Bacteria; kingdom Pseudomonadati; phylum Bacteroidota; class Chitinophagia; order Chitinophagales; family Chitinophagaceae; genus Chitinophaga; species Chitinophaga sancti. The sequence continues at coordinate 7,799,653 of NZ_CP139247.1, read as the reverse complement.
TTTCGAAGCCGGTCTGGAAATGTCTTTCCTGAATAACCGTTTAGGTTTCGATGCGACTTACTACAAACAAAATACCGTTGACCAGATCGTACCATTACCAGTTTCCACATCCACTGGTTACGATTACAAAGTGATCAACGCTGGTAACATCCAGAACCAGGGTATTGAATTGTCTGTATTCGGTACACCTGTAAAAACAAAAGACTTCTCCTGGACAATTAATGTAAACTGGTCCCGCAACCGAAATAAGGTAGTATCATTACCTGGTATTGACAAATTGCAGATTGGTGACTTCCAGGGTGGTATTACTGTAAATGCAGTCGTAGGCCAGCCTTACGGAACTATTACTGGCTCTGACTATATCTACAAAGATGGCCAGAAGGTGGTAGATGCAGATGGCTACTATGAAATCACTGGTACCTCCAACCATACTATTGGTAATGTAAACCCTGACTGGATTGGTAGTGTCTCCAACACAGTTAAATATAAAAACCTGGCGCTGAGCTTCCTGATCGACGTACGTCATGGTGGCGACATGTTCAACATGGATATGTACTATGGTCTGGCTACAGGTCTCTTCCCTGAAACAGCACTTGTCAATGATCTGGGCAATGAGTCGAGAGCACCTCTCAGCGAAGGCGGTGGTGTAATTCTGCCTGGTGTAACTGATGATGGTAAACCCAATGCTACACGTATTGCCAACGATTATGGTGTATATGGTTACTACTACAATGCAGACAAAGCATTCGTATACGATGCGAGCTATGTAAAACTGCGTGAAGTATCGCTGACATACTCTTTACCAACATCTTTGATCAGGCACATCAATCCTTTCAAAGGCATAGATCTTTCACTGACAGGTCGTAACCTGTGGATCATACATAAGAACATGCCTTATGCAGATCCTGATGATGCAATGAGCTCCGGTAACGCACAGGGCTTTATGGTGGGTAGCTACCCTTCCGTAAGAACTTTTGGTGCTAACCTGAGATTACGTTTCTAAAAGTGCTGATCAGATGTTTAAAAAAAGTAAAAAAGTAATCATGAAAAAATATATCATATACGGTTCCTTTGCTGCAATGGGTATACTGTCTACGGTATCCTGTACAAAGAACATTACCGACTTAAATACAAATCCGAATAAACCCAGCTCCGTAAGTGCGTCTTCACTGTATGCCAGTGCAACAAAAGAAATGGCAGATGCGATCACCAGCACAAACGTAAACCTGGGTATCTTCAGGTTGATCGTACAGCAATGGACGGAGACTACTTACATCGATGAGAGCAATTATAACCTCGTGACCAGAACAATTCCTGACAACTTCTGGGACGCTTTCTACACAGATGCGCTGATGGATCTGAAAGAAGCAAAAACAGTACTGGAAGCAGATGAAAGCACCGATGCTACTGTGAAGAAAAATATGCTGGCACAGATCGATGTGATGTCAGTATATGGCACCTCTGTATTGGTAAATACCTTTGGTAATGTGCCTTATTCACAATCACTGAATTCTGACAATCTGTTCAACAAATACGATGACGCACATACCATCTATACTGACCTGATCGCCCGTCTGGATGCCGATCTGGCTGCATTCGATGAAAGCGCAACAGGTATGGGTACCTCCAATATGTTGTTTAGTAGTGATGAGATTGTAAACTGGAAAAAGTTTACCAACTCCCTGAAATTACGTCTGGGAATTTTGCTGGCAGATATTGATCCGGCTACAGCACAAACTATTGTAACAGCAGCATCTGCAGGTGCATTTGATACACAGGGTGAATATGCAAAGTTCCCTTACTCAACCGTTCCTCCAAATACCAACCCACTGTGGGAAGATCTGGTACAGAGCGGACGTCAGGATTTCGTAGGATCTAATACATTTGTTGATTATATCAACTCAGTAGAAGATCCAAGAAGACCTTTTTATTTCACTACCATTGGTGGTATATATAAAGGTGGTACTAATGGAGTAAAAAGTCCTTATGCAAACTATTCACATCCCGGCAGCCTTTTGGAGCAGAAAGACCTGCCTGGTGTGTTCATCGATTATTCTGAAGTGGAATTTATCCGTGCAGAGGCTATAGAAAGAGGCTGGGCTGTAGGTGGTACAGCAATTACACACTATAATAATGCAATTACAAATTCAATTCTTTACTGGGGTGGTACAGAAGAGGATGCTGTAACCTACCTGGCAAGAACAGATGTAAATTATCTGACTGCTGCTGGTGACTGGAAACAGAAGATTGGTATGCAGGAATGGATTGCATTATACAATCGTGGTTTTGATGCATGGACGGCACAGCGTCATTTGGATTATCCTCAGTTGACGCCTCCTCCAAAGGCCCAGTCTGGATATCCGGTGCGTTTCACTTATCCGATTGCAGAACAGAACCTGAATACTACTAATTACAATGAAGCAGCTTCTGCTATTGGTGGAGATGTGGTAGAGACGAAGTTGTTCTGGGATATTTATTAATAAGCAATACCCTAATAATAAGAAAAGGTTGCCGGTGTTTACCGGTAACCTTTTTCGTTAAAGAGACCCGCTGCAGTAAGGACGTTTGTTTTTTTTCTGATGTGGTAACTTCCTAAACAGTAAGAACTCGTTTTTCCGGGGAAAATCAATGGATTTCTACCATGCTATACCAGGGCAATCCCTGTAAATGAACTATTTATAATCCCTGTATGTTATAATTATAATTGAATGCTTTACGGAAACTAAAAATCTAAGGGAACGACCATATTCTGATCCTAAACTGTCAGGATGCTTCTATTTGTAAGTTTTTAATTCGCACCATATTACATGAAACCGTGCTGCACCGCAGCATGCATCCTCTTCATGCCATGTGGTTAACATAATAAACCATCTCCGTTATGTTAAAACACTTACTTACCTTATTCATTATTGTATCTCTCCTCACAACACTACATGCACAACAACGTGTGGTAACCGGTAAAATCACCGGTCCTGATGGAGGTCCAGTTCCTTTCGCGACCATCCAGGTCAAGGGAACCAACAAAGGTACTACTGCCGACCCGTCTGGTAATTTTAAGTTAGCCCTCGACATGGACAATGCGATACTTCAGATAAGGAGTGTCGGCTATACCATGAAAGAAGTTCCCGCAGGCAGCGGTGGCGTAGTGAATGTCTCTCTTGCACAAGACAATCAAAACCTTCAGGAAGTTGTTGTTACAGGTCTTGGCATCAAACGTGAAAAGAAAGCACTCGGCTATGCCGTACAGGATGTAAAAGGTGACGAACTCACGAAAGCAAGTCAGGGCGACGCGCTCAGGGCGATGTCCGGAAAGGTAGCTGGTATGCAGGTAATCGGTTCCGGGGGTACACCCGGTGCCGCTACCTATATCAAATTAAGAGGTACCAATTCACTCACTGGAAACAACCAGCCTTTATTTGTAATAGATGGCATCCCCGTCGATAACGGACAAAACTATTCCGGCGACCCATCTGATGGTACGAACAATTTATTGCAGGGTGCTACCAACACCAACCGAGGTGCAGATATCAATCCTGAAGACATTGAAAGTGTCTCTGTCCTGAAAGGCCCTGCAGCTGCAGCTTTGTATGGGATTGACGCTGCGAACGGTGCCATCATCATCACCACCAAAAAAGGAAAGGCCGGCAGAATGCAGGTCGATTTCAGCACAGGTATTTCCTTCGATGTAGTGAACCGTTTGCCAGGCATTCAGAAACAATATGTAAAAGGATCGGGGGGCGCCATTGCTCCATTTCTATCCAGTAACCGGTATTCATGGGGAGCCAATATAGATACCCTTTACTGGGATGGTAATGCCAATGAATGGGATAAACACGGTAATGTAGTTGGCGCGTCCGATGCAGCTGCAAAAACGAAGTTTGTACCTTATGATAATACAAAAGATTTCTGGCGCACTGGTGCAACTTACAACAATTCGCTTTCCTTCACAGGTGGTACAGATGCAGCGACTTACCGCATGTCTGTTTCTCACATGTACCAGAACTCTATCGTGCCGTTGCAAAGCTATACACGTACTTCCATCGCGATGGCAGGTACATTGAAAATATCTGACAGGGTAAAGGTATCCGGAAATCTGAACTACACCAATGATGGTGGTAATATGCCACAGAATGGTAGTAACACCTCCGGTATCATGCTGGGGCTGACCAGGACACCCATCTCTTTTGACAATTCAAATGGAGGATTAAAAGCAGACGATCCGAACACTTACCTATTGTCAAATGGATTAGTCAGATCCTATAGAAACAGTACCTATGATAATCCATACTGGACCATCAATAAAAATCCATATACCACATCAGTCAATCGTCTGATCGGTAGTACACAACTGGATTGGAATATCTGGAAAGACCTTTCCCTCACTTACAGGGTGGGTACAGATGTATACCAGGATAACCGTCACCAATACTACGAAATCCAATCAGGTGCTTATTCCGGTGGACGTGTGTTTGATGATAGATATACCTACAGAAGTGTGAACTCAGATGCGATCCTGACATGGGCAAGACAACTCTCTAAAGATTTCAGACTGGATGTAAAGCTGGGTAACAACTATTACTCCCGCAAGCTCGATGAGTTGTATACACAAGGTGATGGTCTGACCGCTGCGGGGTACGACAACATCAGTAATGCCACCGTACAGAAGTCTTATAATTTCGTTACACCATATAGAAGAGTATCCGGTTATTTTGATATCAACATGGATTACAAATCAATGTTGTTCCTGGAAATAACAGGACGTAATGACTGGTCTTCCACATTGCCAAAGAACAGCAACTCTTTCTTCTATCCATCTGCCAGTTTAGGTTGGGTATTCACAGAGCTGAACGGATTGAAGGATAACGATGTACTGAATTTTGGTAAGATCCGTTTGTCAGTGGCACAGGTAGGTAAGGACCCCGGTGAGTTCCGTACCCGCTCGTTCTTTGCACCTACTACATTTGCAGATGGTTATACCTCTGGCGTCTCTTTCCCGTATGATAGCAAAGGTGCTTTCTTCCTTGACAATGTATTGGGTAACCCCGGTCTGAAACCAGAGAAAACAACATCCTACGAAGCTGGTTTACAACTGCAATTCTTTCACAACAGATTGGGAGTGGATGCGACTTACTACTACTCAAAAGGTACTGACCTGATCGTACAATCACCGATTGCAGGCACATCCGGTTTCCAGTTTGTGACATTGAATGCAGGTAGTATCCGCAACAATGGGGTGGAGCTGACATTGACTGGTAAGATCCTTGCAGACAGGCCATTTACCTGGGATATGAACATCAACTACTCCATGAACAGGAGTAAGGTGCTGAAACTGGCACCGGGTATCAGCCAGATCACAGTCAATGGTTTTACAGGTACAGTCATCGCGCATTTACCGAACCAACCTGCAGGGATCATCTATGCATATGGTTGGCTCAGGGATAGCCAGGGACGAATCGTGATCAGCGATAAAAGTGATGACTATGGTTATCCGGTGGTATCAACAGCGCAAAAAGCAGTTGGTAACCCTAACCCAAAATTCCTGATGGGATGGGGCAATACATTCAGCTATAAAGGATTTACCCTGTATACGCTGGTTGACTGGAAATGTAAGGGAGATATATGGAATGGTACCCGTGGGTCACTGATGGCGATTGGTACATCCAAATATACGTTGAACAGGGGCTCGGAACATACATTTAACGGTGTGCTGGGGCACCTGAGTGATGCGGGCGAAATCGTACACACAGAAGGTGGTTCAGAAGTAGCGGGTGTAGGAGCAGTCAATACCACAGCAGTACCACTGGATGAAGCCTGGTACCAGGGAAATGGCGGTGGATTTGGTGCACAGACAGAGAGCTTTATCGATGATGGCTCTTATGTAAAACTGCGTGAAGTGACTTTGTCATATGATTTCAAAGGATTCAAAGAATCGAAGTTTATAAGGGGTATCACGGTAAGTACGTTTGCACGTAACATCATTTTATGGACACCCTATAAGGGGATAGACCCGGAAACAAGTTTGACAGGAGCGACAAATGCACAGGGGATTGATTATTTCAATATGCCTGGTACATCCAGTTATGGTCTGAATTTGAAGTTCCATTTCTAAACCGTTAAAAAGTAAGATCATGTTCCGAACAATAAAATTTATCGTACCTGTAATGATATTGATGGTAGTGGCGGGAGGCTGTAAACGGGCTTATTTTTACGATGGCATCAACGAAGATCCTTCCCAGCTGCACAATCCGACACCTTCCTCCATCTTAGCGGGTGTGGAACTGGCTTCTGCTTATAATTGGGGAGGTGATCCTTCCAGGTTTGCATCTCTCTTTATGCAGCAAACGACAGGTGCTGCAAACCAATCTGTGAGTTACAGTCTTTACAACCTGACACCTGATGATGTGGATAATATGTGGAACGCAGGTTTCTATGCAGGCATCATGACAAACTGCGATACCCTGATCAGGATTGCATTGGCAGATGGTCAACTGCACTATGCAGGGATAGGGATGATCATGATGGCGACCAATCTTGGTCAGGTAACAGATTTCTGGGGAGATGTACCTTACACCGAAGCATTTCAGGGGTTGAATAACACCTCTCCAAAATACGATTCGCAGGAACAACTGTACGATACGTTGCATAGTTTGCTGGACAGGGCCATCACTTTTTTAAGCACAGATGATGGTTCTGAGTTTCAGCCCAGCAAAACAGACGACCTGATGTATGAGGGAGATCTGAATATGTGGATAAAATATGCGCATTCACTGAAAGCAAAATTCTACCTGCATACGGTAAAGGTGAATACTTCGGCTATCACTAATTGTCTGGCGCAGATCGCCAGTGGTTTTGCAGCAGGAGAGGGGGCTTCTCTCACATTTGTAGGTAGCAGTGCGGTAACGACACAGAGCCCCTGGTTCCAGTTCAATGACCAGCGGGGGGATATCACCTTTGATGGCTACCTGAATGACCTTATGTATGCTGCGGGGGATGACAGGTATGGGGTGTATTTTGATACGTCAGACAGTACGTTGTTGGGTAGTTTATATGGTTCAGAGAATTCTCCTGTGTATTTTATGAGTTATGACGAGTTGAAGTTCATCGAAGCAGAGGCAGAATTCCGGAATGGCAATACAACAGCCGCAGCTACGGCTTACAATGATGCGGTGGCAGCGAACCTGTTGAGAACGGTGGATAGTACGGATTATCTGGCGAATGTGACAAAGACAGCGGCGAATATTACACTGAAAGATATAATGGTACAAAAGTACATTGCATTGTTCCTAAGCCCTGAAACATGGACAGATTGGCGCAGAACCGGTTATCCTGCGCTGACTGCTCCTTCCGGGAATGTGTTGAATGGCTCATTGCCGAGGTCTCTTTATTATCCGAGCAGTGAGGTGAGGTATAATACGAATACCCCATCCAACACGACTTTGACGAGAAGGGTCTGGTGGGATGCCCAGTAATTCGGAATTAAATTTCAACAAAAACCGGTGGCCGCCACCGGTTTTTTGCTTTTGGCAAGAAAAAATTAGCCATCGTTAAGAAAAAATAATGATACCTTTTCTTTGCTGCCGCAGGCCAACTCTCCGGCCAATTTCTTTTTTAGAATTTATTTTACATCCTCTTTTTTACATTTGTACCGAAAATATAACAGAACATGGAAAATCAGCAGGACGAACAAGCCCAGCTCAATATAGAATTGACCGAGGAAATTGCAGAAGGTGTATACGCTAACCTGGCGATTATCACTCACTCCAATGCAGAATTTGTAGTCGATTTTGTGAATGTAATGCCCGGAATGCCCAAAGCAAAGGTAAAATCCCGCATTATCCTCACTCCTCAGCATGCAAAGCGCTTCATGAAGGCAATGTTGGACAATATCAAGAAATTCGAATCGATTCACGGAACTATTCAGGACCAGGAACCGGTATCCCTTCCCATGAACTTTGGAGGACCTACCGCTCAGGCCTAAAACAGGACCAGATCAACTGATACAAAAATCAATAGCACGGAAATCCATCATGAGCCAGATTTTCTCCTATCCTCATTTAAGGGAATTTACCCAGGAAGTTTTTAAACGCATGGGTTGTTCAGACGAACATGCGGCAACAGCCAGTGAAGTTTTATTATCAGCAGATCTCAGAGGTATTGATTCTCATGGGGTAGCGCGCCTTGTTGGCTATGTACGCCTCTGGGAAAACGGTCGTGTAAATGCCACTCCGAACATCCGGGTAGTACATGAAACCCCCAGTACAGCTGTAGTAGATGGTGATCGTGGCCTTGGCCTGGTCGTAGCTCCTTATGCCATGCAGGTAGCAATAGCAAAAGCTGCTAACGTGGGTAGTGGCTGGGTGAGCGTAAAGAACTCCAACCATTTCGGCATTGCCGGCCAGCATGCCATGATGGCGCTGGATAAAGACATGATTGGTATGGCGATGACCAATGCCAGTCCACTGGTAGCACCAACCTTTGCCACAGAGCGTATGCTGGGTACCAACCCTATTGCAGTAGCGATTCCTGCCAAAACACAACCTGCCTTTGTAGCGGATTTCGCTACTACTACGGCTGCCAACGGTAAGCTGGAGATCCTGCAGCGTAAAAGCGAGGAAGCTCCAACCGGATGGATCCAGGACAAAGAAGGTCATTCCAGCACTAATCCACATGAACTCAAAGATGGCGGCGCCCTGTTGCCACTGGGTGGCGACCGTGAACATGGTAGTCATAAGGGATATTGCCTGGGAGCGATCGTCGATATATTTTCAGCAGTGTTGTCAGGAGCCAATTATGGTCCCTGGGCACCGCCGTTCGTAAGTTTCCTGCCATTGGCACCTGATCCTGTAGGAGAGGGGCTGGGCCACTTTCTGGGAGCCATGCGTATAGACGCCTTCCGCCCTGCTGATGAGTTCAAGGAGCATATGGACAAGTGGATCACCCGCTTCAGAAATGCAACACCGGTAGCAGGAGAGCAGGTATTGATACCTGGTGATCCTGAGCGTGAAATGGAAGCACATCGCCGCCAGGGAGGTATTCCATTACTGGACCCGGTGATAAAAGATCTGAGAGAAGTTGGGGAGAAATTTAAATTGAGCTTTTAAAGTCAGGAATTAAGCGCGAACTTGCGCTTTTTATAAGAGTTACGTCAAACACATAACAATACAACAGTAATGAAGATCTTAAAATTTGGCGGCACGTCGGTAGGTAAACCTGAACGCATGCATGCCGTGGCCCAGCTGGTGACTGCTGATGACGCTCCAAAAATCGTCGTGTTGTCTGCATTATCCGGTACCACCAATTCCTTGGTTGAGATAGGACAGTCCTTGTCTGAAGGTAAAAAGGAGCAGGCTAAGGGGCAGATAGATAAGCTGGAAGCACACTACCGCTCATTTATTGAGGCGCTGGTGAAGCAGCCTGAAGCACGTGTAAAGGCTGGTGCTGTTATTGACGAGCATTTTGAATTCCTGAACATCATCCTGAAGATTAGCTTCAACGAAGCTTTGAACAAGGATATCCTGGCGCAGGGTGAATTACTCTCTACCAAACTGTTCAGTGTATATCTGGAAGAAGCGGGTATCCATTCTGAATTGATATCAGCCCTGGATTTCATGAGCATAGACGAGTACGAGGAACCGGAAATTCCAAAGATCAAGATCCGCCTGGGCAACCTGTTGGATAAACATAAGGATAATAAGATTTTCGTTACACAGGGGTATATCTGCCGCAATCACAGAGGAGAGATAGACAACCTGAAACGTGGAGGTAGTGATTATTCAGCATCCCTGATCGGTGCAGCTATCCAGGCAGAAGAAGTACAGATCTGGACAGATATCGACGGTATGCATAACAATGATCCTCGTGTAGTAAAGAAAACTTTCCCGATCGATCAGCTGTCATTTGACGAGGCTGCGGAGCTGGCGTACTTTGGCGCTAAGATCCTGCATCCTGCATCTATATGGCCAGCACAGCACTTCAACATTCCGGTGAAGTTGCTGAACACGATGCAGCCTGAGGCACATGGTACCATTATTACAGAATTGCCAGGTGGCGATGGTGTGAAAGCAGTAGCTGCCAAGGATGGTATTATCGCAATTAAGATCAAATCCAGCCGTATGTTGCTGGCATATGGTTTCCTGCGTAAGATCTTCGAAGTATTTGAAAAATACCGTGTACCTATTGATATGATCACTACCTCAGAAGTGGCGGTATCACTGACAATAGAAAATACACCACAGCTGGATCAGCTGCTGAAAGAACTGCAGCCATTTGGTTCAGTAGAACTGGATCATCATCAGACTATCGTTTCAATCGTGGGTAACGAAGTAGCGGCAACGCCTTCTATCCTGAAGAAACTGTTTGAAGCGCTGAATGAAGTGCCTTTGAGAATGATTTCTTATGGCGGTAGCCGTCATAATATTTCTATCCTGATTGGTGGTCAGCATAAGGAGAAAACGCTCCAGTTATTGAACAAGGGATTGTTTGATCTGGAATAGTCTTAAAAGGGAATTATAAAGGAACAGGTCGTCTCCAATAAAGGGGACGACCTGTTTTTTTATGGTGATTGTGAGGGAAAGCCTCGGAGGTAAAATTACTAATATTATTAGTAAATACTAAAATAGTTAGCATAATAACAACTTAATAACAAACCCTGGAATTCCAGCCATTTCTGTATTTCGCCCCTTATCGCGGTTAGTTCTTTTCCGGCGGATTGTCGCGCTTACTGCGGTTTTGTCCTTTCCTGCGGATTGTCGCCGATGCCTCGGCGCGACAATCCGCTTGCCAGACTAAGAACGGATTTGCCTTTGGCAAATCCGTTCTTAGTCTGGCAATTAAAACAATCTGCTATTAAAACAAATCACCATTTAAACCATTCACCCTTCACAATTGTAATATATATGTATGCCAACGGTATAGTATTTGTCACCTTTCATGTACACCAAATCCATGTTGTTATGAAAAAGACGGATTTAGGACAAGAACTATTATTGTTGCTCTTACTATTGATGCCGATGGCATACCTGGGAGTCATCTGGCCTTCAATGCCAGACCTCTTCCCAAACAACTACAGCATCACAGGCATACCGGAACGGGTCGGTACCAAAAGTGATTTCTTATTACTCATGACCTTCCTATTCCTCACCAACCTCATGTTATACTTCCTCTTCCGCTACCTCCCTCACGTAGACCACGCGGACTTTCCGGAAGCAAATGAGCGCCTGCAGCGACAGCAATACTATCGTATCCGCTTCTCCATTCACATATACCTGGCCATATTCACCGGCGCAATTATCTGGATGGTAAGTCAGGGGCGCGCTTTAATAATGGAGCGTTGGGTATTTACAGGAGTGGGCATATTAATCGCGGTGATCGGGATCTATTTACGCAAATTACAACCGAATTATTTTGTGGGGGTACGTACACCTTGGACACTGCAAAGCACCGAAATCTGGCAGCAAACGCATCTGATGGCAGGCAATCTTTGGATGTGGACGGGGATCGCCACATTCGTTGGAGGGTTCTTTTTACCCGTAATGACGGGGGTATTTTTATTGATTTTTACAGGAGCTATACTGGCAGCATTGCCGTATATCTATTCATTCCGTTTATATCATACGGATAAGGGGTGACAATGATGAAAAAACGACGAAAGTAAAAGGGGCTGATGTGACAACATCAGCCCCTCTGTATTTTTGAATAATCGTATCGGTTAATACAACCATCCTCTCATAGCACCCGCTTCGCGGAAAGGCCATGGTGTCAGCAGTAATACCAGCACCAAAACAATACCGAAGAAGATCAGTCCCTTCTTATGTTTCAATGCATCGGTCGGTGCTTTCTTTACTTTTGCACGACCAATGTGTACCAGGATGAATGCTAAAACAGCCATAGTGATATGTTCTACCGCATAGAAGCGACGAACACTACTTTTCATTACAGCGCCCATACCCATTTCGGATATTGCTTTCATTGCAAATGGACTGGCTACAAAGTACAATAACAAGCCTACCAGCAATTGCAGGTCAAAGAAAATCATAAAGAATAAACCAGCCTTGTTGTCCGCACCGGTAAAAGGTGTTTTGCCACTAACGCCTTTCCATGAACGGTAAACGGCCCAAATGCCAGCCAGTAAAATTGCCCACCTTAACAGGGAGTGAATAATCAGCAACGGTGTATACATAAATCTTTGAGTTGGATTTCCTGACAAAAATAAGTGAGAATCACCGGATTTATTTGGTTATTCCAAAAATTATATACTAAATTTGTTAGTAATTCTACTAAATAATTTAGATTATGTCAGTTGTATGCCGCAATTTAAAGTTTCTGCGTAAGCAGAAAGGATGGACGCAGCAGGAGTTTGCTGATAAACTAGGGATCAAACGTTCCCTCCTGGGAGCTTATGAAGAAGAGCGTGCAGAGCCCCGTACAGAAGTGCTGGAACTGGTCAGCGATATGTTCAGGGTTTCTATTGACGATCTCCTTCGGCGTGATGTAGGTTCCCAAAAAGATACTTTCCTCGAAAAGCGCCGCCAGCAAAAGCTCGGCAATAGCCGCCAGTCCATAGAGTTTGTACCCGTAAAAGCTGCCGCTGGTTACCTCGCAGGTTATAACGATGATGAATTCATCGAAGAACTGAACACCTTCACCCTCCCTATGATGGGCGCTGGTAGTTACAGAGCTTTCGAAATCGCCGGTGACTCCATGTTACCTACACCATCCGGTTCTGTAATCGTTTGCCACAAAGTTGACGGTTGGGAAGATATTCGTAACAACGAAGCCTATGTGGTGGTGACAAGCAGAGAAGGAATTGTGTATAAACGTTTGTTGAAAAGTAACCGCACAAAAGGAAAACTGACATTGGTATCTGATAACCCTCAGTTCGAACCTTATTCCGTAGGTATGGATGAAGTGCTGGAACTCTGGCAGTCTGACGCTGTGATCAGCAAAGCTGCTCCACAAAGCCGTATGAGTGTGAACCACCTCGCAGATATGGTGAGCCACCTCCAGGATCAGGTAAATATGCTGAAGAAAAAGACCAGGAATTAATTACAACCTCAATTACTTTTTCAAAAGATAAAATGCATAGACTTCTAAGCATTGGGAAGACTATGTACAGGGAGGCGCATGTCGCCTCCAAATCAATCAACCTTTAAAAACGAATATCAAAATAACCATCAGAATAAATAAAGCTACTTACTCCAACCCCTTTTTTTAATAATCTCAAAGATTAAACTATGCGTATCGCATTTGTTGACGCATTGCGCCAGCTGGAAAACAGTGGAGAAGCAGCCGTGACCCTATGGGAACACAATACAATGAGGGTAATATTGTTATGTCCCGAGGATGTTTACACACAGGAGCCGGATTCACAAAATGAAACGTACATCGTTATGTCAGGATGTGCAGAAGTACAATACAAGGATAGAGTCGTAGATATTGATTCAGGGGATTATCTTTTTGTACCGGCAGGAACGTGGCATAAGTTTATTAATGTTTCAGAAGATTTTATGCTTTGGAAGATCATTATCTGACATCGGGACTTATGGCGAATGAAATTACTTTATGCTTTGGAAGATCATTATCTGGCATCGGGACTTATGGCGAATGAAATTGCTTTATGCTCTGAAAATCGTTATCAGACACCGCGGACTTATGGCGAATCAATTGTCTTCCTGCACTTAGAAAAAATTAAATGCATGCATGTTATTTCGATGAATCAAATGCCTTTTAAATCTAAACACCGCCGTTCTTAGAGAAAATCAGAAGATGGCTGCCGCTGTTTTGAATGTATTACAATGCGCATTCACAATATGCCTCAGTTGTGGAGAATACCCTCCTCCCATCGCAACTGCACAGGGAATTCCATATTGTTTTACCGTATTTAACACCAATTCATCTCTGCAGCGGCATCCATTTTCGGTTACTTTCATCCTCCCATACCGATCAGTCGCCAGTATATCTACCCCGGATAAATAAAATACAAAATCAGGCCGTTCCCTCTCGAATAAAGAAGCTAAACAACTCTCTAACTTAGGTAGATATTCCTCATCCGTCGTGCCATCAGGCAACCCAACATCCCATACAGAAGTCTCTTTATGAAAGGGATAATTATGCTCCCCATGCATACTGAATGTAAACACCCGTTCATTCCCCTCAAATATGGCAGCAGTGCCATTCCCCTGATGTACATCCAGATCTATTATCATCACATATCCAGCCAGCTTTTGATGCAACAAATAATTCGTGGCTACCGCAAAATCATTCATCAGACAAAACCCTTCTCCATGATCAGTAAACGCATGATGCGTACCACCCGCCACATTTAAACCAATACCATGCTCCAATGCATGCAATGCACAATCAATCGTTCCCTGGCAAATCACCCTTTCCCGCATCACCAATGCTGGTGATTGTGGCAAACCTATCTTACGCACTTCCTTCTCACTCAGCTTCCCATTTTTTAATTTATCCCAATATTCACGGGTATGCGTCAGAAGAATTGTCTCTTCACTCACCGGTTGGGGTTTATGAAACTGATCAATAGTAACAATCCCTTCCCGCAACAGCTGCGCAGGAATCAGTTCATATTTTGCCATCGGAAAACGATGGCCTTCAGGTAACGGGTGTGCAAATATGGGATCGTAAGCAATCAGCATGACATTCAACTATTCTTTAGAACACTATTATCGGCGATATATCACTAACCAATCTGTAGAATACTATTATCGGCAATACATCACTAACCAATCTGTAGAATACTATTATCGGCAATACATCACTAATCAATCTTAGAACACTATTATCGGCAATATATCATTACCCAATCTTTAATACACTATTATCGGTAATACATCACTAATCAATCTTTAGAACACTATTATCGGCGATATATCATTACCCAATCTTTAATACACTATTATCGGTAATACATCACTAATCAATCTTTAGAACACTATTATCGGCGATATATCATTACCCAATCTTTAATACACTATTATTAGCAATCACAAATACCGCATCCGCCTCCTCTGCATCCAGCATCGCTAAACCTGTAAACCGCCCGAACGCCGGCAGAATACTGCAATTACGCCCGAAATAAAAACAGGGTAAACGCAAACGCTGTCTGCCAGTACCCGACACCGCCACCCCCGGATGAATGTGACCAGAGAAGGTATACTTAGCACCATTCCCCTCCTCACATGGCTCATGCGCAAAATGAATCTCATTAATCTGCAATTCATCATACACCTCCACATCAATATCAACATACACCTGTTTCGCCAGTATATCATGATTCCCCTTCACCAGCTTAAATTTGATATGCGGAAACTGTTGTCTCCACAACTTAAACAAAGGCACATCATTGTTATGACTACTGTGAAACATATCGCCCACAATAATCACCTGCAACGGATGATAAACAGTAATGAGTTTTTGTAAACGATACAGATCATCATGCCCGATATTGGCAGGAACAGCAATGCCTGCTTTTCTGAAATGCGCAGACTTGCCTAGGTGCAGATCTGATACAATTAAAGCCTGCTCTTCTTTCCAGAATATAGCGCGGTGGGCGGATAACAGCCACGTCTGATTCCTGAAATTATAAATCACTTCATCCATAGATCCTTGCAAGTTCCGATTTTATTAAAAATCCGGGCGCATTTTTTTTATCCTGTCTTCCAGTTTCTCACTGGTCAGTTGTTCACGCAAACTATCCACCTTAATCGGGAAACAAAAAGGTGTCAGCTCTTCCGGATAAGTGATCACGATTTTACTATTATAAATCCTGTCAAGACTTTCTCTCAAACGGGCTTCTTCCATCTGGTAAAAGAACGCTTCGTTAAAAGCCTGTCTCAGCAGGAGATTCTGCGGATCGTATTCTGTAAATACATTAAATAACAAAGATGCCGATGACTGCAAATGACGGCTTTGTTTATGCTTGCCCGGATATCCCTGGAATATCAATCCTGCTATCACCGCAATGTCCCTGAATTTACGACGGGCCATCTCTGTAGAATTCACACTAGCCAGCAAATCGTTGTTCAGGTTATCTAACGAAAACAATTCATACACATCATGTGGCGTAAGTGGAATAACCTGGTCAGACAATAATTCAAAACCATAATCATTCATGGCAATCGAGAACGTAATAGGCGTACGTTTACTTAACCGGTAAGCCAGTAAAGTAGCCATTACTTCATTCACCAGCCGACCCTCAAACGGATAGGCGAACAGATGATAACCATCCCTTGTATGAATCATTTCTATCAACAGCTCATCTGCTTTCGGCACATGAGAAAGATATTCCTGTAGTTTAAATAGCGGCTGTAAAACCTGTAATTCAGGTTCAGTCGTATCACCGGAAAGCGCTTCATTAAAAGTTTCACGCAATATCTTTCCAAGGTTCGGGGAAAGGGGTAATCGTCCTCCCATCCAGCTGGGTACAATGGCTTTTTTTGCATTGGACTTCCGCACTAACACAGTCATATCCTTGATCATAACAAACTCAAGAATGCGGCCACCTAAACTGAAAGTATCGCCAGCTGTAAGCCGGGCAATAAACCATTCTTCAATCATGCCGATAAATCCACCACCCATGAACTTTACTTTCAGCATCGCATCGCTGACGATGACACCGATATGTAAACGGTGACGCATGGCCTGCATACGACTACGACAAATAAAGAAGTCACCTTCCCTCTCAATCTTTTTAAATTCATCATAGCTGTACAAGGCGTCTCCACCAGTGGTGAGAAATGCCAGTATCCATTCCCACTCATCTTCCGTCATTTCACGAAAGCAAAAGGTATTTGTTACCTCTTCCCATATTTCAGGGGCGTGGAAGCCATCAGAAATAGCCAGTGTCATCAGGTATTGCAACAATACATCGTATGCAAGGATCACCGGCATCCGGCTTTCTACTATCTGCTGTTTAATAGCCGACTTAAGCGCCGCAGCTTCTACGAGCTCTAAACTATGTGTGGGCAGAAACCATATTTTGCTGGTAGCTCCGGGTTGGTGTCCGCTACGACCTGCGCGCTGTAAAAACCGTGCTACACCTTTTGGACTACCTACCTGTATCACTGTATCCACAGGCCTGAAATCTACTCCCAAATCCAGGCTGGAAGTACATACCACCGCTTTCAGCGTACCTGTATGCAAGGCTTCTTCCACCCATATTCTCAACTCCATATCAATAGAGCCATGATGTAGCGCCAGCGCTCCTGCGAGGTCAGGGCATTGTCTTAATATCTCCTGGTACCAGATCTCTGTTTGCGAACGGACATTTGTGAAAATAAGCGTGGTATTACTTTCATTGACAATGGGCAGCGCCTTATAAAGTAATTTTGTACCCAAATGCCCCGCCCATGGATATTTTTCTATCTCATCAGGGAGAATACTTTGTAGTGCTATTTTTTTACCCAACTTCGCCCGCACTATCACAGCCTCGGGATCAGGTGCTCCAAGCAACACATCCATAGCCTCTTCCAGGTTACCAATAGTGGCAGAGATCCCCCAGACTTTCAATGGCGGACGTCCGGCTTTTTTCGTCAATCCGCGCAGACGACTCAGGCCTAATTCTATCATCACACCTCTCTTGGTGCCCAGCAGTTCATGCCATTCATCGGCTACTACTGTAGTCAGAGAAGTAAATACTTTTGGATATTCTTTTTGCCCGATAAGGAGATGCAGACTTTCCGGGGTGATGATCAATACCTCGGGCATATTCTTTTTCTGCGCAGCACGGGTAGATACTGGTGTATCTCCACTCCGGATACCCACCTGCCAGGGGATATCCAGCTCCTGCAGCACTTCCTCCATCGCACGCGCAATGTCTTTGGCCAGTGCCCTCAGCGGCGTGATCCATAGCAGCTGCAGACCATTCTTAGTTTTATCCTGATAGTCTTTGGGATGGCGGTTGATCCAGTCGATCACCACACCCAGAAAAAGAGAAAATGTTTTACCGTATCCGGTAGGGGCGTTCACAAGGCCCGATTTGCCTTGCAGGTAATAATTCCAGGCTTCTTCCTGGAACACAAAAGGCTGCCGGTCTCTGGCGGCGAGCCAGTCTGTAACCACTTTCCATCCACTCGCTGTATTTTTCATGAGTGTATGAAATTAAGGAAAAAGCAGGAAAAAGTCTGTCACCGTATAAGGTTTCGTTTCATCGTATTAACTAACAATCTCCTTCATAGAAACCCTGTTATTCTGAACCTCCAGATGATGCATCACCCCACACTTCAATGCATAATTCCCTTTCTGATGCCCCACCGGAAAATTGAAACAAACAGGATAATCAAAATCCTTCACCTTCTCCTTCACAATATCATACACCGTTCTCCCGAATTCCTCTCCCGGATCATCCGCTTTCAGCTTGTTAAACCCACCAATCACAAGCCCCGCGAGATTATCTAATTTATGCGCCCGCTGTAAACTATTAAAATAGCGATCAATGGTATACAGGTATTCACTCACCTCCTCCACAAAGAGAATTTTACCAATGGTATTGATTTCTGAATTAGTCCCCAACACACTTGCCAGCATAGATAGGTTCCCTCCAATCAATACACCTTTTGCTGAACCAATCCGATTATTAGCATCTGCCGGTGTGAGGTATTGCATAGGTTTCCCGGTCAGGGCCTGCTGAATGGAAAGAATCGTTTCCTGTACTACTGCTTCGGCCTTTGCAAAATCATCAGGAAAACTATTACACATTTTAGAATGCAGAGAAGCAATCCCGAACAACCGGTTGATATGACAATGCAATACAGTAATATCACTAAACCCAATCACCCATTTCGGGTGCTGTCTGAAATTATTAAAATTAACCTGGTCAATAATACGGGCGCAACCGTATCCACCTCTCGCACACATGATCGCCTGAATAGAAGGATCATCCAGCATAGCCTGCAGATCCTGTAATCGCTCTGCATCTGTACCACCAAAACTAAAATCACTTTTCCCAACCGTATTTCCTATGCGAATTTTGAAACCCCAGCTCTGCATAATGCGAATAGCAGGCATGATTTCTTCCTGCCTGATATGCCCCGCAGGACAGGTAATACCAATCGTATCACCCGCTTTAAGATAAGGTGGAAAAATAGTAAAATTCTCATCTTCGGCTACAGGTGCAGGAAGATGAGAAAATGCCGAAAGCCCCAGCGATGTGATGGCAAGAGAAGAAAGAAAATGCTTACGATTCATTTTATTAATGTAAGCATTAATCTCCAATTTTTATGCAGGTTGAATATGCCTTTCTGCCCAATGATCTACATATTGACCATCCTTTACTTTCACGATATCAATCGTTGGCATCGCTACTTTTGTACCCGCTTCAAAACCCATGAAAGGAATACCAAGCGTACCACGAATAGTTTTTCTTGTAATAACGGTATCACCCTCTTCAAACATCTCATGGATCTCTATCGTGATATCCGGCAATGCTGGTTTCAATACATTGTGATAAAAAGCCAGCAGACCAGCTTTCCCTTTGTCCGTACCTGCTGGTGTTGAATGGTTTGTAAAGGAAGGAGAAACGATTTCTTCAAATACCTGTAAGTCACCTTTTACAAGCACTTCTTCATTGAATCTTAATACGACTGCTTTTGACATAAAGTATAATTTATATCAGCAAAATTAGTCCGGAGTAAAAAAAAGGAATAACGTTAAAAGCTCAAATTGTTGCTTTTTTAGCTCGCAGCGCGTGGGGAGTATCTCCAAATTCCTGTTTGAAGATCTTTATAAAATGTGGCACATTTTCAAATCCACAGGCCAGTGCTACTTCAGATACATTCATGTCATCATTGAGCAATAGCATTCGTGCATGCGCCAGTCTTTTTTCATTGATCCATTTCTTTGGAGAGCAATTAAAGTACTGCTGGAAATCACGTTTAAAAGACGCCAGGCTTCGGCCTGAAAGCTGCGCCAGTTCGCCCAGTGTAAGGGGCTGTAATAAGTGGGTATTAACGATGTATTCGATATTGGCTGGCTGTGCATGTGTGATGCCTTGGAATAAATTCAGAACGGCATCCCTGTGCTCACCAGCCAGTAGTAATAAAAATGCTTCCTGTATTTTCAGTTGTAAAATTGCCTCCATATTCTCCGCACGATTCTGAAAGAACAGCATGTACTGTTCCCTGAAACTATGCAGCAGATCGCTGGTAGGCAACATCACATACGATTGGGGATCGGCTATAATTTTATCTGGTTGTAACTGATGCTGCCGAAGAAAATTTTGCAGCATACTATCCGGGAAAAAGAGTAGGAGCGCTTCGTATTCAAATCCATCCGGCACCACTTCTGTCATACCATAAAGACCTCTTTTCAAAATCACAATACTGGATGGATTCACATGCAGTACTTCATCGCCCAGGAAGATAGTTTTATTCCCCGCCAGGGCAAACAAAATAGTATGTTCTTTCAGAAAGATGACCCGCCTGTGTGCACCAATGGCCTTTTTGTATTTGGCATACGTATAACTGTCGGATTGTAATACAGTCCAGTTAAAGTCTTTTGTATATTCCGGATAGCGGATGATCATAGCGTGAGATTAATACACCACCCGGTGTGTCGCTTTGATCACAGACATTACGAACACACTCTCCATGTGGCCGATATTATCCAGCTCTCCCAGTTTATTCACATTGAAGTCGTGGTAAGCGATCATATCTTTTACCTGTACTTTCAACATGAAGTCGAACTGACCGGAGATGTTGAGGCATTCCAGTACTTCAGGGAAAGAAGTAATTTCCTTGATGAATTTACTGCCTGCTTTTTTACCATGCTCTTTGAGGGAGATGTAGCACAATACAGTCAGGCCCTTGTCGATCTTGCTGGGATCTACAATAGCAGCATACTGACGAATTACGCCGGCCTGTTCCATCTTACGGATACGTTCGTAAACCGGGGTTGCACTCAGGTTAAGACGTGCTGCCAGGTCGCGGATGGTCATCTTGGCATCTTCCTCCAACAGCTGAAGGATGGCGATGTCTTTTTCGTCCAGCGCAATTTCGGTTGCGTTATCTTTTTTAATTGTGTTGTTACCCGGGTTCATATTGTATAGTATAATGTTCTAATTAGCCTACGAAAATAAGTACAATATACTAAAATTTCCCTACTGCTGCATTTTTAATAATAATTGGAGATCAGCCAGGGTATTGATCTCTTCAGGAGGCTTATCCTTCCTCCACCTGCTGATACGGGGAAAGCGCAGCGCCACCCCTGACTTATGCCTGTTAGAAGCCGCAATCCCTTCAAAAGCAATCTCAAATACCAGCTCAGGTTTCACTGTCCGCACCGGCCCGAACTTTTCTATAGAATTCCTTTTTACCCAGTTATCCACCTCATTGATCTCCTTATCTGTCAACCCGGAATACGCTTTTGTAAACGATACTAACTGATCCCCATCCTTTACTGCAAATGTGTAATCAGTATACAAATTTGATCGCCGCCCATGCCCCTTTTGTGCATATATCATGACGGCATCTATTGTCAATGGATCGATCTTCCATTTCCACCAATCACCTCTCTTGCGACCCACCTGGTAAGCAGAATCTTTTTTCTTCAACATCAATCCCTCGCTTCCCATTTCACGGGCCTGCATCCTAAACTCTATCAATGCTGACCAGTTATGAAAAGTGATCGCCGGCGATAACCGCAATGCAGGATGATTCACCCGCTCCACCACCTGCTCTAACAATTGCCGCCTTTCAGATAATGGAGACGTTCTGATATCCTTCCCTTCCCATTCCAGTAGATCATAACTCAAAAACACTACCGGCGCCTCCTGCAATTGCTTCTTCGTCACATTCTTCCTTCCAATTCTTGTCTGCAAGGTCTGAAACGGCAAAGGAAAATCATTCGCATACGTTAGGATCTCCCCATCTATCACTGTCCCTTCCGGCAAATGCTCCAGCAATGGTCCATACTCCGGGAACTTCTCCGTTATCAATTCTTCCCCTCTGGACCACACAAATAATTGCCCCTGTCTTTTAATGATCTGCCCACGTATCCCATCCCACTTCCATTCCGCCTGCCATTCCTCCGGCACTCCCAGCACATCCGGCGCTGTCTCCAATGCATACGCGAGATAAAAAGGAAAAGGCTTCGACGCATCTGCACCCTTTACATCTTCATTCAATAATTCATCCAGTGTGATCTGTCTGGGATCCCAGTTTCCACTGATCATATGCGATAGGGTAGGGGCCGGAATAGCATGTGTAGTGGCAAGTGCATTCACCATCATCTTCTGTGATACCCCGATCCTGAAACTTCCCGTTATCAATTTATTAAACACAAACCGTTCACTTGTATCCAGTTCATCCCACGCATTCAATATGAATTGCTGCTTTTCCACTTCACTTGCTTTCTCCAGTTTGAGAAGTTGTTCCAGCCAAAAATGCAAAGGATGTGTAGCAATACTCTTGCCCGGCGGTAATAGCAATGCAATCGTCTCTGCCAGATCACCTACTGTATGATAACACTCTTCAAACAACCACCCCGGCAAATCCGTCATCTGCAAGCACCATGTCGCCAACTGTGTGGCATTCACCGTTCTCTTTGGCCGCCGGCCGGTAAACAACGCTAACACCCATATGCTATCCTTCGGATCAGCACTCGCAAAGTATCGACTCAGCGCATCCAGTTTCTCATTCGTCTTCGTGCTGTTGCTCAGCAATTTTATAAGGTCTGCAAATGCTTTCATGATGGATTCGTTTCTTCTTCTTCAGTGACACCATATTCAGTTTTTACTTCTTCCGCAGGTATCCCATTCTCCTGCAGGTAGCGTGCAAATGCACTACTAAAACCATGGGTTGTATACACCTTTTCTGCCCCCGTGGCTTTCACAGCAGTTAACAATCCATGCCAGTCAGCATGGTCTGATAAAATAAATCCTGCATCCGCATTCCTTCTTCTCATATGCCCCCGTACCTGCATCCACCCACTGCACACACCCAGTGAATAGGGATTGAAACGCCGCATCCACGTAGTATCCGCAGCAGAGGGAGGGCCAATCACTAAATTGTTTTTAAACACACTATGCGGAGTATCGGGCGTAATACGATGCAGCTCCGGCAGATCCCAGCCATTGTCCCGCAGCATTTGATTGGTGATGTAAATAGCGCCATGCGCCCATATCTCAGGACTAATATCTCTCAGGTGATACAACAACCGTTGCGCCTTGCCCAGGCTATACCCCAGCAACACACTCGTCTTACCCACCTGCTGATTATCATATACCCATTTCCGGATGTTATCAAACACAACCTGCTGGGGTTGCCAGTTATAGACAGGCAGTCCAAAAGTACACTCTGTAATAAACGTTTGACAAGGCACGGGTTCAAATGCTGCAGAAATGCCATCGTACTCCGTTTTATAATCTCCACTCGCTACCCATACTACCCCCTCATGTTCTACCCTTATCTGTGCAGAACCAATCACATGCCCCGCAGGGTGCAGAGAAATGGTCACACCATTCATGCGGATCTTTTCTCCATACGCCACTCCCTGCACATGGATCTCCGCTCCCAACCTGAGTTGTAGAATGGGTACACTATCATGATGACAAAGGTAATTTTCGCTTCCCCCACGGGCGTGGTCGGAATGTGCGTGGGTAATAACAGCCTTTTGAACAGGCTGCCAGGGGTCTATGTAGAAATCGCCGGCAGGACAATAAATGCCTATATCTGTGAATTGGAGTAACTGCATGATAGTGAATCTACAATTATCATGCACATAAAAAAAGCCTTGCGTGAGCAAGGCTTTAAAAAGATCAAACTACTTATTGAAAATTCATTTTTATATCACTCGAATCTCCCTTCTGTATAATATAGATATTCTTATTCTCGAAATAATCAGGTGCCTTATCACCTTCCTTCAGGTAGATAGGCTGGTAATTAAAGCTGCTGAATACTTTCTTATTCGGATCATTGATATCCTTGTTGAAGTACACACCATTTGTACTCAGTTGTTTTACAAAGTACCAGGTCAGCTCAAATCCTTTGAAAGCCATATCCGACGGACGGGACTTATACACTTTCTTCCAGTAGTCATTGATATAACGGCTGTAAGCATCCGTCTTATCATTCCAGTAAGGAGTGGTGTAGAAGATAGGCATTCCTTTGAATTCAGGTTCCTTGAACTTCATCACATCCCATGTAGGCATACCAAACACCTGGATAGGGTAGGTGGCCGACTGAGTGCTCAGTCTGCGGATGATCGACTTTGCATTGGTTTCATCCAGCGAAGTTACGATCACCAGGTTTGGACGGTCATTCAGCAGGTATTGAGAAAGGGCCAGGTCACTGATGTTATCATCCCAAACTACTTCTCTTGGTTTGGTTTTCTTACTACTCTGTAGTTTCTCGTATTCAGCCTTGATATCAGCAGCAATACGCTTTTCAAACGGCGTATCGTGGTGGATCACCAGGATATTTTTAGTTGCAAAGCCTTCCTGCAGGTAGCGCAGTAAAGCTTCGCTATGTGTTTTCAGCAAACTGTTGGTGATGATGAAAAACGGATTTTCATTTACACCAGCATCATTTGGATAGGTAGCCGACACCAGGTTGATCTGTTTCTTTTTGGCTATATCACTCAGATCTTTGATCTCCGGCGTACCAACGGCAGCGATGATGAGGTCTGTATTGATCAGGTTTGCACCCGACAGGTTCTGCTTATTCTTACTATCGTAGACAGTAACATTCAGTTTTATACCCTGGTTTTGCAGACTATCCAGTGCCAGCTGCGCACCTTCATAGAAATCCAGACCCGGCAGAATATAGCGGGGCAGGGAGCGGGTAGGCATGTCTGTATTAACCGAATCCAGGTAAAGTGGGGTAAACAACGCTATATTATAGGTGTCTTTTTTAATTTCCCGGGCAAAAGCTGGAACATTAAACGGAATTTCCTTAGGAGATTTAGCTTCATCCTTAGGTTTTTCCTCTTTTACAGGTTTCGCAGTTGTTGGCGGTGGTGTAGCCGTCTTTGAACTACTTTTCTTGGAAGTAGTACACGCTGACAGCAGTACAACCACGATGGATGCAGTGATCAATGGCCTGCATAGAATGGATTTACTCATAGCGATCGTTAAAATACAAAAATCATGCAAATGCAATAGGAGATATGGTGCCTACTGCAAATGATGTTGGTCAGCCCCCTTAAAATGGAACAGGCTGTAAGTGAAAATAGTATTACTTACAGCCTGCCTGGAATTATTCCCATTCGATGGTAGCCGGCGGCTTGGAACTGATGTCGTACACCACGCGGTTAATACCTTTTACCTTATTAATGATGTCGTTAGACATTTGAGCCAGGAATTCGTAAGGCAGGTGTGCCCAATCCGCAGTCATACCATCCACGGAAGTTACCGCCCTGAGGGCAACGGTGAATTCGTAAGTCCTTTCATCACCCATTACACCTACGCTCTGTACCGGAAGGAGGATGGTACCTGCCTGCCATACTTTGTCGTAGAGACCGTGTTCACGCAGACCTTCGATGTAGATAGCATCTGCCTCCTGCAACATCGCTACTTTATCAGCGGTGATTTCACCGAGGATACGGATAGCCAGACCAGGACCCGGGAAAGGATGACGACCCAGGAAAATCTCACTGATACCAATTTCACGTCCTACGCGTCTTACTTCGTCTTTGAAGAGGAAACGGAGTGGTTCAACAAGACCCATATTCATCTTCTCAGGCAAACCACCCACGTTGTGGTGTGATTTGATGGTTACAGAAGGTCCGTTTACAGATACAGACTCGATCACATCAGGATAGATAGTACCCTGACCCAGGAAAGAGATGTTCTGCAACAGGGTAGCTTCCTGCTGGAATACTTCGATAAAGAGACGACCGATGATCTTACGTTTCTTTTCAGGATCACTTACACCAGCCAGTTCACCATAGAAGAGGTCTTTTGCATTCACACCCTTCACGTTGAGGCCCATATGTTTATATGAGTCCAATACCGTTTCAAATTCGTCTTTACGGAGCAACCCGTTATCTACAAATATGCAGTAGAGGTTACTGCCAATTGCTTTATGGATCAGCTCTGCAGCTACAGTGGAGTCAACTCCACCGCTGAGGGCCATTACTACTTTTTTATCTCCTACCTGTGCCTTAATTTTCTCTACAGTTTCCTGTACGAATGCAGCAGGGGTCCAATCCTGTTTGCAACCACAAATGTGTACGAGGAAATTGCGTAGCATGGTCTTACCCTCCAGAGAGTGGGTTACTTCCGGGTGGAACTGGAAACCCACCATTGGGAACGGAGTTCTGGTATCGCATTTGAAAGCGGCAACAGGAATGCTTTCCGTCTGGGCTATGATCTGAAAACCTTCCGGCATACGCACGATGGTATCAGAGTGGCTCATCCATACCTGGCTACGGGGTGAGATGTCGAAGAGGGCCTTTTCTTCTTTATTTTCGTGCACCATAAAAGCACGGCCATATTCCCGGATGTTGCTCTTTGCTACTTCACCACCAAAGTTTTTAGCCATCAGCTGGGCTCCGTAACAAATACCGAGCACAGGCACTTTTGCCGCCATGGCAGCGATATCTACGGATGGTGCGTTAGGCTCGTTTACTGAAAAAGGACTTCCGGAAAGAATAATGCCTTTAACTGTATCATCCCATTGTACTGGTTGCAGACAAGGTTTGATTTCACAATAAATATTCAGTTCCCTGATGCTGCGCGCGATCAGTTGCGTATACTGGGAACCAAAGTCGAGGATAAGAATCTTTTCTGTCATGGTGGTGCAAAGATAAAGGGCTTGGAGCAAATCCCAAGTTATTATGGTATTTTCGTTCTGAACCCAATTCATAATTCCGCCATTTTAAACATTTACCTTATGAAACAAATTACCGGCTACGCCGTCCTTGTATTGTTAGCACTTTCCCATACCGGTTGTGACGAACATGGGGTCAACGGCAGTGGTAACATGAGCACAGAAACCCGTAAACTGGGCGATTTCCACGCCGTATCCTTACGTGGATCTATGGACATAGATTATACCGACGGACCGGCTGAAGATGTGGTGATCGAAGCTGAAGACAATATGCTTCCCCTGATCACCACCGAAGTAAAAGATGGTCAGCTGATAATAGGCCAGAAATCCAATACCTCTATTCATCTGCATAAAAAGATTACGGTAAAGATCACCGCTCCCGATGTAGAGGAACTGAGCCTTGCCGGCTCCGGCACCATTCGTCTTATGAATGACTGGGAACAGGACGATTATGTAAAGTTGTCCGTAACCGGCAGTGGCGATGTGTTAGGATCCGTGAACAGCCCTAAGGTAAGTGTGGCTGTAACTGGTTCCGGCGATGTAAAACTGAAAGGTGAAGCCAAAGACCTGAATGTGGATATCGCAGGCAGCGGTTCTTTCGATGGCTATAACCTGCATGCAGAAACAACCAATGTACACGTAGGCGGTAGTGGCGATGCAAAAGTACACGCCAGTGTAACCCTGAATGTACAGGTATCCGGTTCCGGTAGTGTGGATTATCATGGTAATCCAACCGTCAATTCCCAAACATCAGGATCAGGTTCAGTACACAAAAGAGATTAATGGAGCAACGTAAAATGACGGCTGCGGAAGCTGCACAACAATTACGCCGCCCAACAGGGGACGATGGGGTGAAGATGGGCGTACAAATGAGCAGGTCGAACCGCCTTATTTATGAAATGACACTCGATTTCCTGCAACTAAAAGCCGGCGATCAGGTGTTGGAACTGGGCATGGGGAACGGACATTTTATACCTGCCTTATTCGAAAAAGAAAACAACCTCCAATATACAGGATTAGATCTCTCCGATGTGATGGTGCAGGAAGCCATTGTTGCAAATGCAGACGCCATCCGTGCCGGCAGGGTACAGATCCTGGAAGGTACGGCAGACACTATTCCTTTTGATACAGGTGTATTTACAAAAGTCTTTGCAGTCAATGTATTGTACTTCTGGCAACCGCCAGCAATAACGCTACAGGAGATCTACAGGATATTACAGCCGGAAGGCGAAGTGATACTGGCCTTTCGCACGAAACGTACCATGGAGAAATTAGCATTCGTAGATCATGGCTTTTCATTGTATGATACAGAGACGGTGCAGGAAATGTTACAAAATGTTGGGTTTCAGGTCACTGAAATTCAGACAGCAGTAGAACCCCCGAAAGCGGCTGCAGACGGGAGTATGCTGGTACAACTGGAGAACGTTTGTATGAGGGGCGTTAAAACTTTAAGTAGTATTTAACACTTTCTTTATAGTACTTACCTCATATTTGCACCTGTAAAGCAACTAATTAAGTCCTTTGGCCACGGTACTGCTGTAAACAAATATGCAGAGGTTATGGCAGTACCTGGCTAAGGCACAATTTTCTCCCACTCTCTTTCCTGCTTTCGTATCATATAATAAAAATATATCTTTACTCTACGGTTGTTTTTCGTAAGTTTACGATTTCAATTGTTCTAACTCCTATTCCTGAATATGAACGAAAGACCTAAGATCCTGGTAATATATTATACACAGACCGGACAACTAAAGCGGATAGTAGATACTGTAATTGGCCCATTGCAGGATATGGCAGATATAGTATACGAAGAATTGAAACCTGTGCAGCCATTTGTATTCCCCTGGGAGAAACAAACCTTCTATGATACAATGCCTGAAACTGTATTAGGTAAACCCAGAGCAATACAGGCACTGAATGTGGATCCAAATGCGCATTTTGACCTGGTCGTACTGGCTTATCAACCCTGGTTCCTGTCTCCATCCCAACCCACAGCGGCTTTCCTGCAAAGTGAGCAGGGAAAAAGCCTGCTGAATGGCAAACCGGTTATTACCCTCATGGGTTGCCGTAACATGTGGCTGAGTGCTCAGGAAACTGTAAAAGGATATTTACAGGCTGCGGGAGCGCACCTGGTAGGAAATATAGTACTGGTAGACAAATCTCCGAATCTGATAGCCCTGATCACTGTACTGCGCTGGCAGTTCAAAGGTAAAAAGGAAGCAACCTCCTTACTGCCACCAGCCGGGGTACAGGAAGTAGACATTGTGGAATCAGTAAGATTCGCCAACCCAATCCGTAAAGTATTGACTACCCGTTCCTGGGATGCCCTCCAACCCGAACTGATCGAACTGAAAGCTGTGGAATTATTAGCTCCACTCATCCTGTTGGAAGACAGAGGTATCCGGGCTTTCCGCTACTGGTCCAAATTTATCAGTGCCAAAGGTGGCCCCGGTGCCCCTGAACGCCAGGGTAGAGTGAGCATGTACAGGGGCTTATTGTTAATAGGAATATTCGTATTGTCGCCTATCGCCAAGATTTCATCATTATTCAAGCTGACATTTAAGAAAAAGGAACTGGCCGAAAGGGTGGAGTATTATAAAGGCATTCACCTTAGTTAAGGTAAAATAATAGCTAAATATCATATAATCAAAATAAAAGGCATTGTTATTGTGCTTGTTTTAAATGGAAGCATGAAGGCGGTTCATTAAAGCCGGCCACAGGCCCTCCCCGGAAAGTCTTCTGCCAGCAACAGATGCTATTTTCAATCAGGGCTAAACAATACCATAGCATTTTATATTCTATATTTACGGGCGCTTTTATCTGTCTTTGAGTATAAATGTGAATGTGATGCGAATGAAAAATGGGACAAGAAAAAGAGCAATGACTGTAAGCCAGGAGGTACACAATACCAGCCGTCGCAGACGGAAGGGCATCAACTTATAACAAAAAACAGGAACCATATTTCAAATGAACGAAGTTTATATTACAAGGCTCTCTAAATTTCTGCCGAATGAGCCTGTTGGGAATGATGAAATGGAAAACATTCTAGGACTGGTTGATGGGAAACCTTCCCGTGCCAGACTGAGAGTTCTTGGAAATAACAAGATCAAAACCCGTTATTATTCGCTGGATAAGGATGGTAAATCTACCCATTCCAATGCTGAAATGACGGCCGAAGCAGTAAAGGGTCTTTTTGATGATAAATTTCCGATCAATAAAATGCAGGTGCTGGCCTGTGGTACTACCTCGCCTGATCAGCTGTTGCCAAACCATGCTGCCATGGTTCATGGTCTGCTCAAATGTCAGCCGGTAGAACTGATCGCTGCTACTGGCGCTTGTGCAGCCGGTATGCAGGCTTTTAAATATGCCTGGATGTCCATTAAATGTGGCAACTCTGCAAACGCTGTGAGCACTGGTTCCGAAAAATTCTCCAGCTGGATGCTGTCAGAGAAATTCGAACCGGAAACTGACCGTGTGAAATTGATAGATAATAACCCGATCATCGCCTTTGAAAAGGACTTCCTCCGCTGGATGCTCTCCGATGGCGCCAGTGCAGCCCTGTTCCAGGACAAACCGAATGAAACCGGCCTCTCCCTGCGCGTAGACTGGGTGGAGATCGCTTCTTATGCTAATGAACTGGAAACCTGTATGTATGCAGGTGCTGTTAAAAACGAAGACGGTACTACCAAAGGCTGGATCGATATGACGCCGGAAGAATGGGCACAGGATAGCGTGTTCTCCTTCAAACAGGATACCCGCCTGCTGGGCAAAAACATCGTACCATCCGGTGCACAGATGTGGAAAGAACTGGTGGAAAAATACAATTTAGACCTGGATAAGCTGGATTACTTCCTGCCTCACCTGTCTTCTGAATTCTTCCGCTTTAAAATAGATGAAGAAATTACACGTCTGGGTGTACCTATTCCTCAGGAAAAATGGTTTACCAACCTGGTGAAAGTAGGAAACGTAGGTACAGCTTCTCCTTACTTCATGCTTGAAGAACTGATGAATACCGGCATGCTGAAGAAAGGACAGACCATCGTGATGATGGTTCCTGAAAGTGCGCGTTTCTCTTATGCGTATGCGCACCTGACAGTTGTATAATTTTCATTTTCATAAAAGCCATTGAAAAAATCGCTTCCGCCCGCGGCTGAAGCGATTTTTTTCCATAATCAAACACCTGTCAAATGAAAAAAGAAGAAGTTCCACAAGATGGCAATAACATGCATGACGGGAAATTCAAACAGCTTTTTTACGCAACAGATGATGCAGGCGCATATGTACCCGTAACCAGTGTTGGCTGGGAACCCGAAAACATTGCCATGCAACAGGCATGGGAAGAAGTGAATGCAAAGATAGCAGAAGCCCACAGGGCCATGCAGGCGGGTGAAGTCAGCCCTATTTTGTACTACATGGAAAAGACCATCATGGATCTGCCCCTCCTGGCAAGTTATGTGAATAAGTTCCAATGGCAGGTGAAACGTCACCTGAAACCTTCTGTATTCAGGAAACTGAACGACGATACTTTAAGAAAATACGCTGCTGCTTTCAAAATAAGTCTTGATGAACTAAAAAAGGCCGGGCAGTAATTTATACCAATCAATATGAGCGATATTCAGTTCAACCACGTGCAAACAGCACATTGTGAGTGTGGGGTGATTTCAAATATTTTCCGTTTCTATGGTCTTGAGATCAGCGAACCAATGGCACTGGGCATCGGTGCCGGCCTCTTTTTCGGACACCTGCCTTTCGTGAAGGTAAACGGTGTACCTGGTACCACCTATCGCGTAGTACCCGGCGCCATCTTCAGCAGAGTGTGCAAAAGACTGGGTGTGAAAATGGAATCACATACTTTTTCCAGCGTGGAAAAAGCAACGGCTGAACTGGACAAAGTATTGGAGAGAGGCATGCCTGTAGGCCTGCAGAGCAGTGTATATTACCTGCCTTACTTTCCTCCTTCCTACCGTTTTCACTTCAATGCACATAACCTCGTGATCTATGGAAAGAAAGACGGGAACTATCTCGTCAGCGATCCAATCATGGAACACGTCACAGAAATAGATCCGGTAAGCCTGGCGGAAGCCCGCTTTGCTAAAGGATTTCCGGCACCCAAAGGGAAAATGTATTACCCCGTGGTAGTACCCAGAGAAGTCAACTTTGCAGCACCTGTCAAAGCAGGTATCAAACAAACCTGTAGCGATATGCTCAATATTCCTTTACCCTGGTTTGGTGTAAAAGGTATTCGCTTCCTGGCAAAAAGACTACGTAACTATCCGGAGAAAGTGGGCGAAAGAAGAGCCACGCTCTACCTGGGAAACATCATCCGCATGCAGGAAGAAATCGGTACCGGTGGGGCCGGCTTCCGTTTTATGTATGCCGCATTCTTACAGGAAGCTGCAGGCATCCTGAAAAGAGATGACCTGAGCCAGATGGCCCAGGAACTGACAGCTGTTGGCGACATCTGGAGAAACTTTGCCTTCACTGCCGGCAGAGTGTGTAAAAGCAGAACGACCAACGGAAATGGTTATGCTGAACTGAGTGACCTGATGATGCAATGCGCGGCCTCGGAAGAAGTGTTCTTCAGAAAACTGGCAGCCTTGAAACTTTAATTGAAATTATGACCAGCATACTTGTACAGGATCTGCATAAAACCTATAAAGGTGCGTTGGAACCATCATTGAAAGGGTTATCATTCAGCTTTGAAAAAGGTATGATCACCGGACTCTTAGGCCCTAACGGTGCTGGTAAAACAACAACCATCTCTATTTTATGCGGACTGGTAAGTGCTGACAACGGAATGGTAAAGATCTTCGACCTGCCCCAGACCGCTGCACACAGAGAAGAGATAAAGAAATTAATCGGTATCGTACCACAGCAGATTGCCTTGTTTCCCCAACTGACAGCTATTGAAAACCTGGAATACTTCGGGAACCTGTATGGATTGAAAGGAAAACCACTGCGCAACCGTATCGACGAATACCTCCAGATCTTCGGCCTCGAACAGAACGGAAACAAAGCCGTACACCGCTATTCAGGTGGTATGAAAAGACGCGCCAACATAATCGCATCTATCCTGCATCAGCCACAACTGCTGATACTCGATGAACCGACTGCGGGTGTGGATGTACAGTCGAGAAGTATGATCCTGCAATTCCTGCGCGAATTCAATGCACAGGGTGCAAGCATAGTATATACTTCGCACCTGCTCGATGAAGCACAGACCATTTGCCAGGAAGTGGCGATCATTGACGAAGGCAGACTGATTGTACAGGGAACGCCGGCACACCTGATTGCACAACATTCGGACTGCGGGCACCTGGAAGATGTTTTTTTACATTATACCGGTCATGCGGTAAGAGATTAATAAAATTTGATGTTAAGGCTATTAGCTACCATAAAGAAAGAATGGCTGTTGCTGCTGCGTGACAGAACAGGGTTGGCCCTGCTATTTGCCATGCCTGTCGTGCTCATTACGGTAATGGCTTTGATAGAAGATGCACCATTCAGAGACTACCAGGAACTGAAGTTTGACGTACTGACTGTAGACAACGATCATGGTCGCTTAGGTAAATATATCAGGGATGGATTGGAATATACCGGTCAGTTCAATATTATCGATACACTGAAAGGACAACCCGTACAGGAAGCACAGGCACTGGAAATGGTGAATGCAGGTGATTACAAAATTTGCATCATTATACCACAGGGATCTACAGGCGCCATCGTGAGCAATGCGAATCGCATCGTAAATGACCTGTCCAAAAGAATGGGCGTACCTGCAATATTGCCGGTGAGCCTGCGCAAAGATTCACTAAATGTATTGGTGTATTTTGATCCTGCTTCCAAGAAGGCTTTCAAGAGTGCAATTCATCAGGCGCTCGATAATTTCCTGACACAGGTAGAAACAGATCTGTTGTTGGAAAGGATCAAACAACAATTGAAAAATAAAGATATCGCACAGCAGGATTCCATGGTGATCCAGTTGAAGGCAGTAGGGCTGAAAGAACAGCTCACAGGGCCTTCGCAACAACTGGATGTGATCTCGAATTCGGTACAGCACAATGTACCTGCATGGAGTATTTTCGCTATGTTCTTTATCGCTATCCCAATAGGAGGGCATATGATACGTGAGCGGGAAGAAGGAAGCCTGGTACGTGTACGATTGATACCCGGATCTTTCCTGGATATCCTTGGGGGTAAACTGTTGTTCTTTATGGCAGTAACAGTAGTGCAGTTTTACCTGATGATGATGGTAGGTATTTATTTGCTGCCATTATTTGGGTTACCAAAACTGATGATGGGCAATAGTTACCTGGCTACCTTCGTCATAGCAGTGAGCATCGGTTTGGCCGCTACAGCATATGGTATACTGGTTGGTACCGTGTTTAAAACGCCTAACCAGGCACTGAATTTCGGAGCGATTTCAATAGTCATCTTATCGGCGATAGGCGGCATCTGGATACCACTTGAAATCATGCCGGCAAAAATGCAGCTAATCGGGCATTTATCTCCCCTCAGTTGGGGATTGGATGCCATCAATGATATCTACCTCCGTAACCGGGGAGTACAACACATCTGGTTACATGTCGGAAAACTGATCGCCTGCGCCGTACTCATGCTGTGTATAGCAGCAGGTGTGGAGCAAAGAAGGATGAGCTGATGGGGATTATTAAATGTAAAACAGTATTTTTACGGCCACTTGGCAACAAAATTGCTTTAGAGGCTTAGCTTTCCAAATAAAATAAGAGAGTATAAACCTACGACTACTATGGAAGATTTAAAACAGAAATTGAAAGTACAGATTATTGAGGTGCTGAACCTGCAGGATACCCGTCCTGAAGATATTGATGACAATGCACCATTGTTCGGAGATGGTTTAGGACTGGACAGTATTGATTCACTGGAACTGATGGTATTGCTGGAAAGACATTATCACATCAAGGTGGAAGATCCCCGCGAAGGCAGAAAGATCCTGCAGTCTGTACAATCTATGGCTGAATTCATTCAATCCAAACAACCTGCGTAAGCTGGTATGGCGGAACGTGTATTGATAACGGGCCTTGGAATGGTGACGGCCATTGGTGATGATGTAGCGGGCAATTTGAAAAGCCTGCGCATGCAGCAGAGTGGTGTTGGTTTTACACAACATATAGACACTATCTACAAGGATATCCTGCCAGCAGCAGAGGTCAGACATTCAACTGCGGCCTTGCAGCAAATGGCAGGTGTGGCAGGTAAGGACGGGTATACCCGTACTACCCTGCTGGGCCTGATCGCTATGCGCGAAGCACTGGCAGATGCCCGTATTGCAGATGCCAGTGATGAACCATCTGGTTTTATCAATGCATCGACCGTAGGAGGGATGTGCGACACAGAGAAAGTATATTTCGATGTGATCAACCCTGAGAAAGAAGGAGATTTTTTACAGTATATTGATACGCTGGATTGTGCAGATTGTACCCAGCGCATAGCAGATACAGTGGGTATCAGTGAATACATCGCTACCATCAGTACTGCATGTTCTTCCTCTGCCAATGCACTGATGTTTGGTGCACGCCTCATCAAAGCAGGACTGGTACGCCGCGTGATATGTGGTGGTACGGAAGCCCTGACCCGCTTTACCCTGAATGGTTTCAACTCACTCAAGAATATTGATAAGCAACATTGCCGTCCTTTCGATCAGCAGCGAAATGGGCTGAACCTGGGTGAAGGAGCTGCATATTTAGTACTCGAAAGTGAATCACTGGTCAAAGAGCGCCATGCCCGTGTTAAAGCAGAACTGAAAGGGTATGCAAATACCAACGAAGCATTCCATCCTACAGCGCCTTCACCAGAAGGAGATGGTGCATTTGCAGCTATGCAACAGGCCTTGGCTATGGGTGGTGTAGCACCGGACAATGTTCAATACGTAAACGTACATGGTACCGCTACCCTGAGCAACGACCTCGCTGAAGGCCACGCATTACAAAGATTGTTTGGTGATAAAGTACCCCCGTTCAGTAGTACGAAACCCTTTACAGGACACACGCTGGCCGCAGCTGGCGGTATCGAAGCGATCTACGCGGTATTGGCCATTCAACAATCTATAATTTTTCCCAACCTTCATTTTTCAGAGAAAATGGAGGAATTAAATATTACACCGGAAACTCAGTTGAAAGAAGGAGTACCGGTATCCAACGTTATTTCTAACTCATTCGGTTTTGGAGGCAACAATGCTTCACTGCTGATCAGCAAATATGAAGGATAAATACTACATACAAGGCATGTCGGCTATTTCGCCGCAACACTCTTTTGGAGAGGATATATTTTCTCAACCCCTGGTTACAGTGCAGGAGAATGTATTTGCATGTGTGGAACCTGACTATCGTAATTTCATGCCACCGAATAGTATACGCCGCATGACGCGTATATTGAAAGTAGGATTGACTGCAGCGCTGCAATGTATGCAGAACGCGGGGATCGCAGTACCCGGTGCGATTGTGACAGGTACGGGAAAAGGAAGTTTGTCTGATACAGAACGTTTCCTGAAAGAGATCAGGGAATACAAAGAAACGGCATTGAATGCAACGCCATTCATTCAATCTACCTACAATGCGGTAAATGGGTTGATTGCATTACAACAGAAATGTACACAGTACAATAACACATTTGTACATCGTGGTTTTTCATTTGAAAATGCACTGCTGGATGGGATGTTGTTAATATCAGAAGGTAATAAGAATGTACTGATCGGTGCATTTGAAGAAATTACGGCGGAGCATTTTTACATCAAAAGCAGGATCGGATGCTGGAAGAAAGAAAAGATCTCCAGCGATGAATTGTACAGTCATCCTACACCGGGTACGATATCAGGAGAAGGAGCTGCATTCTTTGTATTGTCCGATACACCCGGTTATGCACAGTTAGCAGGACTGAAGATGGTATATAAACCAAAGGAATCTTACCTACAAAAGTTTTTATCCTCTCACAACCTAAGTCTCGAAGACATCGATCTCGTTATCAGCGGTCGTAATGGAGACAGCAACTTCGATCATTATTACAATGGGCTGCCAAAAGAGTTGCCATTCAAACATCTCTGTGGTGAATACGATACTGCTGGCGCATTTGCACTCTGGTTGGGTGCTCAAATATTAAAGGCCCAGCAAATACCAGCACATTGGTTTCCCATGGTGCAGGTACCGACCGGACCTTATAAGAATATTCTTATTTACAATCACTTTTTTGGAGAGCAACACGTCTACATGCTGCTAACCCTGAATACCGGATATCTCAAATAACCCGGTTCTCCATAAATCGAATGTTCATATACAAAATGTAATTGCGCATCTGCACTGTTGGCAAATGTGCTGTCTGCTTTTTTCTTCTCATCAATTAGTTTCCGCAATTCCGGATGCCTGCTTACATACGCTGCTGCCGTATCTTCAAACACATAAGGAGAATAACCTTCTTTTGGTGTGAGGATCGCATCAAAGAAATTCCATGCAAAGAAAGAATCACTACCTGTAGGTTCTAAAGTTTCGATCAGGTAACGGTTAGCTGACTGGTTCATGGGAATATAATAATCCCCTTTTCTGAAATGAATGCTATCATGTGATGTGGTTACTTTTACATGATTGTGCATATAGTGTCCTTCAAAAGGTCGTAACGCGGTTTTGAAATCAGCAATATGATATACTTCCACAGCAATCGTCGTATCATGTGCAAGCGTGCGCATGATCACCTTATTGTTCTTCAGAATATTCAACACATTCCACCAGCCCTGTGGTATAATATAAGCCGCTGGTTTCTGTACAAAATTATCTGCAGTAACGTAATTATAGAATTTCACCTTTTTTTCAAAAGGCTTAGAACGATCATAATACAGCCTTGGCAAACCTGAAATTTCACTTGGTTGATGTCCAGCCTCATACCCCTTGAAATTGATATAAGAAAACCGGGTGGTATCCACATTCCATTCCAGTGCAAACTCTTTTTGTGTTTTTACTGACTCCTTTGTTTTTTCTCTTAATGCTTTTATCTCCTCACTATGCACACTTACAAAACTGATAAATGACTCCATCAAAGCATAAGTCGCAGCTACCCTTTGTGGATAAGGCTTGAGCATATGCGTCTCTGGCACAAACCCAAATGTGGAGAACAAAGTAGTATATCCACTGGAAAAACGGGGTACATCCGCAAAAGTCATCCATCCATTTTCGGGTGTTTCTCCAAAATGATTTACATAAGGCACCAGGTCATATCCCTTTTCCTTCATCAGTTTATACAAACCCGGTTCAAACTTATTGTGCAGAAACTCGCCCATGACACCGCCCAGTTTGTTATATTCTGTACTCAGCAAGGTCATCACATGTTGGTAATCGGCCCCGTTGCTCACGTGATTATCAATAAACACATCCGGATCAGTCAGCTGATAAATAGTTTGAAAAGTAAAGCTGTTCCTTGAATCAGTTTTAATAAAATCCCTGTTCAGATCCAGGTTCCTGGCATTTCCTCTTGAGCCAAAAGCAGCTGGTCCATTCTGGTCTACCCTGAAATATTCACTGCGGTTCAGTGCGCCGCCAATATTATAAAGCGGAATTACAGCCAGCACTACATTAGCCGGCAGTTTCTTTTTTCCCTGCGCCAGATCTCTCAACAGCATCATACTGGCATCCACACCGTCCGGTTCTCCGGGGTGTATTCCGTTATTAATCAATATAATACGCTTGTTTTTCCGGTGCAGACCGGGGAAATTGAAATCTCCGTCAGGTGAATAGATCACCAAATGGAGGGGAAAACCGGCATCCGTATTCCCGATCTCCAGCATACTGATCTGTGAATAGCGCTGATCTAGTTTCTTATAAAAGGCGATCACTTCCTCATAAGTAGCAGTTTCTTTTCCCTGGGTAAGTTCAAATCGGGTGGTAAAATCCTGGGCATACAAAGTGGAAGCCCAAAAGATGGCCAGCAGGGCAAGGATTATTCTCATAAAAGGACGACTTTGGTTGACTATAATGAAAAACAAACAGCCCTTCCTGTTTTACAGGAAGAGCTGTTCATCAATATTTTAATCTGAAAGAGCTTAAGCCAGTGTGTTCACTTTCTTAGAAAGTTTGCTCTTCAGGTTGGCTGCTTTATTTTTGTGGATAATATTGCGTTTAGCCAACTTGTCGATCATAGAGATCACGTCAGACAGTTTTTCGCCAGCAGCAGCCTTCTCAGTCAATTTCTTCAGATCACGGATCGCGTTACGGGTAGTTTTACCGTAGTAACGGTTACGCTCATTTCTCGCTTTGCTTTGACGAACGTCTTTTTTCGTTGCTTTATGGTTTGCCATTTTTCTAATTTCAAGTTTCGGACTGCAAAGGTAGGGATTACTTTTTTACAAACAAAATAAAAACACTCCTAATGAGTTTTTTTTCTTCTAAACGAGTTGATTACACCATTCCAAAAGCGCCGGAAGTAGGCCCCTTTGCCGCTGCTAACCCGGATCTTCATTATTCATTCTTACGTATATCATTTTTCCATTTTTTTTCACAAAAGAAGAACGATATTTGCAAACCCATATATTATATATGGGTGCATTCAACAGAATAGCAATTTGAATCGAAGCTTTAGCAAAACTCGTTGTAAATGAAGGACTTCTCATTTGTTACCAACTCACATCCTGCCTACATTGAATCATTATACCAGGATTACCGAAAAGACCCTGGTGCTGTTGACCCGGAATGGGGCAAGTTTTTTGAGGGGTTTGACTTCGCGGTAAACAATGTAAATGGCAAGGCGCCAGGTGCGGGAGCACCGGTTAGCAGTGATCAGTTAACAAAAGAGCTGAACGTTTACAGGCTGATACAGGCCTATCGCAAAAAAGGTCACCTTATCTCGAAAACTAATCCAATCCGGGAACGTAAAGATCGTCAGGCCAACTTAGACATCTCTTTCTTCGGACTCTCCGATGCCGATCTAAAGACTGAATTCTACATCGGTCAGGAACTGGGTTTAGGAAAAACCAGCCTTGAAAATATTGTCAGCCGGTTAAAACAGGTCTATACTTCCGCAGTAGGTCTGGAATATGCTTATGTGAATGATGCAAAAAAAATTGAGTGGCTGCAGCGCGAAATGGAGACCACCCTGCAAAGAACGCTCACGCTGGAACAGCGCAAGCGCATTCTTCACAAGCTGAACCAGGGCGTTATCTTCGAAAAATTCCTTCACACAAAATATATAGGTCAGAAGCGTTTTGGTCTGGAAGGTGGTGAAAACACCATTCCTGCACTGGATGCCATCATCAATACTGCTGCCGGCGAAGGCGTTCAGGAAGCAGTGATCGGTATGGCACACAGAGGCCGTCTGAACGTACTGGCCAATATCTTAGGTAAAACATATGAGCAGATCTTCAACGAATTTGAAGGGCATGCCGTACCAGACCTCACCATGGGTAGCGGTGACGTGAAGTACCACCTGGGCTTCCGCTCTATCGTTGACACCCCGGGCGGTGAAAAAGTAAACCTCCAGTTGCTCCCTAACCCTTCCCACCTGGAAGTGGTAGATCCGCTGGTAACAGGTTTCGCCCGTAGTAAGGCCGACGTAATTTATAATAGTGATTATGACAAGATCCTGCCTATCCTCATCCATGGTGATGCTGCGGTAGCTGGTCAGGGTGTTATATATGAGCTCATACAGATGAGCAACCTGAAAGGGTATTATACCGGTGGTACCATGCACCTGGTGATCAACAACCAGATTGGTTTCACTACCGACTTCGACGATGCCCGCTCTTCTGACTATTGTACTTCTATCGCTTCTACTGTTCAGGCGCCTGTATTCCATGTGAATGGCGACGATGCGGAAGCTGTAGTAAAGGTATCAGAAATTGCAGCCCGCTACCGTCAGGAGTTCAACTCCGATATTTTCATTGACCTGCTGTGCTACCGCAGGCATGGCCATAACGAAGGTGATGAGCCTAAGTTTACCCAGCCAAGCCTGTATGCACTGATCGATAAGCACCCTAACCCTCGCGAAGTGTACACCCAGTACCTCCTGCAAAATGGAGAAACTGAAGTACAGGACCTGGCGAAGGAAATGGAAAAAGGCTTCTGGGCACAATTGCAGGAACGCCTGGACGAGGTAAGACAGAACCCGCTGCCTTATACTTACCAGAAACCTGAACAATGGTGGCAGGAACTCCGCAAATCCAGGCCGGAAGATTTCGATGCTTCTCCGGTTACAGCAGTAAAAGAAGAGGACGTGAGAAGGCTGATCGGCCGCCTCATGACATGGCCAAAGGAATTTGTGCCACTGCGTAAAGTAGAAAAACTGCTGCAGGATAAGATCAAACTGTATGAAACAGAAGGTAAAGTAGACTGGGCTACCGGCGAATTGCTGGCTTACGCCTCCCTGCTGAGCGAAGGTAGAGATATCCGTATGAGCGGTGAAGACGTGAAGAGAGGTACATTCTCTCACCGTCACGCCATCCTGACCGATGAAAATACCAACGCTACTTACAGCCGTCTGGGTTCTTTACAGGACAAACAAGGTTCATTCCGTATCTATAACTCCCTGCTGAGTGAATTTGCTGTACTGGGATTTGAATATGGCTATGCAATGGCCAATCCAAATTCACTGGTGATCTGGGAAGCACAATATGGTGACTTCGCCAACGGTGCGCAGACAGTGATCGACCAGTATATTACCAGTGCAGAGCAAAAGTGGACAAACCAGAATGGTATGGTTATGTTGCTGCCTCATGGTTATGAAGGTGGTGGACCAGACCACTCCAATGCACGTCCTGAGCGTTTCCTGCAGTCATGTGCTGAATACAACATCATCGTTACAAATATTACTACTGCTGCGAACTTCTTCCATGCGCTGCGCCGTCAGCTGACCTGGCAGTTCCGTAAGCCACTGGTGAACTTCTCACCAAAAGCGAATTTAAGGCACGTAGGTTCTTACTCCCCAATCTCCGCATTCACTGAAGGTGGATTTAAAGAAGTACTGGACGATGAATTTGTAGACGATGCATCAAAAGTGAAGAAAGTATTGCTGTGTACCGGTAAGATCTATTTCGAACTGGCTGAAAAGCAGGCGAAGGATAACCGTAAGGATGTAGCGATCGTACGCCTGGAACAATTGTATCCGCTGCCGGCAGTGCAGCTGGAAGCGCTGAACCAGAAGTATAAAGCTGCCACCTGGTTCTGGGTACAGGAAGAGCCCCTGAACATGGGTGCTGCTTCTTACCTGCAAATGAACCTGAAGCAGATCAACTATGGCGTAATCAGTCGCAACCCAAGCGCTGCTACTGCTACTGGTTATGCTAAGGTGCATGCACGCGAACAGCTCGAGATCATTGAAACAGCATTTAACATATAGGGAAGTTTAGAACAAGTGAAGAAATTCACTTTATACAAATCGCACACAGAAATTAGAAATATGGCTATCGAAATCAAAGTTCCTACGGTAGGAGAATCTATTAGCGAGGTAACAATTGCAAAGTGGTTGAAGAAAGACGGTGATTATGTGCAACAGGATGAGGTGATCTGTGAAATGGAATCAGAAAAAGCCACCTTTGAATTAAACGCAGAGAAGGCAGGTATCCTGAAGATAGCTGCTCCTGAAGGTGCTACATTGAAAATTGGAGATGTGGCCTGTACAATTGATACAGATGCGGCTGCCCCTGCGGCAACTGCACCAGCTGCTGCGGCAGCGCCGGCTCCTGAAGCCCCTGCGGCACCTGTAACGGAAGCTGCACCTGCTGCTCCGGCTGTAAATAAAGGAACGATTGAGATGAAGGTGCCAACTGTGGGAGAATCTATCAGTGAGGTTACTTTGATCAAATGGATAAAGAAAGAAGGTGAATACGTTGAGCGTGATGAAGTGATCTGCGAACTGGAATCAGAGAAAGCTACTTTCGAACTGAATGCAGAAGAAGCAGGTGCGCTGATCACCCTGGGTAAGGAAGGCGATGTACTGAAAGTAGGCGATCCAATTGCTAAGATCGATACCAGTGTAGGCCGTCCTGCAGGAAAAGCACAACCAGCTGCTACACCAGCGCCACAAGCTGCACCACAGGTACAGAATGCACCTGTCACAGCTATTCCTAACGATGTGAAAACTACACCTGTAGCTGCTGCTGTTATCGCTGACTCACATGTAGATCCGGCTACCATCAAAGGTACCGGCGCTCATGGCAAGATCAAGAAAGGGGATGTACTGGCTGCATTACAGAACCCAGGCGTAGCACTGGATCAGGAAATGTTCACCCGCGGCGAACGTCGTGAAAAGATGAGCAACCTGCGTAAGACAGTTTCCCGCCGCCTGGTAGAAGCTAAGAATACTACTGCCATGCTCACCACTTTCAACGAAGTGGACATGACTAACATCATGGAGCTGCGCGCTAAATACAAAGAAGTGTTTAAGAAACAACATGAGGTGAACCTGGGCTTTATGAGCTTCTTCACCAAAGCTTGTTGCTTTGCACTGAAAGAATTCCCTGCTGTAAATGCTTACATCGATGGGGAAGAATTAGTGTACCACGAATACTGTGATGTATCTATCGCAGTGTCTGCACCTAAGGGGCTGGTTGTACCGGTTATCCGCAATGCAGAGAGCCTGGATATGGCGCAGATCGAGAAAAAAGTAGTGGAACTGGCTACCAAAGCACGCGATAGCAAACTG
The DNA here is from genome assembly GCF_034087045.1 of Chitinophaga sancti. Classification (NCBI taxonomy): domain Bacteria; kingdom Pseudomonadati; phylum Bacteroidota; class Chitinophagia; order Chitinophagales; family Chitinophagaceae; genus Chitinophaga; species Chitinophaga sancti. The sequence continues at coordinate 7,756,217 of NZ_CP139247.1, read as the reverse complement.
ACAATGGATGAAATGACAGGTGGTACCTTCACCATCACCAATGGTGGTGTGTTTGGTTCTCTCATGAGTACACCAATCATCAACATTCCTCAGTCTGCAATCCTGGGTATGCACAAAATCCAGGATCGCCCAATGGCAGTAAACGGTCAGGTAGTGATCCGTCCGATGATGTACATTGCGCTGAGCTACGATCACCGTATCATCGATGGTCGTGAGTCTGTGAGCTTCCTTGTACGTGTCAAGGAAATGCTGGAAAATCCTGAACAACTGCTGTTCGGTAAAGATCCACTGAAAGCATTACTGAAACTCTAACTTAGTTTTTTATAAGCCTTTGGCAAAACGCTCAATGCTGCTTTTAAAGAGCATTGAGCGTTTTGCTTTTTATATGATGTGATATGACCCGATGGGAGAATTATTTAGCGGCTGCTGAAAAAGTAATATTGGAATATGATGGAGGATTGCCTTTGCATCATTTTCTGAAGGGTTTTTTTAAGCAGCATCCTTATATGGGAAGCCGCGATAGACGGCATATTTCACAACTGGTGTATGCTCATTACCGGTTGGGTTATCTATATAAGGAGGAAATGTCTGTACAGGAAAGGATCCAGATTGGTTTGCATTTATGCAGGGCAGAAGAATCGGAAAACTTCCCCATTCCGGCTCCTTTAAATATACCGTTGGATAATATCTTTCCCTTCAAAGCCGCGCTTTCTCCCGATATAGATCCTATCGGGTTTTCCCGTTCATTTCTGCGGCAGCCATTCTTATTTATCCGCACCCGCAAAGGCAAACAGGACGCAATAAAAAAGCTGCTGCAACGCGCTGAGATCTCCTTCGAAGAATGGGGACCAACCACCCTCGCATTGCCAAACAGCACTAAGATCGATACCATTGTCACCGATAAGAGCTGGTACGAAATCCAGGATGCCTCCTCTCAACAGGTAGGTCATCTTTTCCATCCAAAACCGGGAGAACAATGGTGGGATAGCTGTGCGGCCAGCGGAGGAAAATCCATCTTATTATTGGATCAGGAACCAAAGGTAAAACTCATGGTAAGTGATGTGCGCTCTTCCATTATTTCAAATCTGCACATGCGCTTCAAAGAAGCAGGTATCAGGGATTATACCAGTATGGTTATGGACCTGACGGCCCCTATCGCCCTGGAACGTCGCTTCGATAATATCATTTTAGATGCACCCTGTTCCGGCTCCGGTACCTGGGGACGTACACCAGAAAACCTCTCTTTCTTCAGGGAGGAACAGATCAAAGAATACCAACAATTACAACAAACGATCGCAGGCAACGTAGTGAAACTATTGAAGCCGGGGGGATCATTAATTTATATCACCTGCTCCGTATTCCGTCAGGAAAATGAAGAAGTCGTCGCTCATGTAGAAAATACCACAGGCTTGAAAAAGCAGGAGGGAGGCGTGATCGCCGGTTATGAAAAAGGCGCTGACAGCATGTTTGCCGTGCGCCTGACATAAAAAAGGGGGGTGCCTGATGGCAACCCCCTTTTTTATAAATTATAGACTTCGCTGTATTATACCTCCTGCAATCACATCATCACCTTCATAAAACACTGCCGACTGCCCCGGCGCAATCCCCTTCACATTTCCATAAAAATTCACTTTTACCTTTCCATCCACATTATACAAATTACTCAGCGCCCCCTTATCCTTATACCGGATCTTGGTGATCGCCTCCATTCCTTCCGGAATATGATCGTACTTAATATAATTAATCCCTGCTACCAAAGTCTCCGTTCTATTCAACTCTTCCTCATCACCCAACACAACCGTATTGGTTTCAGGGATTATCTCCGTTACATAGATCGGCCTTCCCAGCGCAATATCCAACCCTTTACGCTGACCAATCGTATAAAAAGGATACCCTTTATGGTGTCCTACAATCGTACCATCACTCAATACAAAGTTGCCACCATTCACCTGTTCTTCCAATCCATCCACTCTCCGTTTCAGGAACCCACGATAGTCATTATCAGGTACAAAACAGATTTCATAGCTCTCCGCCTTTTTCGCCAGTTCAGGATACCCGAAATCTTCCGCCATCTGGCGGATCTCCGTCTTCCTGTATTGGCCTAAGGGTAAAATAGTCCGCGCCAATACATCCTGCTCCAATCCCCAAAGCACATAACTCTGGTCCTTCAGCTCATCCAGCCCTTTACTCAGCACCCAGCGATTATTCTCCTCACGAATTTTGGCATAATGCCCCGTAGCAATAAAAGCACAATCCATCGCATCTGCCCGTTTCATGAGCGCCCGCCATTTTATATGCGTATTGCACAGCACGCACGGGTTCGGCGTGCGTCCAGCCATATATTCCTCGACGAAGTTGTTGATAACGTAGTCGCCAAATTCTTCCCGGATGTCCAGGACGAAGTGGGGGAAGCCGTGATGTACAGCCGCAGCCCGTGCGTCATTAAAAGAATCCAGGTTACAACACCCGGTTTCTTTCTTACTGGAGCCGGCAGAAGCGTAATCCCAGGTTTTCATGGTGATACCCACCACTTCATAACCCTGCTCGTGCAGCATCAGGGCGGTAACGGTACTATCAATACCGCCGCTCATTGCTACCAGCACTTTGCCATGTCTGCTCATTATTGTGTATTTAAGAATGCAAAATTACAGAAAAAGAGGGGGAACGGATAGATCGATTTTTTTCGATTTGTAAATTACCTGTCTGCGGTGTGTAAAAAAATTAAAACAAATTCCCGGATTTCCCTAAATTTAAACATGTTACCAACATTAAATAAAGCATATCTGCTGCAACACCCGGAATTGGGTGTTTCCGGGCGCTACTTTACTTTCCCGGAGAAGATCCTCCAGTTTGGTACCGGCGTGCTTTTACGTGGCCTCGTCGACTACCTCGTTGACAAAGCTAACAAAGCCGGCCAGTTCGAAGGAAGGATCGTAGTCGTAAAATCCACGGATGGAGAAACTACCGAATTTACCTCCCAGGACAATCTCTTCACTACCCACATCAAGGGCGTAGCCCAGGGGGAATTGGTGGATCAACAGCTAATAAACGCTTCTATTAGCCGAGTTTTGCAATCGAATGCAGAGTGGAACGAAGTACTAGAAACTGTCCACCAGCCTGCATTACAGATTATTATTTCCAATACCACCGAAGTAGGCATTCAGTACGTTCCTGAAAAGATTGAAGGCATTGTCCCAGTTTCTTACCCCGGCAAGTTACTCGCCGTACTATGGGAGCGCTATCAGTGTTTTAAAGGCGCCCCCCATACCGGTTTTGTTATCGTACCTACCGAATTAGTAGTGAACAATGGAAACTTATTAAAGGACACCGTCCTGAAACTGGCTGCTTACAATGACATGCCAGTTGAATTCCAAACCTGGATCGCAGCCGATAACAGCTTCTGCAATTCCCTGGTAGACAGGATCGTGCCCGGCAAACCAAAGGAATTGCCACCTGCAGGGTATACCGACCAACTCTGGATCAATGCGGAACCTTTTCTGCTCTGGGCCATCGAAGGGGATGCCGGCATCGCCAAAATCCTCAACTTCCACCAGGCCGATGCCCGCATGCTCATTACCCCGGATATCACGCCTTACAGGGAGCAGAAATTGCGCATTCTGAATGGTAGTCACACCGCTTCAGTGCCATTAGGTTACCTGAGAGGACTGAATACCGTGTATGAATGTATGGAGGACCCTTACATGCGTGCATTTTTCAGAACAGTGGTCATCGACGAAATACTGCCTACCATTAAAGATACCTGCCCACAGGCGCCATTATTTGCAGAAGATGTACTGGACAGATTTGCCAATCCATCTATTGCACATAAGCTACTGAGCATTACCTTCCAGGAGAGTAGTAAGATGAATGCCCGCAACGTACGCACTTTTGTAAGGTATTATGAGCAGCAGGGCAAGGTACCACCCGCTATGTGCCAGGGTTTTGCCGCCATGATCCTCTTCCTTCGCCCTGCGAAGCAGGAAAATGGCCAGTACTTTGGTGCAAGAGGTACAGAATATTATCAGATCACCGACGACCGCGCAGCCATCTTTGCCGGTTATTGGCAACAGTATAACGATATTCCACAACTGGTAAAAGCCATCAGTGCCGATACCACATTGTGGGAAGCTGACCTGTCAGCATTGTCCGGGTTCACAACAGCTGTGGCAGGACATTTACAGGAAATGTTGGAGAATCAAGCAGCGTTAATTAAGTAATTCCAGTTATGAAGGCTTTTATGGATGCCGATTTCCTGTTAAAAACGGAAACAGCTAAGCAGTTATTCCACGATTATGCAAAAGAGATGCCTATCATCGATTATCATAATCACTTACCACCAGATGAAATAGCAAACAACCGGCAGTTTGAAAGTTTGACAGCCATCTGGCTCAAAGGCGATCATTACAAATGGAGAGCTATGCGCGCAAACGGTGTTGCAGAGCAATTCGTGACCGGTGATGCCGATGACCTGACCAAATTCAAACAATGGGCAGCCACCGTACCTTATACTATGCGCAATCCATTGTACCACTGGACCCATATGGAGTTGCAAAACCCATTTGGTGTAAAGCAATTACTGGATGCTTCCAATGCTGAATGGGTGTACGATCATTGCAATGAACAACTTCCACACTGGCGTACACAGACCCTGCTCAAGCATTTCAAGGTCACGACACTCTGCACAACAGATGATCCTTGCGATAACCTGGAGCATCATAAAGCGATCAGACAATCTGGTTTTGACATTCATGTATTGCCTACTTTCCGCCCCGATAAGGCGATAGCGGTAGAAGATGCACAAGCATTCAACGCCTACGCGGATAAGCTGGGAATGGTAGCTAATATGCCCACAGGCAGCTATCACCAGTTTATGGAAGCATTGCGCAGCAGGCATGATTATTTTCATGAAGCCGGCGGACGCCTCTCTGATCATGGTATCAGCACATTTTACAACACGGCATTTACTGCCTCTGAACTCGAAACCATCTACGCCAAACTGAGAGCCGGCAAAGAAATCAGCACAGCAGAAGCCCTGCAATTCAAAACCGGTACCCTCCACCTGATCTGTGAATGGAATCATGAAAGAGGTTGGGTACAGCAATTTCACGTAGGGGCGATCCGGAATAACAACAGCCGATTGTTACAGCAAATTGGCGCTGATGCAGGAGTTGATTCCATCGGTGACTGGCAGGTAGCAATTGCGATGTCTGGTTTTCTGGATGGCCTTGACAAGAAAAATAAATTAGCTAAAACCGTCCTATACAACCTGAATCCTTCTTATAACGAAGTGTTTGCTACCATGGCTGGCAACTTCCAGGATGGCACTGTACCGGGGAAAATACAATTTGGTTCTGGCTGGTGGTTCCTGGATCAGAAAGATGGCATGGAAAAACAAATGAACACATTGAGCAATATGGGCCTGCTAAGTCGTTTTGTAGGTATGCTCACAGATTCAAGAAGTTTCCTGTCCTGGTCACGTCATGAATATTTTCGCCGTATTTTGTGCAACCTCCTGGGTGATGATGTGGAAAACGGAGAGTTGCCTGGCGATATCAACTGGTTAGGAAAAATGGTGCAGGATATTTGTTATAATAATGCCAGATCGTATTTTGGATTTTAGTTAACCGAACTATATGAAACCAGTTAAAGTCATTTCCTTTGGAGAAATATTGCTCCGCCTGTCACCGCAATGGGAACAGCACAATGCTGCCCTCTATATAGGAGGTGCGGAAGCCAATGTAGCAGCGGCCCTGGCTAAATGGGGTACCTCTGTAGCATACATCAGCCGTATGCCTGACAATGGTATCGCGCATGAAGTAGAACAACAATTACAGCATTTAGGCGTCACTACAGATCGTATGATAAGAGGTGGAGACCGCATTGGTATCTATTACCTCGAGCAGGGGAAGGACCTGAAAAATGCAGGTGTGGTATACGACCGTAAATATTCTTCCTTTAGCCAGTTACAACCGGGAACGGTAGATTGGGACAGCCTCCTGGGTGATGCGGAATGGTTCCACTGGAGTGCCCTCACGCCCGCCCTGAATGAAGATACCGCCATTATTTGCAAAGAAGTACTGGAAGCTGCTACCCGCAAAGGATTATTCATCTCTACGGATCTTAACTACCGTAGCAGACTATGGCAATATGGTAAACAGCCATTCGCCGTAATGCCTGAACTGGTAGCATATTGTGACCTGGTGATGGGCAATATCTGGGCGGCACATACCATGTTGGATACAAACCTGAATACCGTAGCACTGGAAGCCAACAGCAGGGAAGTATACCTGCAACAGGCACATGAAGTCGCCCTGGAAATTACAGAGAAATTCCCCCGTTGCAAACAAGTGGCATTTACCTATCGCTTCTCGCATGCACCTACCCATAATCTGTATTACGCTACCTGGTATGACAATGGTACGCTGAGTGTATCCAAACAATACGAAACCAGTGAAGTGGTAGACAGAGTAGGGAGTGGTGATAGTTTCATGGCAGGATTAATTCATGCCCGTTTAAGTGGTATGGATGCACAGGAAACCATTTCATTTGCCGCAGCCGCAGCATGGTCTAAACTATTCCTGAAAGGAGATTTTAATTTAACAGACAAAGCAGATATCCTAAAACTGATTTAATATGGCAATAGCCGCATCTACCATAGTCTCAGCTTTTGAGAAAAGCAAGATCATCCCGGTGTTTTATCATGATGATGAAGCCACTTGTATTCAGGTCATGACCGCGTGTTATGCCGCTGGCATCAGGGTATTTGAATTCACTAACAGGGGAGAACATGCACGTCGCAACTTTGCCGCCATGCGTGATAAAAAACTGGTAGAAATGCCTGATCTGTACCTGGGCATTGGTACCATTAAGAATGCAGAAGAAGCAAAGGCATTTGCAGGTGCAGGTGCTGATTTCATCATCAGTCCGATTACTGATGTAAGTATTGCAGATGCCTGCAAAGAAGCTGACATTGTATGGGTACCGGGTTGTATGACCCCTTCCGAAATAGCTACCGCCGAAAAAACAGGTGCACGTTTCGTAAAACTGTTCCCGGGTAGTCTGTTAGGCCCTGATTATGTCACTGCTATCAAGCCACTCTTCCCCGACATGAAATTTATGCCGACAGGTGGTGTAGCTCCTACCAAAGAAAGTATACAGACCTGGCTGAATGCAGGGGTGGTATGTGTAGGCATGGGTTCAAACTTATTGAACAAAGACCTGATTGCAAAACAGGATTGGGATGGCCTGAAAGCTCAATTGTCCAAAGTAGTTGACATCGTAAAAAGCCTGTAAACCCAGCCTGTAAAGAGACAGCGACTAAATTCCTGTCTATTTTGTGCAAACGTTTGCATTATTCGCGCCGGTGTCGTATCTTAATTCCACTTTATAAATTCCAAAATGAAAGGCATGGATTCCACAACTATAGGTAGGTATCGCTGGCGCATTTGTGCGTTATTGTTTTTTGCGACCACTATCAACTATATAGACCGTCAGGTGATTGGTCTGCTCAAGCCCACATTATCTGAGTCTTTTCACTGGACTGAAACAGACTTTGCCCATATCATGACTGCCTTTTCTGCTGCCTATGCCGTTGGTTTATTATTCTTCGGCCGGTTGGTAGATAAGATAGGTACAAAGATGGGGTATATACTATCCATCGTTGTATGGAGTGTAGCCGCCATCTTACATGCATTGGCCAAAACAACGCTGGGCTTCGGTGTGGCGAGAGTTTTCCTGGGCCTTGGAGAATCTGGCAACTTCCCTGTTGCTATCAAAACCGTAGCAGAATGGTTCCCTAAAAAAGAAAGGGCGCTGGCTACCGGTATCTTCAATTCAGGAGCCAATATCGGTGCGGTATTAGCACCTATAGTAGTACCCTGGTTAAATGGTAGATATGGCTGGCAACAGGCCTTTATATGGACAGGGGTGATTGGTTTTATCTGGCTCATCTTCTGGGTGATCTGGTACGAAATTCCTGCACGTCACAAACAACTGACACAGGCAGAGTATGACTACATTCACAGTGATGATTTAGTAGAAGCACCTGTAAAGGATATAGATCCTCATCCAAAAAGTGTATCCTGGAGAAAGCTGTTAAGTATCCGTCAAACCTGGGCATTCGTATTTGGAAAGTTGCTCACAGATCCCATCTGGTGGTTCTTCCTCTTCTGGTTACCATCTTATTTTGCAGACACTTATCATCTTGATTTCACCAGGCCCAATCCGCAGCTGATGCTGATATACACAGCTACCACCATTGGTAGCATCGGCGGTGGTTATTTGTCTTCATGGCTGATAAAAAAAGGCTGGCCAGTATTCAAAGCAAGAAAGACATCGATGTTCATATTCGCCATCGCAGTCACACCGGTTATATTTATTCAATACGCTACCAATATGTGGGTCGTAGTGGGCCTCATTGCCCTCGCCGCTGCTGCACACCAGGCATGGTCTGCAAACATCTTTACGACAGCATCAGACATGTTCCCTAAATACGCAGTCAGTTCTGTAGTTGGATTAGGTGGAATGGCAGGTTCAGTAGGAGGGAGCTTATTTCCCTTAGTTGTAGGATACTTATTAGATCATTATAAACTTCTTGGCAACATCACCATCGGCTATAACATCCTCTTCGTAATATGCGGATGTATCTATTTAGTCGCATGGCTCATGATGCATATCTTCGCCCCCAAAATGGAGCGTGTATCATTTGATTAAAGGTCGGCCGCAGGCCCCACGGCCCAAAACAAAAACGCTTTTGCCGAAGGCAAAAGCGTTTTTGTTTTGTATCTAAATCTTTTACAAACTCACTCCTCTCTTCCATGGAATAAAATCGTCCTGATGCAGCAACTCCGCCTTCGTCTGTACCTCTCCACTTGCCGCCTTAATCACAAACTCCAATATCTCTTCACCCATCTCCTCAATGCTTACCTCTCCACTAATGATCGTTCCCGTATTAATATCTATAATATCCGGCATTCTTTGCGCCAACTTCGTATTCGTCGCCAACTTCACTACTGGTGCAATCGGGTTCCCCGTCGGCGTACCCAACCCCGTCGTAAACAACACAATATTTGCACCCGACCCTACCTCTGCCGAAGTAGACTCCACATCATTGCCCGGCGTACACAACAAATTCAATCCCGGTTTTTTTACATACTCTGTATAATCCAACACATCTATCACCGGAGAAATCCCCCCTTTCTTCGCCGCACCTGCTGACTTGATCGCATCTGTGATCAACCCATCCTTAATATTTCCCGGAGACGGATTCATATAAAAACCAGAACCTACAGACTCGGCCTGATTCTCATACGCACGCATAATACGAATGAACTTATCAGACACATCTTTCTCCACACAACGATTGATCAACTCCTGCTCCACACCACACAACTCCGGAAACTCAGACAGGATCGAAGTACCACCCAACGCCACCAGCAAATCAGAAGTATGCCCCACCGCCGGATTCGCAGAAATACCTGAGAACCCATCAGAACCACCACACTCCAAACCAATCACTAGTTTAGACAATGGACTTGGTTTCCTGCTTTCCTTATTAGCTTCAATCAACGCCAGGAACGTATCTTTAATAGCAGTTGACAACATGGCGAACTCAGAAGCACTCTTCTGCTGCTCATACACCAACACTGGTTTATTAAATGCTGGATTCAGTTTCTTTAATGATTCCTGCAGAATCGATACCTGCGCATGTTGACAGCCCAGGCTCAATATAGTAGCACCTGCAACGTTCGGATGGTGAATATACCCGGCCAGCAGTGCACACAGTGCATCAGAATCCTGCCTTGTACCACCACAACCACCTTCGTGCATCAGGAACTTGATACCATCTATATTATTAAATACGGTATGACGTTTACTGCTCAGTGTTACTACCTCTGCCGTGTAGGTCTTAATCCCATTCAGATCTCCCTTCTTATATAAAGACACTAAATCCTGTACCTGTTCATTATACACCTCTGTTGGCGCAAAACCCAACCCTTTTTCAAAAGCAGTCCTGATCACACTCACATTACGGTTCTCACAAAACACCATTGGAATCACAAGCCAGTAGTTGCGCGTACCTACCTGACCATCATTACGTGGATAACCCATAAAGGTGCGGTTAGCCCACTTACTCACATCAGGCTGTTCCCATTTTACAGTTCCTTCTTTTTCATGGAAAGCACTGGCGTCATGTTTTACATTGGTAATAGTAATCAGTTCACCCTTGGCAATGGCAACATTGGCTTTACCAACCAATACTCCATACATAGTGATAGGATCGCCTTCCTTAGCATCAGCGATCATGAATTTATGTTTAGCGGGAACGTCTTTTAATAAGGTTATTGTGGAACCATTGAACCCGACTTCCGTACCTTGCTGGAGGTCTTGTAAAGCAACAAGTACATTGTCGCCGGGATGTATTTGCAGATACTTATTCATATAAGCTAAAGTATAAAATTACCACACCGCCTGTTAATACTAAAATCTTAATCATTAATGCGATTTTGACTTTAGAATGATAGTAAAACACTCGATAGGTTGGCTAAAAGGTTTTAGCGGTTAAGAGCACCCCAAATCCTTGTCAGAAAAGGGAACGCAAAGATAATGACTCCTCCGCTAATGGAAATATTTATAATGTGATAAAAAGCCGGTAATACCCTTCAAACACCCTGAATTAGGCGGATTAGCCAAAAAACATGTGGTTAATGATAAAAAAGTATTAGTTTCATTGTTATGCAAACGTTTGCATTTCTGGGCATTAAGCACTATCTTTCCATTCAGTTATGAAAGATGCACTGATACGCATCTCCCGCTATTTATTATCATTTCTAAAAACTAATTGTCAGCCGTATGACTGCCGAAACGAGATATGCCACCAGCCCGGCCTCCGTGTTGCGCTGGACGACAGACGAAACCAGAAAAGAACTGCTTATAGAAAAGCTCTTCTTTGCCGACGATGCAGTATTGGTATATAGCCATTATGATCGTTTTATCACAGGAGGCATCATGCCTGTGAACAAAACCGTAAAACTGGGAACACCGGATCAGCTGAAAGCTACCTACTTCCTGGAACGCAGAGAACTGGGCATTATCAATGTAGGCGCTCCGGGCAAAGTTCAGGTAGATGGAGAAGTATTCGAAGTAGGCTTCAAAGAGGCGTTATATATAGGCAAAGGCAAACAGGAAATCCTCTTCAGTAGCAACGACTGTGAGCAACCTGCTAAGTTTTATATCAACTCTACGCCAGCTCATCAGACATATCCAACCCGTCTGGTCACTAAGAAGGATGCGGAAATCGTAACCCTGGGCAGCCCCGAAACCGCCAATCACCGTACTATTAATAAACTGCTCGTCGCCTCCGTACTACCTACCTGCCAGTTGCAGATGGGTATGACCGAACTCAAAACAGGCAGCATCTGGAATACTATTCCTGCGCATACACACGACAGGCGCATGGAAGTATACTTCTACTTCGAAGTACCCGATGGCCAATCCGTTTGTCACTTCTGGGGGCAACCACAGGAAACCCGTCATATCTGGATGCAGAACGAACAGGCTGTAATATCACCACCCTGGTCTATTCACTCCGGCGCCGGCACCAGCAACTATACATTTATCTGGGGCATGGCTGGTGAAAACCTCGACTATGGAGACATGGATGTATGTGCAGTACCAGATTTACGATAACCTTAAAAAAATAACTCATTATGATACTGCGGTCATTTGATCTCACAGGCAAGGTGGCATTGGTAACCGGTGCCAAACGAGGTATTGGCAAAGGTATAGCCGTAGCCCTTGCAGAAGCAGGCGCAGATATAATAGGTGTATCTGCTTCGCAGGAACCCACAGGTAGTGAAGTGGAAAAAACCGTGCAGGCAGCAGGCAAAAAATTCTATGGCTACACCTGCGATATGGGGAACCGTGAAGCCCTGTATGCATTCATCAAAGAAGTGACCAGCCGTTTTCCTGTCATCGATATATTGGTCAACAATGCAGGTACCATCCTCCGTGCTCCGGCAGCAGAACATCCGGATGAATATTGGGATGAAGTATTAGGCATCAACCTCGATGCACCATTTATACTAACACGCGAAATTGGTAAACAGATGCTATCCCGGGGCCGTGGAAAGATTATCTTTACAGCATCGCTGCTCACCTTCCAGGGTGGCATCAATGTGCCGGGATATGCTGCCAGCAAAGGCGCCGTAGGATCACTGGTCAAAGCATTTGCCAATGAATGGGCAGGAAAAGGAGTACATGTCAATGCTATTGCTCCAGGGTATATCGCTACAGACAATACCGCCGCCCTTCGTGCAGATGAAGATCGCAGTACTGCCATCTTATCACGTATCCCCGCAGGCCGTTGGGGCACTCCTAAAGACTTTCAGGGACCAGCCGTATTCCTTGCCTCCGCGGCTTCGGACTATGTACATGGTACCATCCTGACTGTCGATGGAGGTTGGATGGGGCGATAGTATTGGCTACACACTGATATATGAGTAAAAGAACAGAAAAAACGATTGTCGATATTGCGGAAGAACTGGGATTCTCCGTGTCTACTGTGTCCAGGGCATTGAATGACCATCCCAATATCAGCGCACGCACAAAAGAAAAAGTGAAGAAGATGGCCCGCAAACTGGGCTACCGTCCAAATGCGATGGCTGCTGGCCTGCGCAACAACCGGAGTAAAACCATCGGTTTACTCGTGCCGCGTATCTCTATGTTCTTCCCTGCTACTATCAGTACCGTTGTTCAAAACAAACTACAGGAGCATGGTTATAATGTGATCATCTGTCAGTCCAACGATTCTTACGAACAGGAAGTGGCCCTGACCAATACCCTGTATTCAGCAAGAATAGATGCACTGGCTGTATCCACTACATTAACTACTACTGACTTCTCCCACTTCGATATCTTCAAGGATAACAATATACCATTGGTATTTTTCGACAGGGTACCAAAGGACTACGATGTCACAGTTGTAAAAGGTGATGATTATTTAGGTGGATTGACCGTGACCCAGCACCTGATCGAACAGGGTTGTAAAGATATCGTCCACATCTCCGGCCCACTCACCTGCAACCTGTATGTAGAAAGAGTAGCCGGGTTCAAACATGCCTTGCAGCAACACAAAATTCCTTTTAAAAAATCAAGGGTTTTTTACCAGGAGTTAACCCGTGACAATGCATGGCAGGCATGCGAAAAGATCTTTGCAAAACAACCTTATCCTGATGGCATCTTTGCTGCCAATGATACCACTGCCATTACCATACTGGAATATTGCAGGAAGATCAATGTCAAAGTGCCGGAAGACCTGAAGGTAGTCGGCTACTCCAACGATCCGAGGGCAGAAATTATCAGTCCGGCTATCACTTCGGTAGACCAGTTCCCCGCTCTGATGGGAGAACGGGTAGCTGCAGCATTACTGGATCTGATGCAACAACCCAGACAAACCCCTCAGCAACATGCAGCTGAGATGGTACCCATTCAGTTAATCAAACGTGCTTCATCCGAAGTAAAAGTAACGAAGCGAAAAAAGAGTTAATACTATAAAAGAAAGTTAGTCACGTATGAGAAAATTACTCTTCCTCCTGGGCAGCGTACTGCTCGTCATTCCTGTAAGTGCACAGGTGCCTGTTGACAAAGCACTGAAGCTGGCTATTCAACAATACAAGCAAATGATGACCCATGTGCCGGATAGTTTACTCCCCCGCACCACCAACAATAAAACAGGTAAACTGGTCACCGCCGGCACCGACTGGTGGACATCCGGATTTTACCCGGGTACACTATGGTACCTCTATGAATATTCAAAAGATAAAACCATCCGGCAGGAAGCACGCAAACGTACAACTGAGGTGGAAAAAGAACAATATAACAAGACGACACATGACCTTGGATTCATGATGTATTGCAGCTTTGGCAATGCATACCGCCTTACAAAAGATCCAAAAGATAAACAGGTGCTCATCACCAGTGCCCGCACCCTTTGTACGCGCTTCAATCCTGTAGTAGGTTGCATCAAATCATGGGATCATGGTAAATGGAAATTCCCTGTTATTATCGACAATATGATGAACCTGGAATTGCTTACCTGGGCCACAAAAGAAACAGGCGATACTTCCTTTGCACACATCGCCCGTACCCATGCAAACACCACCATGAGGAACCACTTCAGACCCGATTTTAGCTCTTATCATGTAATAGGATATGACCCTGAAACAGGTGCAGTCGTAGCAAAAAATACTGCACAGGGATTTGCAGACAGCTCTGCATGGGCACGTGGTCAGGCATGGGGATTATATGGTTACACCATGATGTTCAGAGAAACAAAAGATGGTGCATATCTGGAACAGGCTAAGCAAATTGCAAACTATATCATCCCTCATCTGCCAGCAGATAAAATACCTTACTGGGATTTTGATGCGCCTGATATTCCCCATGCAAAAAGAGATGCATCTGCAGGTGCAGTGATGGCTGCCGCATTGCTGGAACTGAGTCAGTATACAAAGAACCAGACCTATTGGCAAACGGCGGAACAGATCTTACAAACACTCTGCAGCGATGAATACTTAGCCAAAGAAGGCGCCAATAATAACTTTATACTCAAACACAGCGTAGGTCACCTGCCAGCAGATTCAGAAGTAGATGTACCGCTGACCTATGCAGATTATTACTTTGTAGAAGCATTACTCCGTTATAAAAAATATAGCAAATGAACAGGCGGCGTTTCATACAGGCAGTACCCATAGCCGGATTGGCCACCGCCGTAAAACCAGGCAATATGTTACCCTCATCCGTTTCTCCCACAAATGACAGAGCATACTGGGCCTCGCTGCTGGTACGCATCGCAGAACCTGTATTGTACAACCTGAGTAAAGGCCAGCTGAAAAAGACAATGCCTTTGGAAGTAGCACCTGCCTACAGCAAGCCTGTGGAAAAGGTGACGTATCTCGAAGCTTTTGGCCGTACTATGGCCGGTATCGCTCCCTGGCTGGAACTTGGCGCCGACCAGACGGAAGAAGGCAAAATTCGGGGCCATATGATCAATTTAGCACAGGTATCTACCGCTCAGGCAGTGGATCCTTCCGGCCCTGACTACATGAACTTCACAGGCAGGTACGATGGCCAGCCTTTGGTAGACGGCGCTTTTCTGGCGCATGGATTTATCCGTGCCCCCAAACAACTCTGGGAGCCACTGCCTGACAAAGTAAAACGCCAGGTCGTAGCTGCATTCAAAAGTCTCCGTAGCATCAAGCCCGGTTATAATAACTGGTTACTCTTTGCTGCCATGATAGAAACCGCCTTACTTGAATTCGGCGAAGACTGGGATGCGATGCGCGTAGACTTTGCTATCAAAAAACACCAGGAATGGTACAAAGGCGATGGCATGTATGGTGATGGTACTGACTTTCACTTTGACTATTACAACGGTTTTGTGATTCAGCCCATGCTGGTCGATATACTAAAGGTACTGGTGGCCAAAGGCAAAGCCAATCAATCAGAATACGACCAGGCACTGGAACGAATGCAACGTTATGCCGTGATCCAGGAAAGACTCATCTCTCCTGAAGGCACATTTCCTGTAGTAGGTCGGTCTATGGCTTACAGAAATGCGGGTTTCCAACCCCTCGTACAACTGGCGCTCCACGATCAGTTACCTGCATCGCTCTCTCCTGCGCAGGTCAGGTGTGCATTGACAGCGGTTAAGAAGCGCATATTCGAAGCGCCGGATACCTTTGATCAAAAGGGTTGGATGCAGCTGGGCTTTTGTGGCCATCAGCCGGAAATAGCAGATGTCTATACATCTACTGGCAGCTCTTACCTGTGTACAGTGGCATTTCTCGCATTGGGTTTGCCTCCCGGGCATACTTTCTGGACCGGGGCTCCGGAAGAATGGACAGCGCAAAAAGTCTGGAAAGGGAAACCGGTCTTAAAGGATCATGCCTTATAATGGTTATTCAATCATTAATCGGTATTGATATCGATCAGGCCATACCGAATGCCGAAGATCACTAAACCTACTCTGGTTTTTACTTTCAGTTTATCGCAAAGACTGCTTTTGTAGTCGTCGATAGTGCGCGGGCTCACGAACATCTTTTGTGCAATTTCTTTGTAAGACAACTCCGTACAAAGGTATTGCAGGAATGTTTTTTCCTTGGGTGTGAGTTCGATTTTTTCGCTGAGAGACAATACATCTTTCTGCAAGCCAGAGATCACCTTGCCGGAGATATAATCAGGCAGGTAGAAGTCTTTTTTGATAATAGAATCAAAAGCTTCTTTCAGATCATCTGGTTCTACATTCTTCATAATGTATCCCTTTGCACCCGATTTCAGCATTTTGATGATCACTGATTCATCGTTCAGCATGGACAGTGCCAGTACCTTGATCTGAGGGAAATGGTTATTGATCCAGGTGGCAGTTTCGTACCCGTTCATACCCGGCATATTCACGTCGAGAATGAGGATATCAGGCAGCTGCAGTTCCCTGTTATTGATGATTTTGATCACTTCTTCCCCATTGTTGGCTTCGAAGAGAATGAAGTAATCCGCAAAAGTGTTAATTAATCGCCCAAGGGCTTTTCTGACAAGTACATGGTCATCAGCAATGGCAACACTATATTTCGCTTTCCTGGTTATGCTCATGGAATGATTGTTTGTTTACGGGTATAGTGATTCGGATAGCAGTTCCGCTGTTTTTAGCGCTGTTGATCTGAAAGGTTCCACCAATAAGACTGGCTCTTTTACGGATGTTTCTAAGTCCAAGGCCCTTGTGCTGGTTTAAGTCTGCAAACAGGGCTTCCTGGTCAAAACCAATACCGTTATCAGTAATTTCCAGGTCAATAAAGTCTGTGTTATGTGAAAGCCTGACTTCCACTTTTGTCGCTTTGGCATGCTTCACAATGTTGTTCAGCATTTCCTGTACAATGCGAAAGACGATAATCTCAGTCTGGTGGTCAAGCAGGTTCCGGATGTCTGCAAAATTAAAGGAAGTTTCGTATAAATTGGTCCGCCTTAGTCTTTCCAGCTCGAAATTGATGCTTTGTCCTAATCCGACTTCCGTAATTCTGTCAGTATGGAGGCTTCGTGACAGGTCGCGTAGCTCTGTAATAGCCTTCTGTAGCGCCTTTCGGCTTTCCTCTATGTATTCATGCGCTTCGCTGTTATTTTCCACGGGTACAGTCAGGAGGGAGAGGGCCACGAAGGTGAGGGACTGACCGATGTTATCATGGATCTCCTGGGAAAGGTGTCCAAACACGTTTTCCTGGATTTCCAGTTGTGACCGGAGTAGTTCCTGTTCATAGCGCTCCTTGAGCAATCGAAGCTCCTGGGCCTGCGCAAGGCGGCCTTTCTGATTCAGAATCAGCATAATGATAATGAACCCTACTAGTAATACAAGCAGGAAGATAGATGTAAATACTACAGGGAAGATTTCCTGAAAATCAGATTGCATATAAACGAAATACTAAAGAATAAATATAGAATAATATTTATCATAATATTTGTTACATGTAGTGTAGTAAACACCATCCATGGCATATTGGAAATAAAATTCAGGATCCCGTTCAGCGGAAGACTGCATGTGTAAAAGAATAGCAGCCCGGTAGCAGTCCAGAAAGTAGGGTCCTGGAGCAGGCTGTGAGGACCCGGAAATTTGATACGTTCATAAAAATAAAAGATGCAGGTGATCACTACCAGCAGGCAGCCCAGCATATATGTATACGTATTAAAGGTACCCGTACCCTGTAAAAAGGCCATATTAACGATCCCAAATATGGGGAATAGAACAATCGTATAACCCAGCGCCCTGATGACCTTAGGTGTGGACAGGAAGGAACGAAGCAGGTATAACAAATATGGGAAATTCAGGATAGCATAGCCATTATAATACTTTAGGTTATTCATATTATGAAGGCTGTACCACCAGGTGATGACTTCCACCGATATAGTGACAGATATATAAATGAGAAACGAGTTCAGGTAGCTGGGAGGTCTCTTTTGCAGTTTAGCCAATAAAGCAACAATGAAGCACAACAGGATCGTCATGACAATTACCGGTTGTTGATAAAGCGAAAAATGTGATAACGTTAATACGTTCAGTAGTGCACAGGACATATGAAATAAATACGATAGCTTTTTAACTGTTATTGGTCGTGGAAAGTTAGCAAAAGCAGGGTGAAATTTTTTGGCTGGCAAAAAAAACTGCCGGATCAGTAATCCGGCAGCATAAGTTGATATCTATATATAGATGTGGTATAATCAGATCTTGCTGGCAATTGCTGCATCGATCTTAACACCCCTCAATTCGTTACCAGCTTGACCAATACAGGCCGGAGGACATGGATAACCAAAGTTGAAAGCTACGATCTCAGCACCATTAGGTGTGGAAACATACAGATCTTTGTTTTCAGTTTTACCGGATTCGTTTACTTTCTGCTGAGTAGCGACAAAAACGATCGTTTGTCTGTCTTCCAGCAGGATGTTTTCAGGGAAAGAAGAAGGGTAAACACCAAAATAGACTCTAATTCCATCAGCACCAGCAGCTTCAGCTGTTTCGATATAATGTTTGAGTTCATCAAGGCTGTACCAAACGCTCAGAGAATCCAATTTTCCCAGACGTTCAGAGTTAGCTTTCCATCTATTCTCCCTGTAATTATTTTTGAGCATGGTTACATGCTTATCGTTTACAAACTGACCGGCTTTCATAATTGTAGCGGCTGACATAAGATATTATTTTAGGTTTTGAAATCTCATTGACAACATAAAACTAATTTAAAACAAATACAGTTATCACTGTAAGTTATTAATAATCATAACATTACAATGTGTATAAATTCGTAATTACTGTATAATCAGTTCATATATAATTTTGTCTAATGCAAAAACCGCCCTTTTCTACTCAACTTTCCGGTAAAGATGCAGTAATTTCTGCGTTAATAACGGTACATGTACCCCGGTAATTATCGGTGAGGATTATTTTTTTCTGCACACTGTCAGGTTTTGGGATACTCCTTCGGTCAGATCAGGGCTATTACGATTACACTTTGGAATGGAGATCTTGAATACCGTGATTTCACGGTATTCATAAGACCGTGATTCACGCAGTTTGTGAATGCGCATAGGTACGTTTCGTGTTGATTCAATGCCGGTTTTTTATACCCACGAAATCGTAAAACTGAGACTGTTTATCAGCAATTTATCCACCAAAAAACTTGTACGGGCATGACTGACAGGCATTTTGCTCATTGCGTGTTTATTCCGATGTTATAACAGTTAATTCAAACATAATAAATGCAACTAACATATTCATCCATCAAACGTGCTACGTCAACTTTATTTTTAATAATATTGAGAAGGCAATTAGCCTGAATGCTGATTTAAAATATTGTACCCTTTGAAAACCCTAAATTGTATTGTCCCCCCCAAAGTACCATAACTGGCCTGCTTTTTAGCAGGCCTTTTCTTTTTATACCACGTGTACCTCATACTCTTTCAACGCAGTCATATCGTATAGAAAACGAAATGCAATCACCGTTCGCAACAAGGCATTGGAAGTCTGCAAAGTAATCTCCGTATCACTATCTGTCACCCAGTTATTTTGAGCGGCAGGCTCGCCGTATAAATGACTCAGCCGGGCAGCCAGTTGAAACCCTGGTTGATCCGGGTAAATAAAGATCCTGTTTATAAACCCATTCTCATTCACACCAGCAAAAAGATGACTCATGGCAATACCATTGTCCTTTTGCTCAATCGTACACTTAATAGGCCTGTTGAATACATGGTAAAGACTGGCATGAGGAGCAACAGTAAAATGATGTTTACCCGTGTATAGGTTAAAAGGTAACATACCTGGAATATGTCCAGGCTTTCGGCCTAACTGGATGTTGCCGACACCCAGGTTGTGAAACCTGAACTGGTTTGGTTGAGAGGCGGATTTCATATGTGTAGGGTTAGTTATCATAAATTTACGAAATCCTTTTATCATGATCACACCATAAAACCACTGGTATTCCTTCAACGCTTCTTCGATGCTTCTTCGTCACTTCTTCGACACTAAAAGGGCACTTCAATATCCCCGGGATATTGAAGTGCCCTTTTGATGCCCTTATAGTATACGAATAACCAGCTTATGTTTCGCGCAAAATAACTGGGGGCGGCCCACCGACTGATGTTCAAGAATAATATAAATTTAAAAAGCAAAAGACTTTGCAGTAAGACCTGACAGTCCAATGAATATAAAATTCATCTCATAGTTTGGTTCTTCTTGCTTTTTAGGTTTCAAATTGGGGCTAGACCCCGTATGGAAGATTATACTTATTTATGCTTGAAGGCAAAGCTCTTTTGCTTCTTAAAGTAAAAAGTCTATGCCAAAAAAAACATCCAAAAAAGTAGCAAATCCAGGTTTTGTACCAATGCCTGTAGTTAATCCGAATGCCGCAGGAATTGACATTGGGGATACCATCCATGCAGTGGCAGTTCCCAAAGATCGAGATCAACAGTCTGTTCGAGTCTTTGGAACGATGAGTTGTGATCTAAAGGAAATAGTTGATTGGTTGGAAAAATGTGGCATAGATACCATAGCGATGGAAAGCACAGGGGTTTACTGGAAACCTTTATTCAACTATTTGATTCTGTATGGATTTGATGTTTATTTGGTCAATGCACAGCATGTACGCAATGTCACCGGTAGAAAAACGGATCAGAGTGACGCGGAATGGCTACAACAACTGCATAGTTGCGGATTAGTAAAAAGCAGCTATTTGCCGGAAAATGAGCAGGAAACATTGCGAACATTGGTTCGTCACAGGAGAACCCTTACCGAGGAAAGTAGCCGGTTTGTATTGCGGATGCAAAAGGCACTGGAGATGATGAATATTAAATTGCATACAGTGATCAGCGATATAGTGGGTAAGTCTGGTACAGCCATCATCGAAGCTATCATTGCCGGAGAAAGAAATGCTGCGAATTTTTTGCCATTTCTTGATTATCGCATAAAAGCTAGTCATGAAGTTATAATAAAATCATTAGAAGGCAACTGGCGCGCGGAGCAGTTGTTCACATTGGAAGAGAATTATATCAGTTACAAATTCTTTCAGCAACGAATTATAGCATGCGAGAAAGCAATAGAAGCACAATTACAGAGGTATGCAGCTATACAAAATGAAGGAGAGATCCCTTTGATAGAAACAAAGAAAGAAGATATTCTGTCCAAAGCAAAAAAGAGGAGTAAAAACGCTCCTATATTTAATACCAGATCATTTTTGAAAAATATTCTTCGGGTCGATGTCCTGGCTATTTATGGAATGAGTGACATCTGTGCCTTGGAAATACTGTCAGAAACAGGAACTGACTTGAGTAAATGGAAAAGCGAAAAACATTTTGTGTCCTGGTTGAATTTATGCCCCAACACTAAAAAATCGGGCGGAAAAATAATCAGCAGTAAGTTGATGAAAAAGAAGCCTAATTCCGCCAGCCAGGCATTCCGGATGGCAGCTAACGGTGTTCAGCGAAGTGATCACTGGCTGGGAGACTATTTTAGACGGATGAAGGCGAAAGGAGGAAACAAGTATGCTATTGTAGCAACCGCCAATAAAATAGCAACTATTTACTATAAAATGGTTACAAATAAGGTAGAGTTCAATCCTTTAGATTTGCAACAATATCAGGAACAGCGGAAAAATGCCAAAATCGCTTACTTGGAAAGAAAGCTGGAATCACTAAAAAAACATGTCGCTTAGTTATATGGAAGTACTATAGTAGTAACGAAGCTCTACCGAAGCTACACCGTAGCTAACGCCTACTTCTTCGGCTTAGCTCCCATGTAAAACACGAGCTTACCACCGTTCATAATATCCTCATGGGTAATTGAATTACTCACTACAGGCTTCCCATTCAGTACCACCTTCTGCACATACACATTCGTTTCGCTCTGATTCGGCGCCTCTACTGTAAATGTCTTCCCATTTTCCAATTGTAACACTGCACTTTTCACCGCAGGACTACCCAATATATACTCAGTAGAACCCGGGCAAACCGGATAAAATCCTAAGGATGTAAAAATATACCACGCACTCATCTGCCCACAATCGTCATTACCACCCAAACCATCAGCAGCCGGCTTATACATCTTCTTCAGGATCATCCTTACCCGCTCCTGCGTTTTCCATGGCTCACCTGTCCAGTTATACAAATAAGCCGCATGATGAGATGGCTCATTCCCATGCACATAGTTCCCAATTATACCATCCCTGGTAATATCCTCTGTCTCTGCAAAGAACTCATCTGGCAAATGCATCGTAAACAATGAATCCAGATGACGGGAAAACGCTTTCTTATCTCCACGCAGTGCGATCATAGCAGCAGGATACTGTGGTACATACAGACTGTAATTCCACGCATTCCCTTCTATGAAACCCTGATTGTCTGTTTTCAATGGATCAAACTCTTTCCTGAAACTACCATCACTCAAGCGAGGGCGCATATAGCCTGAAGCAGGATCGTACACATTCTTATAATTCTCAGAACGCCTGATGAACTCTGCATAAATATCATCCCTGTGCAGTTTCTTCGCCAGCTGTGCTATACACCAGTCGTCATAAGCATATTCCAGTGTCTTGGATACAGAAGCACCACTCTTATCTTCAGGCACATAACCATTATCTATATAGTAACCCAAACCATCATATGTACGATGACGCGCAGTGGTCACACAGGCATCCAGTGCCTTGTTCGCATCAAATGGTGCATTGCCCTTCATCACCGCATCTACTATTACTGACACACTGTGATAGCCGATCATACACCAGTTCTCATTGGCATAATGTGACCATACCGGCAACATATGTTGTGCACTCTGATCAAAATGTGCCAGCATGCTCTGTGCCATATCCGCATTGCGTTTTGGCTGAATGATATTGAAAAGGGGATGCAATGCACGATACGTATCCCAAAGAGAGAAAGTCGTATAGTTGGTGAAGTTCTGCGCCTGATGTATGTTCTGGTCTAAACCACGATAGTTACCATCTACATCCATATATGTGGTAGGACTTATGAAAGCATGGTACATAGCCGTATAGAAATTCACCATTTCATCATCATTCAGCAGTTGTGCATCGATCTTATGCAGTTCTTTGTTCCACAATGCCTGACCATCCTGTTTCACTTTCTCAAAATCCCATCCCGGTGCTTCTTCTCTCAGGTTCTTCAATGCACCTTCTGTGCTTACAGGTGACAATGCAAACTTGATCTTCACCTTTTCGCCGGCAGCTACTTTGAAATCAAAGTAAGCGCGGATCTGTCTTCCCGCCATTTCAGGGAAGTTATGGTTCGTGTCAAACTTTCTCCAGAAACCTCTGTACACATCATTCGTTTGATTCTGATGGCCATACTGATAGAATGGTTTGGAGAAAGACATGGCGAAGTATTCAATCCTTGTCCTTGCCCAGCCATTCGTCTGCCGGTAACCTGTAATGAGTGTATCGTTTTCCACCCTTACAAAAGTCCACACGTTTTTGTTGGAGTAGTTATAAATACCTGCCATCAGATCAAGAATAATATGTGCCTGATCAGTAGCTTCTGCAAAAGTATATTGATGAAAACCGACCCTGTTTGTAGCTGTGAGTTCTGCTGTGATGTTGTATTTATCCAGCTTTACTTTGTAATAATCAGCAGCAGCGGTTTCATTGTCATGAGAAAAAGTACTGCGGTAACCCGTTTCCGGATGATCTGCTGTACCCGGGTTCAGGTGTAGCTGACCTGTGGTCGGCATTATAAGGAAGTCGCCCAGGTCTGAGTGACCAGTACCACTGAAGTGGGTATGACTAAAACCACAGATGGTCTTGTCTGAATACTGATAACCCGCGCAATACTTATACACATCCGGGTTATATTTTCCATTCATTTCGTAAGGAATGGTATCCGTATCAGGGCTTAGTTGCACCATGCCGAAAGGCACAGTCGCCCCTGGATACACATGTCCCATTTTAGCAGTACCGATGATTGGTTTCACATAACGTGTCAGGTCTTTGTCCTGTGCCTGTGAAGATTCCTTAACAAAGAGCGTAACAGCGGTCAACATTGTAAGGTGAAAAGCAAAACGTGCACCCATTGGTTAATATGATTTTTTTTAACGTTGTAAAGTACAGGCACGGTTCAAAACACGTGTCATAGTTGGGTCAAAGAGTTTAAATGAATTTTAAATCTATTGCAGATATTGGTTCAGGTAATTCATCGGAAGTTTAAATGAATTTTAAATCTATTGCAGGTACCGCCTTAAATAATCCGCCAGTTTGCTGTACCCTGTGCTGTTTGGGTGCAGGCCATCGGTAAAGAGTGTGCTATCCGGTTTTAAATCAGCGTTCAGCAAAACCTGCCCGGGATTGATAAATGACACCTGTTGCATACCCGCCATTTGCTGGATACCTTTATTAATTTTTGCTACTCTATCTGCCATATTTACGCGGGGGAGTATGCCTGCCAGCAGGATATCTGCCATTGGTTGTCTTTCTTTGATTGCGATCACCAGTTGTTGTAAGCCTGCTATGATTTCCACATCTGTATTCATTTGCAGGTTATTAGTGCCTATCATAATGACTATTTTCTTTGCTTCAAATCCATCCAGTTCATCATGATACACTCTCCATAGCACATTTTCTACCCTGTCCCATCCAAAACCCATATTTCTGGCACCTGAAGGCCAGGAGTCTGTGCCCCTGGCAATGGGGCCGGCAGGTTCTCCACCCCAGAAATGGGTAATGGAATTACCAATGATAACAACTCTGGGAGGGTTCTTTTTGTTCATAGTCAGCAGGGTATTGTGGCGTAGATCCCAGTCATACCGGATCAGCTCACGGTATTGGCGGCAGGGGATAGTGATGTTGATATTGCCAATTGGTTCATGAAAGATCTGACGAAGGATCTGGGCATAACCATTAGCATATTGTTGCATACCAATATCATTGGGATGAGTGCCATCTACAGTACTTTCGATACCTAGCCCCAGTTGTTCAACAGGGAGTAGATATAGTTGTTTGACCCCTTTCTCCTGAAGTGAATAATATGCATTTTCCAGTGCATCATTTCCACCGATCCTTCCATGTTCTACTAATAAAATAGGAGTATTGGGCTTTACTTTCCTGATTTGTTCAACTGCTGCCAATACCTTTGCAAAAATTTCCTCATAAGAAAGACCTGAAATATTCGGCAGACAATCCAGCACATATACCTTCGCATCAATCTCAGTTAACAATTCCGTCACTGGTGGATCCAGTTTTCCATTTCCTGCAAAACCAAGGTTAATCACCGGTCTGTCCATCATCCTATCCAATTGATTCGTCCATGCTAATCCCGGCCGGGAGGCACAAGCCCCCTGTGCAATGGAAGTACCATAAACAACAATCGGTTTGTCGGGTCTCAATGGCAAAAAATGAATACTATCACTGCCCACAGTCCCTATTTCCAGCCACTTCACGGTATTATAAAGCGGCAGATACAACCGGTATTCCCCCACGTCCCTGCTCATGCCTGAAAACCGATAAGTAACCGTATCTCCAAAATTATATTTACCCGCACTCCATTTCCATGCCCCATTCGGATCTATACTATACAAATCCACACCACTGGCGCCTGTCGCCGGCATATGTGGCATATCCGGTTTCCCTGTCACCACATACCTCACTACAATATCAGGTGCTGAAGTCCGAAATCGCACTGATAGTCCGGCACTCATCCTCGATAAGTTCCAGACCTTGGGTGGCACGGTTTGCGCTGCTTTGGCAGGTAACCTGTCATATCTGGTAGCCATCGAAAATGCCTGACCTTCAATCTGAGCAGGTGTATACCAGTGCCAACTGGTATCCTTTTGAGCATGGGCTTTGCCACAGATCAGGCTGATAATGGCCAGCAGGGCTAACTTTGGAATTCGACTGTTTTTCATTGGTTTCTCATTTTAGCCGGCCGCAGGCCGAAACTAGACATAGCAATAAAATACTTTTTTAAAATATACTCAGCATTTTCAATAATTTTGATACCAAATTTTTTGGGACAGTGACTAAACCGATACTCGTAATCAAATTTGGATCAGCTTCCATCACGCAGGTTGGCGGGGAGCTGGATGAGACGATCATAGCTTCAATAGCCCGTCAGGTGGCAGAATTACAGGAGCAGTACAATATCGTGTTAGTTTCTTCCGGAGCAGTAGCTGCAGGTAAAAAATTCCTGCATGGATACAGTGGCACCATTAGTGAGCGCAAAGCGGCAGCCGCCATCGGTAACCCCTTGCTCCTCAGCAAATATGCCCGTTATTTCTCTCCGTACAACATCGCCATTGCCCAAAGTCTCTGCGAACGCCGTCACTTCAGTAACAGGCAACAGTTCCTGCAACTGAAAAAAACGTACGAAGAGCTGTGGGCCAGCAATGTAATCCCGGTGGCAAACGAAAATGACGTAGTAAGCGACCTGGAATTGAAATTCTCTGACAACGATGAACTGGCTACCCTGATCGCCGTAGGCTTTGGTGCCTCTTTGCTGTTATTCAGTACCTCTGTAGGAGGATTGCTGGATAAAGAAGGAAAGGTAGTCCCGGAAATCCCGGAAATCAACGAGTCAATATTATCACTGGCAGATACAAAAAAATCATCAGTAGGCCTCGGTGGCATGGTGTCTAAACTCACCTTTGCCCGCCTCGCTACCCGCATGGGTATAGGTGTCGTTATATTCGGTATTCATACGACCGACGGTATCCTCAATGCTATTAGTGGCAACACCGGTACCGTATGTTTACCACAGGAGTGCAGCATGCCTGCCAGAAAGAAATGGCTGGCCAGCGGTAGCCTGGTAACTGGCAGGGTACTGGTTGATGCCGGTGCACTGACGGCATTGCAAAAGAGACGTAGCCTGCTGGCAGTAGGCGTATTGTCTGTGCTGGAAAAGTTTGAAGGAGGTGAGGTGTTTGAAATAGTAGACGAAGAGCACAATGTAATTGCCGTAGCACGCGCAAAAGTATCTTCCGAATTATTGTCGGAAGATAACAAACTACATGACCTTGAGATTGCCCATGCAGACGATATCGTACTGTTGTAGGCAATTGAAAAAGAAATCAAAATGGAATCGATACAGCAAATGTTGGTAGATGCAAGAGCAGCTACCAGCGCTATAAAGTCACTGGCCGATGAGCAGAAGCAACAACTCTTGCGCAGTCTGGCAGTGCAGATAACCACGCATGCCGCTACGATTGTAGCTGAGAATAAGAAGGATCTGGATAAGATGTCTGACGAAGACCCGAAGAAAGATCGCTTATTGCTCAATGAAGCACGTATACAGCAACTCGCTGATAGCCTCAATGAAATAGCAGCCTTACCCGATCCTGCAAATGAATTGGTGTTGGAGCGCACATTGGCCAATGGGTTAAATGTGCAAAAACGTACCGTTCCATTAGGAGTGGTTGGCGTAATTTATGAATCCAGACCAAACGTGACCCTCGATGTAGCTGCCCTCTGTATCCGTTCGGGTAATGTATGTGTATTAAGAGGTGGGTCCGATGCTTTCCATACGAATACGATCCTGGTAAAGATTATCCAGGATGTACTGAAGGAATTCAAAGTAAATGTGCACACTGTACAATTACTACCTGTAGATCGCTCGCTGATAAACGAAATGCTCACTGCAGTAAAATATATCGATATCATCATTCCAAGAGGCTCACAACAGCTGATTGAATTTGTACGTGGAAATAGCAAGGTACCTGTGATTGAAACTGGTGCAGGTGTATGCCACACCTATGTAGAAGCAACTGCTGACCTGGAAAAAGCCAGTAAGATCGTAACGAATGCAAAGGTGAGCCGTCCATCTGTATGTAATTCACTGGATACAGTACTGGTAGATGAACAGGTGGCAACAGGTTTGTTACAATTATTAGCGCCATCACTGGCGGAGTATAATGTAGAGATCTTTGCAGATGAGCCATCGTACAACATCTTAAAAGGCTTATCCTATCCATTTTTACAACATGCAGCACCGGAAGATTTCGGACGTGAGTTCCTGGACTTCAAGTGCTCTGTCAAAGTAGTAAATGGTGCAGACGAAGCCCTGCTACACATTCAGGAATATTCTTCCAAACATTCTGAAGCCATCGTATCAAACGATGCAGCGATCAGTGAGCGTTTCCTGAATGAAGTAGATGCAGCAGCGGTGTATGTAAATGCCAGTACCCGTTTTACAGATGGTGGTGTGTTCGGACTGGGCGCAGAAATAGGTATCTCTACGCAGAAACTGCATGCCCGTGGGCCTTTCGCACTGGAAAAACTGGTGACAGAAAAATGGTTCGTCAGGGGAGACGGCCAGGTTCGTTAAAAATTTGCAATGGCAGGTTTCGCTAAGATGACCACATCGTTCATCTTATGATGCCAGGTTCGTTCATTTTAAAGGGAGCTTGATTCGTTAATTTTTCTAAAAGTATAGCCTTCCTTTTTCAATAAAGTGATCAGCTCACCAAGATGATCATACAA
Organism: Chitinophaga sancti; assembly: GCF_034087045.1. NCBI lineage: Bacteria > Pseudomonadati > Bacteroidota > Chitinophagia > Chitinophagales > Chitinophagaceae > Chitinophaga > Chitinophaga sancti. Next base: position 7,727,712 of record NZ_CP139247.1, on the reverse strand, counting down.
TTTATCTTTACGCCGGGGATCAGTGCCTGCATGAATAAGCAGGATCACCCCATTCAGTCCTCCTTTGAACTGAGTAATGGATTGAAGAATACGTTCACTACTTTTGTATGAGGCGCCCATTTCCGGATAGGTATAATCAGCATTGCTACCTGTACCCGGCGTAAAGTTTACTACTTGTAACCCCATATCAGCAGACCATTCAGCGATCGTATTATTCCACCACTCATAAGGAGGAATAAAGTATCTCACTCCGGAAGTATCAACGCCCGCATACTTCATCTTAGATAAACACTGCAACATATCATTCCGGAATTCAGTCTTCGTTACAAGCATACTATCTCTCTTCCCCCAATCGCAATACAACAAATGCTGATCAGAATGTGGTCCTAAATAATGTCCCTGTTTAATCAATGTACGCACATCATGCCGCTCATAAAACCTGCCTGTAAAAAAGAACGAAGCCTTTACTTTTTGCTGTTGCAATACACGTGTAATAGTTGGCAATCCATCTGCAAATTCGTCAGCTGTAAACACTAGTGAAATTTCCTTTTTAGTCGTATCGGTTCGTACAATGCCTTTCAGTGCACTTTCCTGCGCTGCCAATAAGTAAATCAACACCGCTGTTCCATCCATGGTAGGTTCATTCGTACTATAATCTCCAAAGTCATCATGGTACACAGCCAGGTCACTCTGAAAAGGTGCATACTCATCTTCGTTCTGTAATTGAATTCCTATCAAACCCTTGTAAATACTGGTATATACAGGGCCATCAACCAAACCGCCATCAATCGGATATTGTTTCAAATGTGAAAAAGAAGAATGTGGATCAGCAGGCGTATCACCATTCGCCGGTAGTCCATATACCATAGAAGTTCCCCACGGATTACACCCAAATAACCAGTCAAAACAAGCCTGTTCCAGTGGCAGATAAGTATTATCCCCACTCAGTTGCCTGTACCAGTAACATTGAATAGTGAATGCTGTCGTTAAATTATTACTACACCAGATAAAAGGAATGGCACGGTAAAAAGCATTGTGATTCGCTTTGCGCCACACACGTTCAATACCCTCTTTATAGAACTGAATTAAACTATCTCTTTGTGCACCCTTCAACTGTTTGGCCAGTTCATAATGCCCGGGATTGATAAAAGGATACCATTGGTAATGTCGGGCCGTATCCTGCCCTAACCAGGGAGTAACCGGCTCCTGTCTTGCAAAAGACATAGCCTCCGCTGGCTTTGACAACATGGCTGCTGCCAGTTCCATATCATCTGCATAGTTATCTTCTTCATAGAAATAAGGTGACCGGCCAGGCGCAGTCTGACACACACCCGGATATTTCAAACCTAACTGATAAGCCGCCATCGCCTTATCCCGCAACAGAGAAGAAGCAAACAATTGTGATCCTAATGCAAAACAACTTGCAAACTTACCCGCCGTAGAAGCAACACCGGTAGCCCTGTTTTTATATTTCAACAATCCCTGTGGCTGGCCGGAACAAAAGTATACGGGTCTGAGCAGCCCATGCTGATAAAAATTCGTATCCTGCCCTGGTAAGCGCATTCCCTGGTGATCTCTGTCATCTCCAATCTGGTTAAATAGCCAGTCATCAGCAGGATACATTTTCAGTAACCAGTCTAATCCCCATTTCGCCTCATCCATGGCATCAGAAAACCCGTTTTTGCCCCTCAATCCATTCGCCTGTACAGTATCTCCAAATACCCCCGGAAAGTCTCTGCAGGCGGCTAATAAATGATAAGTGGCATTTGCCGAAGTAGTGGCATATTGCAAATAATCAGTAGCATCATGCCAACCACCGGATACATTTACAAAAGTATCTTTGGGTGCATACACCGTAAACCCATCATGGGTATGACAGCTATCTTTCAAAAACGGATTAAACCCACTCCTTTGCTGTCGCATATATCGCAGGCAAAACGCTGCCGCACCCCCATACACCGATTCACTGATCTCAAACTGCGGAGACCGGGTAGCACCTGTCTGTATATAATATAGTCCTGCCCGCTGCAAAGCAGAAAAATCCAACCTGCACGTTTGAGCAAACGGACCGTATGCCCCCGCAGCTTTTCCGGCAGCATGCCTGTACACTACTTTATTAGTCAGCACATCAACTACCTCAAATTTTTTTAATGTATCTTGGCTCTTACTGCACCAAACAGCTACTTTCATCCCTGCAGGCCGGTATCCGAGCTGATTAATACGGATCCAGTCCGCGGTCACCGAAAGATGTAAAAACAGTAGCAGCAATAGTATGGATAGTTTTTTCATACACTTATCTTTGTCTGTGGAATCAGGATAAATGTAAATTTATTCGTCTTTTTGCACATTATTTTAGTTTTTTTGCGTTTTTCTCTGTAAGTTTATTTGAGGGAATGCGTTTTTATGCGGTTTTATCTACCAAAATTGATTATCGGTTATGTCACCAGTGCTTTTATTCTCAATTGTCGTAGTCTATTTTATTATTTTATTGGTAGTAGCCTGGTACACCGGCCGTAATTCCAGTAACGAATCCTTTTTTATCGGTAACCGCAACAGTAATTGGATGTTGGTTGCCTTTGGGATGATTGGTACCTCCCTCAGCGGTGTCACTTTTGTGAGTGTACCCGGGGATGTCGCTAAGAATTCCTTTTCCTATTTTCAGGTGACCATCGGGTACCTGTTAGGTTACCTGGTCATTGCTTTTGTCCTATTGCCTTTGTATTACAGGTTGAAGCTCACTTCTATTTACAATTATTTGCAGACCCGTTTCGGCGTCGCTTCTTACAAAACAGGTGCTTCCTTCTTTATATTATCCAGAACACTTGGCGCTACTGCAAGGTTGTATCTCGTCGTGAATATTCTGCAGGAAGCTATCATGAATCAGTTTGGTATTCCTTTTTGGGTCACTACGCTGGTAATCCTGGTCATGATCTTACTCTACACTTTTGAAGGTGGGGTCAAGACCATTGTTTATACAGATACCTTACAAACTACCTGTATGCTGCTGGGGTTAGTGCTCTGCACCATTTACATCCTGCACACCATGGATATCAGCATGGGAGAAAGCCTGCACAGAATGTCGCAGCAGGGCATGACCCGCATCTTCTTCGGCGATCCGAATAGTAAACTCTTCTTCCTGAAACAGATACTGGGTGGTGCATTCATCACCATCACCATGACAGGTATGGATCAGGAAATGATGCAGAAAAACATATCTGTAAAAAGACTACAGGATGCACAGAAGAATGTAGTGACCTTATCCCTCATCCTGATGGTGGTGTTAATGTTGTTCCTCTTCTTAGGTGGTTTATTATACCTGTATGCAGAGCAACTGCATGTAGATGTAAAGGGCGATAAACTCTTTCCTGTACTGGCATTGAACCATATGCCTGCCTACATGTCCATCATCTTTATTGTAGCATTGATCTCTGCCTTATTCCCAAGTGCAGATGGTGCAATCACAGCATTGACATCTTCTTACTGTATAGATATTCTGGGTATCAACAGAAATGCGGAACTCGATGAAAAACAAAGAAAGTCAACCAGGCAGCGCGTGCACCTGGTATTTACATTCATTTTCCTGCTATTCGTACTGGTCTTCAAGTGGATTAGCAGTGCCAGTATGATAGGTGTGATACTCATAGTAGCGAGCTATACATACGGTCCATTATTGGGATTATTCTCCTTTGGTATATTGACAAAACGTCGCGTTAGAGACAAGGCCGTACCTGTTATTGCAGTTGTAGCACCATTGGTTTGTTTGTTGTTGGATACATATCAATCAAAAATACTGGGCGAGTTTAAGATAGGATTGGAACTACTACTGATAAACGGTCTCCTCATGTTCGCCGGATTATGGATCTTCTCAAAACCCTCAGAAAAAACACCTTTATAATATGCTTACTACTGAAATGTCTTCCCGCTTTAACAACCTGGAAAAGATGAGCGTAAAAGCCATTCTGGAAGGTATTAACAGTGAGGACGCCACCGTGCCACAGGCAGTCGCAAAGTCGCTGCCACAAATAGAGAAGCTGGTGACAGCTACTGTAGAACGAATGAAAAAAGGCGGTCGCCTTTTTTATATCGGCGCAGGTACCAGCGGGCGTCTCGGCATACTGGATGCATCAGAATGCCCACCCACATTTGGAGTAGGTTTTGATCTGGTGATCGGGTTGATAGCAGGTAGTGATACTGCCATCCGCAAAGCAGTAGAATTTGCAGAAGACGATAAAGAACAGGCAGCCAAAGACCTGGATGCTTATCACATCAATGAGAATGATGTAGTGATTGGTATCGCTGCCTCGGGTACTACACCTTATGTAATTGGTGGGGTACAACAAATGCGTGCCAGAGGTATTGTGACTGGCTGCATAACCTGTAACCTGAACAGCCCATTGGCAGCTGAAGTGGAATATCCCATAGAAGTACCGGTAGGTGCGGAATTCCTGACAGGAAGTACACGTATGAAAGCTGGTACTGCACAAAAGCTGGTGTTGAATATGATCTCTACCACCGTGATGATACAACTGGGCAGGGTAAAAGGGAATAAGATGGTAGATATGCAACTGAGCAATCATAAACTGATAGACAGGGGCATCAGAATGGTGATGAGTGAACTGGCAGTAGACGAAGAAAAAGCAAAACAACTGATCGAAGAGCATGGCAGTGTAAGAGCCGCCATTGAAAGCCGGATGCATGAACAGTAATTTACAACGACTTTTTACCATCACACAAAAGCCGGTACGACGTATTATCGGTTTGATGTCGGGTACATCGCTCGATGGACTGGATGTGGCTTTGTGCGCGATCAGTGGCAGTGGTATGGATACAAAAGTAGTGCTGGAACAATTTGAAACAGTACCGTATCCCATCGAAGTGAAGGACGAGATCCGCAAGATCTTTGCAAAGGAAACCATTTCCTTTCAGCAGCTTTGTCTGCTCAATCCATGGATTGCCAATCACCATGCAGTATGGATATTAGATTGTTTACAAAAATGGAATATAGATCCGTCAGCAGTCGATCTGATTGCATCACACGGGCAAACAGTGTATCATAGTCCTAAGATATTGCATCAGCAGGCAGCGTTTCCAAATGCCACTTTGCAGATCGGAGATGGGGATCACATTGCAGTAAAAACCGGCATCATCACCCTGAGTGATTTTCGCCAGAAGCATATTGCAGCAGGAGGAGAGGGGGCGCCACTCGCCTTGTACGGTGATTACTGTTTATTCTCAAAACAGGGAGAAGACAGGATCATGTTGAACATGGGGGGGATTGCGAACTTTACATTCCTGCCGGGATCACTGGATGCAAACAAAGTATTCGTGACAGATACAGGACCGGGCAATACCTTGCTGGATGCATTTGCCCGTCATTATTTCCAAAAAGAATATGATGAAGATGCACAATTTGCAAAGCAGGGAACAGTGAATGAAAAACTCCTGGCAGCATTAAAAGAAAACTCCTTTTTTAAAGAAGGATTTCCCCGCACCACTGGCCCGGAATTATTCAGCAAAGAGTATGTACTTAAGGCAGAACAAGGCATCGGGGTCAATCCATTCGATGTCATGGCCACCCTCACCCAATTCAGTGCAGACACCATTACCGATGCTTTGCTGAGTGTATTGGACGCAGACAGAGCTTACGCAGTATACATGAGTGGCGGCGGTGCACACAATCCATTATTAGTCGGATTGATCAAAGCCCGCATGCCGCACTTAAAAATAAACACCACCAGTGAACTGGGAATAGCCGGCGATGCGAAAGAAGCTGTTTTATTTGCTATCTTGGCAAATGAAGCTGTCATGGGAGAAGGAATCAACTTCGGAAAGCCCGGCATGCCGGCTATCACCATGGGAAAATATTCATTTCCTGCATAAACCGGCAAGATTTATAAAAAAAATGGCGTGAACCAGCAAAAAAATGCGGATTTATATTTGGATTTGTGCGTTTTTTTGCTGAATTTCAACTCCGGATCGCACCAATTAAATTTTCAACCAAACTAAGATGCTAAAAGAAGAACGCCACGCCTATATACTTCACCAGGTGAACTTACATAATAAGGTGCTGTCTTCACATCTGAGTGAACAGATCCAGGTATCTGAAGATACAATCCGCAGAGACCTGGCTGAACTGGCGCAGGAAGGTAAAATCATCAAAGTACATGGTGGCGCATTATCCAATTCTTTTCATCTTGGTATCACTTCGCAGGATGTATATGCTGTAGAAGATAAAAAGACCATCGCATTAAAAGCAGTACAGCTTATACAGGATGGCATGTTTGTATTAACAACGGGTGGTACCACTATTGCAGAACTGGCGCGTATGCTGCCAAAAGACCTGCAGGCCACCTTTATTACAGTAAGTTTACCGGCAGCTTTTGAATATGCCAACCATCCTAACATCGAAGTTATCGTGATAGGTGATAAGCTGGCAAAAGGTTCCAAGATCACCGTAGGAGGGGAGGCGATTTCAAAGATCAGGATGATCAAAGCAGATCTCTGTTTTTTAGGAAACAATGCCATGGATGCAAGTGATGGTCTTACAGACAATGACTGGGAAGTGGTACAGGTAAAACGCGCTATGATCAGCACTTCTAAAAAGGTAGTCGTATTATCCATTTCAGAAAAACTGGATACTGCCGAACAACTGAAGATCTGTGATGTAGAGGAGATAGATATTTTAATAACAGAGCTGCCACCGAATTCCAAAAAACTACAGCCTTACAAGAAAAAAGGCATTCAGATATTATAAAACACTTGTGAATAAACCAGGGGCGCACTGCTTCCCGGAAAATCAAAATCGTCGTTTAGAATGGAAGCTACGCGTTAAGGAGAATCAGTAATTCATTTTGCAGGATCGTTGTCGTAAACAGTGAAAGTGTATCGCCTGAAAAATTGGTGAGGGAAAACTTATTCCCAGCACCCTGTAATCATCTTTTAATCAAAAAAACATTTATCCCTATGGGACATGGGGATAGTATGCCAGGATCTATCGTCTTCACATTTAAAAATTAGCTATGAGAATGTATCAATTATTCCGGCATGTCAAATGCAGGTATCTGTTACTCTTCTTTGTCATGCAGTGTTTGACTGCCGCAGCCGCCTTTGCACAGGTAAAGCTGACGGGTAAAGTAACAGACGAAACCGGCACACCATTGCCAGGGATCACGGTAGCCATCAAAAACACCAAATCCGGAGCAATGACTGATGGAGATGGAAACTTTGTGATCAATGCTGATCTGAAACCAGGTACTTACACAGTGAGTTTTTCCGGAATCGGTTTTGCACAAAAACAAAGTGACCTGGTAATTGGTACAGGTAAAACTTATACTTTAAACACACAGCTCGGTACCTCCGTATCCAAACTGGATGAAGTAGTGGTAACAGGTACTTCGGCAGGTACTACCCGCAAACAATTGGGGAGTTATGTGAGTACTGTAAAAGCAGCAGAACTCTCCAAAGGCGCTACCGGCAACGTACTGGCGGCTTTACAGGGTAAGACTGCCGGTGCACAGGTATCGCAAAACTCAGGTGACCCTGCAGGCGGTATCTCTGTAAAACTCCGTGGTATCAGTACCATCGGTGGTTCTACTGATCCGTTGTATATCATTGATGGGGTGATCATCGACAACTCTACCACCCGTGTTACCAATGCCGATGCAAGCTATGCCGGCGGTAACTCAGTAGGTAACGTAGGGCAGAGCCGAATGGTAGACATCAACCCTGCGGACATTGAAAGTATCGAAGTACTGAATGGTGCTGCAGCAGCTGCCATTTATGGTAGCCGTGCCAATGCCGGGGTGGTACAGATCTTTACTAAACGTGGTTCCAGCGGTGCTCCTGTAGTGAACTTCAGCACCAGTTTCAATGTAAACGAACTGCGTAAAAAACTGGATGTAAACCAGGCGCCTACCAAGTTCGGTGGCGATCCGGCTACTTCTACACAAACGATCCTGACGCCTTCTATCACCACTACCACCGATGTAAAACGTTACGATTACCAGGACTACATCTTCCGTACTGGTGTAGGTGCTGATAACAATATTTCCGTTACCGGCGGACAAAATAAAACCAAATACTACGCTTCTGCAGGCTATCTCTACAACCAGGGGATTGTAAGAAATACTGATTTCAACCGTTACAGCTTCCGTTTAAACCTCGACCAGGAGCTGAATAAGTGGATCAGTTTTAATGCCACCATGAACTATGTTTATAGCAAATCAAATGAGAAACCGGATGGTAACTCCTTCTTCTCACCGACCAACTCTGTGACCATCATTGGTAACTACTACGACATCTGGGCAAGAGATGCTGTGGGTAATATTCAGGCTGTAGGTGAACGTGGACGTGTGAACCCTGTTTCTGTAATAGAGGACATCAAACAGCAGCAGCAAACGAGCAGGATCATCGCGGGTGCGGGTATTAAACTCAAACCCGTGAAGAACCTGACTGTCGATTATCATATGGGTATTGACAACTATAGCCAGGATGGTACTACCCTCATTCCTCCTTACAAGTATAATGTAAGCTCAAGCTTCTACGGTGGTGGTGCTTCACTGGACCCTACCCAGAATGGTTATGCCAGTGCAGGTAGCAACATCTCTTTCATGATCAACCATGATGTGAATGCGACTTACAATGCACAGATCACCAGCCGTCTGGCTTCTGTAACACAACTCGGTTATTCGCAGCAATACCAGCGAATGCATTACTCCCTGCAACAGGGTCGTGGTCTGCCTCCTTTCGTAACTACTGTGAGCGGTGCAGCTACTGCTATTACTGGTGCTGACCAGCGTACAGAATTGTCTATCTCCGGTGCTTTCATTCAGCAGAACTTTAAATACCGTGATCAGTTCTTCATCACAGGTGCATTGAGAATGGATGGTTCATCTGTATTCGGTGAGTCAGAAAGAAATCAGCTGTATAGCAAACTGAGTGGTAGCTATGTGATATCAGGTACTGATTACTGGAATAAGATGGGTGTATCTAAATGGTGGAATCTTTTCAAACTGCGTGCTGCTTATGGTGAATCAGGTAACCTGACTGGTATATCTGCATATGGCCGTTACAATACTTATAATGCAGTTGCATTTGTTGGCGCCGCTTCCTTTACCTCAGGTACTACCTACACCAATCCGGATGTAAAACCGGAAAGACAGAAAGAACTGGAATTCGGTACAGATCTGGGCTTCCTGAACAATCGCCTGAATGTGTCTGTAAACGTATATCATAAACGTGTAAACGACCTGCTTATCACCAGCTCCATCGCACCTACACAGGGTTACACCAGCCGCCTGGACAACATTGGATCCCTGCAGAACAATGGTGTGGAAGTAGTGCTGAATGTAGAACCAGTGAAGACAAAGAACTTCACCTGGGATATGACAGCCATCTGGAACCACAATAAGAACAAAGCACTGAATACAGGACAGAACATCATTCTGTACAGCACAAACAGTGGGGCACCGGTAGCTATCGCAAATGGTCAGCCAATAGGTTTCTTCTATGGTACCTTCTTCGCAAGAGATGCGAATGGCAAACAGATCACCAATGCATCAGGTATTCCGTTGACAGAACTGGGTACACAGAACAGTGCAATGAGTTATACAGCGGGTCGTGATGCAAACGGATTGCCAACAGGTTCTTCCCTGCAAAAGAAGATCGGTGATCCAAACCCGGACTGGACAGGTACTTTGACCAACGATTTCACCTACAAAAAATGGAACCTGCATACACAGCTGGATGCTGTACAGGGGGGCGATGTATTCAATGCTGACTTCAGAACCAGACAAGGTGTAGACAATGGTAAAATTGCAGAGCAGGAAGATAGAGGTCAACTGCCACGTGGTTATATCGCAGGTGTATATGCAATACAGGAATGGAGAATTGATGATGGCTCTTTTGTAAAACTGAGAGAAGTATCATTGAGTTATAATATTGGCAAAGTAAAAGGGATCAGTGACCTGACAGTGAGCGTAGGTGGAAGAAACCTTTATTCATGGGATCACTACAAAGGATACGATCCTGAAGTGAATGCAGCAGGACAGAGTACAATTCTGCGTGGTATTGACTTCGGTTCAGTACCTGCTCCAAGAACTTACAACGTAGCGATTCGTGCCAAATTCTAAACCATCAAAAAGGAGATTCATGAAAAGGTATATCAATAATTATAGCAGGTCAATCATGGCAGGGATCTTACTCTTCGCTGCTGCATCCTGCAAAAAAGAATATACAGATCCTTCCGGACCTTCATCTGGCAATGCACTCAGCTCTGCCAATGCACTGACGGATGTGGCAGTAGGTTTACAAAACTGGTACACCGCTGCAAGAACAGGAAATGTGTACACCAAGATAGCTGCCAGTAGTCTGCTCACAGGTGAAACCTATGTGGTGAATGCCGGTAATACAGACGAAAACCAGTTGTACCTGGGTGGAACCAATGTGCAAAACACTAACACCATCGTAACAGGCCTCTGGACGGTAAGTAACAAAATCATCTTCGATGCGAACAACGTGTTGAACAATGTGAACAGCGTGGTGACCGATAAAAGCTATGCCAGTGGGCTCATAGCCTACACCTCCATCTGGAAGGCACTGGCCATTGGTGATATGGCGGAGTTCTGGGAGCAGGTACCGGATACAACAGGTACAAATGTTTCCTTCATCACGAATACTGCTGGTTATACCAAAGCCATTGGCATTATTGACAATGCCCTGGCTACCATCAGTGCCAATGCAGTGAGCAGCACATTTACCAAAAATATACCTGCGGGAATCGATCTGCAAAACACCCTGTATGCGCTGAAAGCACGCTATGCACTGTTTGCGGGTGATTATACGACTGCGCTGGCAGCAGCAAACCAGGTGACACTGAGTGTGACATCTACGTACAATTACAATGCGCTGACTACAAATCCGATTTTCACACTGGTGACTTCTACGAACAACATCTATCAGGTCACTGATTCTACCATGAGTTTACCAGTAGGTTTACGTCCGGATGCAGATGACAAACGTTATCCATTTTACGTAACCATCAGCAGTAGCCCGCGTTTCCGTATCAAAGGTTTTTATACTTCTACTACACAGGCTATACCTGTATACCTGCCCGGAGAGATCACGCTGATCAAAGCAGAATGTTATGCCCGTCAGCATGATCTCGCCAATGGGTTGATTGAACTGAATAAAGTAGTGACCAAAACTGCATCGCAGGATGCATTTGGCGTAGGCGCTGCATTACCGGGTGAAGTGGCTGCAACTGAAAGCGACCTGCTGAATCTGATTTATAAACATCGTCGTATCGAACTGTTTATGGGTGGGCTGGCACTGGAAGATGAGCGTCGGTTTGGCAGACCAACTACAGAGCGCAAGCGTTCCTACTTCCCGTATCCATTCGTAGAGCGGAACGGTAATACAAACACACCAACAGATCCATCATTCTAATAGCCACTCTCAGTTCAAATCCCCGCTTCTGCTATGTGCAGAGGCGGGGATATTCTGTTTCGTCTATGAAATTTGCCTTTCTGCATATTATTTTGCCCCATTAATTGTATTGGGATATTTTTGTCTTACCACTCGACCTAGCATTCTGTTAATCTCAAAGCAATTTCCAAGGACTATACCTGTTATAATGATTATTGCTATCTTAAAGCGTAAGCGTGCAAGAGCGAATGCCTGTTTGAAGTGTTTGCTGTCGATGTGGATGCTACTACTTTGCTCACACCATTTAAAGGCTCAGTTGTGTACTGGTAGCCTCGGAGATCCGGTTGTTAGTATTGATTTTGGATCAGGTACTGCCTCCTTCGGTGGTGCACTGGCTTCGGACATTACAACTTACACCTATGTGGCGCAGGCCTTTCCCAGCGATGGCTATTATACTATTGAGAGCTCAACAGCCGCTTCCGGTACTGTGTGGTGGAGTACCACAGACCATACTGGTGGCGGATATATGATGGTGGTAAATGCCGCCACCTCTGTAAAAGATTATTTCTACAAGAAAACAGTGACTGGGTTATGTGGAGGTACGACCTACGAATTTGCAGCATGGGTCGTAAACCTGTTGCGTTCACAGGATAATAACCCTCCCAACGTTACATTTTCCATTCTATCAACCGACGAATCTACTACTTACGGCTCTTACACTACAGGTTCTATTCCCCTCACCAGTGGAAGTGCAGTGTGGAAGCAATTTGGTTTTTACTTCACCACACCTGCAGGTGTCACAGATGTAGAGATCAAGATCAGCAACAGTAGTCCGGGTGGGGCACCAGCCAATGACCTCGCATTGGATGATATCACTTTCCGTGCATGTGGTCCTACAGTTACAGCTTATACTACAGACGGTTCTTCTTCCAAAGAAGTATGTAAAGACGATGCTACGGTATTTACATTCAATGGTACCGTATCCACCGGTTATTCTGATCCTGCCTACCAGTGGCAGGTAAGTACAGATGGCGGTACTACCTGGACAGATATCAGTGGCGCTACGAGTACCACTTATGTACGTGAGCCAACAGGCGCAGGTACATATCTATATAGAATGTCTGCCGCTTCCTCTGCCAATATCAGTTCATCTGCCTGCCGGGTGAGTTCCAATACCATCACGATACAGGTAGATGATAGCCCTGATCCCCAGGCCAGCAGCAACGATCCGGGGTGTGAAGGCGATACGCTGGAATTGAGTTCCTCTTCATATTCAGGTGCTACTTATAGCTGGACAGGTCCGAATGGATTCACCAGTAGTTTACAAAACCCCGTCATCTATGGAGTTACATCAGCCAGCAATGGTGATTATATCGTTACCTTAACCACGGCAGTAGGTTGTTCCAATTCAGATACCACCAGCATCGATGTGAATGCAGCACCATCAGCAGATGCGGGGGAAGATCAGAATATGTGTGAAGGCGCTGCCGTAACGCTGGAAGGTAGCGGGGGCACCACCTACCTGTGGTCACCTTCGTCAACATTGACAGATGCGACGAGTGCAATAACCAATGCATCTCCTACAGACACGACATCTTATATACTAACGGTGAGTAATGGCACCTGCAATGCGTATGATACCGTTACCGTGAATGTATGGAAACTGCCAACAGCCAATGCCGGCGCAGACCAGCGCATATTTGAAGGAGAGGCCGCACAGTTGTCAGGTACAGCCAGTGGTACAGATGTAAGTTATGCATGGACACCTGTTTATAATATTACTGATGCAACGATACTCAATCCAATCGTAACACCAACTGAAGACACTACCTACACCCTCACCGTCACTTCTAATTTAGGATGTGGAGAAGCAACAGACGATGTATTCATCAGGGTGTACAAAACCATCATCATTCCAAATGCTTTTTCTCCAAATGGTGATGGTATTAATGATACATGGAAGATAGACAAGCTGGATACTTATCCCGAAGCAGATGTTAATGTATTCAACAGATATGGACAGGTCGTATTCCATAGTCATGGCTATGGTACGGCGTGGGATGGTACTTACAATGGTAAGCCATTGCCGGTAGGTACTTATTATTATACAATAGATCTGAAAATAGGATTTGGTAAAAATCCCAGTGGTTGGGTCGTGATACTCCGATAAGAAAACCAGCGATATGAATAAAGTGATCATTATAGGTATCAGCATGCTGCTGGCGATGAATGGATTTGCACAGCAAAAGCCACACTATACCCAGTATATACTCAACCAGTATATTATCAACCCTGCCTTGTCGGGGATTGAGAACTATATCGATGTCAAGGTCAGTCATCGTCATCAGTGGACAGGCTTGAGTGGAGGTCCGGTTACTACCTATGTAACGATGCAGGGGCCGATCAATAAAAAAGATTATCGTACTACTGCTACTTCCTTCGCTGTACCGGGAGAGAATCCCCGTGGGCAGCGTTATTGGGAGAACTATACAGCAGCCGAACCGCATCATGGGGTAGGTTTGCAATTTATCAATGACGTGACAGGACCGCTGACGAACCTGAGTGTATTCGGTACGTATGCGTATCATATCGGGTTGACACCCAGAACCAGTTTGTCCGCAGGATTCGGTGCGGGTTTTAGTCGTTTTAGTCTGAATAGTTCCGCCCTGGATTTTAATAATACCACAGTAGATCCCGTGGTGTATTCCAGTGGTGTACTGAACAGAACAAAGTTTGATATGACGGCGGGGTTGTACCTCTATTCCGCCGATTATTTCATTGGCTTGTCTGCACAACAGATCGTGCCTAATACCCTGAGTTATTCTGACCATACCATCACAACGGAAACGGGCAAAACAGTACCTCATATCTTCCTGACCGGCGGTTACCGGTTTTTGTTGACAGAGGACTTAAACCTGACACCTTCCCTGATGGTCAAATATATCAGTCCCCTTCCCATACAGGTAGAGGTAAACACCAAGTTACAATACCATGATCTGTTATGGATAGGGGCGAGCTACCGCCATAAGGACAGTTTTGCAGGAATGGTGGGTTTCAATATCTCCAATTCCGTGAACCTGGGTTACTCTTATGACAATGCTACAACTGCGCTGGCTTCTTATAACCGGGGTACCCACGAGCTGGTGCTGGGCTTTACTTTTGGCAATAAGTACGATGATAGTTGCCCCCGGAATGTGTGGTAACGCTGTGTGATCGAAACGTTAAATATACGGCTGAGATTCGGCTACTAGTGTGAAAAGCAGTAATTTTCCGGCGCTTTTTTCTTAAACCTTCAACTGTTGACAGCCTGCTCCTTCATAGGGGCAGGCTATCTTATTATCTGGAAATGTCATCCATTCGTCATTATAAATTTGTAATATCTGGGTAGTTTCATAAATTCATTGCGGAAGCTTATTACTATTACAAAACCCATGGTCATGAAATTCAAGAAGTCTCTTGTGGTGCCATTGTCATTGATATTGGCAGTGTCACTTTGTTCACTTTCGTTGCCCCCTGAAGAGAAGGCAAAGAATCTGAAAGTTTTGCCTAAAAACATCAGTCATGAAGAACTGATGCAAACAATGCACTTGTTCAATAAGTCATTGGGTGTAAAATGCGATTTTTGTCATGCTCATTCCAAGGAGGATCCTAAGAAGTTGGATTTTGCCAGTGATGTATTGGAAGAAAAAGAAACGGCCAGAGACATGATGAAGATGACAATGCGCATCAACAAAAAGTTTTTTAAATCCGGTAAGGATGAGAATGGTAAGCAGATTATGACTGTTACCTGCTACAGCTGTCACAATGGTCAGAAAGAACCTGTTGCTACCCCTCCGGGCGGTAATGAGAAAGGTCCTCAGGGTCCGCCGCCTCCAGGTGCCCACGATGGTCCGCCACCACCACCACCGGCAAATCATTAAATTCTTTTCCGGCTGGCAGCAGGCCCTGCCTGCCGGAAATATTCTTGTTTGAAATCAGAAAGCATTTATCTTTAGTATAACAAATTCCACTGTAGTTTTTAAATTAATCTCAGAAAACCACAACGCACAACAAAACAGATTGTTATGACCATGTTCACAACACTTACCGCACTCGCCGTATTATTTTTCGTCGCACATGTTATTCTTTTATTCACCTCCTTTGGTAAAAATGGCTACCAGAAGAAACGTTATTTTTATTCTCACCTCACCCTCTGGATTACGGGTGTATTGCTGTTCGCGCTGGCTGCTATGTATGCTGGTAAGCAGGTTTCACCGATCCTGGATGTATTTGACACTATTGGTAAGCAGGCGCTGATACTGGGTGGTGTAGTCGTATTATCACTCACTGCACACACCATTGTCCGCTACCTGATCATGCCCCGGTTTGTAAAATAATTTGAAGCATATGCTTTGATAAAAAGCCGCCTTTGAAAAAGGGCGGTTTTTTTTTATGAAATTAGCGGTCCTATCTATTCTCTCCTTCGTCTTTATAGTGAAAGCAGCTTTATTAATTGAAACCCGTTAACCAAACTGTAAATTGCCATGAGAAAAACCCTCTTGATTGCCTGTAGTGGCTTGCTGATTCTCTCTGCCTGTAAAAAGGATGTGGAAGAAAAGCTGAAGAACACCACTACCACCGCCGTGACAACGTCCTCAGTCACGAACTTTTATGTCAATGGCACCACGGGGAGTGATGCCAATGCAGGAACCTCAGACACTTTGCCATTAAAGACTATCCAGGCCGCACTCTGGAAAACCACCGATGGCGCAGGTGCCACCATCTGGGTTGCCGCCGGTACCTACAAGGAAAAACTCTGGTGGCCTTACTCAGGAGCAGACTCCACACATCCCATTACCCTTACCAACTATGATGGTGGTACGGTTGTGCTGGATGGGGTGAGCGCTTCCAATGGTGATCAGAAAGCCATGATTGCCGTGGTTTCCAAAAGCCATGTCCGGATCAACAACATTACCGTGGCGAACAACATTACTTCCAGCGCTGTAGGTATTCTCTTCCAGGGGAGTGGAACAGACATCCAGGTGACTGGTTGTAAAATCTACAACATTGGTTGGACCACCGATTCTACAGCCGTACCTTCTTCTACTGACAATGCCAATCCGCTGATGGTATGGGGAGATGCACTCGCCTCTTACAACAAGGTCTACATTGGCAGCAACCAGATCTACAGTTGCAATACCGGGTATAGCGAAGGGCTGACCATGGCTGGGAATGTGGAAAACTTCCTCATCGAAAGCAATGTGGTACACCATATTCGTAACATCGGTATCGATATGACGGGTCACTATTCATGGGCAAATACCAATGATAGTGTGAATATGGCCCGCAATGGGAATGTGAAATACAATATTGTGTACAACTGTATTTCTCCTGTTGCTTTGAATGGTGGTATTTATGTAGATGGAGGTAAGTATATCAACATCGAAGGCAATATCTGCTATAATAATTATGCAGGTATATCAGCCGGTTGTGAAAATAATAACTACACCGCTACTGGCATCAACATTCGTGACAACTTCATTTACAACAGCAGGAATGCAGGTATTCTTGTTGGTTCTAACCAGACAAACAGTAAGGTGACGTATTCTACCATCATGAACAATTCCCTGTATAAAAACTATACAGATGGTGGTTGGGGTGGAGAGATTAGTCTGCAGAATACAGATTATCTCACCATCAAGAATAATATTGTGTACTCCGCGAGCGATATCATGATCATTGCATTGTGGGGGTATTCATCTACGAACCTGGTGAGTGATTACAACCTGTATTATGGAGTGTCAGGCACTTCAGCTTCAGCTACATTCGACTGGTATCCTACCAGTACCACGTATGGTTCACTGGCGGCATTTACAGCTGCCACAGGATTGGATGCACATTCTACTTATGGCAATCCAAATTATGTAAGCACAACGAATCTGCACCTGAGCAGTACGTCACCGGCTATCAATGCGGGTGATCCTTCGTTTGTGTTGGGTTACCAGGAGTATGATATAGATAAACAGAGCAGGATACAGAATAGCAGAGTGGATAAGGGCGCGGATGAGACTGCGTATTAATTTATTAAGCTGTCGCTTCAGTCTATGGACAGGAGCGACAGCTTTTAACCTGTCGCGTCATCCAGGTAAACGTCGTCAGCGAGTGTTTCCAGCTGGGTTACGAAGGAACGTCCAGCGTTCTTTGTACTGGTTGATCCCGACCATCTGCAGGAATGGATATCTTCAATAGCATTGCTTCCGCAGGATTTGCAATAAGAAAAAGAAAACCTGATCTTAATAATATTCTGTGGTTGGGTAGGACCATAGGTTGGCAATTCCTGAAAATGAATATTTGGCAAAAAGCTAAATGGAGGAGCTTCCTCATTGTGTTTTTTCTCATACCTGGAATATTCTCCGGCATTTAGTACATAAAAGGTTTTATAGGAATAGTATTTCCCGCATTTCTCACAGTAGTAATCTAAAAAAAGTAGCATGGTCAGGGGGAGCAGCAATACCAGTGATTCCCATCCGCCATGACTGAACAGCCATGTCGCTCCACTTAAAAAAACACCTAACCCGGCATTCACCTTTCTGTTTCTGCTATGATTGAAGCGCCTGAACAGGTAAAATACAAGGAACAACCATAGCGCCAGTAAAAAGAGGGCGAATCCCTTACCACCCGAAAACCCACGGGGTTTCATGGAAGTACTATAAATAATCCCCCCGCCTATGCAGGCGATGAGGGCCAGTATGCTGGCTATAATAAGTGGTTTCCAATCAAATTTTCCAGAAAAATGGTAGTGGGGTTTAGGCATATAGAGAATAAATTGGGAATAAATTACTGAAACAATGGTTCAGTTTAATTATTTTTAGCAGGATAACATCAATTCAAAGCAGCTAAAGGAGCGATAGTCGGGTATATTTACGCATGCAGGCTACCACGGATACGGAATTACTACAACGACTGCGGAAAGGGGACGAAAGTGCCTTCCGGCAGTTATATGACCGGCATAGCAGGCCGGTAGCTGCGTTTATATACCAGTTAACCCACTCGGCAGTAGATGCCGAGGATATCCTTCAGGATACCTTTCTCAAGCTCTGGACCAGCCGGGAACAGCTTCCAGCCATCGATCATATTGGCAACTACATCTTTATCATTGCCCGCAATAAAACGGTCGATCACCTCCGCAAGGTGGCCCGCCAGCAGCACCTGGTAGACCAGGTTTGGGCCAATATCTCAGAAGTGGCGGATGCCCTCGACCTGCAACTCGATGCCAGGGAGAGCCAGCAACTCATTTTCAATGCCCTCGCACAATTGTCTGATCAGAAACAGACCATTTTCCGCCTCAGCAGGGTAGAGGGGCTGAGTCATGAGGATATTGCCACAAAGCTGGGTTTGTCCAAAAGCAGGGTCAAGAATTTACAGGTCGAAACCCTGAAACATATCCGTGTGTTCCTGTCACGTTATGGAGGTCCGCTGGGGGTACTCCTGTTCACATGCTTAATGAAAAGCTAACATACAATTCATTGAATAATTTCCATTTTTGGGGCATGAAACATTTACTAATTTGTCTGTTGCTGGCAGGTACAGTCAGCGCACAATCCAAACGCGAAAAGAAAGTGGTATTTGTCATTGCAGACGGAATTCCTGCCGATGTGATAGAGAAAGTAGCCACTCCCAACATAGATAAGATCATTGCTGCCGGTACCTATACCCGCATGCATGTAGGCGGGGGCAAAAGTACCTACTCCGAAACCCCGACCATCTCCGCTGTAGGGTACAATAGCCTGCTCACGGGTACCTGGGTGAATAAGCACAATGTGCCTGACAATGATATTAAAGATCCCAATTACCACTACCATAATATCTTCCGCTTATTCAAAGAGGCTTATCCTGCAAAACAAACTGCGGTTTATTCCAGTTGGGAAGATAACCGTACAAAACTCGCCCTTTCTGAATACGTAGACCTACATGCAGATGGCTACGAACTCGATACCAACAACTTCCATCATGATAAACAACGTGATTTCATGCATGCTATCGATGAAAAGGTGATCACAGAAGCCGTAGCAGGTATCAAAAAGAATGCGCCGTCTCTCAGCTGGGTTTACCTTGAATATACCGACGATATGGGCCATATGCACGGCGATAGCCCTGAATTCTATAAAGCGGTGAGCCTGATGGATGCACAGATGGGGAAGTTATGGGAAGCGATCCGGTATCGCCAGAAAAATTATCCCGAAGACTGGATGATTGTAATCACCACCGATCATGGTCGTGATGAAAAAACAGGTCGTGATCATGGCGGCCAATCCGTTCGCCAGCGTAGCACCTGGATGGTGACCAGTTATCGCCCCTTAAATAATTATGCAAAATATTACGAACCCGGGATTGTGGATATTATGCCTACGATAGCCCGTTATTTACAAATCAATATACCTGATTCTGTAGCCCGCGAAGTAGATGGTACTTCCCTTATCGGAAAGGTAGCTATCGCCCAGGCAGCAGGAAATTTAATTCAGGGGAATATAGATTTGAAATGGAAGGCACTGGAAGATAGTGGCAATGTGAAGATATGGGTGGCAGCGACTAATAATTTTAAGACAGGAGGTCAGGATGAGTATAAATTATTAAAGGTGGTGCCTTTAAAACAGGAACACGCATTAGTGGATGTAAAAGGATTAAAAGATTTAAATTCTTCAGATTCTTCGTTCTATAAAATAGTCTTAGAAACTCCCTCCAACACCGTGAACCTCTGGCTGAAATAATAATCGTTTTACAGCCGATAACTGCCTTTGCCGATGACCGCCTTTGCTGCCGGCCGATTTTGGAGCCGGCTTCAAGCCGGCTCCAAAATCGGCCCCTCCAAAAAAATCGGGTTTTGCCGAAGGCAAAACCCGATTTTTTTGGTAGCAGCAGTATGTTTTTTGCCTTTTTTAAAAAATTATTATCTTTTCACGGTCCTTCCCAATTTTTCACTCGTCTTTATATTATATGCCAGAGCATCAGCCAAGAATACAATATTTGTTGGGTCGTTATGTGAATAGATCCTGCACCCGCGAGGAGCTGGATGAGCTATTTGCATACATCAATAACGAACCTAACGAAGAGACTTTAAACAGCCTCTTAGCCAGCTATGCTGACACGGCCTCTACCGCTCCTGACATAGATTACGAAAACATTTACAGTCAGCTCATCCCTCCTCGCAGCCGGATCATCACTTTCCGCCGCCTGGCAGCCGCTGCTGTATTATTATTACTGGCAGGCTCCGCCTTCTGGTACCTTGGCCACACCCATAAACCACAACCTTTACCTGTCGCCAGCAAGATCGAAAAAATCATAACACCCGGCTCCAACAAAGCCACCCTTACCCTGGCAGACGGTACCGTCGTTACTTTAGACAGCGCCGGCAACCAAACCATCCACCAAGGCAACCAATCCATCAAACAGCAAAACGGACAATTACTATACACAGCACAAACAAACACAGGTACTGTACATTATAATAAGCTATCTACCCCAAGGGGAGGACAATTCCAGATCGTATTACCCGACGGAACCAAAGTATGGCTTAACTCAGCTACCACCCTCCGCTATCCAACCGCTTTCACCGGCGCCACCCGCGTTGTGCAACTGGAAGGCCAGGGTTATTTCGAAGTAGCACCTAACGCCACACATCCTTTCGTCGTAAAAGTACCTTCCACACAAAGGGACAGTATGGAAGTACAGGTACTGGGTACCGGATTCGATATCATGGCCTATGCCGACGAAGCCACAGTCAACACTACCCTCATTTCCGGTAGTGTCAGAGTAAAAGAAGGAAACACACTACACACCCTGCAACCTGGTCAACAGGCTGTCATGGACAATGAAGACCATGCCATCACTGTCAGACCCGCAGATATCAAAAAAGTTACCGCGTGGAAAAACGGTGTGTTTGTATTTAATAACACGGCTTTGCCAGCCATACTTAGAGAAGTCGCCCGTTGGTACGATGTGGAGATCGTTTACACTGCCAAACCAAGCGCAGAACTATACGGAGGGGGAATCAGCAGAAACCTGCAATTGTCATCAGTATTACGTTTGCTGGAAGCAAGCGGATATAATCACTTAAAATTAGAAGGGAGAAAAGTCATCGTATTACCGTAAATAATTAAATCAAAATTTAAAGCTTATTGTTACCGAAGGGTACCTGGAACCAAAATTTAGTATAGACCAAAATTTAAAAGCAGCAGAAGAATACTAAAAAGCAGCCGCTAAAAGGGATACCTATTTAAAAACCGGAGACGCTCGCAACATCCCCGGTTTAATTATCCGGCATTCCTTGCATAATCACTGTAAGACCATTTAAGTACTACCAAACACTACAAAAGTATGCATTTCGATTGTAATGTAATGGCCCGCTGTGTGCGCGGGCTATCAACCAAAATTTGCCTGGTTATGAAATTGACCGCCCTCGTTCTTCTGGTCACCTGTTTGCACGTTACTGCTGCAGGATATTCCCAGAAGGTCACCTTAACGGTAAAAGAAGCGCCGCTCCAAAAAGTGTTTGCTGAGATCATCACTCAGACAGGAGTATCTATTGTTTATTCTGAAAAGGTATTGTCGAATACAATCCCTGTATCTTTTCAGGTCAAAGATGCCAATGTACAGGATGTGCTCGACCTATGCCTTAAAAATCAACAGGTAGCTTATTCTCTGGAAGGCAACAGCTTCGTGATTCACAAAGCCCGTATTGCACCTGCTCCCGCAGTGTCGATGGCTGATACCACTATTACTGTATCAGGCAGGGTCACTACCGCAGGAGGTGCTGCATTGCCCGGTGCCACTGTCATGGTAAAAGGTTCACGCAAAGGTGCTCAGTCTGATGGCGATGGTCACTTCACCATCCGTGATCTGAATAAATCCGATGTACTGGTGATCAGCAACATCGGTTTCGCTACCAGAGAATACCCGGTGGCAGGTGTCCATGGTGCTATCAGCATCCTTTTGGAAGAAGATACCCGCAAGTTCAACGAAGTGGTGGTAGTAGGTTATAGTGATAAAAAGAAAGGTGAACTGACCAGCGCGGTAACTGTCGTGAACGAAGAGAAACTGAAAACCGTGACCACCAATGACCTGGGCAATATGCTCCAGGGTAAAGTGTCCGGCTTACAGGTAGTGAACAGCTCCGGTGCGCCAGGTAGTTCTTCTGAAATCAGGTTGCGTGGTGTATCGTCTGTCAATGCATCGCAAACGCCACTGGTAGTGGTAGATGGTATCATTGGTGGTAACTACGATCCAAACGATGTGGAAAACGTGACTGTTCTGAAAGATGCAGGTGCGACTGCTATGTATGGTTCTCAGGCAAATGCCGGTGTGATCATCGTAACAACTAAAAAAGCAAAACTGGGTAAAACACAGTTCGAAGCAAAAGTAACGACCGGTTTCCGTACACCAGACTTTGGTAAGATGAAGATGATGACGGGGAGCGAACTGTACGATCACCAGAAAGAATATTACCGCGATTATATTCCCGGTACTACGAACAACTCCTATAAAATTGACATCCTCAAGTTTTATAGCGAACGTCCGCAATCCCTGCGCAATCAGAACTACAGCTGGTTGAATACCTTGTTCAGCACAGCGCCGATGCAAAACGTATACATCGCTGCCAGCGGTAGCTCAGAAAAAAATGAATACTATACAGCGCTCACTTACTACAATGAAAAAGGTACATTCATGAACACTGGCTATCAGCGTGTGAACGTGCGTGCAAACTCTACCTACCATTTCACAAAGGATGTAAGCGTGACCAACAATATCAACATCAGTGGTATAAACGGTAAGAGCTATAACTACGAAGATGTGTACTATGCTTATCTGAATATGCCATGGGATAATCCATATAATGCAGATGGCTCACCTGTGTATGTAGATGGTACTTCTACCTTTAAATGGTGGTCAAGAGATAAGACCAACCCGGTACATACCATCCAGAACTCTTCACATCCTTACAAATCATTTGATGTGAACTATGACCTGGGGCTGAATGTAAATATCACCCCATGGCTAACCTTCACCAGCAGCAATCGTGGTGCAGTAGCTTATTCCAAAGCAAAGGATTACTACTCTCCGGTAGTAGCAGGCCTGTATAACGGTACAGGTTATCTGAACGAAGCCAGCACCTTAACATACGGTGTGATTTCAAACGACCTGTTGAAATTCAAGTTTAAATTTGGCGATCACTCCCTCACTGGTTTAGCAGGTGTGGCGATAGAAAATAGTAAATCAGAATTGATGGGTGCTTCAGGAAAAGGGTTACCGATCGGATTATCTGTACTGAATGTAGTATCCAATACACAGATGGTAAGTGGATCTACTGATCAGTCTATCATCCAGTCCCTGATCTCACAGGTAAGTTATGGTTATAAAGAAAAGTACTTCCTGACAGGATCTTATCGTATAGATGGATCTACTGCTTTCCCTTCCAACAGGCGTTATGGTTCATTCCCCGCAGTATCTGCAGCATGGGTAATGAGCAGTGAAGATTTCATGAAGGACCTGACCGCGGTAAACAATCTGAAATTAAGAGCGAGCTTTGGTGTAACCGGTACACAGGATATTGGTTCTTCCCGTTACTTAGGTTTATATGCACTGAGCAGCCAGTACAATGGTAGCACAGCAGCTACCCCTTCTCAGTTACCAAGCCCGGACCTGAGCTGGGAAAGCAAGCAACAGATCAACATAGGTATCGACCTGAGCATGCTGAACAACCGGATCAACCTGACAGCCGATGCGTATAACAACATCACCAAAAACCTCCTGCTGCAGGTATCACAACCACTGTCAGTAGGTTTTGAACAACGTTGGGAAAATGTAGGTGAGGTCGTAAACAATGGTATTGAATTAGGATTGAACACTGTGAATATCCGTCATAAGGATTTTGAATGGAATACAGATTTCAACATCAACTTCAACACCAACAAACTGCGTCAGCTGCCAAGCGATATCACCCGTACACAATCTACCTGGAGCATATCACAGATCTATCGCAACGATGGTAACCTGTATGAATTCTACATGCCTAAATGGCTAGGGGTGAACAAAGAAACAGGTGCACCACAGTGGGAAATTGTGAACAAAGATGCGAATGGTAAAGTGATCTCCCGCGAAGCAACTTCTGACTACGCAAGTGCTACTTACCAGGAAGTAGGATCTGCCCTGCCTAAATTCCAGGGTGGTTTTAACTCCCAATGGAAATACAAAAACTTCTCCCTGAGCGTGAACACTTACTTCATCAGTGGCAACAAAGTATTCAGCAATGCCCTGCGCTTTGTGGAAAACGATGGTACAGAACCTTACTACAACCAGATCAAACTGCCATCCAGCTATAAGATCTGGACTAAGCCAGGAGATGTAGCGACAGAGCCAAGTCCGCAGAACAATGCAAATGCGACAGAAACATCCACCCGCTATCTGAAAGACGGTAGTTTCTTCTCCATCCGCAATATCGCGCTGGCTTACAACCTGCCTAAATCATTGGTGAAAAACTGGCGTTTGAACGATGTGACAGTATCACTGACCGCAGATAATGTGTACACATTTACAAAGTTCCTGGGGCAGGATCCAAACACGACTATCACATCCAGTGACTATGTAATGCCGGGTGTATCGGACTTTAAATATCCGAACAACCGTCAGTATCTGTTAAACATCAATATCAGGTTTTAGTTAAAAACTATCAGACCATGAGAACAAGAATTTTCTATATCATACTTATCATACCCATTCTACTGAGCAGTTGTCTGAAAGATGTGAATCCAAGTGATTCCCTTACTACAGGCAATCTGACCTCAACGGTGACTGGTTTAAAAGAAGCGTTAAACGGAGCCTATGCTTTGTTCAAGGACCATGTAACATTCAATGGGGTAGAAGATGCAAACAACATGTACCTGCGTCAGTATTTCCAGATGAGCGATTTTGCCAGCGATGATATCGTGTGTGGACAAACGACCACTGACCCGCTGTATTATAGCTTTTCACTGGCACATACGCCCACGCAGACAAACAGTCGTTACTTCTGGTATATCTCTTACAAGATTATCAGCGATGCGAATACGGTGATCGAAGCAGCGTCTGCGATCGAGAACCCAAGTGATGAGGTTAAACAGCTGATTGGTGAGTGTTACTTCCTGCGTGCGTTCTGTACCTTCAACCTGGCGCGCTTTTATGCAAAGCCTTATTCACAGGACCCAACAGCAGCAGGTGTGATACTCCGTACGTCTACCAGTGATCCATCTATGAAGGCAAGATCGACAGTGGCAGAGACTTATGCACAGATCATTGCAGATGCGCAAATGGGTGCTGGACTGATGAATACATCCCGTGGTGTACAGTATGCATCCAAAGAAGCGGCTTATGCATTGTTGTCAAGAGTATACCTGTATGAAGACAATACAGACAGTACCACTTACTATGCCAACCAGGTGATCAATTCAGGTCGTTTTACACTGGAAACGGCTACCGGGTTTACCTCCATGTTTGCAAATGCGACAAGCAGTACAGAGACCATCCTTTGTGTGGCGATGACCACCACGGATGATTATGGTAAAGCAGGTTCTATCGCATCTATGATCTACACAGATGGTAACTCAGGCTGGGGTGAGGAATTCGCTTCTACATCACTGAGAGATACTATGGCCGATCATACTGAAGATGTTCGCTGGAACTACATCGTACCATTCGAAGATGCAGATGGCAATGTGCAGAAAAAGAACGGTATTGAAATGTATATGATCTCTAAATTCTCTTTCCAGGGTAATAGCCCTACCTTAAGCTCTCCGATCATGTTCCGCCTTGCAGAAATGTACCTGAACAGGGCAGAGGCTGAAGCCAAGGCGGGTAATACCACTGCGGCATTGAATGATGTGGATATAATCCGCAGGAACCGTGGATTGGAAGGATCATTGTATAATGGTGTTTTACCTTCAGGCAAAACCGTACTGGATGTAGTACTGAAAGAAAGACGTATCGAACTGGCCTTTGAAGGCCATCGTGCACTGGATGTATACCGTAATAAGCAATCATTGAACCGTACATATTGGGGATATCATCTGGCGGGATTGAAAGAGTCTGATATCAATCTGTCAGTATTACCGACTAATTACGATAACATGATCATCAACTGGGATAACAGCAAGACAATCTACTATATTCCGATTGATGAGATCCAGACAAATACTTTGTGTACACAGAATCCTTAACACTTAAAGCCGTATATCATGCGTTTCAATAAATATAACATGATAGCCCTGATACTGCTGGTAGTAGCAGGAGCCTGTAAAAAAGAAGATAGTTCTCCCACCGCTGATGTGTTTTATGAAGTAGCGGTAGATGGAAACAACGTTACCTTTACCAATCAAACAACGGGTGCCACTTCCTACAAATGGGATTTTGGTGATGGTGATTCCTCCACAGAAGCAAGCCCTGTGCATACTTATCCCGGCAAAGGAAAGTATGTACCTACCTTGTATGCATATACTCAGGGAGGAAAAGTGAGCGAAGGTTCAACAGTGATTAACATAGCCAAGACATTGCCAGTAAAACTGGATGACAATACATTGTCAGACTGGGATACAATTTCTACCTATGTAGTTACACCGCCTGCATCAGAAACCTACTTTAAGAAAGCGAAGTTTGACTATGATGCGAACTATATATACATATATTTAGAAGTAAATGCAGTGGCCAATTCCGGCAACATTTACGACTTCTACATGGATACAGATAATAACAGCGGCACTGGTTTACTAACTGGTACCTTCCCGGATGGTGGTTATGATGTATTGTTAGAAGGGTCAGTATTTGGAAGTTGGTTAGATGCGTTCAACTTTGCAGGAGCCACGCAGCAGGCATTTTCATGGTCATCCTCAGGAGCATCCGAGTTTTATACCACAGGTGCTACCGTGCAGGATGGCAGTACCTTTAAGTTTGAAATGCGGTTGTCCCGTTCCAAACTCAAGGGGCTGGCTGCAACCACAGCCTTCAGAATTGGTATCGAAGCGACAAAGAGTGATTGGTCGGCTACCCTGGGTGATTTACCGGGTGGTAAGCAATCATCTATCTTAGTCACATTTGAATAAATTTTTGCCGTAGCTGGTAAAAGGGGGCAGGGAGGCAATACATTGCATGACCTGCCCTTTTTATTTAACATTAAAGATAATTTCATGAGGGCGATCCGCTTATTATTCCCATTTATATTGTTGGCTGTAGCTTGTGATAAGACCAGTGGCGGAGACAATACTGTGGGTAAAGACAGTACGACAATCACCTATACTGCGAGTACTGAAGATTTTCCGAATCCTGAAAGAGGTTTTTATAGATATTCTGAGACGACTGTGGATAACTTTACGGCATTGGATGCTGCCACACTGGCTACTTACAAGAATGGTGCGACACCTTCAGGCGGTAGTTTTAGTGTGATGAGCACATTGGTGTTCCGGTATTTTATTATGACGGGGTATACAGGTAAATCATTGCCTGCTTCATTTTTGACTAATCTGGCAAAAGACTTCGCAACCGCCCGTGCCGCAGGCGTGAAGCTGATACCAAGATTTACTTATACGATTAGTGTAACGGCAGGTAGTTGTCCGGAGAGCTGGATCTGTACCCCTTATGGCGATGCGCCCAAGAGTGTGGTATTAAATCATATCAGCCAGTTAAAACCTGTATTACAGGCAAATGCCGATGTGATCGCAACTGTACAGTTAGGTTTTATAGGTGTATGGGGAGAGAACTTTTACACCGACTATTTTGGAGATGCCTCTTCCAACGGGCAAAAGCAATTGCTGGATAATAACTGGACAGATAGATCAGAAGTATTAAAAGCGATGCTGGATGCATTGCCTGCAGATAGAATGGTGCAGATCCGGTTACCACAGTTAAAGCAGAAGTTTGTGTATGGGGTAAGTGCCTTACCGACTTCCAGTGCCATGACGGCAGATGAAGCAGCGACAGGCACCGACAAGGCAAGGATTGGTTTTCACAATGACTGCTTCCTGTCCAGTGCAAATGATTATGGTACCTTTGCAGATTATGGCCATACTTCGGTGGCACCGGTAGAAGCTACGACAGCCATGCGCAATTACACCTCGATGGATAGTAAGTATGTGGTAGTAGGAGGGGAGACGTGTAGTGATGAATATAGTCCGCAGAATGATTGTGAACCTTCAGGACACGCAGAGCAGGAGTTTAGCGATATGCATTATAGTTTCCTGAATGCTGATTACAATGCAGATGTGAATAACGACTGGCAAACAGGTGGATGTTTAGATAATATCAAGCGTAAACTGGGATACAGGCTGGTGTTGAAAGATGCGATCCTGCCATCTAAACAGGCTACTACCGATTCGCTGTCAGTGACCATACATTTACAGAATGCGGGTTATGCAGCACCTTACAATCCACGGCCAGTACAATTGTTGTTGCGCAATACGGAGAGTAAGAAAATTGATACATTGACATTTACGACAGAGGTGCGTAAATGGCTGACGGGTGATGTAACTTTAAGACAGTCCTTTAAATTACCTGCAGGTATTGCAGCAGGCACATATGAAGTATTGCTGAACTTACCGGATGGCTATAATTCGCTGCGCAATATGCCGGCTTATAGTATCCGGCTGGCGAATGAAAATGTATGGGAGTCTGCGACTGGTTACAACAACCTGAATCATAAGATCACAATTCAATAATATGATAAAATCTTCCGGACGTTTATTATCACTGGATGTAATGCGGGGTATCATCATGATCCTGTTGGCAGGAGAGAGTTGCAGGGTGTATGATAGTTTGCATGAAGTATCGCCAAATGCCTTTATAGAGCAGTTTTTTCATCATCCATGGCATGGGTTGCATTTCTGGGACCTGGTACAGCCGGCGTTTATGTTTATGGCAGGAACGGCGATGTATATTTCTTATGAAAGCAAATTGCGGAAGGGGGTGAGTTGGGCACAGAACTTTAAGCATATATTAATACGAAGTCTGAAGTTGTTTATTTGTGGTGTGGGTTTACATTGCATTTATGCAGGCAAGCCGGTGTGGGAGTTGTGGAATGTATTGACACAGCTGGCATTCACAAGTATCATTGCTTATTTGTTTATTCGTAATTCATTTACGGTACAGATCATCGTAGGGTTCCTGTTGATCATTCTCAATGATGTATTGTATAGAACCATCCTGGTACCGGGGTTTGAACAGCCATTTGTAGCGTACCACAATTTTGGTGCATACATGGATACAGTGTTGATGGGTAAAATAAATACCGATGGCTGGGTAGCGATCAATATTATTCCTACGGCAGCGCATACCTTGTGGGGCATGGCGGCTGGTAAGTTGCTGACTACTTCCCGCACGGGTGGGCAGAAAACAATGATCTTAATCATCGCTGGTTTAATCGGATTAATACTAGGCTTTGCTGCAGACTGGTTTGAACTGTCTCCGATCATTAAGAGAATTGCTACAGCCGGATTTGTATTAGCATCAGTAGGATGGGTATTATTGATCTTAGCATTCCTGTATTGGTGGATAGACATTAAGGAACATAGTAAATATACGTGGGTAGCAGTGGTAGTAGGTATGAATGCGATCTTCATTTACCTCTTTTTTGAAACGGTGGGAGCGCAGTGGGTGAATGGGGTAGTAGCTATTTTTGTTCCTATAAAAGTATTATCAGCTTTTGTAACGTTAGGGTTGGAATGGGGATTGTGTTATTGGTTATACAAACGAAGTATCTTCTTTAAGTTGTAAGGCATTTATGAAAACGGGAATTCTCTAACCGGCATAAAATCTATTTTCAAAAAGAGGGGCGCTGATTTTATTCATGCGCCACTCTTTTTTTATAAATATCTTTCTTTCAGAATTTGCATATGGTGCAGTTCATGACCGGCCATAATATACAGGATCGTTCTCACAGAAATCGGGTTACCGGCGGAGGTGCCTTTTATTGCTCCCTGTTCTTCAGTAAGGTTTCTTACTAAATACGCGTTCGCTGTTCTCACCGCTTTCATTTCTTCCGCAAGGTCCTTTATCGTCCTTGAATTTGCATCAGACATTGCCACATAATCATCCTGCTCAAACCCGGGTAAACCTTGTTTTTCTCCCCTGATAAAGGCCAGCAGGCGGTAGCCAAAGATCCTTTCAGTATCGATAATATGGCCTAAAACTTCCTTCACGTTCCACTTGCCCGGTGCATAAGCATAGGCGCCTTTTTCCTCTGGAATACTGGTATAAAACGCATATCCCTTGTCCTTCAGTTCAAGTATTAACTGCTGTACAGGTGCATCGCCCACCTGTTTAATATAATTCATTTGATAATCAATGAATTCTCCTGGTTGTGGTTGGGTAGTTATCATGGCGGTAAATTTAACCTAATAATACAAATATAAATCTTTGCCAGCCATAGCAAGCATACACCTCTTCGCCAGCCGTAGCAAAAATAGACGGCTTAGGCTGTAGCAAATATAAACCCCTTCAACTGCCTGCCGCAGGTCCCCTCCGGGAAAAGACGCTACTGCCGAAGGCAGTAGTCTCTTTTTCCGGATTTTTCGTAAATTTATCATTATCTCAATACCGCAAAAAAATGGGGACAATCGGACTTACCTGTTTGTTAATTATCATTGTTAATATCATCGTCTCGTTCAAAGGATTCAGAGACCCTTCCTTCTTTGCCCGCTACGCTTTCGATGTAGATGGCATCCTGCTTTACAGACAATACGACCGTATTATCAGCGCTGGTTTCCTGCACGCCAATAAAACACATCTTTTCCTAAACATGCTGGCCTTATTTTTCTTCAGCACCAGTTTAGATTACTTCCTCAGTAATGAGGCATACCTTAGCATTTATTTCGCCAGCCTGATAGGAGGGAATCTGCTTTCACTCTTCCTCCACCGTCACCACGGCGACTATACCGCCATCGGAGCTTCCGGTGCTGTCAGCGGTATCATCTTCGCCGCCATCGCCATCGAACCCGGCATACATATAGGATTGTTATTCCTTCCTTTCCATGTACCCGGCTGGCTCTTTGGTATTTGCTACGTATTGTATTCTATTTACGGCATCCGTTCCCAGCGTGACAATATCGGGCACGATGCACACCTTGGCGGCGCCATGGTCGGCATCATCACCTCCCTGTCGTTCCAGCCACTGGCAGTAATGTACAATTACGGTACTATATTATTAATACTCCTGCCGGGCATATTCTTTATCTACATGGTTATCAGGCATCCGCACCTGCTGCTGGTGGATAACCTGTATTTCAAACGTCATCACAAAGGTGACCTCACCATCGACGATAGGTACAACTCTGCCAGGGTAATAAGAGAACAGGAAATAGATGGTCTGCTGGAAAAGATCCATAAAAACGGTCTCCGCAGCCTCACCAAAAAAGAAAGAAAAACGCTGGAAGACAACTCCAAATTATGATAAAGAAAGTACTGAAAATAGCATTATTCACGATTCTTACACCTATTGTACTCGTTTGCATTTATCTCTTATCAGCCTGGGGGCTTTCGCGCATCACAGTTGCAGCCGAGCCTTCAGGGAACAACAACATACCGATGTACATCCTTACAAACGGTGTACACACTGACCTCGTCATCCCTGTCAGAAACGAACAGATCGACTGGAGCAAAAGTGTACTATTCGCCAATACCATTGGCAAAGACACCACTGCCGAATGGATCGCTTTTGGCTGGGGAGACAAAGGCTTCTACCTCGAAACGCCTACCTGGGCAGACCTGAAGTTCAGCACGGCCTTCAAAGCCGCTACCGGCCTAAGCACCGCTGCTATTCATGCTACCTTTTACAAAAGTCTGCGTGAAGGAAAGGATTGTATACGCACCAGCATTGACAGTGCCAGATACGCAAGACTGGTTGCCTACATCCAGCAAAGTTTCAGGAGAGATGACAAGGGCCAGGTTATGAACATTGTGACGAATGCGAACTATGGCCGCACTGATGCATTTTACGAAGCCAAAGGCAGTTACAGCCTGTTCCATACCTGCAATACCTGGGCAAACAGTGGCCTCAAAGCCTGTGGTCAGCGTGCCTGTCTCTGGACGCCTTTTGACAAAGGCATCTTTTATCAATACAGGAAATAGCAGTAGTGTATCATTTTGGATGTAGTCTGGCAGGCCGCAGGCCACTGCCGAAACTCGTGTACAGGGGCCGTAGGCAACCGCACAGGAGTTTCAGGTGATTTTTAAGAAAATTGAAACTGGTACACTACCAGGATATCGCTGCTATTACAGCATAGTATATGGCTTGATAATAGATATCAGCTTCTGTGTCCGCAGCTCTCGGGCATTTCTTTTCAGGTGATATACCGTATCATAATATTCACTGTCGTCATAAACAAAATCTTCCGGAGAGTTAATGACTTTCACTTTCAGATTGAGCACCAGGTCGTTCTGGTACTTTTTAATGACGGCTTTATTGATATTATAAGCGTTCCTGGAATAAGTTGGAAACACGAAATAAAGATGTATGCCATTTTCATTGGCATATTGCGCCAATTCGTTTATTTTTTGAATACCATCCCAATATTTATATACAAACGCTTTTTTGTCATTAATGGTAGCAGGTGCCGGACGATTCAGGTGTGCAACAACATCTCCATACTCATTAAATGACGTAATGGAGGCAATCGTTGTCTCTTTTTTAGCGCCAAACAATTTTTTAGAGATCTTATCAAATAAGTAATCCTTGTTGGTCTTTAACTGGTCAATGATGTTGTCAGTAAAGGTTGGGAAATCTTTGATAGCAAGGGTTCTAAGGTATTTCCGGGCCTCGGGATAACTGTCAGCCGCTTCTTCATCCAACTTATAACGACCTTCATCCAGATAATATTCCGGGGAAAGAAAAATGAAATCACCTCTTCGCGCACTGTGCTTCAGTTCAGAAAGCATAAAGTCTAACCCCAATCCGGCATGGATCGCAAGATTTGTAACTGGTAATTTGATAGAATCTTCAATTTTCCTGCTGTCTATTCCATAGGCAACATTGGATCCACCGGCAAACATGACCCTTGGACCTTTAAAACTGTTCAGTCTTTCATGTTTTAACCTGATCGCACTCACAAAATTACCTTCTGCTGACTTTGCATAATTCGCGCTCAGAACAGCCATTAACAATGCAGCGATTGCTGAGAATAATATAAACCTGGCAATAAACTTTTTCATACTAAAACTGGAAATAAATGAACTGTTGAGGAGAACCTTTAAAGATGGCGATAGCAAATATGATCATAAAGTAAAACGACCATCGCACAGGTCTGGACAATTGTAAATTAATGCCTGCAATAGCATATGGTTGTTCCCTCCCCAACCATTCGAGGACCAGAAATAAGGCTATCAGCACTAACTGCGTTTTAGGAAAAACCTCTGGTGTGCTAAACAGGGATCGGCTAAATATTCCTTTGATGTAGTTAAATGCATAACGGAGACTCTCTGCCCTGAAAAAGATCCATGCAAAGGTCACCTGCGCAAAGGTGACGAGTATAGCGACCAGTTCTCTGAATGAGGGTAATACTTTTCCTTTAGCAGCGATTTCTATATTATTTCTGTTCCTGTTAAAAAGCAACAGGGGTAAAAAATAGATCGCATTTAATCCGCCCCAGAATATAAAGGTCCAGTTGGCGCCATGCCAGAACCCGCTCAGCAAAAATATGATAAAGGTATTGCGAACTGCATTCAGCTTTCCTCCCCGGCTACCTCCAAGCGGGATGTATACATAATCTTTAAACCAGGAAGATAATGAGATGTGCCATCTTCTCCAGAATTCAGCGATATCTCTCGAAAAGTAGGGATAAGAAAAGTTTCTTAACAACTCAAAACCTAACAACCGGGCTGTTCCTAATGCAATGTCAGAATAGCCGGAGAAGTCTCCATATATCTGGAAGGCGAAAAGGACAGCACCTAATACCAATGTGCTCGCATGGAGGTGTGTATTCGATGAAAAAATTTCATTGGCATACATCGCGCTGACGTCTGCAATCACAATCTTCTTAAAAAGTCCCCAGAGAATTTGTCTTAAACCGTCGCTGGCTCTTTCGGACGAAAAGTGTCTGGGATGTTGCACCTGTGGTAATAAATGGGAGGCCCGTTCAATAGGACCTGCTACCAGTAAAGGAAAGAAGCTGACAAATACAGAATAGTCTATCAGGTTCCTCGTTGGTTCACTTCTTCCTTTGTATATATCAATTACATACGAGAGGCCATGAAAAGTATAGAATGAGATCCCTACAGGGAGAATGATTTTGAGTGTCCAGATGTTTGCCTGCAAACCAAAGTTTGTGAGCAGATCAGCGAAGGACAGCACAAAGAAATTATAATATTTGAAAAAGAGTAAAAAGCCGAGGTTGATGGTAATACTTGTAATCAACCATAGCTTTTTCGACCGGGGGGTAGCTGCTTCACTAATTTTGATACCACTGTAAAAGTCCAGTAATATCGAAAACGATAATAAGAAAAGGAAACGGTAATCCCAGCATCCATAGAAGAAGAGGCTGGAAACTAATATTATAATATTTTGTAGTTTAGTATTTCCTTTTCCTACGAACCAATAAAGAAAAAATACTATTGGAAGAAATATTGCAAACTCTATGGAGTTAAATAGCATACAGCGTAAATGGATGATGGTTTAGTTTAGGTAGTGTCTGTTTGGAAATTAGAAAATTAAGTTGACTTTTTATTTTGTAACATTTATTTAAATGAAATTGTACTTGTTTAAGTAGTATATAGCACCTGTTTACCCTTGTTTAAATTATTTATTAAAGTATCATTATTCTCATAGGTTCCTATCTTTGCCACATGGATACGTTCAATCTGCCAATGGACCTGGTACAGGAAACTGACAATGTGCACATCATCGGTTATCAGTCTTCAGCAAACCTGGTGAAGAACAAGATTACCATGAACACCAACCTGTTCAGTTTCCTGCTGGCTGGCGTAAAAACAACGTTTTATGCAGAAAAGAGCGCGCAGATTGACCCATCTCAGTTCATCCTGTTATCTTGTGGCAATTGCATGATGAGCGAGAAAAATGCCCCTGAAAATGGCATTTACAAGAGTATCCTGTTTTTCTTCGATAATAAAATCCTCTCAGATTTCTTTATCAAATATCCCGGCCCGCCCCAGGTCCATGTTGAACAGGGCATGAGCATTGCGGAACAACCTTTTGTTACCTTCCGGCTGGATCCTTTTTTACAGAATTTCCTGCACTCCCTGGAGCTGATGCTGGCTACCGGCAAACCCATATCAAGGGCGATGCGGGTACTCAAGTTCGAAGAGCTGATGTTGTACATGGTGGACAAGTACCCTCAGGAGGTATTGAGTCTCCGTACCGCCAACAAAGACGAACATGACTTCCGGCAGGCGGTAGAAGCACATATTGAAAACAATATCACTGTCGATGAACTGGCTTTCCTCTGCAACATGAGCACCTCTACTTTCAAGCGCCGTTTTGCCAGGATCTATGGCGTAGCACCCAGCAAATGGTATTTACAAAAGAGAATGGAAATGGCGGCGACCTTATTATTAAATAACCGCGAAAAACCCAGTGATGTATATCATAAAGTAGGGTACGAAAATCATTCAAGCTTTACCCAATCCTTTAAACAGGTATTCGGTCTCACCCCCAGTGAATACCAGCAACAGAAATTGACCGTTTTACAATAGCTTTTGACCTGTTAGCTGTAAACCCGCTCCTATGGCGCTTCGTACTTTTGTATCACAAACAAAATACGAGGAACTATGAAGAAATTAAGCGCATTATTAGGAATGATAGCCATCTTCGCTATCAACGCACATGCACAGACCTTTACCTTAAAAAGTAGTGACCTGGGTGGTCAGTTCTCCAACAAACAATATAATAGTATTATGGGGTATACCGGTGAAAACCAATCCCCGGCACTATCATGGGATAATGCCCCTGCAGGCACCAAAGCTTTTGCTGTAACAATGTATGATTTTGATGCCCCAACCGGTAGTGGATTCTGGCATTGGGTGGTATACAATATTCCTGCAGATGTAAAGGAAATAAAAGCGGGTGCCGGTAATCCTGCCAAACAATTATTGCCTGCAGGTGCTATTCAGGGAGTAACCGATTTCGGTGCACCAGGTTATGGTGGTCCTGCACCTACGCCGGGTTTACCTCACATGTACCTGATCACTGTATATGCTTTGAAAGCACCATTAACGTTGGATAAGGGGGCGACAGCAGCGTATGTTGGGTTCAATTTAAATATGACAATGTTGGGTAAGGCATCTATGATTGCTTACGCACAACATCCATAAATTTAGTTTTAAGCCGGGGGCTGGCCTTTCTTTCAGGCTCCTATCAGCTTATTCCCAGCCGGCCGCAGGCCTCGCCGCCAACAAGCAATCCTTTTGCCGAAGGCAAAAGGATTGCTTGTTGGAATTTTATTCTATTCTAAAAATGTCTTTTTCTTCGCCATCTTCTTACCCTTATAATATACAAGTATCTTCAACCTTCCATCACTTCGCCCTTTCCTGTTCCTGGTCAGCCGTATTATCACTGTGATTCCGTTTACGTGCAAAGGTTTCTTTACCAAAGCGATATGTAAAAGCTATTCCTACTTTCTGAGAATCATACAGGCCCCTATGTGTATAATAACTATCCTTCACCCCGGCTGAATGACTGTTCTGTCCGGATGAACGGAAAATATCATCCATATTCAGTTTCAATGTTGCCTTGTTGTGCCACAGCTTCTTCTGCACCCCTGCATAAATAATATATCTTGGGTTGATGACTTCCTGTCCATTGATATTCCTACCTGAATAATCGCCACTTGCTTCCGCACTCCAACCATGTGTCAGGTCAAACTGGTTATACAATCGTACTCTCACGGAATAAGTACCTGAATTTAACGCTGTGGAGAATGCCTCTCCATGCAGCTGCATTTTTCCCGCCATTATATTTGCATTCATGTCCCACCATTTCGCAGGGTGTAAATTCAGATTGACTAGTAACATGGCAATATATCCCTTCGCCACATTGTCAGGTTTGGTAATATAAATATTATCCACCACGTCACTCATCGTAAAGATGATATCCCTAAACCAGTTGTATTGCAAACCTAATCCCAGCCATTGTTTATACTGGTACTTTAACTCAGTTCTGTAATTCGTTTGTGGGCGCAGATTAGGATTACCCGTTTCATATGTATAACTATTCGCAAAAGCCACAAAAGGATTTAATTGTTGATAATTCGGTCTGTTCACTCTTCTGCCTATGTTCCAGCTCAGTGTTTGATTACCTGCACTATCTAATTTATAACTCAGGAACACAGTCGGAAATAACTGTGTATAATTCCGCTTAAACACAGATGTTGCATACGCGGTATTCCCCGGTTGTCTGCCCGTGATGTTTGTATTCTCTACACGCAAACCGGCCTGTGCACCCCAGCGTTTCCATTTCTTCTTTGCACTGATATATGCCGCATTGATATTCTCATCATAAATAAAATGATTGGAATTACTATCCACCTGTACCCATTTCTCATTATAATACCTGGAATCATAATCGTTCTTTACAAAACTCGATTTTGCACCCGCTTCAATACCAATAGGATGTACATAATCAGCCTTCACCGCAAAGATCTGCATATCAGACCATAACCGGTAATGGAAGAAATCATCGTCATTATTCAGGTTTTGTTCATCGTGATTGTTATAAGAAATATAACTGGCATCGGCAGAAAGTTCGTGGCCTTTATTATTGAATCTATGCAGGAAGTTCAGGTTGCCACTAAAGTTTTTCCAGTTGGCATCACTATAAGTAAACCCTTTGCTGATACTATCATTGTTGGCATCACTGGTATATCCCCTGGTATAAATACTGGGTCTTTGCTGTGCATTTACTTCAAACCCGATTACATTTTTTGCATTTAAATTATAATCCATGCCCAGTCGGATCCCCTTGGTATTGGACCTTCCTTTTACATGCGTATGCAAATACACACTCAGGCTATCTGCAAAGTAATCCCTGTTTGTCTTATCATCATCATACGCTGCATCTCTGTTATAACTGAAACTGGCAAACCAGTTCATCTTTTTATAGTTATAGTTGATATTCAAAGAATTGTTGGATCTGGTATAAATGCCCTGACTCGCACTGAGCGAAATATTTCCTGTCAGCCCAAGAATGGTATTTTTCTTCAATCTTAAATTGATTACGGCACCCCCACCTGCATCATATTTAGCGGGTGGCGCATCCATCAGTTCTATCTTATCGAGGGTGCTACCGGGTAATCCTTTCAGGTAGTTCGCCAGATCCTGGCCAGACATATAAGTGGCTCTGCCATTGATCAATACCAATACTCCTTTTCCATTCAGTTGGATGGTACCATTATGATCTACAGTCACACCCGGTGTTTTATTCAGCACTTCAAGAGTATTGCTGC
This sequence comes from Chitinophaga sancti, assembly GCF_034087045.1. Lineage (NCBI taxonomy): Bacteria > Pseudomonadati > Bacteroidota > Chitinophagia > Chitinophagales > Chitinophagaceae > Chitinophaga > Chitinophaga sancti. Next base: position 7,688,848 of record NZ_CP139247.1, on the reverse strand, counting down.
TGGCGGCACTGATCATCGCATCTACATTTACAACAGTTCTGTCAATACTCTGTTCCAGTAATGGCTTTTTACTGATCACTTCAATGCTTTTAAGCTGTACTTGCTTGGGTTTGGAGGTATCCTGTGCAGATGCCTGAATAACTGGAAATAGGCTGATAAAGATGGCGATTATGGGTCTCATTGCTGTGTTATTTTTAGCAAAGATTGGCCAGCAGCAGGGGGAAGCGAAATTTTAGTGATGTAACTGGTCATATCCGTGACGAAAACCTTATTTTCAAGGTTCGTCAGTCATTTTCACAGGTTCGTCATTATTGGCTGGCAAAATGGGGGTTGTGACTCATATTTGTACCACAGAAATACAATCGATATGAAAACGGTGGGAAACTTGAAATTACATCTTATGGTAGGAATATCAACCGGCATTGTGTTGTTTATTCTGATAAGACAATTTGTGCATACAATCACCGCCATGGACGATGAGGAGATTGCCTTTGCATTGACCGTAGGTTTTTTGGCGGCAGTATATACAGGACGGTTTTTATCTTTCTTATTCATTGATGAAAAAAGACAGGTATCTTATCGTCCCCTTATTCTTCTTTCCATTATATTTTTATTATCCAGTTGTTTTACTTGTCTCTTTATAGGAAAGGCCCTTCAGCGTCATGATTTCTTCCACGATTTTCTGTTCCCGATGTCGTTCCTGATCATGAGCCTGACCCTGGGCATGCTCATCAAACTATTCCGTACCCGGATCTTCACACACTTACATGAGGCCCAGATCCTGGCGGCCAACAGTCAGAGTGAGCTGCAAAATCTGCAATCCCAGTTAAGTCCGCATTTCCTGTTCAATACCCTCAATAATATGTACGGTCTTTCTATTACAGCACCAGGCAAAGTACCGGCCCTGCTGTTGCAATTGTCCGATCTGCTGCGATACTCTGTATACGATGCCAAGGAAATGTTTGTACCTTTAAAAGACGAGCTGACATACATCAACAACTACATGGAGTTTGAGAAGATCAGGATAGGGGAACGCCTGCACCTGAACACGGTAATAGAGCCTTTTGACGATACGAATGATATGATTGCACCGATGCTCATGATCGTATTTATAGAAAATGCTTTTAAGCATTCTAAAAATACCACCAACGACAAGATCTACATTGAAATCATGATCAGGCGCTGGAGTGACAGCATCCTCTTCTCCGTAAAAAACTCCAAAGGAGAAGTACCGGAACACAGTGGTGGCCTGGGACTGGAAAATGTAAGAAAGCGCTTATCTTTACTGTATCCCAATCAGTATGACCTGAACATAGATGATGGAGATAAATATTTCACGGTACAGTTGCAGCTAAAAATTAAGAATCATGAGAAAGATCAATTGTCTGATAGTAGACGATGAGCCAATAGCCAGGCAGATAATACAAACGTATTGTAGTCACTTTCCGATGTTGAACATCATCGCCTCCTGCGGCAATGCGCTGGAAGCAAAAGCTATTGCACAACAGGAAGACATAGAACTCATTTTTCTCGATATCAACATGCCGGTACTGAATGGACTGGCATTTTTAAAAACACTCAAGTACCAGCCACAGGTGATTTTCACCACTGCTTACAAAGAGTATGCTGTAGAAGCCTTTGACCTGGCGGCCACAGATTACCTGTTAAAACCCTTTTCATTGGAAAGGTTCATTATAGCAGTGGACAAGGCTTTGGAGAAACTAACAACACCTGAATTCACCGCCAGTAAAAAGGAAAACTTCATCTTCATCAAGGCAGATGGAAAGATCTATAAAATACAGTACGAAGATATTTACTATGCAGAGGCCAGTGGTAATTATACCAAAGTAGTCACTAAGCAACGTACCATTCTCCCTACTATCACCTTTTCCGGTTTTGAAGAGTTATTACCTGCTAATTTATTTATCAGGATACACCGTTCATTTATTATCAACAAAGCCAGCATTACGCATATAGAGGGCAACCGGGCATTTATAAATACCACAGAGATCCCTATAGGCAGTAATTACAAAGACAATTTTCTGAAACAACTGGGGTTGTAAGTTTAAATGCGCAGACCCAGTCCGGCGGAGAAGTAGAACATGTTATAACCTGTTTCAACCCCTGTGATCAGGTGCTGCGGTAGCACATAACTACCTGATAGGGAACAGTTGAATTGCTTGTAGACAAATACAACGGGCAATGAGAATTCATACGAGAGTACATTGAATTGTTCACTGCTTTTAGTAACGGCTTCCGGTTGGGTCGGAATGAGGTTAAAGAGCTTCTTTTGTTCGTAATAAGTATTGCTGAAATTCTGTGTGCCGAAGTAAGCGTATGCGGTTGGATTAATACCAATTGCAGCGTGTTTTTTGGGAAGACGGATCAGGAAGAGATGATCTAATCCTGCGGCTGCGCCTACGTCTGTTTTGTTGCTGAACTTCAGGTTTCCATTGATGTTGAAAGTGATCACCTTTGTTTCTAAGGCGACATTAAAACCAGTCTGTGATTTTACAACAGATTGAATGAGGCGGGTATCTTTTTCATACAGGTATTGATTGTAAAAGATATTGCCGGATACTTTTTTGTTTTGACCAAAGCGATAACCCCCTTCCAGAATAGTCGCAGTATAATCCAGCGTATTGACTGGGTTGTTAATGAAAATCATGCTTGCCTGCGCATACAATCCCATTTTCAGCTGGTAGCCGATGCTGGGGTTGAGCAGACTACTTTTTAGACTGTCAGTACGACCGTAATAGGAGATCCTTGACTGGAAATCCAGGTTAGCGGTAAATACATTCCTGCGTGTGTCAGTCTTAGTGGTTTGTGTTGAGTCCTGTGCACGCAGGAGTAAAGGCATGGCAATACCAGCCAGCAAAAGGAATTGTATGCGGGCAATCATGATATAATAAATGATGGTTACTAAAGGGGAGAGGAATTAATTATTGGCATTTACATGACCGGATACGTTGGCGCTTGCGCTGGCAGATGGTTTAGCAGCGGTAGCAGTAGACTTCACGTTGGCAGCAGTGGTAGTAGTTGCTGACTTTACATCGTTAGCCGTGTTAGTCGCCGCAGTTTTGGTAGCGGTAGCAGTAGACTTAGTTTCATTAACTGTGTTAGTTGCCGTTGTCTTGGTGGCTGTCGCTGCTTTATTTGCAGTACTCTTCACCTCACTGGTCGCCGCCTTTGTATCTACATTTGCATTGGCTGTTGTAGCAGAAGTAGTTGCTACATTTGTACCTGTTGCTGCCGTAGTCGTGTTTGAAGTAACACTTACGCCGGTAGTACCCTTAGTGCGTTGCACAGCAGCAGTCGTATTTGCAGCTGTATTACTGGTAGCCGTAGTAGTTTTGCTCACAGTCGATTGGGTTGCATTTGCTACTTTGCTGGTCGTTTTATTAACTACAGCTGCATTGGTCTTAGCAGCTACAGAACTACTGGTAGCAGATGTAATACCTAAATTTACCTGGGAGAAACCTGCATAGCTAAAGAACATAGCGCCTGCTGTCAGCAGGAATTTGAAACGTGCATTCATGTTGATATGGTTTTAGGTGATTCAAAAAAATACGTACCGGAAGAAAATCCATAATTATGCCAGACTCAAAAATGCCTGGCATAATAAGTTTACGTAATCACCTAACTCATTGGTTTTGTTTTTTAAAAAAAGAAAACCAATTCACCACCCTGCATTATTTGTTCGTATGTAATCGCATGTCCTTTCAGCTCTTTTCCATTATAAAGCAGACTCCTCCTGCCTCGTCTCTGAACCGCCTTCAACTGGAATTTTTTATTATCAGGCAATAAAATAGTGACTTTATCAAAAATAGGTACAGACAATTCATAGTTGTTACTCACCGGATCTACAGGGTAAAAACCCATTGAAGCAAACAGGTACCAGGCAGACATCTGCCCTGCATCATCATTCCCACTTAAACCACCCGGTCCATCAGCGTATTCTTCTGCCAGGATTTTATGTACGGTTTTACTTGTCTTTTCAGGTGCAGCAGTGAAGTTGTACATAAAAGGGATCTGGTGCCCCGGCTCATTCCCATGCCAGTATTCATCCTTTCCAAACAAACTATCCAGTGAAGCTTTCAGGTTTATTTTTTTAGCTAGTCCAGTTACATCCTGAGGTACGTAGAATGTGTACTGCCTGGGTGTACCTTCTGTAATATAAGGTTCTTTCTTATCAGCATTAAATGGACTATACCAGCTACCATCTGCATACTTACCTCTTGCCATGCCTACCTTCGGATCTATGACATTATTATAATTCTGCGCACGCTTAGCCAATATTTCATAATCTGCTGTCTTACCCAAAGCTTTCGCCACAGTAGACAATGCATAATCATCATACGCATATTCCAGTGTGCGGCTCACCTGTTCCTTTTTATGAAATGCAATGGGCACACTATCTTCCATTGGAATATATCCATACTTTATATAACTATCCAGTGCTCTTCTGCCTTTCCCGTTTAAGTAATCATCACCTTTGCTCATTTCAAAAGCATTCTTCCGCATCAGTTCATAAGCTGCATTCACATCATAATCCCTGATCCCTTTATTGAAAGCAGAAGCAATAAAAGCCGTAGCGTGATCCCCGATCATTGCAGCTGTATAACTATTCCAGCAGGGAAATATAGGCAACCATCCACCTTGCTGTCCTTTCAACACTAAAGAGTTGACAAAGTCATTCACCAACTTTGGCTGTAATATTTCAAATAAGGGCAATTGCGCCCTGTAAATATCCCACATAGAGTAATCATCATAATAATCCCCTTTGCTGACACGCTCATTCTGGTAATCTCCTGCAAATCGAGGATATTTGCCATCTACATCATTGAACAACCTGGGGTGCTGCATAGCATGGTATAACGCCGTATAGAAAATACGTTTGTCTTTTTCCCTGGTTGTTTCCACCTGTATCTGGCTCAGTGCTTTGTTCCAGACGGCTTCATTCTTTGCTTTCAAAGCAGCAAAATCCCAATCGGGTATTTCAGCTTCCAGGTTTTTACGGGCATTATCAATACTGGTAAAAGAGGTTCCAATACGTACTCTTACCTGTTCACCTTTTTGCAGGTAATAAGCCGCATAGCCAGATTTATCTAAGGGAGTCACCGTCTCTATCTGCATAACAAAATAGCCACAAAAACCTGCCGGTTCTCCCCACCCCTGATAAATACGATGCACAGGATTATAACCTGTTATTTCATGCCTGTAGGCATTAATCTTCACAATACCTTCCTGCCGGTCACTATTTGGTGTCAGCAACAGGTACAGGCTATCCGTCTTTTCCATAGTAAACTGGAACATGCTACATCTTAAAGTAGCCGTGATCTCCGTACTAACAGCCGGTAGGGTTAATTTATAGTATGCAGGGGTACTGATTTCCTTGTCATGAGAAAAAGGCGTTGCGTAGTTAGTCGTAAAGTGCCCGGTGATAGGCATAATGGTGAAACTACCATAATCCTGTGTACAGGAGCCACTCAGCCAGTGTGTACCTCTAAACCCGGTCAACAGGCTGTCTCTGTAAGTATATGGAGGAAAACATTTGTTTTCGGTCGTATTGGTTTGCGGTGTCCATTGCGTCATACCAAATGGCAGTCCAACTGCCGGAATGGTGTTGGCATAAGATTCAGTGCCACTGCCATGTTTCTGGGAAGAAGCCGTTGTACTGGCTGCCGTGCCCGAAAGTGGCTGAACATAACGTAGAAGGTCTGATGTCTGGGCAGAAACACTTCCGTGGAAAAGACAGGCGATAGCCGCCATTGATACAATTAACCGCATAGACACAAGTATAAAAAATAATTATGTCATTTTTCTCCCGTTGTTTGCTAAATTTGAGCAGGCTTTAGGGGTGTTCCTTCATTGGAACTGAGAATTACTCTTCGAACCTGATCCGGCTAGTACCGGCGTAGGGAAAAGCAGCTGCTTAGCGCATGCGCACTCCTGGCCATTATACTTAAAATCAATATGGCATTATGAAGGAGTTTATCAGGGAACAGATCCTGGCTGTTCGGCAACAATCCCCGCTGGTTCACAGTATCACAAATTATGTAGTCATGAATAATACTGCCAATGCATTGCTGGCAGTAGGTGCATCTCCCATTATGGCCCATGCTCATTCGGAAATGGTGGACATGGTCAGGATTGTAGGTGCACTCGTAATTAACATCGGTACCCTCGATGAATACTGGGTAAAGAGTATGGAACTCGCTATCGGTCAGGCAAATACCCTGGGTAAACCATGGATCCTTGACCCCGTTGGAGCAGGTGCGACCCCTTACAGAGATGAAGTATTAAAACAATTACTGGAACTAAAGCCGACCATTATCCGTGGCAATGCTTCTGAAATCATGGCGCTTGCCCGTAAGAATGCCGGCACTACCAAAGGCGTGGATAGCACCGAGGAGAGCACTGCCGCTGTAGAAGCAGCTCGTTTTCTGCAACAGGAGTTTGGCAGTGTCGTGTGTGTATCCGGTGCTGTGGATATCATTGTTGGCAAAGACACGACTATATTATTATCAAACGGACACCCGCTGATGGCAAAGGTGACAGGAATGGGTTGTACAGCTACCGCACTGATTGGCGCTTTTGCAGCTGTTAATCCCAAGGATCCCTTTTGTGCAACCGTTTCGGCCATGGCTCTGCTGGGTATAGCAGGTGAAAAAGCGGCAAAGATGTCTGCCGGCCCGGGTAGTATGCAGGTAAATATACTGGATCAATTATATCAACTGACAGATGATGTAGTGGCTTCACTGATTAAAATAGAGGAGTCCAATGTTTAATCGCAGATTATACCTGGTCATCAGCGAAGAAGCCTGCAAAGGCAGAGATCTGGTTACAGTGGCGACTGCAGCTATAAAAGGTGGAGTAGATTTAATTCAGTTACGCGAAAAAGAACTGGATAACCCTGCTTTTTTAGAACGTGCCCTTCGTCTCAAAGAAGCGCTCATTCCTCATAGGGTACCCTTGATCATCAACGACAATTTATGGGTGGCACAGCAATGTGGCGCTACAGGTATACATGTTGGTAACAGTGATCTGGCGCCATTGGCTATCAGGGCACAATGGCCTTCCTGCGGAATCTTAGGGTATTCCATAGAATATGAAAAACAGATCTATACAGCCGATGCAGAGGCTTCAGATTACCTCGCTCTAAGTCCCATTTTTGCAACACCAACCAAAACGGATACCGTTACAGAATGGAAACTGGAAGGGATCAGGCATATCCGTGCTCTCACAGATAAACTACTGGTAGCGATTGGCGCTATCCACGCAGGCAATGCGGCAGATGTGATCAAAGCAGGAGCAGATTGTCTGGCCATTGTATCTGCTATTTGTGGGGCACCGGACCCTGAAAAAGCAGCTGCTACCATTCGTCTTCAAATAGAAAAAGCTCTATGACAAAATATAAATATGTACCTGTGTTGACCATCGCAGGTTCCGACAGCGGGGGAGGGGCAGGCATACAGGCTGACCTGAAAACCTTTGCTGCATTGGGTTGCTTTGGAACATCCGCGATCACAGCGATCACGGTACAAAATACATTGGGCGTAACAGGGATCCATAGTATTCCCCCCGAAATTGTAACAGGCCAGATACGTGCCGTGATGGATGATATACAACCGGCTGCCATAAAAATAGGGATGATACATTCACCTGCGTTAGCATTAGCGCTTGCCGAAACGCTGGTATTATATCCCAATGTACCGGTAGTACTCGATCCTGTCATGGTGGCGACCAGTGGAGACCGGCTGATAGAATCAACCACCATTTCAATACTGAAAGAGAAATTATTCCCTTTGGTATCATTGGTTACACCCAACCTGGATGAAGCGGCTATCCTTGCAGACATGCCTTTGCAAGATCTTTCTGGTATGCAACAGGCAGCAGATCGTATTTTACAAACAGGTTGTAAGGCGGTGTTGGTAAAAGGGGGGCATCTGGCAGGTAAAGAATTGTTTGATGTCTATAAAGATCAGGGGAATAATGTACATATCATATCCAGTCAGCACATAGATACTGCAAATACGCATGGTACAGGGTGTACCCTATCTTCTGCTATCGCAGCTTATCTGGGTCGTGGAGAAAAGTTGGTGACAGCTATTGACAAGGCCAGTCAATATATACATAGCGCCATTGCTGCAGGGCAACATGTACAAACCGGGAAGGGCCATGGCCCTGTGAATCATTTTTTTGCACCTGAAAAACAAATTACACATGAGTTGGAGTGAAAGAGCCTGGCAGCGTACCGCCCGTATTTATGACGAGATTATTGAGATGCCATTTATAAAAGAACTGATAGATGGAACATTACCCATAGAAAAATTCAAATTTTACATTGCGCAGGATGCACTATACCTCGAACAGTTTGGACGTGCATTGTCATTGATAGCGGCAAGAGCATATACCGTAGAACAGGTATTGCAATACACCCGTTTTGCAGAAGGCGCTATTGTAGTAGAAAACGCTTTGCATGCTGCTTATTTCAAAGAATACGACATTACAGAAAAGACAGCTGTTTCTCCATCCTGCCATCATTATACCAGCTTTTTATTGAGTACCTGTGCATTGGCTTCGGTAGAAGTTGCTATGGCGGCAGTACTGCCTTGTTTCTGGATTTACAAAAGAGTAGGTGATTACATCTATGCACAACAAACCGCGGCGGATCACCCTTATCGTAACTGGATAGATACGTATGCGGGAGAAGCCTTTGGCGAACTGGTAAAGAAAGCGATCGCATTCTGCGATGCCGTGGCCACACCCGCTTTAGAAGAGGCTATGCATGGGGCATATGAGAAAGCATGCCAGCTGGAATTTATGTTTTGGGACAGTGCATACAGACTTGGAAAATGGAGCGTTTAAGTAGTTGGTAGTCCTATTTTTTTTGGTATATTGAGGGCATGACCCAACAACAAAATCCACGAAAAACAATCGTAATCTTCCTGCTGATCACCTTTGCTATCAGTTCTTTTTTTTATGCCTTCATCATTCATACAGGAAAAATTATGGGTGGTCGGGGTGTTTTCGTCACTGGTATGATGTGGAGCCCGGCATTGTCTGCATTTTTGACTTCCCTGATCATCAAAAGACCCATCAGTGCCATGCCCTGGAAATGGGGAGAGGCCCGTTACCAGTTATGGAGTTACCTGGTGCCACTATTATATAGCCTTGCAGGTTATTTAATTATATGGACGGTGGGTTGGGGAAAGTTTTATGATCCGGCGTTTGTAGGTGGCGTTGCTGAATCTTTTGGTTTGGAAAAGCTACCCAAAGGATTTGTGATAGCATTGTATATACTATTGACGGCAAGTATCAGTATGGTGCGCAGTGTGTCGAGCGCATTGGGAGAGGAGATCGGTTGGCGTGGATTCCTGGTCCCTGAAATGTACAAAGTAATGGGGTATACAAAGACCTGTCTGATCACAGGTTGTATCTGGGCCCTCTGGCACCTGCCTATATTGTTGTTTGCCGATTATAATAGTGGTACTCCTGCCTGGTATGGTTTCTCCTGTTTCTCCATGCTGGTGATCAGTGGTAGTTTTATCTTTACCTGGTTCAGCCTGAAGTCTGGTAGTTTGTGGACGGCAGTGTTGTTGCACGCCAGTCATAACCTTTTTATACAGGCTATTTTTACACCCCTCACCCTTACTTCCGATAAAACTAAGTACTACTATGATGAATTTGGGATAGTAATTCCTATCTTGAGTGTGCTGGTAGCCATTTATCTCTGGAACCGGAGAGGAGAGTTACCGGCGCCAAAATAAGAACAGCTACATGAATGCATCTAAGCGTCCCTTTGTATTATCAGGAGGGGGAGCCAGGGGATATGCTCACCTGGGAGTACTGAAAGCCTTTGCCGAACAGCAGATTACACCATCTGCCATTGCCGCTACGAGTGCCGGATCTATTGCCGCTGCTTTTATTTGTGATGGGTATACAACGGATGAAGTGAGAGAAATATTCCAGCACAATAAGATCGGTCTCTCAATGGAGTGGCGTAACTGGCGTACAGGCCTCCTCTCGTTAAAAACAGTAGAAAAGGTATTGACGCAAACCCTTCGCCATCAAAACTTCGAAGAGTTAGCAACGCCTTTGTACATTGCAGCTACCGACTTCAACAAGGGTACACAAATGATCTTTGACAAAGGTCCGATCATACCCGCCGTCTTAGCGGCATCTTCCATTCCATTATTATTCCAGCCGGTAGTGATAGATGGAAGTCCTTATGTAGATGGAGGTCTCACGGGCAATCTGCCTGCCGAACCTTTGCTGGAAAAATACAATGACATCATTGGCGTGCATGTAAATCCGCTGACAGAATATCATCCTGAAAATGGGTATCTGGCCAATATCGATCGTACCTTACACCTGGCAATCCGTGAGCCTGTGTTGAAAAATAAGGCACGTTGTCAGTGGTTTATAGAACCGGATGGGTTAGGGAAGTTTGGGATGTTTGATTTTAAGCACTTTGATGACATTTATAACATAGGATTGGAATACACGCGTCAGCTTTTTTCCTGATAAAACAGGACATTTCTCCCATGCTGACAGGGGCAATCCTAAAAATAATTCTGAATTTTTTCCTCAATATCGCGTACCTTATTCCTGAATTATGAGCATGGATTATACTATCAACCCGCTAGGCGATCATTCCCTGATCATTGAATGGTCACAAGAAATCTCACCAGCTGTTCACGACAAGGTCATGAACGTGTATAATCACCTGCTTACCATGCAGCTGCCATACATTCTCGATATCATACCAGCTTACGCTTCGCTTACGATCGTATACGACATCCTGTTAGTTCGCCGTGAACAAAACAACAATGCCTTTACGACCATCCAGTCATTGATCGCACCGGCCTTAACCGCTCCGCTCATTATACAAAAGACTACATCACGTCTCCTTGAAATTCCAGTGTGTTACGATCCTTCTCTCGGGCTGGATCTGATTACTATGGCGTCTCAGAAGGGCATGAGCGAAGCTGACATCATCGACCTACACACTTCTCAGACATACACCGTTTACATGCTGGGTTTTCTCCCGGGGTTCCCATACATGGGCAAAGTAGACAATCGCCTTGCTACACCAAGGCAAAAAAAGCCCCGCTTAAACATTTCGGCGGGCAGTGTCGGCATTGCCGGGGGGCAAACCGGCATCTACCCATTAGCATCACCAGGGGGCTGGAACATCATCGGCCAAACACCTATCAAAATGTTTGACCCTGCATTAGATTTCCCCTGCTATTGTCATCCCGGCGATCAGGTAAAATTTATACCTATCTCGCTGCGTGAATTCCATAAAAAGATATAAATGATACAGGTCATCCAACAGGGTTTACTGGATACAATACAGGACGGGGGCAGATATGGCTACCAGCATCTGGGCATCAATCCCGGAGGCGCTATGGACAGAGCCGCCATGTATGTAGCAAACATTCTCGTAGGCAACAATCCGGAAGCCGCCGTAATAGAGTTACATTTTCCTGCAGCTGTATTACTGTTTGAACAGGATACCCTCATCGCTCTTTCCGGTGGTGACTTCGGCGCTATGGTGAATGAACAACCATTAGATACGAATCAACCCATCTGGATTTCGCAGCTATCGATATTACGTTTTACTAAACCAGTCTCTGGCGCACGTTGTTATATCGCTGTAAGAGGCGGGCTCTCGACCACGCCCTGGCTGGGTAGTCACAGTACCCATCTCAAAGCGGGTGCCGGTGGGTTTGAAGGCAGGAAGCTGCAAAAGAACGATCGTATTCCGGTGAACGAGGTAGATGAAGAGATCGACAAGGCCTTGCGAAATAAATACCTGCATGCTACACAGCAAGCCACCCCATTACCGTGGCGGGCAGATGTGCGGGACCTGTATTCAGATGGCAGTGAGATCAGGGTGGTGACAAGCCTCGAATATCCTGAACTGACACCCGCTTCGCAGTCGGTATTTACCACGCACCACTTTACCTTGTCGGAACATTGTGACAGAATGGGATATCGCCTCAGAGGACCGGTACTACACATGATCAAAGAAGAAGAACGGCTCTCGGCCGGCATTACCAGGGGTACCGTACAATTATTGCCAGATGGCCACCTGATTATACTCATGGCCGATCATCAGACAACCGGCGGCTATCCGCGCATCGCCCACGTTGTAAGTGCTGACCTCCCTATATTAGCACAGTTACTACCACACAGCCAGATTACTTTCAGGATTATTCCTCATGGCGAAGCCGAGGAGTTGCTTATCGCAGCAGAGCAGCACTTGCATTTTCTACAAAATGCCTGTAACTTACGATGGCAGGAATGGCTGCAACACAACCAGAAATAAATATGTACATCGACCTGAACTGTGATATGGGCGAAGGTATGCCTACCGATGCCGAAATAATGCCTTACATCAGCAGTGCAAATATTGCCTGTGGCTATCATGCCGGAGATAGGGACACCATGGAACAAACAATCACTCTCGCCCTGCAGCATCAGGTGGCGATCGGTGCACACCCGGGGTTCAGGGACAAAGAAAATTTCGGCAGAACAGAACAACAATTGTCAGATGCCGAAGTCTATGATTTGATTGCTACACAGTTATATACTTTAGACAAAGTTTGTCTTTCGCTGAATGCCACTATCCAACATGTGAAACCACATGGTGCATTGTACAACATGGCAGCCAGAGATCAACACTTATCAACCATCATCGCACAAGCCATCAGAGATACCAATCCGGCCCTTTGTTTATTTGGATTGAGCAATAGCTGGCTTATAAAAGCTGCGGCAGCTATGGGCCTTAAAACAGCCAGTGAGGTATTTGCAGACAGAACCTATCAGGAAGATGGCTCCCTTACACCACGTAGTCAACCCAATGCCCTGATAGACAATGAAGCAGATGCGTTGCAACAGGTATTACAAATGGTAACAAAGCAGGAAGTAACGACTGTCAATGGAAAGACAGTACCAATTCGTGCCGAAACCATTTGTCTGCATGGAGATGGTGCGCATGCAGTGGCTTTTGCAAGAGCAGTGCATAAAACTTTAGGAGAACACCACCTAACCATACAACACACTTGAACAAACAACGCTCTTCCGTCCTGCTGGGTGCTGCCTTTTTGATGGCTACATCAGCAATAGGTCCGGGTTTCCTGACCCAAACGACTGTTTTTACACAGCAGCATGCCGCTGCTTTTAGCTTTGCTATTTTCATATCTATCCTGTTGGATATCGGTGCACAGCTGAATATCTGGCGGATACTGACAGTGAGCCGCTCCCGTGCACAGGATCTGGCCAATGAATTGTTGCCCGGACTGGGTTATTTTCTGGCATTTTTAGTGGTGCTGGGAGGTCTTGTATTTAACATCGCCAATATTGGTGGGTGTGGATTAGGATTAAAGGCGCTATTTGGGTTAGATACTTTGTACGGCGCAATATTGAGTGGAGTTATTTCCCTTTTTATTTTCTGGATGAAAGAGGCGGGAAATGCCATGGATCAGTTTACCCGCTATTTAGGGATACTGATGGTGTTGCTCACCTTGTATGTAGCCATCAGTTCTCATCCTCCAGTACTGGATGCCATGCGGCAAATGGTATGGCCGGATAATATAGATACAAGATCTATCATTACATTAGTAGGTGGAACCGTGGGTGGGTATATCAGTTTTGCAGGAGCACACCGGTTGCTGGATGCAGGCATAGGAGGGCGTGAGTCTATTCCACTGGTAAACCAGAGTGCAACAAGGGGAATATTGATCACAGGTGTGATGCGGATATTGTTATTCCTGGCGGCATTGGGTATAGTGACACAAGGTATTCGTCTTGATATTGGGAATCCTGCAGCAGCAGTATTCAAAAGCGCTGCTGGTGAAATCGGTTATCGTTTCTTTGGTATGGTGATGTGGAGTGCCGCGATCACTTCAGTAGTAGGGGCAGCGTATACCTCCGTTTCATTTTTAAAAACATTCCATCCTTTTATAGCAAAAAATGAAAAATGGTTTACTACCTTTTTCATTGTATTCAGTACAGTGATCTTTGCAGCCATAGGTAATCCTGTTCATTTGCTCATTATTGCAGGCGCCCTCAATGGATTGATACTCCCAATAGCACTGGCAGTGATGTTGTTAGCGGCTTCCAGAAGGTTGAAAGATTACAAACATCCGCTGGCATTGTCTCTGGTAGGTTGGGTCGTAGTGGTGGTCATGGGTTGGCTGAGTATCCTTACACTCAGGCAGTGGATCATGTAAGATATTTTTCTGCGTTATGAATAAACGAATGTTGTTAGTCGCAACAGGCATCATATGCCTGATCATAGTATTATCCCAATGTATCAAACAGCCGGTTACTCAGGATTTGAGAGGAGCCGCATATGCCGGTGCGAATACCTGTGCTGGTTGTCATCAGGATATTTACAACCATTATGTACAGACAACCCATTTCAGAACGACCAGCAAGAACATATTAGGCTCGTTTCCGGCCTCATTTACCTATGATAATGGCGATCAGGTTACAATGTCCGTTACTGATAGTGGCAAGGTACAAGGTTCCCATCTCTTTCATTTATCAGTAGGTTCCGGGCGTCATGCACAAACCTATTTATACTGGCAAAATGAGAACTATTTTCAGTTGCCGGTATCTTATTATGTCAGTGCAGGTCATTGGGCCAATAGCCCAGGTTTTCCTACATCCCATCCTAAATTTGACAGGCAGATCCCCAGCACCTGTTTTGGTTGTCACAGTTCTGCTGTAGGTATCAAAAATGTCACAATGATAGGTCGTAGTTTGAACGAAACCTTTGAAAAAGGGAAGCTCATTTACGGCATAGATTGCGAGCGTTGTCATGGTCCTGCAGCAGCACATATCGCTTATCATACTGCGCATCCGAACGAAAAGACACCCAGGCATATGACAGCTGTCCGTACCCTTGGAAATCAGCAGCAATTGGATATGTGTGCACTGTGTCATTCCGGTTTAAAGACACCACAGAAATCGCTCTTTGGGTATCAACCCGGTGATGCTTACAGTGACTATTTCTTCCCTGATATCAGTGGTCCTTCCAGGCCATCACAACTGGATATACATGGTACCCAATACCAGTTATTTACAGCCAGCCGTTGTTTTAAAGAAAGCAGACAGATGAACTGTACCACCTGTCATGATCCACATCAGAATGAAGCGAATAATACAGTAGCATTTTCTCAGAAATGTATGCAATGCCACCAGCAACAACCGTCGCCCCGGTGTAAGTTTGATAAGATGGCGGTATTAAATTGTATTGATTGTCATATGCCGAAATTACCTTCATCAAAGATTGTATTGTCAGGTGCCTACTACCTGCGTACCCACCTGATTGGTATTTATAAACAATAACTTAACACAGGGCATTCAGTTGGATTTTTACCTTTGCTTCGATGTTAAGAAGAACCTTATTCAAAAGAATGGGCGGCCTGTTATTGGCGCCTGCATTGCCATTGAGTACGCTGGCGGCAACCGGTGCAAAACCCGCATTGCGCATCGCCCATCTCACAGATATTCATTTGAAGGACAAATTTGATGCGCCCCGTCACCTGCGGGATTGTTTACATCATGTACAATCGCAATCGCCCAAAGTAGATTTTATTCTTAATGGGGGCGACCTGGTATTTGATATGAACAAAGAAGATCTGGCGACTAACGAAGCGCAGTGGAAACTGGTGAAAGGAGTGTTCAAATCAGAATCCGGTTTGCCCATGTATTCAGTGCTGGGGAATCATGACCTCTGGTGGAAGGAAAAGAATGAAAAGGAATATGCCTTAACGCAGCTGGAACTGGCGAAGCCTTATTACAGTTTTGTAAAAGGTGGATGGAAGTTTATATGTCTGGACAGTGTGCACCTGGATATTGACAATACCTGGTATATTGGAAAATTGGGAGAGGAGCAGTTTCATTGGCTGGAAAATGAATTGAATAATACAGATAAGAACATGCCGGTGTGTGTCTTGTCACATATCCCTATACTTACGGCTACACTAATGATTGAGGATAACATTGTCAACAAGTGGTCGATGTTGGGTGGAGATATGCATACAGATACAGCTGCGATCATCAGTCTTTTTTACAAACACCCAAATGTGAAATTGTGCCTGAGCGGGCATATACATTTAAGGGATAAGGTGGTGTATAACAATGTGACTTACATCTGTAATGGTGCGGTGAGTGGTGCCTGGTGGGAAGGGAACAGGAGAGAGACGGCGCCGGGGTATGGGTTGATTGATTTGTATGCAGATGGGACGTTTGCAGAGCAATATGTAAATTATTAAAAGCCTTGCGGCAGCAATAAGCAAAAATTTCTTTGCTGCCGCAGGCCATTTTTTTAGTGTGTAACTTTCAAACTATACAAATTCACCTTACTCCCCAAATTATCCGCCGCACTCAAATCATGATCCTGTAAATAATTCCCCACCTGAAACCTCACCATTACAAGCTTAATTTTTCAGATCAATCCTATTTTATTCGTTTTTTTAAAAGATATACAGGGTTAACGCCGGGACGATACAGGGTGACAAAAAAATAATAGTAGCTGCGGTTATTTCCAGGTATTAAATTTCAATATCCCTTCCGGGAAAATCTTCCAGTTTTTTCGAAACCGGCATATCTGTTTCCTCAATCGCCCATACAGCCATCGCATACAAAACAGGGCGCAGTGCTATTCCGGAAGGAGTTAAACTATAATGCACTACAGGAGGAATATTTTGGGTAGCGTCCCTTACAATCAATTCATCCGTTTCCAGTTGTTTTAATTGCTGAATGAGTACTTTTTCACTGATACCCGGAATATTTTTCTTCAATTCATGATAGCGCTTTTTACCAGATAATAATTGAAACAAAATAATAGGTTTCCAGTACCCACCGATCTTTTCCATCACATATGTAACAGGGCATTCCTGGAATACTGTCTTTTTATTTTCCTGAATAGTCGAGCTTTCTTTTATAGCAGTCATAGCTACCTACTTTAGGGTAAGTTCTTCTTTGAACCTCCTCACAAAGGTAGCTTTGCTGTAGTAAAAAATCAAAACATGAAAATCACACTCACAGGCTCATTAGGAAATATCGGAAAGCCACTTGCTACACAGTTGATCAGTGCAGGGCATGTAGTCACCATCATCAGTAGTAATGAGCAGAAGAAAACAGCGATTCAGGCTCTTGGTGGTATACCAGCTATAGGTAATATACAGGATGTTGATTTTTTGACCGCGACATTCAAAGGTGCAGATGTGGTATACACCATGATCCCTCCTGATTTTAGCGTGTCGGACTACAGGGCATACAGTGCATCATTAGGGCAATTATATGCACAGGGTATTCAGCAGGCAGGAGTGAAGAATGTCGTAAATATAAGCAGCATGGGGGCTCATTTAAAAGAGGGAACAGGGTTGACAATCGGATCCTATGAGATGGAAACAGCGCTCAATAAAATTCCGGATGTGCATATCAAACACATGCGTTTACCATACATTTTTACCAATCTTTATGGTAATATTTCGATGATCCGTCACATGGGTTTTATAGGTGCCAATTATGACAAAGATACCCGCCTTGTAATGGTGCATCCGGAAGATATTGCAGATGCAGTGACGCAAGCTATTCAAACACCATTTACGCTGCCTCATCACATCATTTACGTAGTCAGCGATGACCGTACTATGGCCGAAGTCGCTACGGCCCTTGGCAATGCCATTGGTCAGCCGGATCTTCAATGGGTGGTTTTTACAGATGAACAGGCATTGGCAGGTATAATGCAAAGTGGTATCAGGGAAGAAATAGCCCGGCTATTGGTAGAAGTAGGCATAGCCGTACGTACAGGCATCCTCTGGATGCCTTATGGAAAGAAAGAGGGTACCCGCAGCCTGCAAACCTTTGCAGATGAATTCGCTACCCGTTATCAGAAAAACTAACCGCTGATATCAATATGTTTTTATATTATAAAAATATGTTATCTTGTGGTTCGCTATGAGATACACATTATTTATCCTTGGAATTACCTTGGGGTTTATTGCTTGTAAAAACTCAGTTGCCAGTAAACCTGAATCTGAAATTGAAACCGCCACCGAATCCGCACCCCCTGTAGCAGAGCTGGATTCCGTAGGTAACTATGAAGCATTGGATACCGCCCTTAGTTTCGCCGGCATATGGGTGAATGAAGGATATGTGAATGACCTGCATATCACACAATCCCCTCGTCTTTGCAGGGCCGATAGTATTAGTTGTCTGGAGATCCCAGCACGCACATT
The DNA here is from genome assembly GCF_034087045.1 of Chitinophaga sancti. Classification (NCBI taxonomy): domain Bacteria; kingdom Pseudomonadati; phylum Bacteroidota; class Chitinophagia; order Chitinophagales; family Chitinophagaceae; genus Chitinophaga; species Chitinophaga sancti. The sequence continues at coordinate 7,670,579 of NZ_CP139247.1, read as the reverse complement.
GATGGTGACCAGGTATATTGGTGGTTTCCATGATGGCGAAGCAGATATAGTAGTTGTGAAAAGCGGGGATCAATACCTGTTTACCAGCCCTGACCGTAGTAAAAAGAATGCTGATACTATCCGGATTTTTTCTCCTACAAGGATCAAAATTCGCGATACCTATCTCTATAAATTAGTGAAGGGCGATGTGACTAAACCAGATTGGGGAATATTGGAAGAGTTGTTATTCAGTGGTACTTATCACCTGGAAGATGGGAAGAAAGTGGTGTTTGGAGAGAATGATACCATTGCAGGGTTGGATCTTTTTACCCATTATACGCCGATCATTGATGATTGGTATGCTGAGATAAATAATGATGTGGATTATATTGAATTCCAAACTTCGGAGAATAAAAGGGAGAAATATGGATATAAGTTTTTTATGGATACGCTGACGATCTTTAAAACAAAATGTCTACAAGAGAATAGCAGAACAAAAGCGTGCACATTTGAAACTTATGGAGATAAAGTGTACACATTGATAAAAGAAAAATAATTTTAAAGGCTTTTGCCGCCAGGCAAAAGCCTTTAAAATTATTAAAATGTCACTTACCAGACCTGATATCTTCTGTCATCCCCTTATAATGCGATGCTCATGTACCCCACTAGGAAAGAAAATCACCCCATGTAGCTTTTCCCGTCCAGGCATACAATTCACACCTACATCAGTACCGGTAGGTTCTGTCCATACAATCTTATACACATCATCCGCAAGTTGTATATGGTCAATCATCTGTTGTATGATATGATACAATTTGTATTATCATTTAAGGGACATATCGGGAAAAATGAATTTCTTCTTATCAGTTCTTCGTTAAATATCACTCAAAAATAATTTCAATCATTAATTCCAAACCTTCACATTTAAATTTTATATACTATATTTGACCCTCCAATTTTAGCATATCGAAAGGCCTAATACGAACGTGAATTCTGAGACTATGAAATATACCATCCTTTTCGCATCAGCATTTATGCTAATGACGAGTTGCAGGCAACAAGCTATAGATACTGCCAATAACGACAGTACCTTCATCCTGGAATCTGCACCTTCCATTGCACAACAAACTGAGGATGCAAATGTGCTGAAAGTGTACGTCGAGAAAAACGGCACCATCTTCGCCAATGGCACTCAGGCCACCATCACCGAATTGGACAATCAATTGAAAAAATTGAAGGAAAAAAACGGCATCGTCTGGTACTCAAGAGACAATCTTTCTGACGACCCTTCACGCGAAGCAATGGCTGCCGTCAATGAAATATTGCAATATGAATTAAGCGTGAAGTTTTTCGCTGACAAAGAATTTAAAAAAGAAGCAGATTTTTAATGCATGCCCGGGCGTATAAATCCTAAGGCAAACGAAGTACCTACACCCAGTAACGCACCCGTAGCTACATCCGTAGGATAATGTACCCCCAGGTACATTCTGGAATAGCCTATCGCCGATGCCCATACCATGGAAGGCGCTATGATATACCATTTGGGATATGCCCTGGCCAGCGCCGTAGTAGCACTGAAAGCAGAAGAAGTATGACCAGAAGGAAATGAATAGGATGTCGGTTCGTACACTGCTTTCAGTCTTACATTACTCACAAAGGGTCTGGGTCGCTTTACGATTACTTTAATCAGCGTATTCAGAAGAAAAGTAGTCGCTGTACTACTTGCAATATACAGGGCGTTCTGCTTCATGTCAGGGTCGTTTTTAATTAACCCCGCTGTCAATACCACTACTGGTATTCCCACATCTACATAATCATTCATATTGGAAATAGTGCGCCACATCTTTGTCTGCCCCGGCGTACGGTGAGCCGCCAGATCTTCGAGCACACGATCATCAAACTGTTGTAATTTTGATTGGGCAAATGTATCAGGGTGTAAAAAGATTAACAATGCCGGAATGATGTACCATTTCATGGGTACAAATGTAGTTATTTCGTAGGAGGATATAATAAAGCGAACATTCTCAGGGGGGTATTTAGATTACTTCATCTGCTGATACAACAACACCAACACAATTAAATCCTTCAGCTTATCCCTCAGTGTCGCCAACGCATATGTCAACTGATTCTCCACCGTTCGCTTACTAATCCCCAACCTTCCCGCAATCTCCTCATTCGTCAGTTGCTCCTTCCTGCTCATCAAAAATATCTCCCTACATCTTTTGGGCAATCCTTCCAGCGCCGTCATCAGCCTCACTTCCAACTCTGCCTCCCGCAATTTATCCAATGCCGTATTCCGCTCCTCAGATTGCGATAGCAATTCCAGCGTATCTGTATAAGTCACCCGCTGCTGTTGCTGCTGATGCGCCTTTCTATACACATGATAACGGGCCGCCGTTGTCAGATACGCCGGAAAAGACTGTATCTGTAACTGCGCCCGCTTCTGCCATAAATTGAGGAAAATATCATGTACTACTTCTATGCAGGTCTCCTGATCTTTCAGATGATGAAATGCAGTCGTATACACCCTATACCAGTACCGGTCATACAAAAGCGAAAAAGCTTTTGCATGCCCCTCCTGTATTGCCTCCCATAAATTTTCATCTGCCGTCTGATCATTAAACATAACAGAATCAAGATAGGAGTTTTCAACAGAAAATCATAATCAGGACAACCCACCACCTTTTAATTCCGGATAAAACTCCCCGTCACCGTTTTCGCCCCATGAATCACCACGAAATACATACCCGGTTGCAGTGCAGAGATATCCAGCGTCTGCTGTTGCCCTACCACCGCCATCTTTCGCACACCTTTCAGGTCGTATACGGTAATATATTTCCCATTCACATCCACTCCTGAAAATTGAATGGTATTTGTAGCCGGATTAGGATAAATCACCAATGAGTTGTTGGCAACCCGTTTCATAAAAGAAGCTGGTACCTCCTCAGGATGCAGCACAAACTTTACCGCATCTGCAATCACATACCCATTCGCAGAATCATTTCGTATCAACACATTCCCGGTTGTTCCTGCTGCAAAATCATACGTACCTAAATATTTCCACACCCCATTATCTATTTGCTGGTTAATGATGTAACTACTGCTACCACCTGAATAATTTACATCCACAGGCGTATTGGAAGCTCTATTAGTACCGGAAGACCATCGCATATACACATCATATGTACCTGCTACTGCCAGATCAGGAGAATATCGCATACTCTTACCGCCGGTAGCGCCTGTATTCCCATCCACCATGTAATTCGTACCATAATACCCCGGTAATGAAGTACTGCTGCTCCAGGTACCTGTTGCCACCGCACCCGTATTATCCACAAAAACAATATTGGCCGAAGGCATATCTTCCACCACATGTCCCAATGCGCTCTCTACCGTAGATACTGAGGATACCCTGTAATAATAAGTCACATCATTCGTCACATTGGCATCTGTATAAGTAGTGCCTGTAATGCCCGAAGCTATCAATGTATAAGGTCCTGTTGCTGCTGTAGCTCTGTACACATTGTAGCTGGTAGCCCCTACGGCAGTTTTCCACCAGTTTAACTGCACCACCTGATTCCCCGCCTCACTTGTTAAGTACATGGGCAGATCAGGTGCAAAACCGACAGGATCAGTAGTAGCAGAAACTTCCCCGCTATTTCCATACACATAATAATAAGTCGTGTTGGCTGTTAATCCCGTATCAGAATAATTAGTCGTAAGCACTGTATCAATGATGGTATAAGGTCCGCCACTTATGGTCGCACGCTTTAACTCACCTACTGAATCAGGAGGTAGCGCCAGATTAATAGCAGTAGGAGACACCCCATATGCTCTCAGACTGCCTGACTGTGGCTGTCCGGAATTCTGTGTGTCAATAAACCATTGCTGCATATACTGCCCCTGATTCTCTCCATTCATCAGGTTCCAGCTCCAATCAAAATACTGCGGTTTCCAGAAGTTATCGAAAATATACCCGGTCCAGCCTATTTCCGGATGCGCATCCATATAAGTTCTAAAAGGCGTTCCCCACGCAGTCGTTGTACCATGTGTCACAGCATCTGAATAACTACTATTATCATTCCAGCCAAATTCCGTCACCATCACCGGAATGGTCTGCGCAGCCGTACCAAACTTCGTATTCAGGTTAGTCGTCGTTGCTGCTCCCTGATTAGGATATATATGATATACATATACAAGGTTCGTACCCGTCATTGGACTGGCCAAAGCACTGTTTACACGCGTGCTCCATTGTGGTCCACCTACCAGGATAATATTTTTAGGCGCCACTGCCCGGATCGTATCAATCACTGGTTGTATATAACTCTTCCAGGTCGCCCATACATCCGGGTTAATCGGTTCATTATATACTTCAAACAATACATTCGGTGTATTCGCATACTTTGGCGCCACATATTTCCAGAAGTTCATCACTAATACCTGCGGTATCCCACCTGAACCATAATTAGAAACAAAATGCAGATCCACGATAATATACAATCCCTTAGCAATCGCCTGCTGTACATAAGGATCTATAATATCGGCAAAACTCTGTGCCGGATCGCTCACCTTGGCACACGTCACCTGCAACCGTACAACGCGGGATTGCCAACCTCTGCCGGCATCCGCCTGCCATTCCAGCATTTCACTGATAGGTTTGGTATTACAGGTGGTACATTCATTATTATGTTCCGGCGCCAGAATAGATACACCTCTCAGGGTAATATTATTACCAAGGGAGTCTTTGATCCGGTTACCATCTACATGTAGCCAGGGTACCTGCGCATGAACAGCAAAATAAAATACAAGGAACAACCATAGTATAGTTAGGGTCTTCATAAAAGTGGAATTAAAAAGTGAAAACAAACAATACTTAAATTTAAAAAAAAATCTTCAAAACTATGTGTGTGTCTTCCCACCATTTGTCTCTTTATTAAAGTATGACCAGGGAAGAGTATCTCAAACTATATGAAAAGTATGATGCCGGACTTTGCAATAGCGAAGAACTGGAACAATTGCATGCCTACCAGGATGATTTTGAATTGCTGAACCTTCCCTGGGATCCCGCTATGGGAGAGGAGTCTGTGATAAAAGTACGTAGTTTCCCCCGCATCCAAAAGACCCGGATCTTCAGCATACTGTCAGCAGCAGCAGCCATTCTCCTGCTTATTGGAACAGGTCTTTTTTACTTCCTGCATCCAGCAAAAGAGGTGAAAACTACTGGAATGAGTATTCCGCACATACTTCCCGGTGGCACCCAACCTACGCTCACATTATCCGATGGTTCAGTCGTGACACTGGATAGTCTGCAAAACGGTACGCTGGCAAAACAGGGCAATACAACGATTACCAGTCAACACGGTCAGCTGACCTACGAAGGCACCGACGAAAGAAGCAACATTGTTTATAATACCATCAATATTCCTAAAGGCGGTCAATATGCACTGGTACTTTCTGATGGTACCAAAGTATGGATCAATGCCGCTTCTACACTGAGATTTCCGGTTCGCTTTGGAAATGAACGGATCGTAGAACTCACTGGTGAAGCCTACTTTGAAGTGGCCCAACAGCCGGCACACCCATTCAAAGTAATTACAGGACACAAAATGAACATCGATGTACTCGGTACCCACTTTAACGTGAACGCCTATGCAAATGAGCCCAAAGGAATCGTATCTCTGATGGAAGGCAGCGTGAAAGTCAGCGATGCACAACATACCTGTATCCTGAAACCCGGCCAGCAGGCATGGGCAGATAATGACCTGCGCGTGGCAGATGAGATGGATGAAGAACAGGTACTGGCGTGGAAAAACGGTCAGTTCCAGTTTGTCAATACTTCTCTGGAACAGGTACTCCGACAACTGGAAAGATGGTATAATATAGAGGTCAGTTACTATCAGCTACCCGCCAAACACTTTTACGGAACTATCCCCCGTAATGTGGAACTGGCGCAGGTCTTAAATATGCTAACTGTTACCGGCGGGGTAACATTCTCAATGGAAGGTCACAAGTTAACAGTAACAAATGGAAAGTAAACGATAAGCAAATCAACCAATTTTTTAATCAGCTGTAATAGCACGCCGGCGTGCTAAAGGACATTGCATTTTTATCAACCAAATGATCATCGCTATGGCATTTAGAAGAATTACCAGTAGCTGTCTGCTGCTGTTAGTATGTATCCTCCTGCAAATCCCGATCATGGCATCACCTCAACAAAGAATTGTGCTGTCAGTAAAGGATGCGCCACTCGAAAAAGTATTGAAAGAACTAACCAGACAAAGCGGTTATCATTTCCTCTACACCGCAGAACTCATGAAAGAGTCTAAACCCGTGACTTGTAGCACGAACACAGCCAGCATCGAGGAAGTATTAAAACTCTGTTTTAACAACCAGCCATTATCCTATGATATTGTCGACAAAATGATCCTCATCAAATCGAAGGAGCACGACAAGAAAGAATGGATGATGGCCACTCCTGACCAGTTCACCATCAAAGGACAGGTGACGGACGAAGGTGGTGTACCACTGCAGAATGTCACCATCAGTGTAAAAGGTAATACCAGTGTACACACTATGACAGATGCAAGAGGAAATTATTCCCTCACTGTCAATGATGAACATGCCGTATTGATCTTTTCATTTGTCGGCTATGGACGAAAAGAAATGTCCATCGCCGGCAAAGTCACACTGGATGTAACGCTACAGCCAGAGACAAAACAACTGGAAGAAGTAGTCATTGCCTATGGTACTTCGAAAAATAAAAACCTGACCAATGCTGTGGCACAGGTCAAAGCAAATGAAATTGAAGACAGACCTGTTACCAACCTGGCCAGCGCCCTTACCGGTGCAGCACCGGGTATACAAACAACAATTGGCGGTGGTCAACCCGGAGATGGACCAGATATCCGTATCCGTGGTTTTGGCTCTGTAAACGCCGGTAATGCACCGTTGTATGTAGTAGATGGCGCACCTTATGACAATGCGCTGAGCAGCATCAATCCAACAGATATCGAAAGTATCTCTATACTCAAAGATGCTTCTTCTGCAGCCTTGTACGGTGCCCGCGCCGCCAATGGGGTCATCCTCATCACCACCAAAAAAGGAAAGAAGAACAGCATGCAGGTGAACGCCAATGTATCACATGGCTTTAGCTCCAAAGCTTTCCCTGATTATGACAGGGTGACATCGAAAGATTACTATCCACTGGAATGGGAAGCTTATCGCAACAGCCTCGTGTATTCCAGCGGTTCCAGTATAACAGACGCCAGCACCGCTGCTTCTGCCAATATCAAATCAGCATTGGGTTATAATCCCTTTAATGTAGCCGACGATCAGATCGTACTCACTGATGGTACACTGAACCCGGATGCAAAACTGCTATATGCAGACGATGTAGATTATGGCAACTGGAAACGTGCGCTGGAACGGAATGGAGAACGTAGTGAATATAACCTCAATGTAAGCGGCGGTAGTGATAAAGGCACTTATTACATGTCTGTAGGCTATCTGAAAGATGATGGTTTCTCCATCCGCTCTAACTTTGAAAGAGCTGCTGCCCGTGTAAATGCAACAGCTACTCCGAATAAATGGTTCCGCACCGGTGTGAACCTGGCTGGTACAATGGTGTCTTCCGATCAGGCAAATACCGGAAGTGGTCTCAACGAAAATCCATTTTATATCGCCCTGAGAATGGGCCCTGTTTATCCTGTATACGAACACGATGAAGATGGTGCATATGTAAAAGATGCTACCGGTCAGAAAGTATGGGATGCGGGTTCTGCGCGTCCCGTATTTACTGGCAGAAATGTATTGGCAGAAACAGTGTTAAATCAGAACCGTCTGAAAAGGAATATGCTCACAGGCAATACCTTTGCTGAAATTACTATTCTGAAAGATTTCAAGTTGTCCACCAACTTTAGCAGTGCAGTGAACAACTACCTCTCCTCTGTTTATGACAATGCGGAGATTGGCGATGCGGTGGGCTCCGGTCGTGCATATCGTACCAACTCAATTACGACGACCACTAACTTCAACCAGTTACTGAACTACTCCAAAGAATTAGGACAGCACGGTATCAAAGTATTGTTAGGTCATGAAAATTACCGCTACCAATACAATTACCTGTATGGACAGAGAACCAGCCAGATCGTAGAAGGCTCTACCGAATTAGACAATTTCGCGACGCTGGCCGACCTGAGTTCATATACCAATACCTATCGTACAGAAGGTTTATTCTCCCGTGTAGAATATGCCTATGCTGATAGATACCTGTTGGCAGCATCCTTCCGCAGAGATGGATCATCCAAGTTCTCCCCGGAAAACCGCTGGGGAAATTTCTGGTCATTGAGTGCAGGGTGGGAAATCAATAAAGAGAATTTCTTCAAAGCAGACTGGGTAGATCAGCTGAAATTAAGAGCATCTTATGGACAGGTAGGCTCAGATGATTTGTCAGGTTACTACCTGTACCAGGCATTGTATTCCGTTGGGTATAACAATGGATCAGAACCGGGCTTGCTGCAATCGACCATTGCCAGCCCTGACCTGAAGTGGGAATCCAGCAATAGCCTGGATGCGGCGATTGATTTTGCATTCTTCAAAAACAGGCTCTCCGGTACATTCGAAGTATTCAACCGTGGTTCCAGCAATCTCCTCTTTGATGTCCCCTTACCCGTTACCTCCGGTGTGGAAACACAGGCAAAGAACATTGGTAGCATGTACAACCGGGGGATAGAGATCCAGTTGTCCGGCGATGTGATCCGTCACAAAGACTTTAGCTGGAACCTGGGCATTAATGCAACCACTTTCAAAAACAAAATCACAAAGCTGCCACAGGAAGAAATTATCACAGACAGCAAAAAGCGTAAAGTGGGTCATTCTCTCTATGACTTCTGGCTGCGTGACTGGTATGGTGTAAATCCTGCAAACGGTGCCACCCTTTACAAAGCAGATGCATTTGATAATACAACGACCACTTTTGTCAATGACAAAGGAGATACCGTAACCACAGATCAGAACAATGCCCGCTATCATTACGCCGGCAGTGCAATACCTGACCTCTATGGTAGCATTACCAATACATTTAAATACAAAAATTTCAGCCTGCAATTCACCTTTATATATCAGTTGGGTGGAAAAGTATATAATGGAGAATACGCCACCCTGATGGGCTCCGGCACTACCTACGGTTATGCACTACACAAAGATCAGTTAAAGCGCTGGCAGAAAGAAGGAGATATCACCGATGTACCGCGTATGGACAATAGCCAGGGCAGTGCATTCAATGCATCGAACAGTGACCGCTGGCTGATGAGTGGATCTTACCTGAGCTTAAAATCAGCTACGCTGGGGTACATGGTGCCTAAGCAGCTGCTGTCAAGAATAGGCGTGCGCAGTGCACAGTTCTATGTGTCAGGCGAGAACCTGTTTATGCTCACCTCTATGAAAGGGATGGATCCATCTAAAGCATTTACAGGTGTGATCTCATCTACCTCTACTTATTCACCGGCACGCATCATTTCAATCGGTGCTAATTTCTCACTCTAATTTTTCCGGCACATGAAAAAGTACATCTTCATAATAGCAGCCATCACCCTTTTTTCCTGTAAAAAAGAGTTGAATACCTCACCTACAGATGCCATCTCCGATCAGGTGGTGTTCAGCAATATCAGCAATGCAGAAGAGGCATTGAATGGTATATATCGTGCACTGTATATACAGTACGCAGGCCAGTCAGAAGACGGGCAGGGTGCCATGATGATCAATATCGACTGGATGGGAGACGATGTGGTACATACGGCAGCAGGTACCTCTTATTTCAGGGAAGCGTATAAATGGAACAGTCATCGCGACGCCTCCAGTGCATTGACATACTTTGCCTATCGCTTTTATTATATCATCATCTCCAATGCAAACAGTATTATCAACAACATCGATGCCGTAGAAGGAGAGACGAGTGAAAAGAACCGCATTAAGGCAGAAGCCCTGAGCCTGCGTGCATGGGGGCATTTTTACCTGGTACAGTTATTCGGGGAGCGGTATGATGCAGGTAAGGAAAATACACAGTTAGGCGTACCCATCATGACCACGAGCAACACGGATGCCCATGCCCGTAACACTGTAGAAGAAGTGTATACACAGATCAATGCCGACCTGGATGCAGCTATCACCTTATTCGGCGATGCAGCAGCACGTACAGTTAAAACACACTTTAATCTGAATGTAGCCGAAGGACTGAAGGCAAGAGTGGCACTCACCATGCAGGACTATGCAACAGCAGCCAGTTATGCGATGAAGGCACTGAATGGCTTCCCGCTGAAGACGAATACCGTTTACATGGCAGGCTTCACCGATATCTCTAACGATGAATGGATGTGGGGTATCAATCAGCTGGCAGATCAGCTATATACTTATGGCACATTCTATACTTATATGTCGGCTAACTTTTACAGCTCCTCACACACCAAAAACAATCCGAAAGCCATCAATAAACTGTTATATGCAAAGATCACAGCCACCGATGTTCGTAAAGGACTCTGGGATTCTACAGGTAAGAATACAGCCTTTCCGATTGTGAACAATGGGGTTCGCAAAGCATATATGCATCGTAAATATCTCGTAGCCGATATCAACTCTACAGCAGGTGCTATTCCTTACATGCGTGCAGCAGAAATGTACCTCATAGCAGCAGAGGCATTGGCAAGAGAAGGTGGGCATGATGCGGAAGCAGCAGCAGCATTGTATACCTTAGCAGTAAACAGGGATCCGCAATACCAGTTAACTACCAGTACAGGCACGGCATTGTTAGATGAGATTATGGTACAGCGCAGGGTAGAATTGTGGGCAGAAGGTTTCCGGTTCCTGGATCTGAAACGTACCAATAGTGCGCTGGACAGAACGAACAGTAATCACACGTCTGCACTGGCCAATATATTGTCAGTCGATGCAGGTGACAAACGCTGGCAGTTCCTGATACCTGATGATGAAATGAATGCGAATCCATTGATGGAGCAAAACCCGTTGTAAAGAAAATGAAAAGACTATTTTATATGCTATTCCTGTTGTGTGCCTGTAAGGGTACACAGCAGGTAACATCCTCCTCCTTGAAGGTAAAGATGCAGGTGAGAAAGGAGTATGATTTTGAAGGGGGCGTACACTTCAGCAACCGTTTTCCTGGTGCCCGGGCGAATGACATCAGGCAGGTAGATGATAGTACGTTTAAGATTACCATTCTTCCTGAAAATGCACCCATCAATCCAAGTCCCTGGTATGCATTCAGTGTATGGACAGACCGGCCTGGTCGCATACATCTCTGTTTAGATTATGATAAAGAGCAACATCGCTATGATCCTAAAATCAGCAACGATGGCCGGCAATGGATAGATACGACACAGGTACGTCTTTCGGCAGACAGTACAAAAGCATGGTTCACGTTATTGACATCTCCCGATTCACTTATAGTGGCAGCACAGGAAGTGATTCCTTCTGTTGCGGTGTACAACTGGATAGATAGTCTGCCCAATGTGCAACACGAAACTATTGGTTACAGCATTCTGCACAAACCAATCGTGGCCCTGCACACAACAGGGAGTGATGGCAAAAAACTTATAGTTGTATTAAGCCGTCAGCATCCGCCGGAGGTAACCGGTTATTTTGCTATGCAGGAATTCGTTCGGGTGGTAACTGCCAATACGCCGGAAGCGATTCGCTTTCGTCAGCAATATGAGATCCTGATCATGCCTATGTTAAATCCGGATGGGGTGGACGAAGGAGACTGGCGGCATAACCTGGGTGGTGTGGACCTGAATCGTGACTGGGATAAATTCAGACAACCTGAAACGAAAGCGGTAAAAGACTACCTGGAAAAGACCATTGCTGTACAGGAGGCGAAGGTGTATTTCGGTCTTGACTTTCATTCTACATACAGGGATGTATTTTACATCAATGAAGATTCAGTGCATACGAACAGGCCGGGGTTTACCCTTCAGTGGTTAAAGGAATTCCAGCAGGCGATACCCGGGTTCAAAGCCAGGGTAAAGCCTAGTGGTAATGGGGGGAATGTTTCCAAAAGCTGGCTCTCCCGCGAGTTGGGGGCAGAAGCATTGACGTATGAAGTGGGAGATAACACCAGCAGGGATCAACTAAAGATGAAAGGCCGGGTAGCGGCCGAAGTCATGATCAGATTATTGCATTAAGAAAGCCACCGCAGGTACTCGTTTCCTGTTGCTGCTACAGGCAGCAACAGGAATTTGTTTTTTATTCACAATTTGAAATCCTTGGATTATCGCTTGATCCGCACGGGAATAAATACTTACTCTGCGCAAACCCCGCCACCGGACTATCCGTTACTTCCAGCGCCGTCATGCCCTGTGGGAGGGTCGCCTGTGCAGATGATCCATTGCCTAATGCCGTATTCTTCGCATTCGCATTTCCATTAAAGCTATAATCTATCATCGCGTCCAACAATCTATACACCACATAATAATCATAGGCATCATAAGCAGTTCTTGTATTCGGCAAATCATGGGCAGCAGTATAAGTATATCCATCTACCACACTTTGCTTCACTAAAATATAATCCTTCTCCGCATCCGTAATATTGATATGCTTAAACATATCTATCGACATCCTGTGATCATTCGTCACATCATCATTATATACTTCTGAAATCAATTTCGTATTGGAAGGAAAACTTTGCAATTGTGTATCGGTAATATTATAAGAATACCACTGAGCCATGGTAAAAATAAACCGGCCGTTTTCACCCCATCCATTGTCTACAAATCCTTTATATGCCAATGCATAAGAAGCACCACCACCAAAAGAATGCCCCATAAATCCCACCTTCTTAGTGTCAATAATATTGGGATAGTCATTCACCGCCTTCAGAAAACTCTGCCACAAAGTATTATACCTTGAATCTACCGTTACACCTGTGGTAGGATAAGGTGCAAACACCACTGCATAACCTTTCTTTGCAATAAAATTGTACAAGCCTATATTATAAGACACCTCTTCACCTCCATAAGGATGTGAATAAAAAATAACAGGCACTGGCCCCGTCGCTTCTTTTGGGTAGAATATGGTGACTTTCTTATCAGTATAGGTAGGACTATCAAAGCTTACACTGTCCACCGTATAACTGCCATCTGCACCATACCCACTGCTGGGGCGTGATACTGGTCCAGTCAGATCATCATCAGTGTTTGTAACTGGAGTAGTGGTCGATTTTCTGCAGCTACAACAGAGTACTAATAGGGCGATTACGAACATTCTCATGGTAGTAAATTATTATATCAGTAAAGAAAATAAAAATTCCAGAGAGAATATCTATAATCGGGGTGAAACAGAATATTTGTATGGTAAAGCTGATAATAGGTCCAGTCAGTCATTTCCTCTTTTTCGTAAATGAGAGTGCTGATCAGAGTCGCTATCAGGTAGTTAAGTCATTGTCTGTTAATGGCCTTGATGTTTCGCTGGTGGGAAACCGGCTTATCAGTTACCGGTTTAGTGGCCTGATAAGCTTCGAGATTTTGTCCCTTTTCTTTATGTTTATATAACCAATCTCCATACGCAGGTGGCGGCAATGGAATATCATTCTTAGCAACAGCATTAAAATAACCAGCCTGCGAGTCCATCTCCGGATCCTTTTTTTGATGGCAGGAAAATAATAAACAGGTAATAAGGATAAAAAATAGATACTTCATCAGGTATTATGCTTTAAAACACTTTTCAGCACCTTCAATGCACTCTTCGTATCCTGCGATAATCCGCTGATAATATCTCTAAACCCATACAGCAGATGATCCAGGTTATTCTTCTCACTCTTCCAATCAATGAACCTCGCACTTTGCGGCGTTTTTGCAAACCCTTGCAAAAACTCATATTTAGGATGATTGAAAAGCGAATTGATCTGCTCCTGCAAATCTTTCACCTGTTCTTTCAGCGTGGTATTATACAGGTGTAACTTATCATTCGTCAGCGAATCAGGATGTCTGTCTTCCTGCTCAATCCACTGAATCTCCAGTTGTAACATGGTCAGCAGGTCTTCCTTCTCTTTCGCTATCACCAGTTGCTTCATCAACTCTTCTTTCAATTGTATCTTTGTCGGATCCTGTTCCAGATCAGGATGAAAAAACTTAGCCAGTTGCCTGTACAATTGTTGAATATTCTTCCTGCGCAATGCATCCAGCAGCCGTTCCTTTTCTTCTTTATAACGTTCCCGTTTTGTCGCACTGACAGGTGCCGGCAAAGTCTCATCACTCGCCGCCGCAGCTCTCAGTTTAGTCAGATACGCTTCATTGATATCATGGTAGGAGGTCTCTGACAAGGCATTGAATATATCCAGCAATTCCCCCTCCGGCTCCGCCTGCTGATACCTGAAGATGTCGTTTAATAATTGCAGGATCAACAACCGCAGGTCTTCTTTTTCATGGTCAGACAAGCCTTTGGAAATAGTCATAAACCCATTCATCAACACCGCCAGTTGGCCCCGCAAATCAGTCAGCTGTTGTATGAATGGGTAGATAAATTTGATATAATGCTGGCGTTGCTTATCCAGTACAGCCGTCAGCTCCGCCAACTCCTGCCGGAGTGTGGCAATTTGCTGAATCAGTTTATTAAAGGTCTTTTGCTCTTTGCTGAGGCTGGATTTTTTGATACTGAGTTCCCCTGGTCGCTTATCTAATTCCTGTGACATAGGGTCAAAAATAGGAAAAGCCCGCAGAACTCCACGGGCATTTCGGTTTTAATAAATATATCTACGCACTGCGAAGCCTGTTATACATCCAGTGCTCCATTGACCTGGAAGGTTTTTCCCCAGGTTAGGTTTTTGTGGATGCCGTACCCGGGCACAACCTGGCACCACCGTTCCTGGGAAATTATAGGGGTAATAGGTAATCCTGGCCAGCGATTGGTAAGCATCTATGCCTTGGTTCCCCGTGGAACCTGCACTGAGACGGAGCTTCAAAACATTGATCCCTTTTACGTTTTCAAAGAATCGCTCCTTATAATTATTCCAGCCGATTCTTGGTTAGGGGTATTCTTAGATAATACAAAGGGGAGACTGCCTCAAAAGTCAACATTACTTTTGAGGCAGCCTCCATATATTTACAGGTTATTCAATGCCAACTGTGCACGCTTTTTCATTCGCCCGTCCGTCTTCACCAGATCTTTAAATAGTTGTCTTGCCTGGGCTTTCTGTTTTTTATATTTGAAACACATGGCCAGCTGATATCTCGCTAATTCTCCATAGCTGGTGGCGGTGTCTGTCATTAATTTTGTAAATATTGGCATGGCTTCATCCAGGTTTCCTTTGAAATAATAAGCCATGGCAGTTCTATAAAGAGATTGATCCGATCCGGCTTCAGCTATAACCGGTGGTGGCGCTGCAGTAATACTATCATCACTGGTCACCACATCAGTATGCGCTGTGCCGATATCTGTAAGTGACGTTCCGGCATCCGTTTGCGCTACTCCAATAGAAGCAGCCACAGGTTCGGCTTTCGCAATAGCCGGATGAATTTTTTCATGTTTTACCTGTTGAGCAGCCAGAAAAACAATGCCGGTTACGATCGCTGCTGCCACTACACTCCAAAAATAAGTAAGGAATCTTTCCTGCGTTTCAATCTTCTTTTGATAACGTTCTACTTCAAACACAGGTGCAATATCACTACTACTACGAATGAGTTCCTGAACTTTCAGACTCATAGCCTGGTATTGCGCGTGGTATTTTGGTTTTTGGAGAATCTCTACCGCATCACTGCATAGTTCACAATTGACAAGGTGTTGTTCGAGAAGGTGTTTTTCCATGTGGGTTAAACGGCCATCTACATAGCGGGGGAGCTGGTCTTTACTAAAACAACGAACCCTGCTGAAGATCTTTAATATCTTGTCCTTGTTGTCTAAATTTTGCATAGTCTTGTGTTTCGGGATTTTCAACGATCAGCATTAAAGCTGGTTCCTGTTTGATAGGTTTTGGTTGTTCTAAAGTTGTTACTAATTCTTCTACGTTCGCTGGTTGTTGCGCGTCCTGCTTTTGCTTTGCGGCTTTCGCATATCCACGCTTTGCACTCTTCACAGGTTTCGCGTATGCTACTTTCACATCTTCTTCGATCTTTACAACTTCCATCTTCCCATTTTCGGCTATCATCTTCACCTTCTTATTCCGCTTCACCACTTTCGTCTTTTCATGCTCGTCTGCATTTTTCACATCCTCTTCTACATTCACATATTCTATCGGCCTCACCTTCGCATATTCCAACTTTTCCAAAATAATTAACGCCAATTCCTGTTTCGCTCTCCTGATCAGTTTCCTGATCTTATCCATTGTATACTCCCTCTCTGCCGCTATCTCTGCAAACGTCTTCTGATCAAAATAAAACTCCTTCAACATCTCCCTATGTGATGATTCCAACTCATCAAACGCTGCTTTCATATACAAAGACAACTCCTTCCTTTGCATCAGATGGCTATTCGCCTTCTCCACTTTATTCTCCAACCGTGTGATATCGCTGGATGCAGAAGTCGGAAAATAATACGTATTCCTTGCCTCTCTGTTTCCCTGTGACTTAATAAAAAACTGCATCCATTCTCCTATTTTAGGAATCGTCTGCGTATGCAAACTTTTAAATAGCCGTTTTAAAAGAGAAGGGAAAAATTCATCAGGGGTATTATCGTAATTGTTTAAAGAAGGCAAGGAAACCGCCGCCAGTAAATGGCTATATCTCTCAAGTAAAATTCCTGCTGCTTCCTCATCTTTCAGTTTTCTTGCTCTGGCCATGAGCTCATGGTCTGCTATATTTGCAAGTTGATGTAGCATAGTTCTGATTAATATTTACAAATAGAAATATATGGGAAAAAAACGCATTGAGGAATTAGCCAATAAGTATGCCGTATGAGCTGGCAAAAAATGAAGATGATTGATAGTCAATGGCCTGTTGCAAAAGCTATCTTTTGCATATTAGATAAATCACATGTGAAATTCCACGGTACAAACAGGTTTTTAATTGGATGAGAAACTATCCAAATTAGTAATAATCAGATAATTGTATTTTGTGCAATGGCGCACTGTCGCCAGTCACATTTTGTGGAAACATCAGTTACAAGTTGAGGAAGTACTAATCACTTTACGATGTTCTCTTCCCCAGTGGATCAAACTTTCCACAATCGGGTACAATGACTCGCAATAGGCGGTCAGCCTGTATTCTACGTTCCTGGGAAAATCTGGATCTTCTCTTCTTTCAACCAGGTTATTCAATTCCATCATCTGCAATTCTTTTGACAGCATGGCAAAAGTGATCCCCGGAATACTTTGCGCAATCTCTCTATACCTGCGCAAACCATTATGCAACGCTAATACAACAGGTATTCGCCACTTTCCACTCAACACATAGAGTGCATCCTGCGCATACCTGATTTCCTTCTCATCCTTTATTGTACAGATGTACGGTTTTTTCTTTTCCATATTGCTATAGTTTACAATAGCAGTTTTAATCTCAGTCAATACTGCAATTACATTTGCTAAAACTTTTCTGAAATGACAACAAAGTTATTACATCTGCACATAAAAAACGGAGTCGCAAATATTACTTTCAATAATCCACCTGTGAATGTACTGAGTGGTTCATTGATGAAATCTTTAAAGGAAGTCCTCCATGGATTATCCAATGATGTAAAAGTAATCGTCTTTGACAGTGCGAACCCCGATTTCTTCATTGCCCACGTAGATATCAATATTCTCGATGAACAGGATGTATTGAATGAATTACTGCAAACAGCGCCCGAAGGATTAAATATATTTCAGGCAGTTGGCGAAATGCTGAGAAACTTGCCGCAGGTCACTATCGTAAAACTAAAAGGTATTGCCCGTGGTGGTGGCGCTGAATTTGTTACCGCAGCAGATATGAGTTTTGCTTCTTTAGAAAAAGGAAAGCTTGCACAATGCGAAGCATTGATGGGCATTATCCCCGGTGGTGGCGCTACCCAATACCTTCCTGCAAAAATGACCCGTGGCCGTGCATTGGAAATTATGTTAGGTGCTGATCTTTTCGACGCCGCTACCGCTGCGCAATATGGTTGGATCAACCGTGCCCTGCCTGATGCCGAAATTGACGCCTTCGTAGACCAGCTGGCACAAAACATAGCTGCCTTAGAAGAAGGAATCATTTCCACAACAAAGAAAGTATTGGCAGCAGGCTTTAAAGCAGAGAATGATGGGTGGGCTGCATTGGCATTCACGCCGCGAACCGCAGAGATCATGAAAAAGGCGATGGAAAATGGAGCACAAACAGTAGCAGGAGAATTGGAAATAGAATCGCTACTCAGGAGTATAAAATAGAAAAATCCCGGCATCACCGGGACTTACTTTGTAGCGAGGAGCGGATTCGAACCACTGACCTTCGGGTTATGAGCCCGACGAGCTACCTCTGCTCTACCTCGCAATGAGGGTGCAAATTTAAGAAAATAAATATCTCTGCCAAATTTTTTTAAAAAATAGACTAATTAAATGATTGTCTGAACTGCAAAGGAGTCACTTTTGCCTTTACTTTAAAAAATTTGCTGAAAGATTGAGAGTGCTCAAACCCAAGCTGAAAAGCTATTTCAGACGCAGATAGGGTAGTGGTCGACAACAACTCCTTTGCTTTTTCAAATAGCCGTGCCTGTATTAGCTGCTGCGCATTCTGGCCAGTGAGGGACCGAAGCATATCGCTCAGGTAACTGGGGGAAAGGTTCAGTTGTTCTGCCAGGTATTGAACAGAGGGCAATCCTTTGGATGATGGATAATCATGTTTAAAATAATCATCAAAGAGGTCTTCCACGCGTTGCAACAGATCGTAGTGCATGACCTTGCGCGTCAAAAACTGGCGCTTATAAAACCGGTTAGCATAGTTCAGCAATAACTCAATATGAGAGATGATCACATCCTGGCTAAAATCATCGATCCGGCTATTGAGTTCCGTATCAATCATCTGAAAAATGGAAATGATGGTATTCTTTTCCTCTTCTGAAAGATGCAGTGCCTCATTGGTGGAATAAGAAAAATACCCATATTGCCTGATCTTTTTGGCAATAGGGTAATTCAGTAGAAAGTCCGGATGTATCAGCAGCACATACGCAGAACAGATCGCAGGATGGTTGGAATTTTCACCAATGATCTGACCCGGGGAAGCGAATAGCAAACCACCCTCATCAAAATCATAGTAGCTCTGGCCGTACCGTATCTTTCCGCTAAGCCTCGGTTTATAGGATATTTTATAGTACGTGAGCACATGAGGTCCCGCAGGCATATTCTCTATTTGGGTAGTCGGTCCATTGAGCAAACTCACCAATGGATGCCTGGGATTCGGTAACCCAAGTATGCGGTGCATCTCAGAAAGAGATCCCATTTTATAAGGAAGATTTTCTTCTTTTTTCATGTTTATGCACATTAAAGAATGATAACCGATATAAAGATCGGTTATCATTCTCAATTATATTATTTTGATTCTCCCTGTGCTGCACGGGAAACCTCGTCCCAGGCTTCCCAGGTTGCTATACGCTCAGCATACGCTGCACGCAGGCCTTCCAGGTTATGACTACCCAAATTAAAGCGCAATGGTGGATTGTCTGCATCTACCATTTTAAAGAGGGAAGGAGGTGTAGCAGATGGATTGCCTCTTTCAAACGAAGTGAGCCGTGCAAAAAACTGCTGTTTGAAATCTGCATAAATGTCAAGTCCTGCAGCAAATTTCAGCGACTCCTGTGTCCCGAATTCTGTAGCATAGGCCCCTGGTTCGATGATCGTCACTTTAATACCGAAAGGTTTTACCTCGGCTGCCAGGCTTTCATGAATCGCTTCAAATGCCCATTTAGAAGAACAATAGTAGCCAATTACCGGCAATACAATATGCCCCAGGTTACTGGATACGCCAATAATATGACCGCTACCTTGTTTTCTCAGAAAAGGCAGCGCGGCCTTAATCACAGCAAGGGGACCTAATACATTCGTTTCGTACAGTGCCCGTACATCATCAGCACTAGCCTCTTCAATAGTGCCCACAAGAGAATAACCTGCATTATTCAGTACGATATCCAATCTGCCAAAGTGGGCATGTGCTTTTGCCACAGCCGCTTTCACCTGTTCCTCGTTCGTCACATCCATTTCCAGTGTCAGCACATTTTCACCATACTTAGTATTAAAGTCGTCAATGCTGGCCAGCTTGCGTGCAGTAGCTACCACCTTATCGCCCCGCTCAAGTGCAGCTTCTGTCCAAACCCGTCCAAACCCTCTTGAGGTTCCTGTAATAAACCATATTTTACCTGCCATAATATGTATGTTTTAATTGTAGATCAAAGATCGGGATATGGTGCTTTCCACTTGTAGCCCTATCGAGGCACTTTGTAGCCAAAAAATTATATTTGTAAGGTGAAAAAAAGAAAATCCATTCCGGTCAATCCGATGGCGAACCAGTTTGGTTCAGGCATAGCTGTTGAACGACTCGCTGTGAAGGAGTTAAGTACTCCGGAAAAGGAAGAGGCTGGAAGGCCACACAGGGAGGATGGACATTCGTTTTTTCTGCTTGAAAAAGGCAGTGTTACAGTGGAGATAGATTTTCAGCAATATAACATCAGGCCATTGCAAATCCTTTATATACATCCTAATCAGGTACATCGTATATTGTCCTTTAAAAATGTAACTGTTAGTGTCTGGTCCCTCAATAATGAAAACCTGCATCCTGAATACCTGCAACTATTAGAAGAGATCACACCGGCAAAACCTCTCTTATTAAAGAAAGAAACATTCTCCCTTATTGCAGATGCCGTATCATTGAGCATCCGTTACTTTGAACGTCAGAACGACAGGCTATATCACCCCCTCCTGAAAGATAGCTGCAATGCATTGGTCGCATTAGTGATTTCGGAATACCTGGCGCAAACACAATACACACAAAAACTGACGCGATTTGAAACCGTCACCAAAAGCTTCAAAAAAATATTAGAACGTAATTATACCATTGCCAAACGCCCGGCAGACTACGCACAGCAACTAAATATATCAATCCCTTACCTGAATGAATGTGTCAAAAACACAACAGGATATTCTGTTTCCAATCTAATACAGCAACGTGTAATATTAGAAGCAAAGCGTTTGCTCATGCATTCTGGTAAGACAGTAAAAGAAATAGCCACAGAATTAGGCTATGATGATTATCCCTATTTTTCAAGATTATTTACCAAAATGCTCCGAAAAACGCCTTTGGCATTCCGGAACAAAAACCTCGATTAGTCCAATAGTTACTTTTTTCAGATCTTATTTTCCTGCATGAAGGGCCTTTACTTTGTACCAACAAAAACGAAATAAATTGCAAAAAGAAGTACTCGTCTCGGGCGCAAGCATAGCAGGGCTTTCAATAGCTTATTGGATGAATAGAGCAGGTTACAAAGTATCGGTAGTGGAAGTTGCTCCGGGACCCAGAATGGGTGGTACGGCAGTAGATCTGCAAGGTTCCACGATTGATGTGGTGAAGCGGATGGGAATCTATGAGCAGTTAAAATCAAGTGCATTGAATCTGGAAACCATCGTATTCAAAGATACGAATGATGCCACAGTCGGCTCCATTGCGGTAGAGCGGAAGGGTGAAGAAATCGAAATTGAAAGAAGCGAATTAGTCCGGATTTTATTAGAGCAATTAAAAGGTGAAGTAGCATTTGTTTTTAATAACAGCATTACCGCGTTAGATGAAACCGCCGATAATATAATAGCAACTTTTAAAGATGGTTCGAAAAAAGCGTTTGACCTTGTATTTGGTTGTGATGGCACGCATTCAGGGATAAGGAAAATATGGTTTGGTGATGAAAGTGAATTTTCACATTTTCTCGGTGCATATTTTTCAATCTCCATCGTGGATAAATTGCTGGTGGAGCAAAATACCATTCAATTCTTTAATGTTCCTGGCAAGGTTTATATGTTGAATGCATACAAGCATAAAACCGATATTGTATTTTGCTTTCTATCGGATCAGGAAATACCATACGATTATCGCGATGTAGGTCAACAAAGAAAGATCATATTGGAGCAGTTCAAAGAACAGGGATGGAGAACTAACGGATTATTAAAAGAAGTTGCCGATGCAGAAAACTTCTACTTCGATAAATTTTGTCAGATCAAAATGCCTTCCTGGACAAAAGGCAGGGTTGCTTTAGTGGGTGATGCGGCTTATTGTGCTTCGCCAGCTGCAGGTAGAGGAGGTTCATTGGCAATGGATGGTGCCGCTGCACTGGCTGATGCACTGCTGGCACACAATGGGGATTACTTATTGGCATTTCAGGATTATAATAAGAATCTACGTCCGTTAATAGAAGAAGTGCAGGCAGACGCGGCGAAAAATGTAAGAGAAAAATTAATTCCTTCAACTGAAGATGGGATTCAGCAGATGAGGCAGGAAGGGTTTTAAAAACGCCTGCTTAAAAATACCTGACTTTTAATCAAACCAAACACGCCTTTTCAACAAACCTCCTAATCTGTTTTACACCGAGATTTGATTCATCAAATTATTGAGATGAATACAAATATTGATAAAACAGTCCTGGTGACTGGCGGCGCGGGTTTTATAGCCGTCCATTGTATTTTACAATTATTACAGGCAGGCTATCGTGTACGGGCGACGCTTCGTTCTCTAAACCGGGAGGCAGAGGTAAGAGCTATGCTCAAAGAAGGCGGTATAGAGGCCGGGGATCGTTTAACATTTATAGTGGCAGACCTATCTGCAGATGCTAACTGGGATAAAGCTGTAAGCGGATGTACCTATGTGCTGCATGTAGCTTCACCTACTCCGATTGTCAATTATAAACACGAAGATGAAATGATCATTCCTGCACGGGAAGGCGTACTTCGTGTACTTCGCGCATCCAGAGATGCTGGTGTAAAACGTGTAGTATTGACCTCTGCTATCGGTGCTGTGGTATATGGACATCCTAATCAGGCAGCACCATTTGACGAAACAACCTGGACCAATATTTCAGGTAAAGCACCTGCCTATCAAAAATCAAAGACCCTGGCAGAACTGGCCGCCTGGGAATTTATAAAAAAAGAAGGCAATGGGCTGGAACTGTCAGCAGTTAACCCTGTCGGTGTTTTAGGCCCTGTACTGGGAGCTGATTATTCACATTCCATTCACCTGATTAAAAATCTTTTAACAGGTAAAGCGCCGGGGTGTCCAAAGATCAATTCCGGGTTAGTAGATGTACGTGATGTAGCTGATCTTCATCTTCGTGCAATGACGCATCCTGATGCAAAAGGGCAACGATTTATTGCGACTGCAGGTGAAAGTATCTGGTCAGTAGAAGTTGCAAAAATTCTGAAACAACATTTGGGCGAAGCTGCTAGTAAAGTACACGCTAAAGAATTACCCAATATATTGCTGCGGATCGCAGCGTTCAAAGATCCGAAGTTGAAATCGATTATACCATTATTAGGGAGGGTGATGAATGTGACGAGTGAGAAAGCCATCCGAATGTTGGGTTGGTCACCTCGTTCTACAGAAGATGCGGTATTGGCAACAGCGGAGAGTTTGATAAGATTGAATTTATTAGATTAATCATTTCAGATTTAGGTTCCAATTGCTGCCTTTTGTAATATGATGCAGGTAAAATTCATAATATAGATATTATAATTCCGATTAGGTTGGGACAAATTATCGAATGATAATTTGTCCCTTTTCTCTTGCAGACCTGCTGGAATAATCTCTTCACTTTTCACCAATTATTATCCCTCATCTTCCATGTCGTTACCAGTTTTCCCCAGGAAGCTCTTACCTCCATCCTAACCCCGGTGCTACATGCTCTAAAATCGACGACAGGATATGCACATTATACTCAATTCCCAACGTATTAGGTATTGTCAATAGCACCGTATCCGCCTCCTGTATAGCTTCATCCTGCACCAGCTGCTTAATCAGCTGATCCGGTTCTCCTGCATAGCTCCTTCCAAAAATAGCGCGTTTGTCACTTTCGATCATTCCAATTTTGTCAGCTCCATTACTATCCCGCCCAAAGAAATACCTATCCTGATCATTCATCAGTGCAAAAATAGACCGGCTCACCGAAACCCTTGCTTCACGTTGATGCCCGGCTTTCTTCCACGCTTCTTTGTACAACCTGATCTGTTCTGCCTGTTGTACATGGAATGGCTTCCCACTTTCATCCAATTTCAAAGTAGAACTTTGCAGGAACATGCCATTTTCAGCTGCCCAAACAGCGGTAGCATTAGAAGCTGCTCCCCACCAGATGCGATCCCGCAATCCTTCAGAGTGGGGTTCCAATCTTAATAACCCTGGAGGATTAGGAAACATTGGGTAGGGATTGGGCTGTGCAAATCCAACGCCTTTAAGCTGATCCAGAAATTGTAACGCTTTCCTGCGGCCCATTTCTGCATCCGTTTCTCCTTCAGCTGGTTCATACCCAAAATAACGCCACCCATCGATCACCTGTTCCGGCGACCCTCTGCTGATTCCCAGTTGTAATCGCCCTCCCGAAATCAAGTCGGCCGCTCCGGCGTCTTCCACCATATACAGGGGATTTTCATAACGCATGTCAATAACACCCGTTCCAATCTCTATCTTGCTTGTTTTAGCGCCGATAGCAGAGAGCAAAGGAAATGGGGATGCTAACTGAGCTGCAAAATGATGTACCCGAAAATATGCGCCATCTAAACCGATTTCTTCGGCAGCGACCGCCAAATCAATAGATTGAAGTAAGGTATCACTTGCCGTACGGGTCTGATAGGCGGGATGATTGGACCAATGTCCGAACGATAAAAATCCTATTTTCTTCATACGTCTCTATTCGATTGTAAAATAGCCGTTACAAAGATAGATATTATATCATTGACTGGTACGAGGCCCGCCATTTGCCATTGCGTTCACCGCATCGGGCAATAATTTTGAACTGGCGATAGCAGTATCCATTGGAGTGTTTGGGATTAATTCAGGACAGGCATTTGCAGGTGTAATTGGGCCATTGGTAGAAGTTCCTGCTTTGATTATATTGGTACGGGTAGCGATGTGGTTAAAAAAACGTTTCTATCAACCAGCATAATCTTAAACAAAAAAGCCCCCGATCTTTCGACCTGAAGGCTTATATCTTAAATGTGTTAGAGAACACGCTGAAACGATGTTAGGCTAACTGATTTTTGCCCAGTATTTTCAACATCCTTCCATGCTCAATCAACGCTATCAGGAAAGTCCGCTTTACGTGATAAGGTAATCCAAATTCCTCCGCCGTCTGTTTTACAATAGGTGCCAGTTTCCGGTAATGAACATGACATATATTCGAAAACAAATGGTGTTCAATCTGAAAATTGAGACCTCCTATAAACCAGGACAACACCCTGCTGCGTGGTGCAAAATTCGTGGAACTAGCGAGTTCGTGAACGGCCCAGGTATCTTTAATATGTCGTTTGCTACCTTCAACAATCGGTTCCGGAAACGTAGAATCTGGCATAACATGAGCTGGCTGAAAAATACATGCCAGCATAAAACCAGCCGTAAAATGCATAATTACAAACCCCGCCAGCACAAAATACCATGCCTGACCAGAGAATAGAATTGGTAACACTAATACATAGCTGTAATAAAACATTTTGTACCAGGTAATATGAAAAATAGCCCTCCTTAAAGATATTTTTTGTTTGACAAGCAGATCCCGCTTTTTATAACGAATTACCTGCAGATAGTCTTTTGCCGTCATCCAATACAAGGTCATTAGCATATAAAAGAACCAGGCATACAGGTGTTGGTAACGATGAAACCAATACCACTGCTGTCTGGGAGAGAGACGTAAAAGTACAATACTATCAATATCCTCATCAAGCCCTTCTATATTTGTATAAGTATGATGCAGTAAATTATGCTGGATCTTCCAATTGACGCTATATCCACCAATTACTTCGAGCATATGTCCCAAAAAAGCATTAACTTTCTTATTAGGAGAATATGCACCGTGATTCGCATCGTGCATAACAGAAGTCCCAATTCCCACTATACCAAAACCCATCAGTAACCAGAATGCCCAGAACAGCAACAGACTATTAGCTCCAACACTACTGATTATCAATAAATAGGGAATAGTATAACACAATATCATGATTATTGTCTTTCTCCACATACCGCCATTGGCATATGGAGAGGTCTTTGTACTTTGAAAATAATCCTGCACTTTAGCTGTTACCGTATCAATAAAACTGCTGTTTCCTTTTGATGCGAACCGGACTATATTTATCTTTGTGACGCTCATATGATAAATTTGAATAAGATATTGAAAGAGGAGGAACCCTAGGGTTGACAATCTCTCTAAAGGTCGGCTTTTTTTTGCAGTAATGATATTTACTTTTTAAGACATTAGAAGTAGCAACAACAGCTTATGCCCGTGGAATTTTACTTGCGGAATAGCTTTTCGGAATATAATCCTACCTTAGGTTACAACCGCTCAGCTTTCTAAATCTCCATTACATCTGGTTACACGTTAAAAGATATTTCAATGGTTACAATAGAACCCCATCATATTATTGCCATTGGTGCTTCTGCCGGTGGTATAGAGGAGATTAACACAATCTTTGATAATACTCCATTGGACGGTGTTGCGTATATAATTGTCCAACACCTTTCAACGGATTTTAAGAGCAGGATGGTGGAGTTACTTGTCAGGCATAGCAAATTGTTGGTGCAGGAAGCTGAAAACGGGATGGACATCCAGGCCAATCATGTTTACCTGATTCCCAATGATAAGTTCATGACCATTTGGAATACCCGGTTATACTTAACGGGCAAGGAAAATGAAAAGCCGCCTCATCTCACAATCAATATTTTCTTTAATTCTCTTGCTGCCAGTCATGGCAAAAGAGCGGTTGCCGTTGTACTCTCAGGATTAGGTGCAGATGGTACAGATGGCATTATCGCAATAAAGCGGGCTGGTGGCCTGGTGATTGCCAGAGAACCATTAACGTCCAGATTTCCCGGCATGCCTTCAAATGCAATCGCCACCGGAATGGTTGATTTTGTATTAGAACCTCCTGCTATGCCCGAAGTGATCGAAGATTACGTATTGCACCAGCGGGAACTGGAAGTAGGCATTCAGGAAAATGAAAATACCATTGTGACAATTATAGATTATATAAAGAATCAATTGCCGCTTGATTTTTCAGATTACAAACTATCTACCCTCCTTCGCCGCACCAAGAGAAGAGCTGCATACGCTAATTTTATTACACTGGAGGATTATTATGAATTTTTGCGTACAAGCCCTGCTGAGGTAGTGACCCTGGCAAAAGATTTTCTTATCAGCGTTACATCTTTTTTCAGAGATGCGGAAGCCTTTGAAATAATTGAAAAAAATATTCTGCCAGATTTGCTTTCAAGGCTTAATCCCGGCGAGGAACTTAAAATGTGGATTGCTGGTTGTGCTACAGGTGAAGAGGTTTATTCAATGGCGATACTGATCAAAGAGCAGTTGACCGGTCCCTACAAAGATATCCCTGTAAAACTTTTTGCCACAGATCTTGATAGTGCTGCTTTATTACATGCGGGCAAGGGGCTTTATCATTGGAGTAGTGTAAAGGATATCTCCCCTGAAAGATTGCAGAAGTATTTTCTAAAAGAAAATGAAAGCTACAGGATAAATCCTCTGATACGCCAAATGGTGATATTTGCACAGCACGATCTGGTGAAAAATCCTCCTTACTGCAACATGCACTTCATCAGTTGTCGGAACCTGCTGATCTACATGACTCCCTTTTTGCAGAAGAAGGTATTTTCAATGCTGCTCTTCGGGATTAAATTCAATGGCTACCTGTTTTTAGGTTCGAGTGAAACTCCCAATCCCATTATTAGCCACCTGGAAGTGATCAGTAAAAAGTGGAGATTATATAAAAACATCAGTGAAAAACGGATCATTAATTTCGATTCATTTTCAATACCAGAATCGCTAGGATCGGCTACAATCGAACCTATTCGTGAAAATGCCGGCAGGAACAGAGGATATGATGTAGCAGAAACTATAAATGATATGCTGGCGAATGAATTGGATTACCTGGCGGTATGCATAGACGACAACTACCAGGTAGTCAAATCATTTGGTAATACTACCAAATACCTGCTGCAACAAAACTTTAATTCAAACCTGATGCAGTTGCTGCCAGAACAACTGGAACTTGCATTTAATACATTAATAAGTCAGGTATCTATTACAAATAAGAAAATTGGGGTTAAAGGTATTCCTGTCGATGTCAATGGTGAAAATATTTACGTTAGCCTCACCATTTGCCCATTGCAGGCAAAAAAGGGAAATCCTCTATCTTATTTAGTCATCTTCAAAGAAGATGCAAACACATATGACGTTAATAAGGATTACCAGGTGTTCAATGAACAGGCTTACAATGTAAAATACGTATCAAACCTCGAGCATGAATTGAAAGAGGTCAGGGAAAAACTTTCAGCAGCCTATGAAAGAATTGATGCGTACAATGAAAATATGCAATCCTTCAACGAAGAACTCATTTCATCGAATGAAGAAATGCAAAGTACGAATGAAGAAATGCAATCCGTCAATGAAGAGCTGCATACCATAAATGCCGACTACCAATTGAAGAATAAACAGTTGCTTGAAATTAATGATGATTTGAACAACTATTTCAGAAGTAATATCAATGGGCAGATATTTTTGAATGAACAACTTGAGTTAATGAAGTTTTCGCCTGCTGCTGTTAAACTGATCAATCTGCAGGAGGCTGATATCGGAAGACCAATCAGCCACATCTCCACTAATATTAAACTGAGCACTATCATAGATGATGTAAAGAATGTACTGATAGATGGACTGGAAGTGACCCGGGAAATTGAAACCAACGACGGTCATTGGTACCAAATGATGCTGGTACCTTATATACAACAGGTAGAAAACAGGCGTAATGGTGCAGTTATTTCATTTAATGATATTACCGCGCTGAAAAATGCGAAAATTGAATTGGATGAAAAAAATGAAAGTTTGCTACGTATAAATGCAGATCTGGACCATTTTATTCATATGGCATCACATGATTTGTTAGATCCCCTGAATAATATAGAATCAAGTATAGCATTGATGAACCTGGTGGATAATGAGAATTCAGAATTGATGGATTTTATACAAATTATCAATTCCTCCATTAAGAAGTTTAGTTTATTGATAAAGAATATTAGCACGATAGCCAAAATGGAAAACGATTTGACGGATGTGGAGCGGGTTGATATTGGAGACGTGATCAGTAATATTGAATGGAGCCTTGAAAAAAAGATAAAAGATACGCATGCTGCCATAATAACCCAACTTGATGTAAAAGAGATATCCTTTTCTCACAGGAACCTGAGGAGTATATTGTATAATCTCATTTCTAATGCTATGAAATTTGCAGGGCATGACGACCCGAAGATTCACATTCATACCAGGCGGGAAGGGAAATATATTGTCATCAGTGTAGAAGATAATGGAATAGGTATTACTAAGGATGGACTGAGGAAGATATTCACTATTTATGGTAGGCTAAACCAGCATGTGGAAGGACATGGAGTAGGTTTATATCTGGCAAGGAAAATTATAAATGCATCGGGGGGAGAATTGAAAGTTGAAAGCACGGTTGGTAAAGGAAGTAAATTTACCATTTATCTAAATTGCCTTTGAGGTAAATTTCACACCACAATGATTACAAACAATATTCGGAGGAAGAAGTAGATACTGATGACCCTTTTACAACGGTGGTGATAGTGGCTATTTGATAGGCACTGCTATCAAACCAAAAACACGGGCATTATAGCAGATCTTAATGCACTTTTCTCATTGGGAAGATCTCTTTGCGAAGCCGTCCGTCTACCATCCCTGAAATTTCAGCTATCAGGCTATCTGCATCCAATTTTCTATAAGTGATAATTTGTGGAAAATCATGTTCAGAATTTTCAAATACGAGCTGTTTATCTGATATTTTTGTTAATGCAAAACGCACCGGCTGTCCATTGTTTTGATTTTTTACAGTAGGGATATAATACAATTGATGTTGTTCTGCTGTTAATCGGATGGTTTCAAATATCAATGTATCTTTTCCCTTCAGCATATAGCTTTTGCCGCTTAGCTCATTCGATGATTCCCTTTTCCAGCTTTCGTAAATAGTTCCTTTGGATGTCTCACGTTCCCAGGTACCTATCAACCAGGCGGCTTTGTTAATGGGCCCGATAAAACATAGGGCGATTAATAATCTTAACATAGACTTCAATTTTATACGAAAGTGCGAAAAAAGCCAGTGTGGAAATTGTAAAAAAGCGACAAGTCATTTTCTGCCATATAACAACGCCGACATTTTAAGGTTATCGTTGTAATACTGCTTCGGGGTATAGCCCGTCAGTTGCTTAAACTCTTTTATAAAATGTGACTGGTCAAAATAATTTCCTTCATAGGCTAAGGCTGTAAGAGAGGGCTCTTTTCCGCTAATGAGTTTTTTAAATATATTATTTAGTCTTATTACCCTGGATAATTGTTTGGGGCTCATGCCTACGTCTGATAAGAACCTGCGCTCAAGCCGTCTGCTATTGATCTGACTTTTTCTGGATAGTGCTGTTACAGATAATTGTCCATTGGAATGCAGGATCGCCTCTATCAGGGACCTGGTGATGTGGTCGATCGTTTCAGCAGTTGCAAGCCTATTGGTGAGAAATTGTTCTACCTCTTTGATTCTATCTGATACAGTAGGAGCGGTAAGGATTGCCACTTCTAAACTTTTCCCATCATTACCGAAAAGTCTTTCAAGTGGGATAGCTGTGTTTTCCATTTCGGATAAAGGCAATTGTGTAAATGGGGAAAAACCATCCGGATGGAAACGAACTGAAAAAATGCCTGTTTTGCCAGTTGCCACTATTTCAAGTGGACGGGTTAATTGCCCGATTACAAAGCACCGGGGTTGTAAAATAATGCTGCCATCTTCCAGGTATTGCTCATACAGATCCCCGTAATGAAAAATCATTTCCATACAGCCATCAGGTATGATGGTCTGTTTTTGTGGAATGCTACCTGCAGGACCTTCCAGGGTCCAATAACATTGTATCATAGGATCCAGGTCGATACCAGCTAAATAGGTTTGATACTGCATGGTGTAAATATATATTACTTTTTATTGTGGGCTTGCAAATGTTTGTTTGCGGAGTTCTTTGGCCATTGAGAGAGATTATAATGAGGATGCGCTGGCATGAATGGGAAAGCAATAAAGCCTTCAGATTTTCCATCTGAAGGCTTTATTGCTTTTTATTATCGTATACCCTGTAATATCAGCAAAGCTATTTCCCGTAAGAGCACTTACATTTTAGCTGTAAACCCTCCACCAGGTGCCATTTTAATAGTTAAGACATCCTTGGGAGATAAGAATTTTGTTTCTCTGTTAACGCTTGTATTCGTTAGGGTGTCATAAACAAGGGTTGCTTTTGCTTTTTTAGACAGAAAAGATAGCGGTATTTTTATTTCCCTTTCAGTCGTACCATTCATTATTCCAATCCACCAGGTATCTCCTTTACGACGTGCAAAAGCAACGACTTCACCCATTTGGGTACATGGAAGTACCCTGGTTTCATCCCAGGTAGTAGGGAGCGTCTGGAACAGGTCAAACAGGGGGCTTTCAAGATAGAATTTATACTGGTCACAAAAATGCGTTACCGGCGAAAGATAAACAATCGCCTGGGCAAATTCATGTGCCCATGTATATTTTGCGGTGGTCAATTCTGCGGGATTTAACATGACTGGCGTAACATCTGCCGCACCTGCCATCAGTCGTGTGAAGGGTAGGCAAACATCCTGCTGGAAAGGCATTACCCGGTCATACCTTGACATGTGGTATTCATTACCACGTACAGCCTCCCTTGTGATATCATTTGGATAAGTACGCCTCAATCCGGTAGGTTTTACACTGCCATGAAAGTTCAGGAGTAATTTTAATTCGGCGCAATCCTCCATCGTTCCTACATACCACTGCATAATATCGGCTGTTGCATCAGGGATAAAGTCAATTTTTATCCCGGAGGCACCTATAGCCTTTATCTTTTCCAGGTATTTGTGGCGTTCTATAGCATTCCTGCATTCTTTTGAATCTACCCATACTATTGATTGTACCCCCACGCTTTTACCATAGTCGATCACTTCTTTTAATAATGTCCACTGATCTTTCCCATCTTTTCTCCAATCACGCCAGCCATCGTCTACCAGGTAGTATTCCCATTTTAACTTAGCAGCGGCATCATACCAGTTTTTTTGGTCTTCCAATTGTGGTGCACCAATACTCCACCATTGCCATAAACATCTGCCAGGTTTTACCCAGGAAAAGTCACGCCCTTTCTTAGGAGGTGGGCACACATTCATCAGCAGATCCGAATTCACAAGGCCATTTAAATTGGGGGAAATGATCGTGGTCCGCCATGGAGTTACTTTTTGCCCTTTATATGAACCATCCGGAACAGAAGGCCCATTTTCTGCCAGGTGTTTGAATTGCCATCCATCTTTTGCAAAAGGGAAATAAGCTTTTAAAACATGCCCATTGCGCATGAATGACATATCAGAAAAGTTTTCGCAGTCAGCCTCCGAAATAGATAGATATTTTCCAGATACTTCAAAAGTAAGCGGCCCCATTATTGGCTGGTTCTCCGGAACCTTATTTAATGATGTTACATGGCTCAACTCTTCATACGATTGACTGAATCCTGACCATGCTATGTTTGTAGCATTTTCAGGAAGATTCCATGCGGTAGATTCACTATCAATATATGTGGTTCCAATGGGAATAGTATAACGGATCGCTACTCCATCGTCATATACTCTTATAATAAGATTGAATTTCTTACCTGCCGCTTCCAAAGGAATACTTGTTTCATTTGCATGATTAGTGACCAATGGGTGATTCCCTAAAATTGAATACCTTTCATTTAGCGAACTTACTTCAGGTCTTCCAGGAATGGTTGTTTTATAGCCTAAATCTATATGATCAACGGTTAGGCCTAATGGAGACGTATTAATAACTTTTACATTCCCATATAGGATAGAGTAGGAAAGTCTTTCATTTTCAATAAATACATTAACGATAATTTGTTTGTTCGGACTATTGACCTGAATTTCATTTACCTGTTTGTTAGCATTAACAGTAGTTGTGCATATTCCCCACATTAGGAAAGTTAAAAGACCATGTTTCAGGTATCGCATATCATCTAATTTTAATTTTTTAGTTGAAACCCTATTTATTCGATTTAACACAAAAAAGATTTAACACATTGAGCAAATTGAGACCCTGATTTTACATCAGCAAATATGATTAAATCAAAAGAAAATTAATCTAAGATAAATATTTACAGCAGACAGCCATCATATAAGCCAAATGTGAGGGAAGAATAAAGTGTAATTTGGTTCAGCCCTGATTAAGGCTATAAGTTGGGGAAAATACACAAATTTTTATCAACTTAATAATCTAACCTTCTGGTTTGAAGCTAATAGGTTTTCCCTGTAAATGGCTTGCCAATAAAGGAATAAACAGAATGATAAGAATATTATGGCAGGTGTGGTTATTCTAATTTAACCACATTTAATACTATTTTATCAATGATTGATTTGTAAGTTATCGGCTAATGGTAGTCTCCGGAATAAGACAGTGGCGATCAAAATATTGTATTGTTATTGGGGAGGCATTGATCTTAGATGAAGATCGGGATATGAATGATCTTTTTCGGAGAATCAGGAAGGAAATCAAGCGGCTATTGACAATGTCAGCCCGGATGTATTAATCTCGTAATTTAGAGACACTTAAGGATACATTTTGTGCGCGGATCGCTTCCTCTGTTGTATCCTCGATGGCTCCTCATAAGCTGTGTCCAGCATTGTTGATCAATACATCCAGTCTGCCAAAGGATTCATTAAAAGAAATAGTTTTTACTTAGATAATGCCTGATCGATTAACACCGTTTGCTTGCTTGCCTGATCAATGAGAACGATATGGGTGTAATCACCATCATTTTTGGTACTGTTTATCGTTTTAACTAAACCTGTTGATTGTCCTGCATATTTGCCCAGCGTATCAGTGGTAAATGTGTTGATCTCGTAGTTTAATTTGTAGGGAGCGGTATTTGACCGCGTTAATGCCAGCGTATATGAAGTGTTTGGAGTCAGGCCGGAGAATATTTGTTCTACCAGGTCTGCCAGCCCAACCGGCCTTACAGCAATTCTACCTATTGCCTTTCCTGCTTGCTCAGGATTTTTCATCGTGAGAATTTGAGTTTCAGCAGTGTCATTGAGGGCTGATAACCCGGTTTTATTGGCTGCATCTGTAACTGCATGATCAGCATATACCAGTGCTTGTGGGCTTTGGCCTATCTTAACCGGCTGTAGTGCTTTCATAGTTTCCAGGTCAATAGCCTGAACCTGATCGCCATATTCCAGGCCCACATATAGTAGCTTTCCATTTGCTGAGGGCCATAAGCCATGCGGCAATGCACCAACATTGATCGTGTCCGTTTGCTTGAAATCCTGCGCAACGTCAAATACCCGTACCTTGTTTTCCCCACCAACTGTTACCAACATCATCAGTTTGTTTTTTACATAAGTAAACGTAACGTGATTGGTGATGGCGCCGGTAGTTAGTACTTTACTTACAGTTTGCGTAGCGGTATTGATCACTGTTACCTTGCCTACGTCTTTATGAGTCATGGCTATCCATTCACCTTTTGGGCTGGTAAAGATGTTGGGGGAAAACGGACTGACAACCGGGATCTTTTTGATGATTTTGTAGTTGGATGTATTGACAATATCCACTTCAGGCGTAAAGCTGGAGCAAACATAGGCTAGTTTACCATCAGGAGTAAATGCTATCATACCGGGGCCATCAGCAACCTGCACCTGTTTCACTTCCTGCATTTTTGCAACATCAATTACGCTTACATAAGCCTCTCCACGTACGGACACCCATATTTGCTTACTGTCTGGTGTAAAAGTAGGTTCGTGGGGAGAACGCCCGACGTAGATAGTTTTGATCACCTTGTTCGTCTCGGTGGAAACCAACGTAACCGAATTGGAACCAATGGAAACCACGGCGAGCATTTTCTTTGCTTCGGAATAACGCAAGCCGTGCACCAAAGCTTGTCCTTTGTACAAGGGGCTTAATACATTAGGGTATGGCTTGCCTAATTTGATCTCTCCGAGGAATGTATTGGTGGACGGGTCGACCACAGACACAGAATTTGATACCTGGTTTGCAGTATATACCCTGTCGTGAGCATATGGGCTTTGTGCTTTAGCAGCAATGGCAAATGAAGCACAACTAAGTGTTAATATGATTTTGTAATTTTTCATGATATTATTGAATATAAGCAGACATTTGTTCGATTTCAATTTGTTCATTGGAAATAAGGCTTTTTGCAAAGGCTAATGCCTGGACATCCTGGCCATGTTTCAATAAGACTTTCGCCATATCAACTGCTGCCTGGTGATGCGGAAGCATTACCGCAGCAAAAGCATAATCCGTATTCGTAAGTTTTCCAGCAGGCGGCATTTGCGCCATCATTGTTTCCATGCACTGATTGAAGCCATCCTCAACAGCTGATGGAAGCGATCCTTCTTTGGAAGCGTGTTGATTTAACCATAATTCCATTTGTAACAATTCCGAACTCTGTTCGGCAAGAATGCTTTTAGCCAGCTGAATCATTGTGAAATTTTTACCGTGGGTGATTTCATACCGCGCCATACTAATTGCTCCCTGATGATGTGGAATCATTTGAAGAATGAATTCAGCATCTGCCGATTGACCTTTGGTTGCTTTATCCATTTGTACCATCATAGTGTCCATCATTGCCAGAAATACTGGTTTTTGTACTGCGGACATTTGGTGATGCATTGGCATTGACATGTCCATCTTCTGGGCATCCGCTTTGATTAATACTATTGTGATCAACAAGCCGGGAAGAAGCGGTTTAATGAATTTGCTTAGATTATTCATGTGCGCTGTTATTTTTTCTTACAAAGAGAAGCATTCCTTTGGTTTGCCAAAAGAAGAAAAACGCGTGTCCGGCAAATTTGATCCTGAATTCGGCAATTGAAGAGCTGTAACAATGAATCAACCATCCATATCGTGTAAATGTTCGAAAGGATGATCACGACATCTACACTACATTGAAAAATCTTCTTTATACGCAGGGATTAAATGACGTGCCTGGCAGCTTCATCGCGTGAATTGCCGTGCTCAGGTTTAAATTCGCCGGGCATAGGTTTATTCTTAATTTAGATGGATACATTACGTTGTATATTTGCGGGGTTATGGAGGATCATGTTCAACTAATTATCCTTCCTGGATATATGAGGTATGTAGCGCAAGGCCTGGTACTGGGGGCTATGGATACCAGTCAATGCCTGCTAATAAATACTAAATTTGAAATTCAAGCGAGGGTCATGCTATGATTTATTCAAAAAAAACAGATAAAGCATCAGGGAATGTTTTTAAGGTTTCTGCCCGAATGATCTGGTTTAGCGCGGTATTTATGGGTGTATTGGCATCCATTCCAAAAATATTGCAATTGCATATAACCATGGGCGAACTGATGATCGATGCATCCATTGCGTTCCTTTTTACATTATTTACCTGGTACTTTAATTTATATCAATTGCCCAAATACTCGGGGGAGCCAATTGACGACCATTTTTTCAACCGCAGGTTGGCATTAAGCCTGCTTGTTGGAATTGGACTGATGATCGTCCTAGTGTTACTGCACCAGTTATTGGTACCTGGTTATCCCCTCAATACGATGCTCATGATGTATGAGTTCCGGGGTGTATTAATCAATTTAACGATTTACGTATTTTTATTCCTGCTTTATCAAAGTTTTCATACACAATTAATCAGCATTGAGCTGGAGCGCACAAAAGCAGACCATGTAAGTGCTAAATTTGATCTGCTTAAACAGCAGGTAAATCCACATTTTCTTTTTAATAGCCTGAATACGCTAAAATCGATGGTCGATATGCAGGATGCTCATGCCTCTGAGTTTATTCTGAAGTTATCCGATTTTTATCGGTTCACGCTTGAAAATCGCGTGAATGACCTGATTGCCCTTGATGAAGAATTACAGATACTGGACGCTTACCTGTTTTTGTTAAAAGCGCGATTTGAGGATGGAATAGCCATAAAGATTGATTTGCCTTTAAACCAATCCGGTATAGCTATACCACCCTTTACATTACAACTGCTGGCTGAAAATTGTATCAAGCATAATGTAATTTCACTCGAAATGCCACTGCAGATAAAATTATATGCGGAAGGTGACTTTATTATCATGGAAAACAATATACAACCAAAACTAAAACCAGAGCCTTCAACCGGTATGGGGCTGGAGAATATAAATCAGCGTTACCTGCACCTAAACCATAGCCCGATCATTGTGGAAAAGGGAGCTGATATTTTTAAAGTTAAACTTCCTAATGTTCCATGGAAATACTGATTATAGAAGATGAGTTAAAAACGGCGAGGGCGCTTGCCAGGCTTATTACGGCTGCGGAACCGGATAGTCGCATCGTAAAGACTATTCAAAGTGTCCAATCTGCTGTAGACTTTCTCCAGGAGACACAACCAGATCTTATATTCATGGATGTACAACTGGCTGATGGCCTTTGCTTTGAAATATTTAATCGTATCCGCGTGAATGTTCCTGTTATTTTTTGCACGGCATTCGATGATTATATGATGGAGGCTTTTAAAGCCAATGGTGTAGATTATGTATTAAAACCATTTTCAGCTGAAACAATCGCGGCAGCATTATCGAAAGTCCGTAATCTCAAAAACTTTTTCCAGCAAACGGGCAATACCTTGGCAAACTTTTCGCAATTGATTGAAAAGCTTCAACCCCGTTCATACAAAAAATCCTTCCTGGTAATCAACGGCCAGAAATATCATACGATCAACACTGACACCATCGCTTATTTTTTTATCCGTAACGAGTCTACTAAGATAGTGACCATGGATGGTCAACAATATCAGGTGCCCCAGTCATTGGAAGAAGTGCAGCGCCAGTTAGATGGACATGATTTTTTCCGGCTCAACCGTCAATACCTTATTGCATTCAGAGCAATTAAAGAGGTTGAACATTACTTCGCGAGGAAGTTATGTATTACCCTTAAAGTGACAACAGAAGAAAAGCTACTGGTAGGTAAAGATAAGACAACGCTGTTCCTGTCCTGGCTCGATGATCGTTAATAAGGGCACTTATGCCAGCAATACAGGTGCAAAAAGAAAACTGCAAACCCTCGTATTGCCAATGGGATTGTCTATGACCGGCAAATTGAGGCATATCGAACTTCAAAATTTTACTACATTTTAACCCGGATTGCCCATCTATCGGGGAATACACCCTCAAACGAAAAAAGGCAAAGGCATCAGTGGGCGAGTTTCAGTTTGCCTGTAACATTGAAGCGTAATGATCGGGCTGGCACGAATATTTCAAAATCCCTAAAGATGAAATTTTAAATGAGTTCATTTAATTCATCATCCGGTAATCATTCGGCGTAACGCCTATTTTTTGTTTGAATAAACGGGTGAAGTGCTGTGGATATTTAAATCCCAACTCGTAGGCAATTTCACTCACAGATTTATTCATATCAAACACTCTCTCTTTCGCCACATCTATCACTTTTGATTGAATGTATTCCTGGGCAGATCTGCCGGTTTCTTTCTTCACCAGGTCACCAAAATAGTTGGGTGATAAATGTAGTGCTTCGGCGCAATAAGCTACGGAAGGCAAGCCTTCGATCTGCGGTTTATCGGATGAAAAATAGTCTTTCAATAAGTGTTCAAACCGTTCCAGGATTCCTTTGTTTGCATTGTCGCGCGTAATGAACTGGCGGTCGTAAAAACGAATGCAGTAATTGAGTAGCAACTCGATGTTGGATGCAATCAGTCCTTTGCTGTGCTTGTCTATATTCTGATCGAGTTCATACTCGATTTTTGAGAAGCAATCAATCACAATATTTCTTTCTTTATCCGACAGGTGAAGTGCTTCATTTACATCATACGAAAAGAAAGAATAATCCTGAATGTGTTTGCCCAACGGAGTGCCGTTTATCAGGTCGGGATGAAAGACCAATACCCAGCCTTTCGGGGCAAATGGTTCAACGCCGGGTTCCACACCTAACATTTGCCCGGGCGCTACACATACCAGGCTTCCTTCCTGGTAGTCGTAGTGCTTTCTTCCATAGCGCAATTGGCCACAGTTCAGTTCTTTCAGCCCCACCGCATACAAACCAAAGTTGTATGACCTGGCGGGCATCGGTTGCGCTTTAGAGATGTCAATCACCGTAACCAGGGGATGTTTGGTAGTTACGCCCCGCATGGTATTGTATTGCGCGATGCTGCTAATTTTTACAATCTCTTCCATACCTTATTCTTTTATCGCTACAAAATTACAGGTTCCTGCAATCCTTTTTGATACCGGTCTTCCCAATCAGTAATAATGGTAGGAAACTCCGTAATCTGTATACAAAACAGCTCGCACATCTTCCCCAATTTTACAGCCATAAACATACAAAAAGCATACAAAATGAAAACACGACAATTAGGAACCTCAGGATTAGAAGTGTCCGAACTTGGTTTCGGTTGCATGGGACTAAGCCACGGTTACGCTAACCAGCCGGACCGGAAAGAGGCCATTCGCGTGTTACGCGACGCGGTGGAACAGGGTATTACCTTCTTTGATACTGCAGAGGTTTATGGTCCTTACACCAACGAGGACATCGTGGGAGAGGCGCTGGAGCCGTTCAAGGGCAAGGTAGTGATCGCCACCAAATTTGGATTCAAAAATGGATCGAACGCTGAACTCGACAGTCGTCCGGAGACAATCCGAAAAGTAGTAGACGCATCACTCAAGCGCCTTCGCATCGATACAATCGATCTTCTCTACCAGCACCGTGTGGATCCGACCGTTCCCATTGAGGATGTGGCTGGCACCGTGAAGGATCTCATTGCCCTGGGAAAGGTGAAGTACTTCGGGTTATCAGAGGCTGGGGTCTTAAATATCCGTAAAGCCCACGCTGAGCAACCTGTGACGGTGCTGCAAAGCGAGTACTCCCTTTGGTGGCGTGAACCCGAAGAAAAGGTCTTTCCCGTGCTTGAGGAGCTCGGTATCGGTTTTGTGCCCTTCAGCCCACTCGGCAGAGGCTTTCTGACCGGCAAAATCAATGCCGACACGCTCTTTGATAAAGAGGATGGCCGGAGTTACTTCCCACGTTTTCAGAAAGAAAACATGGAAGCTAATCAAGCCTTTGTAGATATTCTCGCCCGCGTTGCGACGGAGAAGGGAGCTTCCACCGCGCAGGTGGCGCTCGCCTGGATCCTGGCACAGAAGCCATGGATCGTTCCGATCCCGGGTACCACGAAATCACAACGCGTGAAGGAAAATATCGGCGCGACGGGTCTTGTGCTTTCTCCCACGGAGCTAAGCACGATCACTCAGGGTGCAGATAGCATTGAAGCCAAAGGTGGCCGGTATCCGGAAAGTTTTGACAAGGTGATAGACCGGAAAGCGTAGACGATTTGACCTGGTGGAGATTTCCAACGAGATATGTAACCGGCTCTACAAATAGAGCCGGTTACATTTTAACCTTTGTACTTAGGTAAAAGGTTAATCTTTGCAGTAGTACAGGCCAAAAACGGGGCATGGACGCTCATCAATCTACACACTTCCGGTTATTGAAAATTTATGGAAAAACAGCATACAGATAGTTATAAAGTGATGGACATAACATTAAATAACGGCATAAAAATGCCGCTGCTTGGTTTTGGCACTTACCTGCTTCGGGATGGTTTAGAGTGTGAGCAGTCTGTGCTGAATGCTTTAAATATTGGCTACAGACTGATCGACACAGCTGCGGCTTACTTTAATGAAGAATCAGTGGGCAGAGCGATTAAAAAAAGTAATGTCAAACGGGACGAAATCTTTGTGACCACAAAATTTTTGCCAATGGATCCCGGGCATGAAAAAACAAAGCACGCCTTTGAAGCATCACTAAAAAAATTGGGTCTTGACTATATTGATCTATACTTGATTCATCTCCCTCAGGGAGACGTAAATTCCTCCTGGACAGCAATGGAAGAATTATATAAAGAAGGTAAAGTAAGGGCTATAGGTATAAGTAATTTCAATATGAATCAGATTCAGAATTTACTCAAGCAACATAGTGTGATACCAGCAATCAATCAAGTGGAGACACATCCATTTTCGCAAAAAACAGAAATGCAGAAAGCTTTGAAAGCTCAAGGCATCCAGTTGGAGTCATGGGCCCCCTTTGCTCAGGGTAAAAACAATCTTTTTAATAATGAACTTTTAAAAGCGCTTTCAGGCAAATATAATAAGAGCATTGCCCAGGTGGTGCTACGATGGTTAATTCAAAAAGAAGTTGTGGCTATCCCGAAATCAGCAAATATGAAAAGGATAAGTGAAAATTTCAATGTATTTGACTTTGAATTGTCTTCTGATGATATGACGACTATCAAATCGCTGGATAAAGGTAGTGGACTAATTTATCATGTTTAAAAGACGTTTGAAAAATCAGTTTTGGTAATATCTCTATTTTATTTCTGGTGTATTGTAAAATTGGTTAATTTGTTTATTCAATCTAACAAAGACTATAATGAATGCTACTTCCTTATGACCATCCGGAGTTCAATTCACCCAGCAATGCGGTTATTTATAACGAGGATAAAAGTATTTATATGCGGTTGGCACTTCCCATACCGGTTTCTGAGCAACGTAATGGAGGGGAGGGTATGTGAATGATAGTGCTTTTGTAGGACTGTATATTGGTGGTGTAGTATGGGGAAGGAGAGATGGGAATGGCTTTGAACCTTGTGTTTGACAAGGATTATTGCGAAACAAGGGCATTAAATTATATAACAGGTGAAGTTGGGGAGTGTCCTGGCTCATTTAGATTGTAAATTAGTAGTATTGCCTGATCTTTTATTTTGATCTGACGATACTGCAAATTAAATAAGGAATTAATAAATTTAGCAACTAATCCATACCAACTTATGAAGTATTTTTTTAGTTTTCTTTTCCTGCTCTACACGATGTCCACTTTAGGACAAGCATCCTTTCCCAAAGGTTTTAAATTAATAGAAGGCGACAATATGACCGGGGAAGATGATAGATACTCTAATGGAAAAGATGTTTTCCAGATGCATTTCTATTGGAGATCCTATGATGGAGATTTCACCTGGAACGATGATAAATATAGGCAGCACATTGCAGAAGGTATTGGATACCCGGTTTATCAGACAAAGGATAGCCTCTTGTGGGGAACGGGGAAAATAAATGGATATTACTCTTATGTAGTAGTAGACTGGCATGGTGAAATATTTGAACTTTTTTCCAAAGAAAATGATGCAGACTTCGCTAGCTATTCGAAATGGCTCATTTCTTCTATAAGAGAATATCGTAAAAAAGGGAAAAAATTCATGTTTGCGAGAAGATTGCATATGATCTCATAACTTAAGATTAACAAAAACGCCTTTTGGATTATCTCCATCCTCCCGCCTCATACGTAAAAAACAATGAAGCATATTTTTACCTGCATTGCTTTTTTATGCCTGATCATTCCTAAGGTTGTTTCCGCACAGACCATAGCCGTAGACTCCTCCTATTGGCATTCCATTCCTTTTTACAAGTCTATCACTGATACGGTCGATAAACCCATCCATATGGATTATTTCCAAATAGACCAGGACATTGTAAAAGATCAACTCAATGATATACCAGCAAATGGCTCCAGCATTGCTGCCCTTCTAAAATTACTTCCTCATTTCATAGACGGAAATTGTAATTGCAGAAGCTTCAGCCAGGATTTAGGGTATGGATTAAAATCAACACGTTACACCATACACGGCGGCTACGGCTCTTATAATGTAGATGCCGTGTATTTCGACGATCATGTGCTGAAGTTAAAATTGACAATTGATGCGGAAAGAGAAATAATCGAAGAATACCTGCTCAACCTGAT
The DNA here is from genome assembly GCF_034087045.1 of Chitinophaga sancti. Classification (NCBI taxonomy): domain Bacteria; kingdom Pseudomonadati; phylum Bacteroidota; class Chitinophagia; order Chitinophagales; family Chitinophagaceae; genus Chitinophaga; species Chitinophaga sancti. The sequence continues at coordinate 7,627,550 of NZ_CP139247.1, read as the reverse complement.
CCGAATGCCATTTGTTTAAGCTGCTCAATCCCGCTCTTGTTCTTAGGGATAAGTTCCCGTATGCTCATAGCTTTAATTAATTTATATTGCTTTATAATAAAACAGACAAGAGAAATGGATGATTGGGGCCTTAAAAACCTCATTCAGACAATACGCAGTTTTACTGCTGTAGATGACAACGATATGTCAGAGATGCTTTCATATACCTCCATTATACATCTCAAAAAGAATGAGCTTTATTGCGGGAAGGTCAGCATTTTGTCATCTCACTAAAGACAATTAAGAATTTTCAGTTCCTGCAAACTCATTCTAACCACTACCTCCCTTTGTGTGTCAGCATTGAATTTCCATTTTCGGGCTACATTTTGACTGTTTCGGGCTATTCACTTTGAAAACAATCCCAGACCTTTGCTATATGTAACAAATACGGTTATACTGCGCAGTTAACTTCATCTTAAAACAGAGGAAATAATCCTCCATTAAAGAACATTATGGTTAAGTTAGCTATTTTATTAACACGCAGAGAAGGCATGACTCATCAGGAGTTTTTAGATTACCGGAGAGATATCCATGCGCCACTGCTGCTCTCAATTCCAGAAACGGAACAATATGTGAGAAAGTTTATCGTATCAGCCCCCGTTCCGGCATCTATGTACCCTGCTGCTGCTTATGATGCCATGGTAGAAGCGTGGTTCGATAGTGTAGAAGATCTGAATACATTCTTTCAGTCAGATAATTTTGTAAACATTGTAGACCCTGACCATATAAATTTCCTGGATATATCTGCGGTGGTGAGATTGGTTACAGAAGAAATTGTGGTAATATAAACCAACATTTTTTGCGGATATTGCAATTGCCGGACGGCTGTGTCCCAATTGCAATACCCGCATCATTAGTTTGTCAGATTATGAAGAATACAAAAGAGCTGTATTTTCCACCAGGTTTAAATTTGTATGTTGGCGATCACCATAATTATGAACCGCTGCAAAGCCATACATTCTGCATTTTTGCCAGCATCGTATCCAATAAGATCACCATCAAAAATAATGGTGAATGGGTATCTGTAAATCGTCATGGTCCCAATACACTATTATTCTATTCATCCGGTTCAGCTGTCGAAATCGCATTTCCTGAAAAAGAGCCTATTAAGACGATTACCATCACCTTTACCCGGGATACCGTACGTGCTATTATAGATCAGCCTGACGTGCTGAATGGGCTTGATAACGGTTTGCCATTTCTATATTTAGATGAAACAGTGCCGGAGGCAGAGAGGTACATCCATAAACTAGCTGCTGTTTTCGATCAGGATGGACCTTCCCGGTTCGAAACGTACATTACCCTCCTACATCTCCTTAAGCTAACGCTGTACCGCACTTTTGTAATCAAAGAACGTTACAACTCATCCGGTCTTTTAAAGGAGGATGTAGAGAAGTTATACGCTATCAGGAAGATCCTAATGGAAAATAGTCACCTGACAATAAAGATTGCAGCGCTTTCCAAAGAGGTTGGAATGGGGCAGAGTAAGATGGTTAAATTATTTAAACAGGTCTTTAACCGTACCATTTACCAGTTTGCCCAAAAGGCGAAGGTCATCAAAGCAAAAGACCTGCTGAATTCCGGGAAATACACCGTATCTGAAGTCGGTTATATGGTAGGGTATAGCAACATGACGCATTTTGCAAAAGCCTTCAAAAAATACTACAAAGTAAATCCTGGGGAATATCTTAAGAACGTATTGGCGAATAAGATCTAATTGAAGGAAGACCTGAACGCTAAAGGACTTTGCTTCGTTTTTGTTTTAAATAACTTGCTAAATGATTGGGAATGCTCAAAACCTAACTCATAGGCGATTTCACTCACAGTCAGGTCTGTAGTGGTCAGCTTCTCCTTGGCTTTCTCAATGAGCTTTTCATGAATATGTTGTTGCGTAGTTAGCCCGGTAAGTTGTTTTAGTAAACTCCCCAGATATTTAGTTGAAATATTAAGTGTACGGGCAATGTATTGCACAGTCGGCAATCCCTTTGATAGCAACTCTTCATTGTTGAAATAAGCTGTCAATACCTCTTCCAGTCGCCCGATTATTTTACTGTTAGTAATCTTTCTCGTCAGGAACTGCCGTTCGTAAAACCTTTGTGCATAGGTAAACAATACCCCTAACTGGGCAATAATAACATCCTGGCTGAACTTGTCAATATTGGAGTTGTATTCAAGTTTGATATTTTCAATGATACCATTGATAATGTTCTCTTCTTTTTCTGAAAGGAATAAAGCCTCATTGGTAGAATAGCCAAAGAATTCAAATTGCCTGATCTGTTTGCCGAGTGGGGTATTCCAAAGAAAATCGGGATGAATAAATAACATCCAGCCTTCCAGTTGTGCAGGTACGCCATCATCTTCTCCGCGCATGATCTGTCCGGGTGCCATAAACGCCATTAACCCCTCGTCAAAATCATATTTCTGCTGCCCATAGAGCAATTTATCACAACCTCTTTTCAACGATACCACATACAGATCAAATACAACGCTATCAATATTGGTATCAATTTTTAAGCCTTTCAGGTCAATCATGCCAATCAACGGATGATGAGGTTGGGGTAACCCGAGTAACCTGTGTATCTCAGTGATAGATTTGATCCTGTATGGTTTATTATTTGCCATCGTTAAAATTTAATCGGATACTTTAACCAGATCAGTACCAAAGGTAAGGTGAGAAAAGGTATTTCTATCAATGCCATTTTTATATTTCCTCCTCTTAAGGATAATGCCATAATTAGTAAAATGAGGATAGCATTTACGAGATTACTAATAAAAAACGTCTGGGGAAAAAACAGCATGACCCCTATAATCAACAATAGCACGCCGAAATACGGAACGATTGAAGCATTAATACCTAAATCCGTCATCATTTTTACCTGCGCAGGTTGTGCTGGCTGAAAAGCATCCCAACCGTGTTTAAAGGTCAGGAATGTGGAAATCAGCATGAGTGCGATAGTGATGAACTTCATAAAGTTAGTTTTTGCCATACATGGTGGATGCCCCCATGGCAGCTAGTTGAGAAATCATGAATTTAGGAGCAATTCTGCTCAGTATACGAATCATTTTTGATAACCCCGGGAATATTTCATCCTTCCCTTTTTGTATGCCTTTGATAGCTACATCAACCAGTTTTACCGGGTCCATCAATAACTTCGCATTGAAACCATCTTCTTGGATGAAAATATCATTCAGTGGGGTAGCAGCGCCGGGTGCGATCAACTCAATTACTTTGATATTGGTTTTCCTTAGCTGCATTCTTAAGGCCTGTGTATATGCCCGCAGGCCCGATTTGCTGCTACTGTAAATAGGCGATACCGGTAAGGGAGATAATGCTATACCTGATGTAACATTAATGATAGCCGGGTTTTGCTGTTTTATCAAATGAGGAAGAAACTGTTGTACCATACGTATAGGGCCCATTAAGTTGATCTCTATTTCACGGGTAATATCCGTCAGTTCACGTGGTTGTTGCAGGCTCATCTTCCGCATCTCTCCGGCATTGTTAATGATAATATTCAGCCGGGGGAATTGCCTGGTAACTACGTCATATAAATGAGCGATATCCTCAGCTTTGCTCACATCGCTTTCTATAGTATGCACAGCTGGTAGCAGCTGTTTTGTTGCCTGTAACTTTACTGCATTCCTGCCAGTGATGATAACGGTATTACCAAGAGCAAGAAGCCTGGATGCAAATTCATAGCCAAACCCGCTGGTTCCTCCTGTAATGAGAATCGTGTTGTTTTGTAACTGCATGATTGCTGATTTTGATACTGTAAAGGTCTATCGTATTCAAAAAGCAACTGTATGCAAAAGTCATATTGTTGTAGTCAAAAGGGAATATAACGTGTCGGACGGCTTAATTATCCTGATGCTGTTCAGATAACTCAGTGGGTGTTAGCCCATATTGTTTCTTAAACGCAAAGGAAAAGTGAGATAGGTTTTCAAACTCTACCGCTAGATATACTTCTGAAGGGCGTTGTTTTTTATTTAAGATCAAATAGTGCGCTTACTCCAAACGCTTTTGTTGTAACCACTTTTCAGGTGTAGTATCAAATATCTTTGTAATCTCTCTTTTTTCAAGTGGTTTTTCTGTGCGATGAGCAGCAGTAATATCTTAAAATAAATGCGGAATATATGGATGCATAACAACAACTACTAATTCATTTAAAGCGAATAAGGATCTTTATATTGACCTTTCCCCAAATTAATTTTAGATTACGCATCAGATATGCGAGTTGATATGTTGATAGCAATCATTTGGTGCCATTAATCCATAACCCATTTATTTAATCAGCCTGATTTTTTAGGGAAGCTAAAATCATGGTATAATGGTTATGCCTGGCATGAAGAAGCTGAACGTGTATACAATCCATTTTCTTTATTGAAATATATGGATGGTCGTGATTTCAGGAATTATTGGTTACATACAGGTACGCCTGCCTGGTTGGTGAACATGATGAAGCAAAACAAGGAATATGATCTGGAAAATGTACATATTGGCGAAAATGCACTGAGTAGTTGTAATGTAGAACATATTGCTGTGATACCTGTACTGTTTCAAACTGGCTACCTTATGCGCCGCATCAATAATAAAATTATCGATCCAACCCCGTGAACAGGATCAGGATAATAAATTTAAGATGCTTAAGTGTATATTCTTTTAAGAATTGCAGGGACTGCGTAATATGGCTATTGATAGTTGCTGTGGAAACCCCCATTATTTTACTGGCCTCCTCGTAACTACGTCCTTCTACCTTACATAATATAAAAGCCCGCTTACGTTGTGGAGACAACTGGTCTATCGCTTTATCCAAAAATCGCCTGAGCTCCCGCTCCTCCATGAGCTGCTCTACATTCAGGTAATGCTGAGAGCTCTGTAAAAGCAGGTTTTGCAAAAGATTGGAATCCGACGCATTTTTCCGGAAGTAATTATATACCAGGTTCTGGGCGACTGTATAAATGAAGGCCTTGAAAGATTTTTCCGAATCTATCTGCTGCCTGTTCTTCCATATATTAATAAATACCTCCTGTAGTAACTCATCTGCGACATCTTTGTCTTTTACCAAACGCAAAATTCTCAGCCAAATGGGCTTACTATAAGCATGATACAGTGCATTAAAAGCCGTTTCGGCACCATTTCTGAGCTGAATGAGTAACTCTTCCTGATATTTTATATCTATAAATTCCAAAGTATTTATGGAGAATGGACAAACATAAAACATATTATTTTATATTTTACCAAAATCTGTCTTTCACTCCCGCTGCTGTAGCCCAATATTTTTTTTCTAAACCATTCATTGTTTTTTGAATCTGCTGTTTATTAATAAAAAAACATTCAATGGAATCTTCATTACATGAAATTTTCAGAAGATATGTCAATGATGATTGCACAGAAGAAGAGATCAGCATCTTATTGGACCACTTCAACATTCCGGCAGAAGAACTCCTTCTTAAGGACTTGATTATAAAAGAATTACAACAGGAAGATACACCTGCTTACCAACCGCAGGATACAGATATTCGCCTGCAAAAGGTGTATCAGCACCTGGAACTGTTGATAAAAAACGAAAACAGGCCCGGACTCCGGTATTATAAATCGTGGCCGTTAAAAATAGCTGCCGCCGTCCTGGTGATGATAGCCGCAGGTGCGTTTTGGATGACCCGGAAGGAAAGCCTGCCCATGCAACAACCAGGATCAATCACGCAAATAGTACCCGGCACCGACCAGGCTACCCTCACCACGGGGAATGGACAGACGATCGTACTGAACAATATCAAACAGCTGGATGTTCCCCTCCAGGGTGGAGGCCGGATTAAGAAACTGTCAAATGGACAAATAATATATGACCTTCCTGGAAATGCCCATAGCAGCAACAGCAGAGAGCGCAATATGGTCAGGACACCTGCCGGTGGACAATGGCAGGTCGTACTTCCGGATCAGACCCATATATGGTTAAATGCCTCCTCTACTATTACCTACTATCTTCCTTTTGAGGGACAGGACAGGAATATTGAACTTTCAGGTGAAGCATATTTTGAAGTCAGCAGGAACAGTGAGCATCCTTTAAAGATCACCTGCCGCAACCAGGAAGTATTAGTACTGGGTACTGCCTTTAATATCATGGCCTATCCCGATGCGCCGGCTGTAACGACGACGCTCGTGAAGGGCGCTGTGGTGGTAACAAGCGGACAACAGCGGCTGCAAATGGCCCCGGGAGACCAGTCCAGCAACATGGACGATCAGCTGCACATAAAGCATGGAGTAGACATTGAGGAAGCCATATCCTGGAAAGATGGGTACTTTAAATTTAATGGTAGCCTCCCGGAAATAATGAACGATATCGCAAGATGGTATGATGTTAAAATCGTCTATAGGAATACCAGGTCTAATGAAATTTTTGAGGGAGAAATCTTAAGAAGTCGAAGTCTGGAAGATGTATTAAATATTATAGAAAAATCAGGTAAAGTACATTTTATTATTAATGGAAGAACCATAACAGTAGAAGACTAATACTGAAAAGCCGATTGTGGTGGAACACAAATCGGCTAAGAGCCAGTAATAGTTTGAATTAAACGAGTATAATCAACCAAACCAGCCAAACAAATGTATTTAAATTTTGCCAAGAAATCGGGCAGATGGATTCATCATGCCAAAAAATCCCTGCTAATTATGAATTTCAGCGCAATGCTGCTTTTGGTGGCTGTCATGCAGGTCAGCGCCAGTTCGATGGGTCAGACTGTAAGTATCAATGTAAAGAACACCCCGGTCAGTAGTGTCCTGAAGGCAATCAGGCATCAAACAGGCTATGACTTTTTTTACAGCAAAGACTTACTGAAAGATGCCAGGATGATCAGTCTTTCCTGCAACAATGTCGCCATCGAAAAAGTATTGGATAGTTGTCTGTCCGGTTTACCCATTACCTATGAAATTAAGAACAATGTCGTATTGTTCCGGAAGAAAGAGGATATCGCAGCACCTGTCGATTTTTCAATTCCGCCCATTACACTAAAGGGCCGTATTACGGATTCTACCGGTACCCCACTCAAAGGGGCTACTATCCGTCTCAGGAAAACGCCCAACGTGATCGGGACGGATGGTAACGGAGAATTTACGCTATCAGGTTTAAAATCAGGAGATGTCATCATCATCAGCTTTGTGGGGTATCAGACCCGGGAAATTATTGTGACTGGCGAATCGACGAATTATCTAAACATCGTCCTGAAAGCTGAAATTAATAAGCTTACCGAAATTGCTGTTGTTTCCAATGGCTATCAGACACTTCCAAAAGAGAGAAGCGCCGGCGCCTTCGGAAAGCCAGACATGTCACTGGTATATGAACGATCTTTTAGTGTGAATATCCTGCAACGGTTAGATGGACTGGTGCCGGGTTTAGTCATTAACAATAGCCCGAGCGCCTCACAAAATCCCATTCTGATAAGAGGTCTTACCACTGTGGGTACGGAGGTGCTACCAGGACTTGGCATATATGGCAATGGCACTAACAGGAACCCGCTATATGTTGTGGATGGTATTCCTATTAATGATATTAATACCATCAACCCACAGGACGTAGCCGACGTGACCGTTTTGAAAGATGCAACCGCTGCCTCTATATGGGGGGCCAGAGCAGCCAACGGCGTAATCGTTATTAATACGAAAAAAGGAAGTACCGGCGGAAGACTAAGAGTACAATATGATGCCTTCCTGAACTACCAGGGAAAGCCTAATACCAACTATTACCCCGGTATGAACAGCCGGGATTTCATTAAGAATGCGGAGGAAATTTTTGATCCGGAAACCTATCCCTGGGAATCCCTGACCAGTTATCCTCTTTCCGGCATGCCGCCGCATGAGGTGATCCTCTACAACCGCTACAGAGGAATCATTAGTAATGATCAGGCGACCAAAAGTCTTGATAGCTTATCGGCCATTGACAACCGGAAACAAATCAAAGATCTCCTTTATGCCAATGCCTTATTATCCAATCAAACGATTTCGGTAACAGGCGGCAACAAGCTCTATTCTTTTTATGGCTCCCTTGCCTATACCCGGAATACCGGCTACCAGCCAGGTAACAATACCAATACGTACAAACTTAATCTCAGGCAGGAGTTTGCCGCCGGTCCTCATGTGCATTTCGACCTGGTCACAGACCTGACCAATACGCTCTCAAGCGCAAAGCGACCTGTTACCGCTGATTCCCGGTTCTATCCTTACCAGCTGTTCAGAGATGCGGGTGGCCACAACCTGTCCATGCCTTATATGGGTACGCTGAGCGACTCTATCAGGCAGGACTACCAGGACAGAAGCGGTATCAACCTGGATTATATACCACTGGATGAATTGAACTATGGATATACGAAATCAAACCAGCTGAATGCCAGGAATATACTGAATGTCAATATCTCATTGACAAAAGGACTCAGCTTCTCTGGTACTTATGGATTTATCAATGGTAGTACCAGGGGGGAAGCTTATGATGATATCAAAAGCTATAATATGCGATATGAGCTGCTTCAGTTTACAGTAGCTCCTACTGCCGGTTCTACCCCTGTTTATTACCTGCCTGCTACCGGCGGTTCCTTTGCCACCAACAATTCTACCAGCCGAACCTGGACCGTTAGAAACCAGTTGAATTACAACAATAGCTGGGATAACGCACTACATCAGCTGAGTATACTTGCCGGGCAGGAATTGCAGGAACAACAAAGTCTGGCGAATACCACCCAGGTGCGTGGTTATAACCGGCAGTTACAGACATTTTCCATGCTGGATTACCAAACACTCAGTACGATTGGGGTGGCCGGCACAATTATTCCTAACTACGGCATCGTCAGCCTGCTGAGTGATAACTACTTTACGCAGACAGAATCAATTTCAAGGTTCAGATCCTACTTTGCTAATGGTGCTTATACCTACAATAGAAAATATTCAATCAATGGAAGTTTCCGTATTGACAAAAGCAACCTGTTTGGCCTGGATCAGTCAGCACAGAATAAACCGGTTTGGAGCGTAGGTGCAAAATGGATTGTATCAGATGAACCTTTCCTTTCCAGGTCTGCCTGGTTAAACAACCTTGCCTTCCGCGCCACCTATGGATTGTCGGGCAATGCACCTAGTCCGGGTACCTCTGCTTCCTTTGATATTTTAACGAGATATCCCAGCGCCTACCTGCCTAACGGCGCAGGGCTGTATATATCTTCTCCGGCAAATAGAAAGCTGAGTTGGGAAAGCACCAAAACAATCAACCTGGGTGTGGATTTCTCCATGCTGAATAACGTGCTGTCAGGTACACTGGATCTTTATAACAAAGCGACCTCTAACCTGCTGGGATATATGCCTGTCAATGCACTGACAGGGTATACCTCCGTTATCGGTAACGTGGGTGACCTCAGTAACAAAGGCGTTGAACTCAGCCTGACCTCCAACAACCTCAAAAGAGGATCTTTCAGATGGAGCACTATGCTGAATATGTCCTATAACAAGAACAAGCTCATAAATGTCACCTCTGCTTATAATACCACGGAAGGTTACCTGAGAATTTATCAGAGCTATGTGAAGGGATATGCTGCATATAGTGTTTTTGCCTATCAATATATGGGGCTGGACAACGAGGGAGATCCGCAGATCAAACTAAAGGATGGTACATTGACGAAATCTCCGTACATATCCTCTACGGCAGATGTTCAATACAAAGGCACTACACAACCTGTTGTGAACGGAGGTCTTACCAATATCTTCAATTACGGTAACTGGATGCTGAGCGCAAACGCCGTTTTCAACCTGGGCCATGTCATGAGAAGAGAAGGCAACCTGTTATATACCGGCGATCCGACACATAGCTCGTTCAGCGGCGATTTCCACAGTGAGTTTGCGAATCGCTGGAAGACTCCGGGAGATGAAAAGCGGACAAATATTCCTTCTTATGTAGCCGATAGCTATACCAGTTATAGTCGCCGTGACGTGAGTTACTATACTTATGGCGATATCAATGTGGTAAGTGCAGCTTATGTAAAACTCAGAGATATTTCTTTAAGTTATACGCTTCCATCATTTATACTCAAAAAACTGCGCGCAGAACAGATCGCACTTCGTGGGCAGGTTTCCAATATCATGCTCTGGAAAGCGAATAAATATGGTATTGACCCGGAATTCCAGGATGCCAATAATGGTGTACTGACAATGCCGGTCGGACAAAAGTCTTTCACTGTAGGAATAAATGCCAAATTCTAAAAGAGATCTCATGAACTATATTATAAATAAAAAGATTATAGCTTTAATTATTTCACTGCTGGTCATTACTTCCTGTTCCAACCGCTTCCTGGAAGTGGAGCCAAAGGGATCATTGATCGCGCAGTCGCTGAGTGACTACGATCTTTTACTGAACAATCTATATGTAATCTACATTAATAGTAATGCGCAGGTACCGATGGGTGATGAAGTAGCTGCCATGGAGCCCTACTTTACACAGGCCAACTATCGCACACAAAGGTTATTCCGGTGGGATGACGTGATCTATGAGCGTAATGACGATGCGCCTGAGTTCACGATTACCATGCAGAATGTTTATGAATTCAATAAGATCATTAATGAGGTAGATAATGCGACAGATGGCACCACTATCCAGAAGGCATCTTTAAAAGCCGAGGCACAGGCCGGCAGGGCATGGACCTACTTTTTAATGATCAACTACTTCGGATTGCCCTATAGTGCTAATTCAGCAACCGATTTAGGTTTTCCAATTATCACCACATCAGATATCACCCAGACAGCATTCAAGAGAGCCACGGTCAAAGAAGTATATGATTTTATCATCAATGACCTGACTGCTGCCATACCGAATCTTCCTGCACAAACTACTTCGAGATTAAGAATGTCTAAGGCTGCAGCTGAAGGTATTCTGGGTAAGGTATACGTCTTTATGGGCAACTACCAGAATGGCCTGACCTGGCTCAATGCCGCGATCAACGACATGAGCAATTCGAAAATTCCGGTAGGACTATATGATCTGCAAACTGCTACAGCGGATGATGGTGTGTATGGCGGTACAGCTGTGCCTCCTATGACAGCGAATATCGAAGATCTGCTGGTTAAGCGGTCTACCAGTTACTGGTCATACATCAATAACGAATTGGTATTAACACCGGCTGCTGCAGCCCTGTTTGACGCCTCGGACTTCCGGCTGAAATTCTATACAGATAAAACCTATGGCGGCTCCTCTTACCCCGTCAGCGGCGTCTTGAGAAAAAACCGTTTCTCCGCGTTTGATTTCGGAGTTGTAGTACCTGATTTATACTTATTACGTGCAGAATGTGCATGCCGGCTCGATGACCTGGTGGGTGCTCAAACAGACGTAGAGACATTACGGCAAAAACGGCTGCCGATCAATGACGCCGGAGTTCCTGATAGCGTATCAGGAAATAAAATAAAACTGTTGAATTTTATCCTGGACGAAAGAACCAGGGAATTTGCGGTAACAGGAACACGTTGGTTTGACATGAGACGACTTTCAACAGATCCTCTTTTTAGCAGCAAATCATATGTACATACCATTTATAACGAAGATGGTTCCTCCACACAAATTTCACTCAGACCCGAACGGCTGGTGCTACGGTTTCCACAAAAGATTGTAGAACAAAGTACCGGTCTTGTCAATAATCCATAATATTTTTCTATCATAACCTGTGCTTCAAGAACCAACCCAATGGAATACTGCTTCCGGTCTCCTGTAAAGAGGCCGGAAGTAAGTTCCTCCTTACATTTTCAATAATCAATCATGAAATATTTTCTATTCATACTCTTTTCTTTTCTTTCCCTGGCGTTGCATGCCCAATCTAATCCAAAAGATAGCCTGTTCATTGCGAAGTGTACGGCACTGTTGACGCTCGAGCCCCCACAAAGGGATATAGCCATCCTCAATGAAGTCCGTACTTATACAAAAAACGGTGATGAGCCAAGTCTTTTAAACGCAGCCACCGTACTTTTTTATATGGGCATGCCTGTTGCGAGCGATTCTATTTATATGGTTGCTGCCAAAAAATACCCAAAGGGTGCTGCAGCCCGAACCGTAGCGTTTAGCAAGATTATAAAAATGGAAGAGAATAGCAGTAAGGTGGAAGCTGCCTACTATAAATGGTTAAAGGAATTTCCCGATAAAGGAGATAATAAGGATTTGTATGAAAACGCCCGGGCGCACATTGCTACTATCTATGCAAAGGAGCGTAACTATACACAAACACAGAAATGGCTGTCCGCTGTGAAGGATACCATGTTGATAGCCAACACAGATGCAACCATCGCCGGGCTTGCGCTGAGTGCAAAAGATACCGTACAGGCCACAAAGTCAATGGAGGCAGGGATGGAAAAGATCAGTTTACTAACCGATAGTATGTTCAACAACTACCGGCTTAACTATAAGATGAAGTATGCAGATTTTTTATATCAGCTGAAACGTTATGATCAGTCACTCAAAGTAATTACGGATGTTTATAACCATACAGATGATAAATCTCCTGAACTGGAGCGGTTATATGCAAATATATTAGTGGAAAATAACAAGAGCAAAGAAGCAATGGTTGTATTATCCGGTTTACTGAAAAAAGGAAAGGGAGATGAAAAGTTGCTGCATGATCTGAAAAATGCCTACCAACAGGTGAATGGAAGTGTAACAGGATACGACGCTTATCTTCAGCCGCTGATTGACACCATGAAAGTGAAGGTGAGAGAGGGGCTTGACCTGAAAATGCTGGATGAAAAAGCCCCTTGGTTCTCATTACGTGTATTGGACGGAGATACGATTTCTTTGGAAAAGCTGAAAGGTAAAACGGTTATTCTTGACTTCTGGGCTACCTGGTGTGGCCCATGTAAGGCCTCTTTCCCTGCTATGAAGACTACCCTTAAAAAGTATGCAGCTGATTCGAATGTCGTATTTTTATTTATTGACTGCATGGAACGTGTAAAAGACCCGACAGGTATGATCAGGAGCTTTCTCTCAAAGAATGAGTATCCTTTTACCGTACTGCTGGATAGCGAATCAATTGTGGCCGATCATTATGGTGTGAAAGGTATTCCTAATAAAATCATCATTGATAAAAACGGGGTGATCCGTTTTCGGATGGTAGGATATGAAGAAGGAATTGATGCTGCTGTAGAAAGGTTATCTGCAATGATTGACGAGGTGAGAAAAGTTAAATATTAACTGATTACTTAATCCTGAATTATACGCGGCTTATATTGATTTATTTCAGTATAAGCCGTTTCTTTTTTGCCCCTCATTCTTCCTGTGGTATTACAATTGCCGGAAGGATGGTTGTAAATGCAATAAAAGCACCAAAAGGATACACGAATTATTTGAGCAGTTATTAAGTCAATTCTGTTTGATACCCTTAGAAAGGTTCTTATTGAGGAGTATTATGAAATGAACAGGGAAAACCTGGAACAACAGAAAATATTATCCGACCAATTAGAGGATGTCGAGAACAAGATCGACAGCTTGGAGGAGAGTAGGTATGTATTAAAAGAAATAAGGCAGGAGACGTTTAATAAGTTTTATTCTCGGTATAGTAAGTAGCGGAATCTTATTTCCACCAAACTGGGAAAATGCACAGGAAGTATTTCGATTGCGCTGTGCAAAGATCTAAAATCTACCAACGGATTAGTGAAATTTATCACTGATTTACAATTGTTAATAAAAGAAATATTACATTCTGTAAACCACATAATGTTTACTTATTTAAAGGAATTTTATAAATTGTTAGCATACTACAGTGGCGGGTATCTTTATTAGCTAAAAATAACACAGAATGATACTTAGGCAAATAACTCCAAAACCTGAACTTACGAAATTTATTGACAACTTTTGGGTATTTGAGAATGATGTTGGTTTACCCACAGAAGATAGCAGGGTAATTGCCCCAAATGGGAAAGCTAAGTTCATATACACCTATTTAAATGGATTATCTACCATAGATTGTGGTATTCAAACTGACCACAAAGAACAGGATATTTTTTTTATTGGTATTTGGAACAAACCTGTTACGCTTGTTTCGAAAAACAGCATAACTGGTACTGTCGGTATTGAACTTACAGCAAACGGGTTGCATCGTTTTACGCAATTATCAGCAGCTGAAATCGTGAATAAAATTTACAGTTTTACAGATATCTACGGCGCGGCAGGCAGGGAGCTGTTAGAAAGACTGGCTAATACCGGCAAACTTGACGATAAAATTGAAGTACTTCAAAATTTTCTTATACGGATAATAAGAATGATAGACAGGAATAATCTGTTGATCGATCATTCCGTTCAGTTAATCAAAAACACTTCAGGATTATTGACCATAAATCAACTTGTTAAAAGAATGGGATACTCAAGGCGATATCTCGATATGCTTTTTAAAGATCACCTGGGTATTTCGCCAAAAACCTATGCTGGCCTTATTCGGTTTCAGGAATTTTATACACGCTGGGCCAATACCGATGACAAAAAATTTTATCAGGAAGATATTTACGAGATGTATTACGATCAGGCTCAATTTATAAAGGAATTTAAAAAATATACCGGTTATTCCCCCCGTAACTATGCACAAATGAAAAATGATTTCGGAAAAATCTTCTATAAAAAATAGCTATTTCCCATTTTTACAATTATTACCCGACATGTCGTTTTATTTTTGTTGCATAATCAAAATATTATTTTATTTAAATGCATCTAAAAAAAATTGAATGGAAACACAACAGGTAGCAGATCGTTTTAATGAGCTGGCACAGGCCGGTCTTTTCGAGGAAATTCTCCTGGAATTGTTTAGTAGTGATGCGAAAAGTATTGAGCCTGCTCATGCACCTTTTCAAAGTGTACAGGGGCTCGATAATATTATTGCAAAAGGCAAACAGTTTCATGATTTGATTGAAGAAATGCACGGATCTTATACAAATACCCCTATTGTCGCTGGCAACTTCTTTGCTTGTACAATGGGAATGGATGTTTCCTTAAAAGGAGTAGGCAGGCAGAAATTTGATGAAGTGGCTGTGTACGAGGTCAAAGATGGAAAAATAATTTCGGAACAATTTTTCTTTTAAAATTTGTTCTGAAAAAACTCAATACGACTATTTATTTAATAAAAAATAGAATTACTCATTTAGTACTCGTAATGTTAAAAATGAAGGTGTAACAGCAATCATCCTGGATAAAATTTTATGCATTAAACTGTCTTAATGATTTTTTCTGTTAAATCGGAAATGAAATTCATTTAAGTTTGAAGGAGTTTGGCGTCAATGCTTCTTTTGTGATAGATAAAAAATAATGGGCTAATTAAGCAATAATTGACTTAATTAGTCCCATTTCGGATTCTTGCGGGCTGTAGGTTACAACTTTCGAACCGGTTTGGAGAGGATCTCAATGAGGTTGTATTTTTTTATAATAAGTATCTGACAAAGAGTCAAACATTATCGTGAAAAAGACATATGCATCGGTGATGGGGATCGAGTTCGAACAAAAAGGCAATTCCAAATAAAGATTTATTAAAAATAATAAGTTCGGTGAAGGATTTAAACTTAACCCGAATCGTATTTTCGCTATCCGGTAATAGCCGCACATTTTTTAAGTAGTTAAAAATACAGCTTGCAAAAATCGTTTTCTGTTAAAAGAAGCTTACAATAGTGGAAATATAATGGTAGGCACTTTTTTATAATTATTTTAAAGTTACCGGTCAATGATAAAACACGCCAAGTCGATTTCCGGAATCAATGGTTTCTATACAGATGAAAGTCAGAATATTATTTATTATATTCAGCATGAGACGGGAGGTCTGACGATCTTTTGTATGGATGTTTCCAGGTTTGAGATAACGTCTTGGAAAATCCACATTGCCCTCCCGGAAAATACATTTTTTACTTCGTGGTATGTTAGCCACGGCTATATTTTTCTGAATTTCTCAGGAAGCCTTCATATCTATCGAGTGGCCGATGCCAGCCTCCATGCAATTCATAAGGGCGCATATCACTACAGCGATGCTGAATCTTTTATAATGGAAGTTGCTGACGGTTCAACGTTCAATCTTGTGAAACGCAGTCTCGAACATGACGAGATTCATTGGACCATTCCGGACTTTCCCAATGCTTTTGTAAAGTGTGCTGAAAAATACCTGGTAGCATCGTTGAAGGAAGACAGGCCACATACCTTAATCGGATATTCCGGTGTAACCGGCGAAAAGCTGTGGACGGTAGACGTTTCGAACTATGGAACCGCCAAGATCAATCCCTTCTTGTCTGATGAACCGTGCCGCATCTACGGGGAGGTTCTCATCCATCAAGACTTTGCAGTGCTGTCGCTTTCTGTGGGTAAACTTCTTGTTCTCGAACTTTTTTCCGGCAGACAGCATGCCTTGATACCTGATTTTGGGGATAATGTTTTTTTGACGAATGACGGAAAAGTCTACGAAATGACAAAGAACAGGTATGGTTTTGTAAACCTCCAGGAAGGGAAATATACCCCAGTAAAACGAGACTGGGGCACTACCGACAAAGAGATTTTCGCAGGAGGTTTTTTGACCAGGTTTTCCTTGTACGTTAATCATGTATATGGCATGCTTTCCGGGCACAGGAAAAGACTGACTTAAGGCATAAGCTGTGTTCAATCAATAAGTGCAACACGTGATTTTAGTAAATATACCTCATTAGGAGTTTTGTAATCAAACTTTCTAACAGGTCTGTTGTTAATCATTTTCTCTACGGCTTTTACATCTTTTACAGAAACCTCACAGAAGTCCGTCTTTTTTTGGGTAAAATCGCCTTATGACGCCATTTCTGTTTTCAATACTACCCTTGTCCTGAGAAGTATAGGGTCTGGTAAAATAAGTCTTTACTCCAAGTTCAGCTGCGATTTCGTGATGAAGGCTTAATGCCTGGTCATTGTCAAATGTAATAGTCTTTATGAATTTATTACCTGACAGTCTTTTCATCAAGAGTCTTTTTATATTTTTTGGCTTTTTAGAGTTTATTTTATCAATAGTCGTTATCAAGCTTGCCCTGTCAAGGGTTACCAGAAGGCCTGACTGATGATTTTTACCAATAATTAAATCGACCTCCATATCACCCAACCGCTTCCGTTTATTTACTATTTTAGGCCGCTTTTCAATAGAAACGCGGTGGGATATTAATCCTCTATTATCTTTATAATTGCCCCGCTTACGTCTCCTACGGGCATGCTTCAGATGCAAATAAAGTCGTTTGTCCTGTATATCATCTCTTCGGTTGCCAAATTTACACTGCCATACCCATTTATAAATTGTCTCATGACTTACACCCGGAGTCCCGTCCTTGCGCCACTGAGCTGAGATTAACTCAGGACTAAATTTTTCTATCATCATCTTTTTGCGGGCTTGTGCTTTCAGATCAAATGAAAATAAGTTTATGCTTTTCATTATGTAAGTTCAAATGATAAACGCAACAGGTGAGTTTACACATGATACAATTGTTTATTAAAGATAATTATTAATATGCAACTTGGTTGCAAATAAGTAAAATGTTGTAACTTTGCATTGCTATCATAGCAAAACTTCTTTGAGAATGAAGGGTTTATTAGAGCTTTTAAGAGTATAATTATGAAAACGGTTTATCGTATTAAGTTAGATGCCATTGGCATAGGAGCGTCATTTGCCTGTGCTGTACACTGCGTTTTATTGCCGCTGATAACTACTACGTTCACTTTATTTGGTATTGAGGTGATTGAGAATATCTATTTGGAAATACTTACCATAATAGTATCAATGAGTGTTGGCGGATGGGCTATTTATAAAGGATATAAAAAGCATCATCACCGTTTGTCTCTTGTATTGTTTTTTTCAGCAGGATTGTGTTTGATGATTGCTGGTAACATGGTATCCTCAGCACCGCTTGAAATAATCTTTAAACTAATTGGAAGCATTTCTATTATCGGGGCACATGTTGGGAACTGGCGCTCTTGTAATGCCTGCAATAATTACTCCATCAACATAAAATAGGTTCATGAAAAGAAGAGAATTCTTTAAAAATTCATCGTTAAGCTTTTTAGGCGGGGTTTTTCTGCCAGGTAGCTTACAGCGTTCAGGAAATGAAGGTCCGCTGGCGTATTCCTATGGCAAGCAGGCAAAGAATATCATTTTTATGGTTAGTGATGGGATGAGTATTGGTACGCTAAACATGGCTAGTCTGCTTTCGATGCGTAAGTTTGGTCGTCAATGTAACTGGATAAAATTGTATGAGCAACAGAAAGTGGTAAGAGCCTTGATGGATACAGCCTCTGCTAGTTCCTTAATCACCGATTCATCTGCCGCTAGTTCTGCCTGGGGGGGAGGAGTGAGGGTGAAAAATGGTGTCTTAAACGTGAGTGAGAATGGTATACATCATCAGACGATTCTGAACAAGTTTAAAGCTGCGGGAAAAGCAGTTGGCTGTGTTACTACGGTTCCGATCACGCACGCAACACCAGCTGGGTTTTGTATTAGCAATAGCAGTCGTGGTGATCAGGCAGAGATAGCCTTGCAATATCTTCCACTGAAGTTTGACATTATGATGGGAGGTGGTCTGGAATTTTTCTCCGCTGAAAAGCGCAAAGACGGTAGAGATGTATTAAGTGACTTCAGATCGAATGGTTATAAAGTATTGCGCAACCGTACGGAAATGATAAATCTAAAAGAACCAACAGGTACGCCAGTACTCGGTGTTTTTACTGAAAATGGATTACCATTTTCCCTGGATCTTGAGCAGGATAAAGAGTTGCAGTCATCAGTGCCAACACTTGCCGAAATGACCAAACAGGCTATTCATCATTTAGATAAGAATCGCAATGGATTTATATTACAGGTAGAAGGAGGAAAGGTTGACTGGGCTGCCCATGCCAACGATGCAGGAGCACTCATCTATGATCAGTTGGCATTTGATGATGCAATTGGTATTGCAATAGCGTTTGCTGAAAAGAACAACGATACACTGGTTATTATAACAACGGATCATGGTAATTCAAATCCGGGATTATTTTATGGTGATGCAGCTAACGAGAATTTTGATAAGTTGCAACATTTTAAATATACTAATGAATGGATACTTTCAGGTGTCACTAATTCGTTTACACCTGCCCGATTAATAGAACGTATTGAGGGAGCGCAGGGCATTGTGCTTTCAAAAGAAGATGCAGCAGATCTTTTGACGCATTTCAAAGATATTGATGCTCCGGGTCTTTATAATCCACGTAAGCTTCCATTTAAACAACTGGCTGGATTACAAAGTGCCCATACTTCCATAGGGTGGGGGGCAATGGATCATTCTGCAGACTATGTGGAATTAGCTATGTTTGGACCTGGCAGTAAGTCACTGAAGCCTTTTGTAAGGAATACTGATTTACACCAGCTCATGCTCCATGCTGCGGGGTTAGCGGGATGAGTATCAACGGTTTCTTATTGCTTAAGATTTTTGCAGTATCAATCAATTAACTGGCAATAAACGACAATCAATAACCGGAACAAGACGTTCCGGTTATTGATGATGAGAAACCGCTCTAAATTTAAACACCCCGTTACTTTATAATGCAAACCATTTTTTATAATTGTTTGAGCTTTAAATTGCTTTTCCTGTTTCACCGCAATTAAGATTAAATCTGCATTTGTTCACTCAGCGCTTTTTTAAACCATGTCAACACATTTTGCCAGTGCTTGTCCCCATACAAGGCAATAAAATCAGTAGTTGATTTGCTGTTTAAATTTTCCAGTTCTGAAATACGACTATTTATGAAATGCGAAGTCAACTGTATTTGACATTGTTGTGTGATACAGAATTTCCATTCCACAAAATTGGTTGGGATTATTTGTTGCATATTCATAGCTATTATTTTGATGAAAGGATTTTAACCTGATCAGGATTGGCTTCTTATTTTTTAAGTAGTTCAATTCCTATATAATTTAGTAGACATGATTCCAGTGCTGCCTGCAATTTATTTTATTCAAATCCTGGCCTATAAACACAAGCTCATTTTCCCGGTCTCCAAAGTCTTTGTCCCATCTGGACTCAATAAGGTCTATATTTTCTATAAATGCACCATAACTTATTCGGTCAGCATAAGACATGCTACTCTACCATATACCGGCGAGCTCTAATCTGGAAGATCCTCCGGCCTGTGATAATTTTTGTGCTTTATGAGGCTTATCGGATACCCGGAAAATGCCTTTTGAACGAATGATATTGGAAGGGAATCTCTGTTGTGCAGGATATTACTTAATAACGTTGTCTTACCGCTTCCTGGAAAAACACTTAATACAGTAACGGGTAATCGTTTGATTGTAGTAACGTCTTTCATTTGCAGATTTATTTTAAATTTTCACATGAAACAGTGTTGAAAAATAGTTGAATGTTTGGGTTTAACATACCTATACTTATCTTCAGTTAAGTGTGTTATTATGCCAAACAGGGGCTGCTAGTCGAAGGGTAAAAATTTGATGAATAATTAATTCGTAAATTGATTATGAGATGAAACTGCTGCTGCTATTTTTTAAACGCCCGGTTCTAATCACGAGATAAACACCCCACATTATGAACGGAATGCTTAAGAGTTGCCCCATATTTAAGGGCAGATGATCCTCAAAAGTTTCCTGGTTCGCTTTAAGAAATTCCATCAGGAAGCGAATGGTAAAAAGGCTAATGATAAAATAACCGGACAACCGCCCTGGCCTTCGCTGAGTGTGAAAATTCAGTAATAGAAACCTAAATATTAGAAATAAACCAAGATAGCAGATGGCTTCGTATAGTTGAGCCGGATGGCGTGGCATCTGGTCTACCCTCTCAAATATAATTGCCCATTGCACCGATGACGTTTTGCCTATGATCTCTGAGTTAAAAAAGTTGCCTATGCGTATGCAGGCACCGCATAAGGGAATAACTATACATAATTTATCCAGCAGCCACAAAAAGGGTAACTTGTATTTACGCGCATATAATAAGAGCCCAGTAAAAATTCCTATGGCACCTCCATGACTGGCAAGTCCCTGAAAGCCGGTTATTGTGAATCTGCCACTTGTCCATCTGAACGGAAGTACTATCTCAAGTGGGTGAACCAGATAATATTGGGCTTCATAAAATAAACAATGGCCCAGCCTTGCACCTATGAGTGTCCCAGCTATTATATAAATGCTTAGTTGTTCCAGCAATTTTTCGGGTATACCTTGGCTTATAAATATCTGCCGAAGTGTCTGAAAGCTTAATATAAAGCCCAGTGCAAAAAAAAGGGAGTAATAACGTAAAGAATGGCCTCCAATCTCAAAAAAAACCGGATCTATATTCCATTTTATATATGTCATAAATTCAATTTTTTATTTGTACTGCATCATCCATAATGTAATAGAATTCATTAATGTCATTTTCATTGAGTCTGAGTTTTCCCTTAAAGGTGCGGTATTGGTCTGTTCTGTATTTTTTGTTTGAAACTTTGAGATTAATAGTCATAACGGAGGCAGGACCAGCCTTTCCACAGAAATAACAAGCTGCGTAGGAATTCGCAGATAATGCGATCTTCTCACCTTTAATATCAAAGGGGACTACATATCCTTCGATGATGACCTCCGTTCCATTTAATTTTTTAATATTTACAGGGAAGGTTGGAAATAGCATATAACCGCCGATCTCCTTAACGAAGCGTTCCTTGAACTGAATATTCTGCAACAGATCCCAGTTTACATTTATTGCTTTTTGCTGGCCTGCTGTAATAAGAAAAATTGAAGAAGAAATTACATAACATACAAATAGTTTAAACTTATTCATCGGAAAGGATTTTTGAAATATTAAGCCAGTAAATAGTTAATGCAGGAATCAAGGACGCTACCAGACCGATCAATAGGGTAATGCCAAGTAATATGATTTCTCCTTTCGAAATAACTGAGATGTAGAATTTAAAATTAGTGTTGGATTGATAGTTTAGCAGTATTAACCCTAATCTGCTGACAGCAACACCACTTAAAAAGCCAGCGAATGACAGTAGCATGGCTTCAGATATCACAATCAGAAAAAGCTGAAGGCGTGAATAGCCTAGTGAGCGAAGTAATGCAAGCTCATACTTTCTTTCTTTGAGTCTGTTCAGCAGGGAAATAAATACACTTAGTCCTGCCATCATCATAATAGCCAGCGCGACGTACTGCAAAGTATCAATACCTATTCCTATTAATCCCATCAGCCTGTTGATTTCCAGCGTTGGAACGGCCGCCTGCATATTGGTTGTTTGGTTTATTGTACGTGGAAAAGTCATCATGCCCATTGGACTACGAAACTTGATTAAAAGAGCCGTAATTTCGGTTTCAACCTGTTTTCCCTCATCCTCATCTTTGTCATCTATATCATGGTGTTCATGGATAAGTCTGACTGTAGCAATATCTGTTAGTATAAGATTATCTGCCATTGTTCCTGCTGGTTTAAGAATACCAACAACCTTATAAGGAAGTCCCTTATGTTGGTGCCCATGTTCGTCTTGCCCATGTGTCCCTAAAAACGTACTACCAATCTCTAGACCCTCAGAAGCTTTGACATTGCTTCCAATGACTGCTTCCATCGGCTCCTGAAAAATTCTTCCATTTGCCAAACGGCCATTCTCATTAATAATATACTTGAGTGTTGTGCCAACAATGCTATATCCTTTATAGTTATCGCCGTAAGCCAGTGGAATACTCCATTCGATCATTGGATTATGAGTGAGTCGGGCCGCCTCTATCTCGTTAATATTTCCGGTGGGCGCATCTACATGATATACAGCTGAGAGTACAAGTTGAAGGGGGCTTCCCTTTGCACCTACGACCAGATCAATATTCTTCAGTTCATTGTCAAATTTATGCTCTAATTGCTGTTGCAGCGTCCATAGCAGTGAGATGATAGCTACTCCGAAGAGTAATAATATCCAACTCAATAATGTTGATAACCATTTGTATCTTAGGTTGGCGAAAATGAGTTTTATAATCATGTCAATTCAATATGGCTATTTAGTGCTTTTTTAATCCGGTCATCATGGGATACAATGATTAGCGCACTATGATATATAGTAGCTTGTTCCCTCAGCAGGCTTAAAACAGCGTCCGTATTTTCATCATCAAGACTACTGGTCGGTTCATCTGCTAATAGAACCATTGGATGGCCTATCAATGCTCTTGCAATACCAACGCGTTGCTTTTCTCCCTGGCTTAATTGCGAAGGGAATTTATTTAGCAAATGTGCAATGCCAAGATCTTCGGAAAATACAGGCAGAAATTTGTACTTATCCCGTTTTACAGCAACAAGAATGTTGTCACGAACGGTTAGTCCTTTTATAAAATGGCTATGCTGAAATATAATACCCATTTTCCTGTTTTGTAATTGAGTGCTTTGCCCGCTGATAAGCAAATCATCAATACATACTTCTCCTTTATAATTATTTATTAGACCTCCCAGTATATGTAGTAGTGTAGTTTTACCACAACCACTGCGTCCTGTTATAAGCAGGGTTTCTTCTCTCGCACATGAAAAATCAGGATAGCGTAGGGTGACAGCATTATCGTATGTATAAGTTAAGTTCCTGACAGCTAGCATATTGATTATTTATACGTTTTTATCCAATTCAGCTTTATAAAGACATTGTCTGAGTAGTTTTTCGAAACCTTTAGACTGCAGATCCTTACCAATAAATACGATCCGGCTTCTTTTTATTTCATCATCTTCCCAATGTTTGCCATGTGATAGGGACAGATACTGCGCTACCGACTGAACAATGACTTTCTGATCTTCATCTTGAGCATTTAAGATTCCTTTTACTCTATAAACATCTTTCGCCTGAACAGCCAGAAATATCATTAGAGTATGATGTAGTTTTGGTAGATCAAATGGGTCATCAAATAAAAAAGTAAGAGATGATAAACCATGGTGATGATGTTCCTTATGTTTGCTAAGTGAAGGATCTTCATTAGCAGTAACCTGCTCAACGTTTCTTTTAAAATTCATTATTGAATCAATAGGGTATTTGCCGTCAGTAACAAACAAAACAATGGCAAACGGATTAATATTGTATAGTAGACTTTTTATGTTTTCAAGTTCATTGGGGTTGACTATGTCCGTTTTGGAGATCAATAATATATCACTGAAGCTGATTTGTTTTCTGGCTTCCTCTGTTGATGCCAGTTCGTAAGCAATATTTTGTGCATCAACGACGCAAACAACACGTTGCAATTCATAATACCGGGTAACCAACGGGTCTACCAAAAAGGGTACACCTATTGATGCCGGATCAGCGATTCCCGTTGTTTCAATAATCAGTTCCTTAAAATTTACTGCCTTTTTGGAAAGAGAGATGAGGAGTTCTACCAGATCTTCATTCAGACTGCAACATAGGCACCCGCTGCTCATTTCAAAAATACTGTCGGCGACCTCTAACACCAGTTCGCCATCAATAGATTCTTTACCAAATTCATTTTCAATAATGGCGTATTTTCCTGTCTTGCTCCCGGATAGTATAGCATTTAGAAAAGTGGTTTTACCTGCGCCTAAAAACCCTGTAATGATTGTTACAGGTTTTGGATTGATTGTATTCATGAGTTTTGTATTATTGCATCATTGTTGCAAATATAGTAGATTAACTATAGAATATTCTCATAATTGTTTTCACAGCACAGAAAATTATAAGTAATAAGGGCGTCTTCGGTTTTTTGACCGGAGAACGCTCTCATGCACTTTTATTCCTGGTCCAATACTAAAAGTAGATTTGTTATTTTCCGGGTAAAGCGTAGGAGGCGAAGATTCATTATAGGTCTAAGTTCTATAGTGTAGGAGTTATACGAAAAGCCTCCAAATCTTTCGACTTGAAGGCTTTAAAGCTTGCGGCCCCAGGTATCGGAACCTCGGATTCTAGCGAAATAGGGGTGAAAGATTTACTGCAAAAACTGATATTTCCAGAGGGGATTTTGTTTGATAGAAAAAAGAGGCATTTCGACCCATTAAAACCAATTTCATTTTTCAGCTAATCCTAAAAAGAAGTCTATCAAAAAAAGGAACGGCTGGCCATCGCCAGCCGTTATGAATTATTATTACAGCTCCTTATTATCATTGCTTGATCACTTTGAACACATAAGGATGTCCTGCATCCTGTACCTGCACCCAATACATCCCTGCCGGATAAACAGAAAGATCAAACATTGATTTCGAACCAACAGAATCCTTTGCTAGTTTGAATTCTAATTCTTTGGGGCAAAAAGAGAAAGTTGGATAAAACTACAAAACCCGCTCTTAGAGCTACCGTCTGGACACAATTTATTTCTATTTTTGAAATAAAAAGGTGCAAAGCAGGCATTTTTACGAGATAAAAGACAAGCGATTAATGAATAGAGGTAACTCCATTCTTAATCGCTTGTTTGCTAATAGTGTACATTCGATTAGACGGTTAGCTAGCAATGATTCAGAAGCCAAAGCCATTTACCGTTTTCTACAAAATGACCATGTCAGTGAAGATGACATCATCAGAAACATGTCCTCCAATTGTGTTAGTTGTGTTGGAAACAGGCCAGTGTTGTGCATTCAGGACACCAGTGATGTAAATCTTTACAATCACAAGAATAGGATAAAAAAGGACGATTATATCGGTACGACAAATGCTGCGACTAATGGTCTTGGGTTTCATATACATCCAGGATTTGTTATAGATGCGGAAAGTTTTATGCCTTATGGGTTTTCCACAATAAAGATTTGGAACAGATCACATGAACAAGCTAAAAAAGATGTGAGCCATCAAAAAGATGCTTCCCATAGAGGGTAAGGAATCTTATAGATGGATAGAGAGTTCCCTGAAAAGTAAAAATATTCTACAGTCTGCAAGCGAGATTATTATCATCCAGGACAGAGAAGGTGATATTTATGAACAATTTGCACTTGTTCCTGATTCTAAGACCCACTTGCTTATAAGGGCAAAAACCAATCGGATAGTCCAGGAAAAACAAAAGCTTTTTGAATACCTTGGCAGCCAGCCTTTGCAAGGTTCTTATGAGGTCAAAGTAGAAGGCGATAAAAGAAGAAGTACAACCAAAAGAACAGCAACAATAGAGGTTCGTTTTTCAACAGTAACAATCAGAGGCAATCAATACATCGATAGAAATCTTCCGAGAAATATCACCTTATACGCTATAGAAGCTAAAGAAGTGGGAGATGATATAAAGAACCCCATTCATTGGAGGTTACTGACTACAAAAAAAGTAGAGGATTTACAAACAGCATTGCTTTGCATAGAATGGTATACCTGCCGGTGGGTCATCGAAGAAGTATTTCGAATTTTGAAGAAAGAAGGGTTTAATATTGAAGCGAGTGAATTATCGCAACCCAAAGCCATAAGAAAGTTATGTTTAATGATGCTCGAAACCATCATCAAACTTTTCATTATGCAGATAGCATACTCAATACCTGAAGAATCCTGTCCTCAGAGTTGCTTTTCTGCTGAAGAAATAGAATGTCTGGAACAGCAGATCGAACAGTTAGAAGGCAAAACGGATAAACTAAAAAACCCATATACATCTTCCGATCTGAGAAGGTATATATGGGCTATAGCCAGATTGGGTGGCTGGAAAGGCTATCTATCTGAACGTAAGCCCGGCATCACTACCTTTTGGATGGGGCTGCAGAAATTTACTGCAGTCATGCAAGGCTGGATTCTTTTTAGAGATGTGTCCAGACGGTAGCTCTTAGAGCGGGTTTTGCTTTTTCGCGGGCTACGGGGGACGAAGTTCGAACCGGTTTACGGAAGATCTATCTGTAATTCATGCGTTTACAAGGTATATTAATAAAAGCTAAAATCGTAGCAAGGACAACGATGATTGCAACGAGTAAAAACATCCGTGAATGCATGTTTACAAAGATTTTACATTCCAATTTACACTTTTTTACAGTTAGTTTCTGGGTTTTGAAATCAGGTAGATTAGGTTTGCTTGATCAAAAAATTTAAAATTAACTTATGATCAGAAAACTATTTTCTTCCAGCCTCTACCTTGATAAATGGCTTGTTATTCTCAGGGCGATTACCGTTATTATTATAATGGAATATGGACTGGAAGTTTTTAGCAAAAAGTACATGGAGGGGAATACGGCATGGTTAAAAGATATCCAATTTCCTCTACCCTTGTTCATGGCCTATGTTGGGAAAACAACAGAATTATTGGGGGGAATTTCTCTGATTCCTGGACTATTTACTCGAACTATATCTATTCTTTTGGTTATAAACATGTCATTCATAACTTTTATAATGGGAAACGCAAAGCTTCCAGGAGAAGAGATATTGTCGTTCTTATTACTATTATTATTTGCGGCATTCTTTTTTGCAGGTTCAGGCAAATGGAGTCTTGATTGCAGAAATAAGATGTTACGGGCAAGGTACTGTCCGATATTGAGGTATCGAAAAAGACTAAAAATGAGGGCACTTTTAGTTATATTTTTTCTAACTCTGACATTTGTTTCTTTTTCGCAAACTATCTTTCCCAGTCTAAGTCCGAAAGGAAGAATTGAGCAAAAGATTGGGCTAACGAACATTTCAGTAGACTACGAGAGACCAGCAGCTCGAGGGCGCAAAGTATTTGGCGAATTGGTCAAGTACGACAAATTGTGGAGAACTGGTGCAGGAAATTGTACAAAGATTGGATTCAGTGAGGCTGTTGTTATCGGCAATAAAAGCATAAGCAAAGGGACTTATTCAATCTTTACTATTCCGGGAACCAGCGAATGGACTTTGATATTGAATAAGGACACGACTCTTTACGGACTAACTTCGTATGACGCGACAAAGGATATAATTCGACTCAAAGTAAAGGCGCACTCGACAGATCGATACTACGAATCACTAACCATAGACATCGACATAGTACCCAACAATGCTATTGTCTACCTTTCATGGGAGAATACCCAGATTTCATTCCAGGTAAAAACAGAATCAGACAAACTAGCCAATGGTTTTATTCAACAATATCTATTAACAGATAAGTCACGAAATTCAGACGAATACGCAGCGGCTGCAGAGTATTATTACTACTTAAATAAGGATTTAGATCGAGCGGTGCTACTCATTGACAAGGCAATTGCAATGAAAGAGGAATCTTGGTACTACAGACAAAAAGTTGACATCCTGGAAATGCAAAAGAAATATGAAGAAGCGATTGACTGTGCTACTTTGGCTATTTCAATAGATCAAAAGAGAACAAATTGGGACTCTAGGACAAAGCAACAAAGTGAAACGGAGTATAAGAAACGAATTGAGTTTTTTAAACGTCAAAAAAATAAAATAAATCATTGATCAGAAACAGACGAGGGCAGACATGATGAGTAGTGGATTTCGAACCAAATAATTAACTCTAGAAATAAAAAATCTGTCAATCTTCGTAAAAAGGCGTAAGAAATAGATTTGAAGAAATAGTTTTGAGCCTGCCGGAACTCGACTATCCACTCGACTAAAAAAGAAACCCCGCGCGTAGCGCGGGGTTTCAATCAAACTTAGCGGCCCCAGGTATCGGAACCTCGAACCAGATTATGCAGGATTGGATGGATTTGGGAGTTATTTAGGCCAAATTGGGTGAATATTGTATGCTAAAAAAAAGTTCGAGGTTGGTAGATGTTGTCTGGATCGGGAATAAGGGTAGACTTTGCGCTATGAGGCAAAATCACTAAAGAATATAGAAAATCAAACAACTACTTAGAGTATTATGTTATCCTCCTTATTTTGAAGTATAATTTAATTATCTTCTAAGAAATACCAACTACTTGGTATTTCTTATATCATAAGTATCGGTAATTTACATTGCTTAGGTATCTTGATATTAATGTATCAATTCTTTGTTCTTATGGATATATGAGAAGACTTAGTTGTTAATCCATTAGTGTTCTTACGTATGAAGAGCGTACGCGGCCACTGCTTTTCATACAACTTGGGCACTTTGAGTGGGCTCCTGTCTTTTTTGCAAATAGACGTATGGTTTTATCTTGAATTTCCGAACGGTATATCTTTATTTCACGTTCTCCGTAAAATAACACTGCGTCTTTTAAAACTAAAATACTAGAAGGGGGCACTATAAAATCATATAATTATCAATTAGTTAAGATACAGATATTATTTATGAGTCAAGTTTTTTCAATTAATTAAGTGCATCAAATTTGGCGAAGAACCATTGTTAATTACTGATCACATTCCCTTGTTCCTTGCCGCCAATCACAAATTCATCCACCACTACGCGACCTGCTAATGGGAACTGTTCACTACTCTGCATCCCCTGCTGCACTTTGCGCTTAAAATACCAGGCACTTGTTTGTCGGATGCCATATTCTCTGCTTAGTTCGCAACCTGACATTCCCTTTTTACTAACACTCAAACGGAAACAAATCTGGAAAGCTATTAGCAGACTAATTTTACTTTGTGGAACGAGGTGCCTGCTGTTGGATACTCATTATAATTACAATCCTGACAACGTCTGTCAAGCCAACTTTTCCCTTTCCACCACAGTTTGCCGCCAGACTTTTTGCACTTATACCCCTTCTGCCACTTCATTCCGGCCAGGTATTGCAAACAGGCCTCTTCGTTTGGGAACTGTTTATGAAAACTATCTGGTGTTACTCCTTTAAACATAGCTTTTTTTTATAAAGCTAATCCGACACTACGCTGTATATTTACTTAACACCCCGTAAATGGGTAATTCTATAAAATAATTTATGTGTTGTTGTGACGGCTATCTTATTTATTATTTTTTAATTGGAAGCTTTTGTTGAACGTAAAGACAGGCATTCATTTATTAATAAAACCCTAATTTTTATAATGGTAATCATGTACTTTCATCACATTACCATCCATATCTCTCACTACTTTCAACCGGCCTATTCCATCATACTCATAGTAAAAAATATGACTCGCAGGATCACACTGACTAGTCATCCCCACCAGTGGGTTATAGGTATTAGTAGTCATCTTCGCATCAGCAGGATAAAGCCTCAATTCGTCGATGGTTACACTTCCAGTAAGGGTCACAGATGTAACACCTGACACTTTATGCTCAAAGTAATTCCACCCTCTTTTGCTGACAGTTGAAGTAGCTATTGATCCATTCACTGTAGCAGAACCTGTTTTACTCCAATAAGAAACGATATATGCCTGAGAAGCTGCTAGTCCTGCTTTTGTAATATTGCCACTAATGGTCCAGGACTTATTTCCTGTAATTCCTCCAGTAACGCTGATACCTGTAGATGGCACAGCCCAGTTGCCAGCTCCGGCATCCTCAAACCCGCAATAAGCGACATCAGCAATAGTTGCATTATGTATAATAGCGATCGGACTTGTACGATTGTAATTCCAGATATATACAGTATGAGCGTCATTATAATTAGCCTGTTCCAACAGATTACCTGAGCTATCATAATTAAATGCCTGCCACTGTGTAGTCATTGTTGCCGTTCCTTTCTGAAATTGACTGTATTCTTGTAGGATAGTATTACCGGTAGGCCATACCTTATAATCATTTCGGACACGTTCCACTAATGTGCCTGCTTTAAACTTATCAGTTTCCAGCACAGTATTTTTAATTTCTCTTTTTACCAGACTGTCAATCGCCCTGGAGGAATTGGTAGTAGTTCCTGAAAGGGATGCTTTATCCAAAGGATATTTAAGTACAGTTTTCAGTACATTATTTTTACTGTCTGTTGTTTCCATACGTGTTAATTGGTAATGACCAGGTGTTTTATCATAGAAATAATTCTCTGTTTGAACGATACTATTACCGCTATCATCGTATGTAGTTATTTTTTTAGATTGGATTTTATCAAATCCGGTAAGGCGATAAAATATTGGCAGTTGTACCTGATAATATTCAATAGGGTTACCAGATATCGTATATGTTTTGTAATCATCCTCTCCATAATGAAATCCAGGATATACCCCTCCAGGGTTTACAAGTGGATCATAGAAATCTTCTGTTTCACTCGGTGTTACCTGATAAGTCACTTTCCATAAGCTGATAAAATCGGTATTAATTTCTCTGACTGTATCTTCATAACTATTTCCATTCAAATGAGGGGAATAGGAGTTATAGGTATATTCTTCTTTTGCGATAGTAGCACTTCCCTTCAAGTATTCTTTTGTCAATAATTTACCTCTTGACCATTCCTTCTGTTCATATTGCCACAAATCTGTACCGTTGTAAAATTCACTAAAAAGAGATGGACTAAAATCAAAACTATATCTTGTTATCAGAGTATCACCAGCCTTACCGACTGCTTTCTCTGTCACGTATTTATAACCTGCATAAGAGCCGGAAGTAGATTCCAGCGGCAAACTGGATGTAGCCAGGAATTGCAAACCATAGCCCCCATTACCAGAGGATTCCTGCTTATACATATACTTCATGTACTGTGGCATGGATAATACCTGTCCGGAAGTAACTTTCGTATTAGGATCAGTATAATCATACTTCTTCTGTAATGCTAAACTTCCGTCCATATCATAGGTGTTAATCTGTTTCGCCCTGACACCTCCGATATTTAACTTATGGCCATTGACATCCGGCTCTCTCCATTTGATCTGAAAAAATGTACTGTGTGGCTGATTCAGAGCAGTACCACTCATATTTGACAATATCTGCACCTGCATAAGATATTTACCCGCAGATATTTTCACAAATTGGTTAGTGGAAGGTGTTCTTGTTCCTGAACTACAGTCAACAGCCGTATGACTGGTTATTCTTCTCGAAATGCTGCCATCATTATTGAGCAGATACAGATCAAAATTTACATTAGCCGAATTACAGCTGATATTAAGGCTTTTATCAATTGTAGTCTGACCGATGTTCGTAGAAGAAATAAAGCTCCAATCCAATGTGAAAAAGCTACCTTCCGGCACTGTGAAATATTTCTTATAATACCGTTCTCCTGCTATAGCAGTTGTAGAATCGGGAGCGGGTGTGAAATAGTTTCTATCGTAACCAGATACGCTGATTGACATACTTTTCTCTGTGAAATTATCATCCTGATATGTAGACTCAAGTTCCCATGGGATATTGTTTTGCCCATATCCCTTAGCTATATTGTTTCCTTCATAAATATATTCAGTTTTGCCTCCTTCCGGGAAGGTGATGCTTTTCAGTGAAAAAACCTTACTGGTATCTCCTTTTACCCTTCGGTCTCCTCCTACAATGTAATCAGGAGAAATATTAGGGATAGTTGTAGCATTTGAATAAGCATTAAAAAATCCCCAATGATCCTGCGCGGCAGAAAACTTAGATGGCATTTGACTATAAGTATAATAGTCGAACTTATAAGTATTGACCTTTGAAATATCACTACCATAAATATCCAGTGAATCAAGTTTCAAACGCTTATTGGCATAATCTGAAGTAGCTACAGGCCAGGTATAGTTTACTGACTTGTATGCATCTGCAATGAAGTAACTATAATTAAAAACGATTGATTTTACTACTTTACCCTGATTGTCTGATACTACTATTTTACTTAATGCTTTATTGGGCATATCTAGCCTGGTAGTGGTATAAAAATCAATCTTACCGTCCTTAAATTTTATTTGCTTTAGGATATTTTCATGATAGTAACATGTGGCTAAACTGATCACATATCCAGGAGAACTTATACTTCTGTATTTAGTAAAACTTTCATTTAATACTTTATCAATTGTATAAGCTGGGAGTGTATCGTAAGAGAAGGTGATACTATCATTATACTGATTTTCTATCCTGGTTGGCAGCCAGCTATTATCTGAATAGGAATTGGGGCCGCCAATAGAGCTTTCTGTACCTCTTTTAAAGGTGCCTTTTGTGCCATCTGGTAGCTGCAAAGTCCAACAATCAATATTATTTGTGTTTTTAAGCTGGTATTTAACTGTAAGATCTTCTTTTGGGAAGAGCACGAACTTTTTGTTGTTTTGATCGTACATGTATCTTCCGGAAAATCCAAGAAAGTTGTAATAAAATTCGTCAGGCATCAAATCATTCTGGTTAAGTGCCGGATGCTTCGCATACCACATAAACATACCCCTTTGAGACAAGTATTGATCTGCTGCTGCATTGGGCAGGGCCAGATAACGTTTGATAGTTGTATCCAAGAAAAAGCATTTCTCATCAGCAATTCCGCCTCTTACTGTTCTGGATATTTGTCCTCCGTAGTTAAGACTCCATCCTAGTCCTACCCAGGTTGCATCCTGATCTACACGTATACCACCAGCATGATAATCTAATGAGATGGGCACAGCGATACCATTTATCGTGATTTCATATAACGGAATGCTGATTGCAGGAACACCTGTAAAGTAGGATACAGGGGTTTCAATAAATCGGTTAAACGCGGACACTTCGGGAGTCTTAGCATCAACGGTTGTCTTCATTGTCTGGGCGCTCGTTAATAATGGGAGCATGCAAATAACAGCAAGAATAAAAAAGCTACTAATTCTATTCATAACATAGGGATGGGTAGGTCTAACTATTAAAAATAACATTCGAAGGGATCTGATTACTTGAAAAGGTTAATTGCAAAAGATTTCAAATATTCAATAAAGGCCGTATCAAAAGTAATTTAATGACATTTAGAATATCTTAAAGAAAACTCTCTATCAGCTATCCGAATAAAATCCCGGAATTTTTACTTTTGATACAACCTCATT
The DNA here is from genome assembly GCF_034087045.1 of Chitinophaga sancti. Lineage (NCBI taxonomy): Bacteria > Pseudomonadati > Bacteroidota > Chitinophagia > Chitinophagales > Chitinophagaceae > Chitinophaga > Chitinophaga sancti. The sequence goes on along the minus strand of NZ_CP139247.1, from coordinate 7,593,864 downwards.
GAATAATAATTTACGATGGATCTCTTAACAGATAATCCAGCTTGATGATAAGACTTCCTCTTATTACCGGCTTATCAGCAATTGGTATCAGTTTATCACCTTTCACAACAAACTCATAGAGGTAGGGGAAAGTGTACGTTTTTAGTATCAGCGTATCATGAACTAAAGTCCATTTTCCAGTGGTGAGATAGGTAGAATCCAGGTTGGATGATGAGAATCTTTCATGAATAGTATAATTAAAGCTCGAATCATGTTTTATTGTCAATTCCCACCTTTTATTCGCTGCCTCAGCGATAGAAGCTTCTTGTATTGACTTAGTATAAACTCCTTCAATACCACGCTGAAAAAAATTAAATAATGCCATTATTACTAAATATTTCACCATATTATTTTTTTTTAGTTTCTGTAAATTATTACACCTTTAGTGGGCAATACTATCTTACTCTCTGCATTAAATGCCCCAAAAGGAGTAATGGCCTTTCTTCTTATTTCCTTATATTTTGCTGCTGTTTGCAACAGTTGTAAAGCGCTTTTAGACATCGGTAAGTAACTGTTACGACCAAAAGTTTCTAATTTATAAGATAATCGTTGGCCCCAATTTGCACCTAGTTCAACTCTTATTCTATTCATTCTTTCATCAGACCGATCAATATTCCCTAAATAGAACACAGTGTATCCATTGTGGGTAAGATTATTAAATAAAAATGTATGCTCCATTTCATGCAATACAGCCATACCTATGCCAAATGTCATCGGATCCAGATCTGATGAAGTACCCATTACAAATTTTTCAATCTGATTCGGGTCGATTATTATATAATCTGTTTGTGGATCTACAATATTAAATGCCCAATGTGGTAATGTTTTTGATCCTCCGCCACGAAAATCGATATATATTTTACCTTCACCAAGTGCCTTTAATATATTCGCACGTGCCTCCATACTTATACCTTTGTTAGTTTTTATACCATTATTTTGGATACTATTATTTATAACACTCAAATCAAGTCCTGATATTCTGGACCATTGGTCAACCAACGCCTGGATAAGGTCATCCTTACGATAAGATCGCCCATTGACCACCACAACAGGTAATGTCATCGTTCCTACTATAGCAGTATCCCCCAACAAATCACTCAATAATACCGGATTATTCCCCATACCTGAATATAGACTGGAACTTTCATTAGGCTTCGGATCTATCTCCATCCACCTTCCAATCTGTGGATCATAGTTCCTGTAAAACGCATCATACTGATTCAGTCCTAGATCCTGGTTTAATTCAATACCATTAAATTTATACTTATTCTCCTCATAATTCATCCCTTTCAACGCATTATAAGAAATCGCCTCCATTGTCAAACCGTAAGGATAATAATGCGTTTCCTCCAATGCTGGCCCATTCAGTAACAATACCTGCACATTATCAAAATAAACATTTTCTGTAGTTTCATTATCTGTATATATATACAAGAACCCTGTTCTCTGGATCACCATTTTATCAACTCCCAAATGCTGTACCGCATCCGGGTTAACTGCTATCCGCTTCAAACCACTATTCTGATTAACCATATTAAACTGATCATCAAAAAGGACATAATTCAAATAAGCTTTCGGGCGATTAGAATCAGTATCCCCATTATCACTATTTATCAATTGACTATAATCATTGTTGTTCAGACTGCTAGTGATTACGGAATTATCTGCTGCTGTCAGACTATGTTCCCCATTTGTAGCACTACTTCCTTTAAGTGCCTGCAAAAATCCTGTTACTATTGAGGATACAGGAGAATTATTCGTATTTCCAACTGACGCAGAAGATTTATAAAAAGCATCTGCACCGATCTGAATAGTATCCCCTGCCATTACCCGCAATACAATGGAAGGACCTATTTTATTGCCACTATTATTTGTTTTAGCTACATATTTGTTAATAGTTGTTGAACCTGCCTGATTATACCCTGCTGGTGTTTCTACCCGGGTAGTTTCGATATTACTGAAAGTAGCACTTTCTATTGTATTATTCTCTGTTTCCATCGTAGCTGCATATGCACTGGAATCTGGCTGATCGGTCAATACCATTCGGATATTCCCTAGATGGTCTTTCTCAAAGTAATCAAAAGCGTAGCTAACAGGCTTTCCGGTAATATACAATGGACGTATCCTGCCTTCCTCTTGTCCGATGGTACGGAGACTATCATTCTGATAAGTGAACCCTCCGGAATAATCTGTTACTGTTTTTACCGTCGTTCCACTACCATTATTAACTACTATCTTACGGATTTTATTCCCCAAAGCATCATACTGATAGGTAATAGTTCCTTTTCCTCTTACAGTTATAACATCGGGTAGATTCAGATAATTATAGGTAATAGAAGATATATTTCTGTTCTCATCTGAATTCAAATTACCATTCAGGTTATAGGTGTAATCATCTCCTGTGTTCGTACCATTGATGAAATCGCCTAATGTAGTAGTAGTCTTTGTATTTCCGTCTGTAACCGCCGCTAACTTGTTAGAATGATTAGCATATTGATAAGTCAGATTATCCATTGTCTCTTTGGAAAGACCATTCATCCCCTGCTGTACCATCCTTTGTATGCCTCCATTAGCATCGTACGCCAGGTTATTTACAGAGAAATCCATCTTAACATTACCCCAGGCTGCCCCAGCTACATCCTGCTGTGAAAAATCTGCCGCCGTTAAACGGTTTGTTTTATCATAAGAATAACCATAAGAACGCGGAATACCATCTGAGCGGGTCTTCCATTTTTTACCGGCTATAGAACCATTATAGTAATTAGAGGTAAATCCATAGTCATAACTCAGTTCTTCCCCAAACCAATTTTTCAGGCTACCATCCGTTCCTACATAATCTTTATTGATACTATTTAACCAACCACGTACATTGTACGTCAGTATCATTGAGTCTATTGGTGTACCACCATTTGAAATACCCAACCGTTTCTTACTCACCCGGTTCAGCTCATCATACGTATAAGTTGCAATGGTCCGTTCAAACCTTGAGTCATCATTTAGCTTCTTTGTCACACTGATTAATCTATCCCGATGATCATATGTCAGAGTGGTTAACAACCTAATTTCAGGAATAATGTTTTTAGGGGCCTGGTGCCTCATGTAGTTTGCCAGGATATTGCCACCAAAGCTGTATAAAAAGGTCGTTATATCTTTTCCCCCTACGCTGTTGCTGCTGATTACTTGTATAGGCCTACTTTTGTCATTATAATAAGTAGTCGTCATGATCCATTGATCAGTACCAAGCACACGAACTTTCATTCCTGTGGGAAGGTCATTTGAGAGCGTACTATAGTTTCCTGAAAACGGCTCAGGATAAAGGCTGTCTTCTACAATCAACTTTGCAAAATCATCAGTCTTCAATTTATATACACCTGGATAATTATAATTATCATAATACATATAAATTAATGGCGTTATTGAAGAAATATTGATGCCAGGCAACGAATAGGTAGTTGTCATACTGGTAGAAATTCCAGAAGTAGGTGTGACTATTGTAGCTTCAAACGATGCATTTGTAATGGATTCAAAGCCAGGCATAAAATAAATATTATCGGTTGCATTATAGTTTGTGCTGCCATCATCAGCATATAAAGTCAGCTCTTTTTCCACAGGGGCCTGGTAAGAAATAGACGAAGTAGCCGTAGCGGAATTCATAGCTGTTTGCAAAGCTTCCCTCGTAGTATTACTTTTATAAATGGCGGTCATAACAGTACGATTCGTATTATCGTAAAATACTGTATACCATTCCATAGGTGACTTTGCTCGTTGCTCAGCATCCTGTGTAAAAACAAGCCGGTCACGAAGATCATATACTTTATATACCTCTCCATGCCCCGGTATTTCTTCGACTACCAATCGATTACGATAGTCATATACATAACGATAGCACAATTCTTTAGCCACATCGCTTACCTTACTCCAGTTATTAATCATTGCATAATTGGTCGCTACAGGAGGGATCACAAAGCCTACCTGACTATTGTCATTATATACATAATAAGTACATAACCAGCCCACATGGGCAGTATAATTAGTAGATTGCTGTACTTTCTTTAGCACTACATTACTTTCTTTATCCCTGAATACAACTATCTGGTTTTGCTGTTCATCTATGAATACTTCTTTAAATAATTGACCGGCAGCATAGACCCCCGGGCTTATTGGAATACCAGTATCCATATTCCATATTCGTACAGAGTCTGCCACAGAATTAATCATATGCTTGTTTTCAGTTGCATGAGTATTCCAGCTATTGCCGGCAGCGTAATTTTTCACTACTCTGTTCAACGGTGATGCTTCATATTCTACTGTCCTGTAAAAAATGCTTTCACCTGCCATTCCTGGATTTAGAGTAGCGTTTTTATAGAAGGTTTCCTGTGCAGAAAACGGATTCGTTTTAAATTTACCATCATTGGTATTATCGGTTGTTTGGGCATAGGGCATGTATATATATTGTTCACGCCCATAAGCATCGTATACATATGGTAACACCATGTCCCTTCCTCCAAAAGAGGCTCCCTTGGTGACTGCCTGTTTTACACGTCCTAAACCGTCATAATAGGTAGTAGATTGTCTTACTTCTCTGATTGTCCGGTCCTTATTAACAACATTCGCCGTATCGCTAATAGGCATATTGGGTTCCCAGGTGGTAACATAATTAGGTTGGTTTGCGTCCGTGGTGGCGCCAGGTTTACTAACCGGCGTAGCAGTTGGAAGCGAGGAACCATTAGGGTAATTATTCTGTGCTTTCACATAAAAAGGTGATATAATGACAGTAAAGGATAGTAGGGTATAGAGGAGTTTCATGCTACAATTAATTTTGAAATTCAGTTAAATGGGGTTCCAATAAAAGTTGTCTATGAATAGACACTATAATCCCCGTTTATGGCAATGATAATATATCAGGCATGTCTGTAAACAGTTTTGACAGAACAATTCCTCCTTATCTGTTAATAAATGCCGTAATAGATAATAGAACTTAATACTCATATAACTTGTCTTGTGGAAAGGTTACTATGTTAATTCGCCTCGAAGTTACCTGAACAATGCATTTTAATGGGTCGCATACAGCCTGGCTAGAGCCTCGTTGCAAATTTTATGTATAAACTTCTCAGGGGTCCTAAGGTATAGGTTTATAACCATTCGGCAACGTTTAAATGCTAACTTAACAAAAGTAAGAAAAGCTAAACCGAATTAATAAGATAATTTCAAAAAAATAGTGTCCAATCATTAAAAAAAATAGCATACAGATTGGAATTAATAAATAAAGTTAATTGAAAGGTTTTTGCAGTTGTACCCCAATATTATAAAGGCCATCAAATCTTTCGACTTGATGGCCTTTAAATTTTTCGAAACGTCAGGTTTCTTTAGGGGCTGGAGGGGACAACATTCGATTGCGCTGTGCAAAGTCCGTGAGGCGGGGATTTATAGATGAAACGCCTCGAAATTACCCGACAGGTGACCAATCCTGCCCGACAAGGTTTAGTCAACCACCGGAAGCGAGTCTTGCGTAGTCATTAGAGATGATGGCACGAAGCGTAGACAGCGACTGCTGAAGGTATGCTATTGAGCCTCGAAACTGTCCACGATGTTGAAGCTTTAGCTGTTCGAAAAGCTAAGGCAACATCAAACCTGCGTTACAGACGAGTGGGGGCGATTCGACCGGGGTCTGAGAACATATCAAAGGCAGATTGGGGTAATACGGGAACGCAGGAGAGCCTAACGTCTCCGAACGGAAGTCGGTTTTTTTTAAAAAAAAAAGGATTTACCGAACAACAAACAATCCAGGTATCCAAGGTTTGTATTACCACCTCGCGATACGCTAAGAAAAGGTAATACCGGGAGGTATCCGCATCGAGAGAAATCGAAGATAAGGAGAAAGACGAAGGCAGTCTTAGCATCCTCATAGCGAAACCGTAAATAGAGGAACCGTATGCGGGAAATCCGCTCGTACGGATCTGTGGGGGAGCGGGGAGGCAACGAACCGCTCTACCCGGAACCTATTTATGGAGGATTTATCTAAGATTTATGCGTTTATTAGCAATAATTAACTAAAAATATGATGATAACCAGAATGTTTTGGGAAGAATTGAATTGCTCTCTTATGAAAAAAAGGATGCCATTTGCAAAATCGCCACGGGTTTCCATGAAAAGGAGATAGAATTCCATAAGCAGGAAGGGGACAAATAGAGGTTGTGTTGCGAGTTTGCCCCCGATGCGTTTCACAGATTGTGGGTTCATGTGTAGTTATAAAATTGGGGGAAAGATAAGTTTTTTAGCATTTAAATTTAACTACTTAGTATAAGGCGCAAACGCAAATAGGAAGAGAAATTGCAGAACTGCATTGTTGTGAATTGATGAAATACTATTGAGGATTGGATATATTCTATTAATCATCTAAACCCAAAAAAGCCTCCAAATCTTTCGACTTGAAGGCTTTAAAGCTTGCGGACCGGACGGGACTCGAACCCGCGACCGATGGATCGACAATCCACAATTCTAACCAACTGAACTACCAGTCCGTTGAGAGATACTTCAGGTACCTCCCGGGGGCATAAACAATACAATGGATGCTTTTGGGGCTAACATTATCCAGTCATAGCTATCTGCGCCTTTTGCTACAAATACTCCGCTACAACCTTCAAAAATGAGGTAACAAACAACAAAAAGATAACTTAAGCTTCGGGGTTACATCCCCAGGAGATTCCATCTTTCATTTCCTCTCCCGTTGATAAAACAAAATTACCACCGCGCTGCGCAGTCTTTCTACGCAGTAAAAAAAGAACAAAAAAAAACTTCAGAAAAAATCTGAAGTCCTTAATTATCAATCTATCGAATCAAAATACGCAATCACCCGCTCCTCACTCGCCCTTCGCAACTCCACCTCCGCACCATATATCTCCTCCCTCAACTGCCTATACAACTTCACCACCTGCCTCAATGCCGCATATATCTCTTCCCTGTCATACCCCGCCAGTGTCGCCTGCAATCCCGCTATTTCCTCCGCCCGGCACAACGTTTCTACCCTCCTCAACCGCCTCGGCTCATTCCCGTTTTTTATATGCATTAATGGCCCCAACACCACATTACGCATATACCCCAACGACTCCAACGCCTCAAAATACTCTCCCCGCCCCACTTTCAGTAACGTATAATGTATCCATATCCAAAACCTGTCTTCTATCCACTGATACGCAGGATGTGGAAAATGCGCAGTCGTCTGTTCCAGTACCTCCTGTAACCGCCCTCCTTTATCCAATAAAAGCACCGGATCCTCCACCCTTTGCCCAAACTCTTCCAGCGTAACAAACTTTATATCCACATGCAACAAAGGCGCATCATACAAACAAATTAACAACCTTGGCTCACCCAAATGCTCCCCTGTAAACGCATTGAGCAAATGCCCAAACCGCTCCGCATACCCCATCATCATTTCCTTATTGCCTCCAATTGCCTCCCTCGTCACCAATACAAAATCAATATCAGAATATTCATCCAGCTGACCACCTATCCATGACCCCCCAGCTGCCAACCCTACCACAACATCATCGGCAGATAGCAGATCTACTACCCGGTCAGCAAATTGTTGAAACGTTGTTTGTTTTTCCATTAAAGAAAGATACAAATAGATACCCAACTCTTGTCACAATAAATACAATCAATTGCACCGGCGGCATCTCCACAAACCCCTGATCCACCAAAGCCGTACCCGGAAAAAAATACGCCGCCACCTGTCCCAACCAGTAAAATCTTACAATCGGCACAGCCATCTTAAAATCACGCTTTACCCATATACACCACTGCGTCATACCCCACCACAGGTGTTTCCTTCTTTAGATCCACAAATTGAAAATCAAGCTGATTAGCAGCATCCTGCTTCAGAATATCAACCGATATGTAGGAATATTTGCTGTAGAATTCGAAAATATCTAATCCGCCTTTGACCGCTATTAGTCATTTTTCATAGCTTCTTCTTTCGCTGGTTAAAAATGGAATATAGAAGTCAAACAACCATTAGAAACCCGTTAATTCCGCCTGAAAACACCTTCCTGCTGGATCCTTATCTTTATCTCTCACTATATATATTTCTATGGCAAAACAAACTTGCATCCTCACCTTCAGCCGCCGGTTAGGTAAAAAGATCGGTGTAAAGCGCAAAACGGACTTTTTCCTTCGTAGCCTCCCCGAAAAGGTGTGTCAATCCCCCGGTACCAAACGTGCTGCTCAACGCTTCGGCATGGCCAGTTCTACCGCCGCCTTCATCAGGAAGGCCATTGTCCCCATCCTGGATTTCACCTGCGATGGCGGTCACGTCAACAGGCTGACAAAACGACTCATTCCCTCAGGAGGTCAGGACATAAAAGCTATCAAAGGGTACCGCTTTACAAAAAATAAATATAATAAAGAAGGGATGATCATTGCTGTAAGGATTGATTTCACCACCAGAAAGGTAATCGGTACCGGCATTTTTACCGCGGATGAAAAGATTTGCATTCCCGGAAATGGGACATTAATTATTGTAAATGGAGCAGGAGAAATCATAGACATACAGGAAGAGGAAATACCTGTATTAAATGCCTCCATATATATTGCACATATAACAATGCCTTCGAAAAATACCCCCTTCACCCAAAGAGAATAATCCCCATCCCGCCAAACGAAATATATACAAGTGAATCCAATCAAAAAGAAACATACTTTACATTTGCAGGCAAGCCCTGTCCCTCACTCATTCCCCAAACATTCCTGATTCCCGCAAAAACCTCTATATTCTACCTCCACCTCAAGTCCACGTTCCTGCCGCTGCTATATCTACCACCTGTCGTGCAATCACTACAAAAGGCAGAAATACCCCTGCTCACAGCAAAGAGTTCCAGGCAATGCCCAAACTACCGTCGGCCTCCCAGCCCTCACGATCTTGTGCAATGCAAATTGACTGGTTTAATCGCTACAAAAACCGGCCGAAGCTGGAAGTTTCATTTTACCATAACGGGCGGCACTATACATACTGGACATTATTTGATACAGGCAGAGATGGCACGATGCTGATAGGAGAGAACTTTACCTGACAAAAGAGGAATTGGGCTCAATTACATGAATTACAAATGCTTAATGGCAAAATGATTGTCTGGTTGGACGCGGAAATAGGAGGGGAACGATTCAAAGATATTGTAACGAATACTGCTAATCCGGCAACACCGCAGGGAAGCTGTACACTATTGGGAAACCAGTTGTAGAATCATTTCAATGTGATCCTGGATAACCAGCAGAAGAGGATGTATCTGAAATTGAATAGCAGGAGGGAGGAACGGTATTCGGATTATAAACAGTAGGAGGAGATGATGATGAAGAAACCCGATTGATATGCAAAATAGGTATTTCACATAATTTGAAGCTTTTGAAAAAGCTATTATTCCCGTTCAAACTTCACCTTATCCCCGACATTCAAAACACCATTTTCAACCAACACTGTTACATATGTTTGATTGCCTTCCTTTCGCACGTCCACCACATTCCCTCGGTACACATCAGACATATTCTCCTCTTGCTCATCAGACAGATCTTTCTTCAGCGATTCCGCCGGATTCCCCTTCAGCACGTCCAGCACATTCCCCTTTAGCACATCCGCCATATTCCCCTTCCGCAAATCAAAAAACGCAGCCGGTGAAGCATACTCCACACCACCCCCATTTACAATATGTATCACCTTATCAGATAACTTCACAATCTCTTCCACATCATGACTCACCATAATAGTCGTCAAATGATATCTTCTATGCACATCCTGCAAAGTCTCCTGCAATGACAGCCGCAGCTCCCTGTCAATCGCCGACAAAGGCTCATCCAATAATAACAGCGCTGGCCTTTGTGCAATCGCTCTCGCCAGTGCTACCCGTTGCTTTTGTCCGCCTGAAAGCCCCTGTGGCTTTCTCGATGCCAGCTTGGTCAACCCTGTTACATCCAGCAATTCATCTACAATACCCGTAGGCTCGTTTTTTTTCAAAGCAAAAGCAATATTTTCCCGCACAGTCATATTCGGAAACAACGCATAATCCTGAAACACCATGCCGGCATTCCTTCGCTGCGGACGCACATTTATTTTACGACTACTATCAAACCACATGGCTCCCTCCACACTAACACTCCCACTATCCGGGTGCATAAACCCCGCCAGCATTCGCAATATACTCGTCTTACCAACGCCTGAAGCGCCATATAAACTTACAAACTCCCCTTTTTTTAATGCCATATCCAGATGAAGAAGCAACTTTCCATCAGCAGTATGTAAATGCTTTTGCAACGATAATTTTACCATAGTAAAATGTTTGATCTATGCTATCCTCGCCTCAATAAATAATACCTCTATACCTCACCTGAAAATAATCACTCCTCTCATCCTCCCTAAATAACACCTCTATACCTCACCTGAAAATAATCACTCCTCTCATCCTCCCTAAATAATACCTCTATACATCACCTGAAAATAATCACTCTTCTCATCGTCCCTAAATAAACACCTCCACTAAAAATAATCACTCCTCCTCATTCTCCTATTCACCAGATACATCCCCAACAACACCACAAACGAAATCCCTATCAACACCACCGCATAAACATTCGCCTCCCTGTAATGAAACGTATCATTTAAATCATAAATCGCAATCGCCGCCGTCCTGGTCCTCCCCGGAATATTCCCCCCTACCATCAACACAATCCCAAACTCCCCCACCGTATGCGCAAACGTCAAAATAACCCCCGTCAACAAAGACGACCTGATATTCGGCAACAACACCCTCCTCAATGTCTCCCATTTCGACTTCCCCAACGAATAAGCCGCCTCCCCCAAACTCTCCGGCAATGAAGCCAACCCCGACTGTATCGGATGCACCATAAAAGGCAAACTATACAATAAAGACCCTATCAACAATCCCTCAAATGAAAACGCCAGCCTTACATGCATATACTTCGCCAAAAACGCCTCCGGCCTGAAAGCCATCAACAAATAAAACCCAATCACAGAAGGCGGCAATACCAACGGCATACTCACCACCACTTCCATCACCGTTTTAAAGATCGAAGGCTTTTGCGTCAACCACCACGCTATGGGAATAGCAATAAAGAATAAAATAACCGTCGTAAACAGTGCCAGCTGTAACGTCAAAATTATAGGTGCTGCCTCTATCATTGTACAATATATCCGAATTGCTCAAATATTTTCTTTGCCTGGGCCGAATACAGGAAGTCATAAAACTGCCTCGCAGCCGCATTGTCCTTCAATAAAACCGCCGCTTGTTTAAAAGGAGGATAATCCTGCCGCTTCACCTCCATCCATTTACCTTTCCCCTTCATCGCATCAGATATCACAATAGACTTCGCCGTAAACCCAACTTCCGCATTTCCCGAAGCAATAAACTGGCTCGCCTGCGTAATACTCTCTCCCGTTACCAGTTTCCCCTCCACTGAGTGAATCAGCTGGTATTTCTTAAGAATAACCATGGCCGCTGCCCCATAAGGTGCTGTTGCCGGATTCGCAATAGCAATGTGATGAACCCTGTCAGCACTTAGCAACCGCATATCCGGAGTTACCCCGGGTAAGGTCGTCCATAACACAAGGATCCCCTGCGCATAAGTCCTTGGTGGTGCCACTGCCAAACCAGCAGCCTGTACCCTGGCAGGAAATGCCGTATCCGCAGATATAAAAATATCAAAAGGAGCCCCTGCAATGATCTGCTGGGCCAACTTTCCCGAAGCGCCTGATACCACCTCAATTTCAGCCTTATTCCCCTTGTTAAAGGCCGTCTTTAACGCCTCAATGGTATATTGCATATTAGCCGCGACAGCCACTATTATCTTATTTTGAGCCTGCCCACCTACAGTAATGAAAAACGCGCAGACGAGAAGGAGCAATCTCAGTTTCATACTTAAATTTACAAATACTTATCGCTAATATCGATAGTTACCATTGAAAAAAAGAATATGACATCTTATATTGTAGCATACATTTTGCGCAATAAGCGCAAAGAAACATCAGCAGAATGAAAAGTATAAAAATCGTTGCGAAGTTTAAAGTCACTCCTGCCAACAAAGAAGCAGTATTAGCCAGTATTTTGAAATGTGCCGAACTGTCAAGGGCCGAAGACGGAAATATATACTATGACGTGACAGCACATGTGTCAAATCCTGACATAATAGTCATTCTTGAAGAATGGAAATCTCAGGCAGCTATTGATTTTCATAATTCTACCGCTCACTTCAAAGAACTGGTGGAAAGCATAGCAGGCAAAGCCGAAATCACTATCGATGTCCTGACCCTGATCAATTAAATGTACTTTGAACCCCGCGGCTGACGTGGGGTTCAAAATTTTACTATATTAGTAGCATGGATCATCAAGCATACCCCGAATTAAAATCCCTTTTGAAGCTGTTTCTGATGCTGCTATTATTCATGATCATAATCGGATTAATAGGTGGCTTTTATGTGGGTTTTTCTAAAACTCCTTTAGACCCGTTAACCAAATCTTTCATCAACCTCATTTCTTATACAGCGGCTATGATCGCTACCATCTGGTATGCTGCAAGACTAAGTAAGAAAGAACAGCCTGAATCATTTGAATTGGGTTTTAATAAGATACAGCTTTGGTTGATTCCATTATTAATCATCAGCACGATAGCATTAACGGTAGGGTTAGAACGGGTATCTTCGCTGGTGCCTATGCCTGATAGTGTTGCTGAATTCTTTGATGATCTCTTTAAGAATGATATCTTCTCCATCATCATGATATCCGTTGTCGCACCGATATTGGAAGAAACACTTTGTCGTGGTATTGTGTTAAAAGGCTTATTGCAAAATTATTCCCCCCGCAAAGCAATCTTATATTCAGCATTGTTTTTTGCATTGATACATCTAAATCCGTGGCAGTCTTTGCCTGCTTTCTTTGCAGGGCTATTCTTAGGATGGGTGTATTATAAAACAAGATCTGTCATACCCGGGATTATTGTACATGCGGTAAGTAATACCACGTTTGTATTGTTCTTATTCCTGCCAAAGGCCCAGCAGGATTATTTAGGTTTGTTAGGGTTACCCCTATATTTAGTCGTGTGTGTATTGGCAATAATAGTGTTTGTAGCAGGGTGCATGCTAATTCAAAAAAGGGCGAAGGTGGTCTGAATTTGCTCGTAGGGCCCATCAATTTAAAAGAGAAATATGCAAACAAATAACTGTCAGTTCACAAGAAATATATTCAAACAAATACGAGTCAATACATTCACACCCGTTTATTAAACTGCTCTGCCAAAAAAACAAAAAAGCACCTTTCTCTGATCAAAAAGACGATTTTTGTTTTACCTTAATGCCATGAAAAATACATGGGACGACAAAGAAGAAAAATTTTACGAAAGACAGGAATTCATGGCAATAGACTTTACTGAAACGCCACTAAAGAATTGGGAGTTCTACAAATGCAAATTCGACAAATGCATTTTCAGTAATTGTGATCTCTCCAATACCACCTTCGAAGACTGCACTTTTGATGGCTGCGATTTTTCTATGGCAGTAGTGAAGAATACCGGGTTCAGAAGTATTGTCTTTACCGAATGCAAATTGCTCGGTGTGAACTTTGCTCTATGCAGCAAATTGCAGTTCTCTTTTAAATTTGAAAAATGTAACCTGAACTACGCTATATTTTTAGGCAGAAACCTGAAGAAGACTCCTTTTATAGAATGTAGCCTGAAAGAAGCAGATTTTTCAGATGCCGACCTCTCCGAATGTAAATTCACCCAATCAGATCTCACGCTCACCAGGTTTTCCAATACCAACCTGGAAAAGACTGACTTCAGGGGCGCAATGAATTTCTCCATCGAACCTGAATTTAATAAGATGAAGAAAGCAAAGTTCAATCTTTTCCAGCTAGAAGCATTGCTCTACAAATATCAATTGGATATTGATTAAGATCTCTTCAGGAACTCCGCCGGTGTAAAGAAGAAATTAAACCCCGGTTGATCAGCAACGCCAATGCTAATGTTGTGTAAACGCTGGTCTGTTTGCGACAAAAATATTTTCCTGATATATCATGGCTGTCATCTGACGGCTTTTTCAGTTTTTATGTTTCTTTTGGTGTATAACTTAGCTCAAACCTCACTCTATCCTCCTCGATCAGCCTTTTTAACTCACTTTCATCTGGAAGATAAAGCCGATACCTGCTGGCATATAGTTTTTCATTTTCTGCCAATACCGAATACTTTACAATAGTTTCATCCTTTTCAGTACATAAAATGATTCCGATAGTTGGATTGTCATCATCTCCCTTTTTTAAATCATTATACATCCTTACATACATATCCATTTGCCCAATGGCTTCATGGGTGAGTTTGTGTGTCTTTAGGTCTAGGAGAATAAAACATTTAAGGTAGTAGTTGTAAAATACAAGGTCAATGTAAAAGTCAGACGTATCAGTAACAATATGCTGCTGTCTTGCGACAAATGCAAATCCCTTTCCAAGCTCCATCAAAAATTGTTGTAAATGACTAATAAGGGCAGATTCAATTTTAGTTTCTGTGGGGACTGTACCTGACGGGAATCCTAAAAATTCGAAAAGATAAGGGTCCTTTATAAAATGTGTTGTCTCTGTTGATTTACTTTCCGGGAGTTTAAGTAATCTTCCTAAATATTGGCTATCAATATTTCGTTGTAATGTGCGGCTATTCCAATTCCCTTCAATGGCATGACTGATTAATTGAAGTCTAAGTGTTTGATTTTCAACTCTGCTAATGATTCGATAGTGCGTCCAGCTCAATTCAGGACGCACTGCGTCCCAAATCTCAAACGCAAGAAAGAAATTTCGCATATTTCTGAGGTTGCTCTCATCAAAACCTTTTCCAAATTCTGAGGATAGTTTAGTCGCGAGACTTTTCAAAACCCTTTACCATAGGCTGCACGGTTTTTCCCATCCTGCTCATCCTGAATGATTAGCTTCCCAATTTCCCAATACGTTTTTAATAATATAGTATTAGTACTCTTATAAACAGTTGCCCTTGCTTTAACTATTATTTGAGCAATAGCATTATATAAAGAGTGGCTTTGACTTTCAAGATTATTATTCATCTATTACTGTAGTTTTTACTATAACCGATCACAGTCAATATTACCCGAAATTATTTCATTGCCGAATAACTAACAAGTAGTAAATGAAATTAATTGAGGTTTTAAATATTGATTATCAATATGATTTTCTGTTTTTTCTATCAGTCCCTCCCATATTCTCCAACCTACACCTCAGAATTAAAATCTTTTTCTTACTGCGGCCATATCGCCGTCATTCTGATTATTTTGGTGCCGACAGCTCCACGTCTCACTAAAACTTAACCTATGAAAAAGTCACTGTACTTTTTACTGATCCTATGTTCTTTCGTAATCAAAACCTATTCACAAAGAACATATTACATCGACTTCGGCCCAAATGATGTTACCAACGGTAACATCACCACCAGTCCCGATGTAAATGGCTATTACTGGAACAACATCACCAACACCAGTACAACCGCCGCTTCGGTATACCTGGTCACCAACAAAAATGCATTATCCGGTGCATTACTCAACATCACCTCCGGCTTTAGCGCCAACGGCATTAACAACGGCGGCCTGCTATCACCCAGTGCATCTCTCCTGGATGATCTCGCTATCAACACCGCCACGCAGGATTATTTTTATACTGATAATACCGCGAGCTTTATCATCAAAGGACTGGATGTAAGCAAAGGATATGTCTTTTATTTCTTCGCTACCCGAAATGATCCTGAAGTACGCAAATCGAATTATACCCTTGTCGGCAACACCACCTACAGCGCTACCTTACAAACCTCAGGTACGAATCTGGGCGGAACCGGCTACAATGGTAACAACAGCACCATTCTCGCCACCAGCACCCTTACGCCCGATACAAAAGGCCAGATCGCCATTACCGTAAAAAGGGAAACCGGCACCTTCGCCTATATCGGCGCCCTCAAAATAGCGGAAGTCCAACTACCTGTTACCGCATTAAAAACGACCTATATTGATTTCGGTCCCAATGATGTAACCAATGGTAACATCACCACCAGTCCCGATATCAATGGCAATTACTGGAACAATGTAACCAATACCAGTACTACTGCCACCCAGGTAAACCTTGTAGATAAAGTGAATGCATCAACAGGTGCATATGTTAAAATCACTTCCGCATTTTCTTCCAATGGCATTCAGAATGGAGGCCTGCTATCACCAGATGCCAGCCTATTAGGTGACCTCGCCATCCCCACTGCCACCCAGGATTACTTTCACACCTCTGCGTCTTCCAGTCTTTCAATAAGAGGACTGGATAAAACCAAAGGCTACGTTTTTAATTTCTTCGGTACCCGCAACGACCCTGAAAAAAGAGTAACAGGATATTCACTGACAGGTGCTACATTCTACGACGGTCTGCTGCAAACCTCCGGATCCAACCTGGGCGGAACTGGATACAATGGCAATACGAAAACCATCCTCACCTCAGATATAATCATGCCTGACGATAATGGTCAGATAAACCTTACCATGACCCGATCTGAAGGCACCTTTGGCTACCTGGGTATCCTGAAGATCAACCAGGTCAACCCTGTTACCTTTGAGCCATATTGCACCACAAAAGACGCCAGTCGCATCGCCATCATGGGATCTTCTGTTCCCTCAGGCACAGGTGCCACCAACAACCAGGGATACGCCCAGTTATACGCTCAGTTACTGACTACCAGGGCCAACAACGGTACCGGTCAAACCTGGAATGTATCGAACATATCCGTTCCTGGCAACAACACCATTAGTGTGATCAACCGGTGGGATAAAGACTTACTACCCATCTGCGGCAAATACGTTATTTACGCCCTCTCTTTAGGAAATGAAGGTATCACCACCGGTGGTCAGGCGATCTTTGATCAGTTCAGAGACAATATGAAATTGCTCATTAACAAAGCAAGGCAACAAGGCATTGAACCCATCGTCACCAATTGTTACAGTCGTGAAGATTATACGGCTACAGAATACAATTACATCAAGCAAATGAATTTACTGATTCATTCCTGGAATGTAGCAAGTATCAATTTGCTGGGTGCACTTGACAATGGAGCAGGTAAATGGGCCACCGGTTATAAATATGATGACCTGCATCCCAATGATGCGGGGCATCTTGAATTTGAATATGCAATCGTTCCTTCTTTGTTCGATGCTTTAAAAGCAGGAAAGACACAACCCTACCAGATAAATGGTACCTATTTAAACTTAAGCCCCTCGACTGGCTACAAGCTTCAGATGAAGCCTGAGGAAACGCTTCACTCCTTTACCTACTCTTTTGATATCCAAACATCTTCCACCGGGCAGTTAGCAGAACTAAGCACCACTACTGGTTTAAAAACCTTAGTGATCAATAGTGCCGGAAAGCTGGACTATTCATCAGGTATTGCAGGTACTACAGTTCTGACCGACAACCAATGGCATAAAGTGACACTCACCCATTACTATGCAATGGGGAAAACACTATTATACATCGACAAGGTATTACAGGGCTCAATTGCTGAAAAGCTCGTGACCACTGCCTTTGATCTGAATGGCTCCACTGCACCATCTGCAAATTATCGCACGTTACTCTTCTACCGTTCTGGTATGACACCAGAAGAGATCAATGCCATGGTAGATGGTAATCTTCTAAAATCAAGTCTTGAAATTTATTCCCCCCTTGATGGCGGCAATGCAGATCCAATTATTAATTTCGCCCAGAGCACAAACAAATTAAAAAAGGTAAACATCATTGCAGGTACCTATTATCTTCAAAACCGTTTCAGCGGACTGTACATGGATGTGGATGACAGTCAGATTACGCAGGATGGTGGCAATATCCAGCAATGGGGCTTTTTGAATGGTACGAATCAGCAATTTACCTTTACGCACTTAGGTAATGAAGTCTATAAGATCATTTGTGTAAATTCCGGAAAATCAGTAGATGTGTCAGGCCTGAGCACCGCAGATGGTGCCAATATACTGCAATGGAGTTATGTAGCCGGCACCAATCAACAGTTTTCGATGGTACCTGTGGATAACGACTATTATAAGATCATACCACAGCATAGTGGTAAATTGGTAGAGGTATCCAATTTTAGTACGGTGAATGGAGGAAATGTACAGCAATGGTCAGATGCAGGTCAACTCAGTGGCCATTGGAAACTCGTTCGGCCATCATTGGCAGCAACGGCTACAATGGCCAGCGTAGCGCATAAAGAGGGCCAGCCCGGAATTTCAGTATATCCAAATCCTGCTGTGAACACACTTTATATAAGTGGGCTAACGAATGCGGTTAGTATTAAAGTATATAATAGTTCAGGGCAATTGCAGTTATCCGCTTATGGAAGATCTATAGCTGTTGGCCAGTTGGGTCCTGGCGTGTATTTCGTGCACCTGGGATCGAAGGTATTCAAATTTGTTAAACAATAAAATACTAAAAGGGTGTATCAGAATTTCTGATACACCCTTTTAAATTATTCAGTTCCCGTATCATTTAATTGAACCTTGACCGAAACTCCAATGGAGACATACTCGTCTTCTTCTTAAACAATTTATTGAACGATTGTGGATATCCAAACCCCAATTCATAAGCAATCTCTGCAACCGTTAATGTCGTTGTACTAAGATATTCCTTTGCCTTTTCAATCAGTTTATCCTGAATATGCTGCTGAGCACTTTGTCCTGTCAGCGTCCGAAGCATATCACTCAGATAGTGTGGTGAAAGACGCAGCTTATTAGCCAGATATTCCACACTGGGAAGGCCGTTTTTTAACGTTTCTTCATTATTGAAATATTCTTCTAACAATCCTTCCATCTGCGTAAGCAAAGTATGATTTGTCGCTTTGCGAATAAAGAACTGTCGCTCGTAAAAACGATTGCTATAATTTAATAACAACTCCAATTGCGCAATAAGAATATCCTGTGTATGCCGGTCAATATGCTGATACTCTTGTTCGATCTTGTGGAAAATATTTATGATATCTTTCTCTTCTCTGTCCGACAAATGCAATGCTTCATTCACCGCATAAGAAAAGAAACCATATTGTTTTATCTTCCCGGACAGCGGAGACCCCAACAAAAAATCAGGATGAAACAACAACGCATACCCTGTGCCTGTTTGCTGACTATCCATAGCAAGCTCACCTACGCTAATCGACTGTATCTGTTTGGGCGCTAAACAACTCAACACACCCTTATCAAAATCAAAATATTGCTGACCATATTTCACCTTGCCCTGCACATTTCTTTTCAAAGACACACTATAAAAATCGAACAGAAAATTCTCAGCAAAGAAATCAGCCGTCAGTCGTATATCTTCCACCCGAATCACACTGATCAGTGGATGCAATGGATCTGGTAGCGATAGCAACCTATGAAACTCAGATATGGAATGTATGCTTTTCATGCTACTACAAAAGTACACTATTAAAGAACGGCACCAGTTTACCAAGCGCTTCAGTAGTAGCAAAAGGCTGATCATATAAATCATAATGACCCGCACCCTGCACTACATGAATACTTTTATTGACAGCAGCAGCCTTATTATACAATTCAAATCCATCTCTGTAAGAACCAAATGCACCGACTTTATCTCCAACTATTACCATAAGCGGCTGTGTCAGCAACTGATCTGCAAGATGAAATGCATCAAATGCAATAGCGGCTCCCATACCTGTAAACCGCAACTTATTACAGGAATTTGGATGTTCTCCTCTAGGCGTTCTGTAATAATCGATGGCTGCTGCCATATCCACTTCTACAGGCCCAGCCTGCTTCGCTTCTTCAATAGATGCCGGTGTCCATTGCGTGATCAGCGGTTCTGCTCCGTTAGCTTCTGCAGTACGTTGTTGACCCACAGCCTCCAATATCTGTAATGCATTCAACTCCCGGTAAGCACGGCTAAAATTCGCCGCAACCACAGTGCCTACTGCTTTAATCCGTTTTTCAGTTAAGGCAGCATTTGCCGCATAGCCACCACCTGCACAAATGCCCAGTACGCCAATACGATCATTAGCTATAAATGCTATAGTGGTAAGATAATCCACCGCACACCTGATATCTTCCACCCTGGTAGCAGGATCTTCAAGATACCGTGGTTCGCCGCCACTCTCCCCTTGAAAAGAAGCATCGAAAGCCAGTGCTACAAACCCTGCCTGCGCTAGTTTTTCTGCATACAGACCGGCCGTTTGCTCCTTTACACTACTTCCCGGATGCACGCATATAATAGCCGGATATTGATGTTGCGCATCAAAATTCTCAGGCAGATGAAGATTGGCTGCTACCAGCCATGTGCTGTTCTTAAATTTTACTGATTGTTGCATGAATGCAAATTTCCCTAAAGACGGAGAATGCGATGTTTCCAAACCGTGTAAAGGTGTATCCAAATTACTTGCAAGTCATATGCAATTTTATGATGACGAGTTTACCTGAACTTCACTTCAAATAAATAAGGCCATTGTTTTCCGGTTATCAGAAAGCTGGCCCTTGCACTATCATAAGCGATGCCATTCAATACGTCTTCATGAGGGTCAGGCAGCTGATCAGGATTGAATACCTTGCCACCATGCGCAAAGATATCCGTCAGGTCTGCTTTCGCAACAACGCGTCCACTTTCCGCATTAATCTTCAAAATATTATTGGTCAGAAACTGGTTGGCGTAAATAAACCCATCTACATATTCCAATTCGTTGATGTTAGTAACCGGACCGTTCTGATCGGTCACACTAAGTGTCTTTTGCACCTGTAGTGTATTTGGATCCAGGTATTGCAGATTGGAGGTGCCGGTACTGGCTATGAGACTTTTTCCGTCGTGCGTCAATGCCCAACCTTCTCCGGGCCATGGGTATTCAGCTATTTTTTTAAAATCCTTCAGATCGTAAACAAAGATCTTATTACTACGGTAGGTAAGTTGGAATATTTTGTTGTCGAAGATCGCGATGCCTTCTCCAAAAATAGATTTGTCAATATAATGCTCTCTGATTGGCTTACCGGTAGTGAGGTCTATTTGGGCAAACTTACTAAATCCTTCACGGCCAGTACTTTCAAATAGTTCGTTGTTGTGGACTAATAGGCCTTCTGTATAGGACGTTGTGTCGTGAGGGTATACATTTAGGACGGTATACTCCATAAATGCGGGTAAACTATTTTCTTCTTTCGGCTGATTGTTGTTATCACAGGCAGCAAAAAGGATGGTAATGGCTATGGTCAGTGATCTAAAATTCATAATTCCAGACTTTAATTATCCTAAAGATATAATATCGGCTCAAAATACAAAGCCCCCGGATCTTTTGACCTGAAGGTTTAAAGCTTGCGGGGGGCACAAAGTCGAACCGGTTTACGGATAGTTTGTTTGAAATTTTGACATTTTTTGATGAAACACACTGCATTGTTTGTCAATAGTCTATTTGGATATTAATAGTATCTCTGCCTGTCACTTCTGACTTACATGAATGTAATTTGAAATGCCCTGGTACAAATTGAATTCGCAGTTCACTCCCGGATATCAGTCGATTGTTAAACAGATCTTGTATAGTAAGACAGCCTGCAGAGATCAAAACGGGTAGTCAGAAAAATTGGCTAAATTTGATTTATACATATTGTGCTATGAATAGTGTATCGTTTAATGATCTTGACAAACACTTCGCCTCCGGGTCTTCGCTTGAACTAAAGGCCTTGTTACCAGCCGGTATTCAGGATGAGATCGGCCATTTCAATGTCTTTAACATGTCAAAGATCCGGCAGACCGTTCAGGATATGCCGACCCAACCTTATCAATGCCGTACCTTTTATAAAGTCAGTCTGTTGGTAGGCCAATCAAAAATTGGCTACCCTGATGGCATTAGAAGCCTCTCGCAGCCAACATTGATATTTACGACACCCAAAAGCCCTATAACCTGGTTGCCGATGGAAAGGCAGTCGGGCATGTGTTGTGTGTTCACGCCAGAGTTCCTTCATCCAACCAGGAGTGGTGTAGTGCTGGACGAACTGCCGATCTATAAATCACCTGAACATCCTTTGTTCTCGCTGGAGAAGGGGGACGTGAAAATAGTGAAGAGCATCTATGAAAAGATGCATACCGCTATCACCTCAACTTATGCTTACAAATATGACCTGCTGCGTACTTATACACTTGAGCTCATCCATTTTGGACAACAGTTGCAGTCAACGATAATGGCTCACCCCAATCACAGCAATTTCGCACGCACAACGTCCCTGTTTATTGAGCTGCTGGAAAGGCAGTTCCCACTGGACAATCCTCATCAGGAAATCAAATTGCGAACTGCCGCAGACTATGCTAACGAGCTCAATATACACGTCAATCACCTGAATAAAATATTAAAAGAAACCACTGGCCTGACAACATCTGCATTGATAGCCGGAAGGATCCTGAAGTAGGCGCAGATCTTACTACGTCAAACAAACTGGACTATTGCGGAAATCGCTGATAGCCTTGGATTTTCAGACTTTGCGCATTTCGCAAAGTTCTTTAAGAATGAAACCTCTATTCCCCCGGGTACGTATCGCTCCCAGGCAAAAAGTTTGAATTATACATAAAATGGATTGCTGATAACATAGGCCCCATCTGGCAATTACCGCAATTTTGTACTGTCTTTTAATCAAAAAATACGACAAATGAGCACATCAAAAATTGCGTTAATAACAGGCGGAGGAAGGGGTATCGGTCAGAATATTGCAGTAAGCCTGGCACAGAAAGGCAACGATATCATTATCACTTATGTTAACAACAAGACAAGTGCGGAAGAGACGATAGCCGCTATTCATATGCTGGGCCGTAAGGCTATAGCCCTGCCACTCAATACGATGGACGTTAAAAGTTTCGAAGCCTTTGGAGTACAACTAAGCAATGCACTGGACACCACATTTGGAAGGACTCACTTTGATTTCCTGATAAATAACGCTGGTACCAGTTATAATGCGCCCATTGAGGCGACCACAGAAAGCAAGTTTGATGAGATGATGAACATCCATCTGAAAGGCGTTTACTTCCTCACTCAAAAAATGTTACCACTTTTGCAAGATGGCGGAAAAATTGTAAACATTTCATCTGCTGTATCGAGGATCTCCTACCCGGGAGTTTCAGCTTACGGAATTATGAAGGGTGGCCTGGATGTATATACCAGGTATCTGGCTGCTGAACTTGGTTCAAGAGGCATTACAGCAAATGTGGTGGCGCCGGGAGCTATCTTTGGCGGTGCTGCTATGGAGGACAGTCCTGAAATGCGCAAATTTGTAGAAGGTATCACGGCACTGGGGCGTGTCGGCCAGCCTGATGATGTAGGTGGTGTAGTGTCTTTCCTTTGCAGTGATGATGCCAAATGGGTGAATGGACAGCGGATCGAGGTGACTGGTGGCGTGGCGCTGTAATTGTATTTAATGTGAATAAACGATATAGACTGCTATATGTAATATAACAATGCCGGAGACAAGATCTCCGGCATTGTTATATTAGTAGGGTGACAAACAATCGAGATGGGACTATGTCATTTACAGGGAACCTCTTCAAAGCCTGCCCTCTAATGCATAGTCGCTGACCATATCGTAATGGGTATGGAGCCGCTTCCCGCAAAAAGTTTGAGCTGTTACGCATAAGTATCCGGAAAAGGCGCATAGTAGTTTTGTAGGGTCAATAAGATGACCACTATAAAAGATAAAAATGACAGTTTTAATGACTGGTACCTTCTCCGGGTTACAACATATCCGCAAAATGGATGACAATTAATTGCAAGTTTAGGCAGGCGAATTAACAGCTTCTTCCGTATTCAGTATATCTGTAACCGTCTGGTGCAACTGCGTTTTGGTAAATGGTTTTTTGAGAAAAGCATCAGCACCATTTTCCAGCGCTACATCCTGAGCGGCCGCATCAACACCAGAGATCATGATCACTTTTACAGTAGGATGTTTATTTTTTACAAAGCTAAGGAAGAAAGCAAGACGAGGTTTAACTGCTAAAGAAGTTGGTAGCCAATTAATAGAAGATATTGCCAGATATCAAATGCATCCCGATTGTGAAACACTTTTATGCTTTGTTTATGACCCAGAAGGCCTTATCGGAAATCCTGCAGGAATAGAAAATGATTTGAGCAAAGATGATGGAAATATCAAGGTGAGAGTATATATAAGACCTGAGGATTAGTAAGAACCATGGTACTCAATTAGAAATCATTAAGGCCTATAAATAGGCAAAAAGCCTCCAAATCTTTCGACTTGAAGGCTTAAAGCTTGCGGAGAAAGAGGGATTCGAACCCCCGGACCTGTTACAGTCAACGGTTTTCAAGACCGCCGCATTCGACCGCTCTGCCATTTCTCCGCTGCAAATGTGAAAAACTGAATGAAAATCTCCAAATATTTTTTCAAAATGTGTAAAACATTTTTCAAATATCTCCCAACAATACTCCCAAAGACTCCTACAAATCACTCCTCAAAACCGCTCCACTACTAGCATTTGTCACCAAAGCCCTATACTGCCTCAGCCATCTTGTTGTCAACACCTTTTTTACCACCACAAACTCCTTTTTGCTCTTTTCTATCTCCTCATCCTCCAAAATATACCTGTCCACATTTCATCTCCATCCTTCAACAACCCTATCATCCCCCTCCGTTGACACATGTCCAATAGACACTCTTCTGGTAGCCCCACTAAACTTCCTATTCATAATCAACGCACAGAACTACCCACCCCCCATAATCAACTCGTCGGCATCAGCATCTCCTGCATTCCAGTCCCGTCTTTCGGCCCCTTATACCTGATCTATCTATCCTTACCAGGAGTTTGGGTTTGTGCCTCGTACGCTGAATAATGTTTCCAAAGTCGTTACAGATAGTGGTTTTATCGCCAC
Organism: Chitinophaga sancti; assembly: GCF_034087045.1. Classification (NCBI taxonomy): domain Bacteria; kingdom Pseudomonadati; phylum Bacteroidota; class Chitinophagia; order Chitinophagales; family Chitinophagaceae; genus Chitinophaga; species Chitinophaga sancti. Next base: position 7,568,904 of record NZ_CP139247.1, on the reverse strand, counting down.
CATTCGCCTGAATAACGGATTGGAACCTAATGCAATAAAAAAAGCCCAGGCAGTAGTCATAACCCGCCATATGCATTTGCCACAGCGGTTGCTAAAACAATCAGACCGTAAGTTATTTCCTAATAATAAATGCCTCCTTATTCGGAAACTTCTCGACAATACTTTTTGATGTGCCAAAGTTGGCTTCTAATATATCTTTTGGATTTCCGCTCAACCACATACTCAAATCTATGGCTTCATAATTCCCACTATTAAACCCTAATAGTACAATCAATTTCTCCTCTCCTGTATTCTTAATATAATGTCCTGCACCCATTGGTACATATCCAATATCTCCTGCCTCAAACTGATCTTTTACAAACTGTCCCTCCGCGAGAAACACCCCCATCTCCGCATTCCCCTGAATAAAATACTGCCACTCATCAGCATTTGGATGCCAGTGCAACTCTCTTAATCCACCTGGTTCAATTTCAAAAACAGACCCTGTAATCGTTCTGGAAATCGGAAACTCCTGCTGTGTCACCACTCGCTGTGTACCTGCTCCTGGCACTAATTTAGGCATCTGTGCACCTAAAGGATATCGATGTGGAGAGGTCAGACTCACATGCTCTCTTGCTACGGCCAGTCCAGCGCCCACATCCGGCAACTTCCCTGGTGCGAAGTATACTTCTTTCTGAGGTAGGGTAGCTACTTCATCCAGCGTCAATCCAAGATTCTGTGCGGCAATTTCAGGAGGTACACTGGATACAAAATCGGTGATACTAAAAGTGTGGTCTTCAGAAAAGTCTCCATTATCAAAGATTAAAATAAAGTGACAGGGCTCCTGACTAATACACTGCAATACATGCCCATAACCTCGTGGAAAATACCACACATCACCGGGTCCAAACAGATCGATGTATGTTTGACCGTTGGGATCGATTGTCGTAGTTCGTACATTTCCTTTAATCACATAAGCCCATTCTGCGGCATTGGCATGCCAGTGTAATTCCCGCATAGCGCCGGGTTCTAAATGCATGCTCACACCAGCTAAATTTACAGAGGCAGGGAATTCCTTTACAGAGGCACCACGGGTAATGCCGCCTGGTGAGGTTCTTGGGGACTGCTTTTCTAAAGAGTATTTGAATGTCATGGTTGTTGGATTTATGGGGTGGATGCTACCAATATTATGCTATATATGGATGAGCTACGATATTCATAAGGTGGAAGTTCCAATGATACTCCAAAAAAAGGCCCGCGCACTGCGCGGGCTCTATAAAATATGGAATCGACTTACTAAAGCTTATCGGCTTTCATTTGTTGAAGCCCTAAAATCACGTAATCAAGTGTATCTTCCTCTTGCTCGCAAAGTAACGCAATCGCTGCTGAATGCTTTCTCACTAATTCCTTGTACGCAAGCGTACTCAATTGATTATTATGCACAGCACGTTTTGCTGCAACCTGTGAGATTTTACGAGAAAATTCTTTGCTTTTGGGACGGTTTTTACTTGTATTACCTAACTTTCCTCTATGATTTTCTACTTTTGACATATTATTAGTTTAAGTTTATTATTTCGAATCTGAACATGGCTGCAGGATTATCTCCTTCCAGATTAACGGTAACATATGGTTGTCCCAATTCGACATCTGTGGAAATAGCTCCGAAACTTTTAAATAGATCATTCCTCTGGCATCTTAGGAAATAATATGTCAAACTCGGATCATTTCCTAAATCGTCGAAGATCATACCTAACGGTACATAACGTCCTGACTGGTTATATCTCCTGAGAGCCCGAATTGTAGCCTGGCGTTTAGGCAGAGCGGCTAGTGTAAGATGCACCTCATAACCTACCCTTTTTAGGTCTTCGGCTGTTCTGGTGAGTTTTTCTGCATTATTACCTATTGAGGGTATAACGATATTGTAACCTTTCTCAATTGATAAGGTTTGCAATGGTTTAATTTTCTTAGGATTATCCCGAAACCCAGATGTGATTTGTCTGGATTCAAGATGCACAAGCGACGCCCCCCATGGTAATTTATGAAACTCAGGCAACTTCCTCTTCGCATAATCCGAATCAATAATGATCGCATGATTTTTATCCGCAATCATATTACTAATCCCTGATTTCCCTGAAGCCGGCAACCCAATGATAAGAAACGCCTTCTTTTCTGCCCATACCCCCGTCGTAGGCAAAGCACCACCTTTCCCCAAACATATCTCATCATCATCATCCAGCCTTACCATCGTTATCAATTCATCAATAATTTGCTTCCTTAGCGCCCACCTTGCCGCCTCCGTTTTATAATTCCGATCACGATAATTATCGTACATCAATGTATGTACCCCTGGATTATCATAGTCAATCAATGCCTTCTCACTGCTCACAATTTTAAAAGCAATATCTCTTTCATCTTCTTCCGGTTCAAACTCCAACACAGTAGTAAGAAAATGATCCACCTGATTAATATCTAAGAGTAACCTTGCGTATCTACCCATGATATTTGGTTGAATTAATTTACTACAACTGTATTACTTTTTTCTAAACCTGTACCATATAAAAAATCCAATTGAGCATTGATACTCCAAAAAAAGCCCGCGCACAGCGCAGGCTTCCAACCTCTTTAAATCATTTTACGCCTCCTCCAATCATTCCAAAATCCGTCACCAACCAGCCTATCTTCCCCTCTTTATCATACCCAATATAACCCGCATTAAACCCATCTCCCCATCCGGAACTAAGCAATGCAATCGTATGCCCATCGAATTCCTTCATCAACCACGACCACGTATTCTTATAACTTTCCTCCATCTCCTTTGTTGCCGAAGCCGATAATTGCGTATCCCGCAACTTTGTTTTCTGATTTACTCATTTTGAAAATTGTTTTATTGGCATGAGTTACAAACTGGCGCCAGCGTGGGGCAATTATTTAGACAAATAGCTTAGACCACCATCAACAAGGAGCTCAGCACCAAGCATAAATGAAGAATCATCAGAAGCCAGGAAAACAGCTGTTTTGCCAATGTCAGATGGTTGCCCAATTCTGCCGATAGGCATTACATCTGCCCAGTATTTTTTTACAGCTTCAAGTTGTTCTGCAGGAATAAACCGGTCAAATACAGGTGTATCTGTTGTGCCTGGTGATATTACATTTGCTCTGATTTTTCTACCTAAAAGGTCGTTTGAAAATCCCTTTGCAAAATGGATGACAGCCGCTTTTGCAGCACCATAAAGCGTAAAGGACGGATATGCCCGGTGTGCTGCATTTGACGCGATAAGAATAATAGAACTACCATCATTCATATAAGGTAGTGCTTTATGAACAGTGAAGTAAACACTTTTCAGATTTAAATCCATTGTCTTGTCGTAGTCAGCTTCACCAATATCTGCTACAGAACCAAATGCTGACCCTGTAACTGCACCTCCTGCATTGGCCACAATTACATCTATTTTACCAAATCTTTCAGATGTTTCTTTAAACACTCTTTCCAGGTCGGCAAGGTTGGTAACATCGGCATTCTTGGCTATAAAATTATCTCCAAGTTGAGCCACAGAACTATCTAAAGTTTCCTGATTTCGGCCGACAATGACTCCTTTAGCACCTTCATTTTTAAATTCCCGGGCAATGCCAAATCCAATGCCACTATTACCACCTGTAATAACTGCTACTTTATTTTTTAATCTATTCATTATTTCGTTTTTATTGATTGAGTGTCAAAGGTAGACTACCTAAGTTCTTTTTAGTAACTTTGTGCTGAAAAGTAACAGTAACATGGGTGTAACCAAGTAACAATGGGATGTAAAATAGAAGAGTTCCAAAAGGAACAAAAGAAAAGAATGAGAGCTGTTCAGGATGCAATGGACGTGCTCAACGGGAAATGGAAGATTGCTATTATTTCGTCTATTTGCTGTTATGGTAAAAGACGGTTTTCCGATATTTTGAATGATGTAGACGGAATTTCCAACAGAATGTTGAGCAAAGAATTAAAGGAATTAGAATTAAATGAGTTGGTAAAACGAACCATTTTAAACACACAACCCATAACGGTTCAATATGAACTTACGGAACATGGCAATACGCTACAAACCACTATCAGTAATCTTGCAGATTGGGGAGTAGTACACCGAAAGAAAATTGTCGGGAAATAATGTTCGTTCTTTATTGGGCATTGTCCTGTTAATTATATCAGGAAAAGGGTTAGAAGCAAATGTGATAACTACCATGTATAGTCAGACAAAGCAAGAGCCCTTGTGTCGCCATAAGAATAAAGAGTTCCAGCTATCTTAACCTCTGACGAGACTGATATTTAGGAGTAAAAGCTTAATTAAATACATTTATCGGTACTAAAAGCGATAATTCAAATTATCGCTTTTAGTACCGATAAAATCCATTCAATAATCATTATATCGGTTGAATTGACGATATTTTGAAATATCGGCTCAATAAACGATATTTGAAATATGACTAGTATTATTACAGGAGATATTATCAATTCGAGGAAAGTTGATCCGGTTATTTGGTTAAATCCTTTAAAGGATCTTATGAAAGAGTGGGGTAAAACCCCCAAAACGTGGGAGATATACAGAGGAGATAGCTTTCAGTTAGAAATAACCCAACCTCAATATGCCCTGTTAGCTGCAGTTCGCATCAAGGCCTGTATTAAATCTATAGAGAAATTGGATGTGAGAATGGGAATAGGAATAGGGCACAAAAACTATGATGCTAAAAAGATAACTGAAGCCAATGGAGAAGCATTTATTAATTCGGGAGAAACATTTGAAGAGCTTAAAAAATTAAAGCAAAATCTTGCTATCAAAAGTCCCTGGACACAGTTGGATGATGAACTGAACTTAATGTTTCGTCTGGCATCAATAGTACTTGATAAATGGAGTACGGCTACTGCACAAATAGTGGCAGTATCAATTGCTAACCGCACACTATCACAAAAAGAACTCGGTGATAAAATGGAACGAACACAATCCACAATTAGTGAGGCACAGAAACGAGCACATTATGATGAAATAATGGATTTGGTCTCCTTTTATGAAAAAAACATCACAGAAAAAATCAATTGATATGATCTTGCTACTTCAATTCTTTTTAGCTCATATTCTTGGCGACTTTTTTTTGCAAAGCAGCAAATGGTTGGCCAGTAAAGAGTTAAAGAAATGGCGTTCTCCCTATTTATACGTCCACGTATTCATACATTTTATACTTATTATATTAGTGACCTGGGATTTGGGTTTGTGGGGAGTGGCATTAGTAATTAGCATTTTGCACTTACTTATTGATGCGATAAAATTGCAATATCAAAAGCCCACTACCCAGAGAGCATGGTTTTTTATAGATCAACTCGCGCATTTAGTCGTTTTATTTTGCGTATGGTCTTTCCATGAAAAAGTATCGTGGAGTTATATTGCTATAGCTACCCCTGGAACACTTATAATTAGTACCGCTATTCTATTCGTATTAAAACCAGCATCCCTCATTACCAAATTTGCAATCTCAAAATGGGCACCAGGTGTTAGTACCAATTCCAGTTCACACACAATTGGCGTACTTGAATCTTTAAAAAATGCAGGTGAATGGATTGGGTTTCTTGAAAGGCTATTGATTCTGATCTTCATCCTATTAGGAAAATGGGAAGGAGTTGGTTTTTTACTAGCGGCAAAATCTGTATTCAGATTTGGTGATTTAAAAGAACCCAAAGAAACAAAACTCACTGAATATGTAGTAATCGGAACATTCCTTAGCTTTTTTATTGCTATTCTAACAGGAATTATCACCAGCCAATTACTAACGATGCTTTAAGAGGAAATCTATAAACAGAATTGATGAAAATAAATTCTTGAAGAAATAGGGAGTCCTTATTTAAGAAGTAGCAGCGCTTTGAAGTGTACTTACGGAAGCAAAGAAAATAGTAGTAACATTAAAGAGCGGATTCAAAACAGAAAAGGCTGTTAAAATCAATGATTTAACAGCCTTTTGATGTTACTATGCGGCCCCAGGTATCGTAACCTCGAACCAGATTATGTAGGATTGGGTTGATTTAGGGGGTATTTAGGCCAAAATGAGCGAATATAGTGCAGCCTATTCTACTTGCTTCCTTTAATCCATCGTTTATCTGGTTTTTTGCATTATCCATAATTGATTGCTTCCTACTTAGAAACTGAGCATTTAATTTTGATGAATAAAGCAAGTACATCACCATTGCAATTATAAAAAGCATCTTCGTGATTTCATATTTCACCATTGTTTTGTCCATAAATGACTTATATGGATTTTTCTTTAAATCATTTCAAGGTAAAGTTTCTGTAATTCATTGGCAGTAATGTCTTTAGTATTTAGTACGTGTACAAGATTTCCCTGTTTCATGATCCCTATTCTGGAACCTACATTTACTGCATTGAAAATATCATGGGTTGCCATCAAAATAGATCTGCCTTCTTTGGCCAACTCTTTACATATTTGAGTGAATTCATCAGTGGCTTTAGGGTCTAAGCCACTGGTAGGTTCATCCATCAGTATAATCTCTGCGTTCTTAGACAGCGCAATGGCAATCCCAACTTTTTGCCGCATACCTTTAGAATAGGTTGAAAGTCTTTCCCGGTGTGCTTTTTCCTGTAATCCTGCATTATTTAAAAAACTTTTTAATGAGTCGCCTGAGTAACGGAAGCCAGCCAGTCTGCTAAAGAAGTCAAGATTTTCAACTCCACTTAAATTACCGTACAGTTGAACTATTTCCGGGATATAAGCAATGTGTCTCCTTATCTTAGCAGTATCGGGAGTAACTTTTATTCCTTTAATTAATGCACTACCAGCGGTAGCTTCTGCAAATCCAAGGAATAAATTTATAGTAGTTGTTTTTCCCGCTCCATTTTGCCCTAACAAACAAAAGATCTCTCCGGGTTCTATTTGAAGATTAAGGTTATTCAACGCCGTGTATTCATTATACTTTTTAGTTAACTGAACGGCTTCTAATGCATGTACCATAACAAATATTTTTTACAGCTTGATAAAAGAATGTTTTCTTTCGATGAGTACTGCCATTACCAGTATTATACAGGAAAGCATGAAAATATATACTATAGCAAGGATAACATTGATATCAAATACTATTGGAGGCCTGTAGTTAAAAACAGGAATGACAGATAAATCAGCAGATGTTAACCTCTTTTCCGCAAAATGAAAAGGATATAAAAAGCCTTGCCATTGCAACTGATATTTGTTTGCCTGTTCATTGAAGTCCTGGAAAGCGTATAGTTGATTCCCACTGATTGTATTTAATCCTGATTCGCATAAAAAAACCGGATTCCATCGCAATAGTTTTTGTGCAGTCCGATTTCGCAGATCAACCTGTTGATTAAAAGGTTTCATTTTCCTATTCATGCGGCGTTCGAGCAAATAGTAATATCCTGCTACATAACGGAGACTATGGGGAAGCGTATCCTTTGCTGGATTAATACTGGATGCATATTGAGGATTATATCTGTTAAAACTATCTGATAATAGTTTTGGCGAACCGGCCCATATTTCTTCTGACTGATGTCTTCGAAATGATGCAATCTCATCCTGTAATGGTAAAGGGTATTTCACCTGAATATAACTATTAACAACAGAGGGAATAACAATCAGTAGCAGAAGCCAGGTGGAAGCCAGATATAGTGCTGTAACCATGGCTGCTTTTTTTAGGGACAGCGCCAGATATGCAATTGCAATCCAAAAGAATAGATAAAGCCAGGTAATCAACATCCATCCAATTAGCATTCCTAATGTGTAGTCCGTCTTATGTATTACAAGTAGAAACCCGATTATATTCAAAAGTGTCAAGATAGAACCTAATAAAAGGAACCGGAACAATAGCTTTAACCGTATTACCAGTTTTACATTGCTTCCTTGTATAGCAAGCAATGACAATGTGCCTGCTTCTACTTCAGCTGAATATATAGAATAGCAGAAAGAAAGGACTAGCATGGGCAATAAATACACTAATACAAAGCTATAATCGAAATTACCTGCCAGCATCATCATTGGATTTGTTATAGGCGCCCAGTTCTGATCATTAAAATTTCTGGTGAACTTTATCTGCTGATACCATGGTTGAACATCCATAAGTCCCAGGGATAGGGCAGACAGTGGCAGCGGTTTTTTTATTGCAGTTGGTGAAAGCCGGTAATTAATCATTGCTGCCAGACCAGCATTTTTTGCTTCTCCTTTTCCTTTCGGCGTTGAAGTGTCCCCCAACTTTTGGATTGTATTGCGGATATCCTGATCAAAACTGACCTTCATACTATCAATCTGAGTAAACTTTGAATGCACCGCCTGGTTACCAACTCCTATTGCGAGCAATGCGATAAAAATAAACAGTATCAGACCGCTCAGCATCCAGCGTTGTCTGCATAGCTGGCGCCATTCATGACGACAAATAGTTTTTAACAGATCCATGTTTATTATTTTAATCTCTTTGCTACAAGAGGAATTATTATTATTAAAATGACCAGCCAAAGTAATAAGGATATCATAGCCCAAATATGCCAGCATATTGCGTTTTCAAAGGCCGGTGGGGTGTAGCTGAAGGTTTTCATCTTTTTGAAGAAATCAGGACCTACTTTGTAATTGTATGAAAGATATTTAGAACCACTATTGGCAAGTTCCATATTTAATGTTCGGATAAAATTGTCGCGGTATTTTTTTGCATGGTGATGAAAATAAAGATGATGAAAATAATCAGTGCCTGTTACTCCCATTGAAAACTGTTGTATAGCCATAAATGGATTAAGCAGACCTACCTGTTCCATATGGAATTGTTGCTTTTTAATGATCGATTCTACATTTCCGGCGTAACGTTCGTATACCTTTGCATTATAATCTTCCCCATATTGCATTGACAAGCCATCAAAATTTATAGGAAGTTGAGAGGCGCTATCAACGCCATATTTTTTGAGCGTTTGTTCCATATATTTTTTATACCGTTCAAGCGAGGAGCCATCGTTTCCCATGCCCAACTGATTTCCACGGGTGATATTACGGCTCAGTTCATACCGGGAGGGTAAGGGATCAGAAGCATCAATAAGACGGGCCACACCCCTTGGCATTAGTACAGCCCAAAACAGCCAGCAACCGAGCGCTGTTACGAGCGCTCCATTAGATGTTTTATTCCATGTTGAAATAATAACACCTATACAAACAACGATAAAGAAAAACAACAGGTAACTTAATGAGAACAGCAGGAATCGAAGGAGGATATCTTTGCCTGGCATTTTAAACAGGAAAGGGGAAGCCATTAATAATAGTGCTGGAAAAATTACAGTAAGTATAATGGTGTAAATACCCAGAATTTTTCCCCACACAATTTGAGAGGGCCTTATACCCTGGATCAATAATACGCGGAGTGTATTTCCTTCCCGCTCATGGGTAATAGTGTTGAAAGTAATCAGTAAAATTAATAGCGGTATCAGCAGCTGGAACACCAGGGCAACAGACAATTCTCCAAACCTAAGTTGACTATCGGAGGCCTCGGCTTCCGACTGATTTACCTCATGTTGAATGTGTGCCTCCACCCGGTAGCTGTTACCAAGATAATTATTCAACCCGTTATCGTACATGCTCAGTAAAGAGCCCGGTTTAAAAAGATAGGTTCCAAAATGGGCTGCGGAATGGGGATTAGCATGCTGTTCTTCCCATTCTTGCTGAAACAGGGAGGCTGCCCGTTGTTTCTGTATTTCACTTTTTTTCAAATGCAGCCATCCGGTAAATGCGCCAAATCCTATTAGAAGCCATGCAATGCAGGCAAGTACCAAAACAATTTTATCACGAATGGCAGAGAGATATTCCTTTTTAATAATTGTCAATACTGAATTTCTTGTTATCATGATAGCACCATTTATCGAAATGAACAACTAAGGGTGGCAAGCAGATTGCGCGGCATGCCCGGAGTGTAGGAGTTCGTAATCCCACTGACTGCATATCGTTTATCACCGAGGTTGTTTCCATTTACCTGCAGACTGTATTGCTTATACCGGTATCCAATCAATGCATCAAACAAAGTATAAGATGGCATTTGCAATACGGTGGCTCCTACCTTTTTAGCACTGAAATAGCGGTTGGCTACATTCTGAAATCCACCTCCGATGAATAACCCTTTCAGCCGACCATTACGGAAGGAGTATTTTAACCAACCATTAGATGAGTTTTTCGGTGAGTTGGCAGGAATCTGTCCAATCTCTTCTGGTTTCTTGCTTTCGGTGATTTTTGTACTGTTATAATTATAATTTAAATTGATAAACAGGTTTGAGAATACGGTTCCTGTCACACCCAGTTCAACACCACGGCTTTGAACTGCTCCAATGGCTTCGCGCCAATTTGGAAAACCATCGCGTGGTGCTGCCTGCAATACATTTTTCTTAGTGCTTTGATAAACCGTCACGAAGGGAAGGAGTGTGCTATGGAAAAATTCCCCTTTTATTCCAAGTTCATACTGTTTGGAGGTCTCCGGATCAAAAGGGCCACCGCTTTCAGCGTAGTTACCATATTGTGGTGAAAAACCCTCATTATAGTCAACATAAACTGAGACGGTATTAACAGGCTGGTAGACAAGTCCAAGACGGGGAGAGAAATTTTCAGTACGCTCCGGCTTTTCATCGTATAAGATGGAACCATCCTGCTTCAGTGCAAGATAACGGCGGAAATAGTTGTTATATCTTAATCCTACAAGGGATTTTAGTTTTGGTAAAATCACAATCTGATCCAATATATACGCCCCCAGAATATTATACGTGAATTTCTCAAAGGAAGTATTAGCATATACTATATTTCCGGTACTGTCATAATGTGTTTGCTCATCAGCAGAAAATACGGACAATTTTGACGCTGAATATTGAGTAATGCCATCAGGATAATTATTACGGGTAAGGACAGCATCTCCACCCATCGCAAATTGGTGATGAATTCCCCAGGTATTTAACTTTCCAACACCATAAAGATTGATCGATGTTTGTGGAGAGTTGATGTTTTGCCACGTGTAAGAGCGGCTCACTGTATTATCAATTTTATTTACAAAGCCAGCGGCTGTGTATTGTCTGCGATTTGCTCTTGCTTCGTTATAGGCAACCAGGAATCCAATTTTCCAATCGTCTGAAAAGCTATGCTCCATGATGGATTGAGCCTGAATATTATTGCCTTTGTAACGGCTGTCTTTTCCTGGATTAAAGTCGTGGGGTACAAGGAATATGCTGTCTTTATCAGGGCTGTTATAAATAGGAACGCGGGGTTGATAATTATTGCTTACATCATCGTTTATATAATTGCCATTGATCTGCCAGGTAGTGCGGGGCGCAATTTCCCATTTAACAGCACCATATACCTGTATATTTCTCCGGTCAAAATCTCGTGTAAAACTACCTCCATTCTGCAAAGCGGCACCCGCTAGAAAATACAGGCTCTTTTTTTTGTTAATGCTACCACTTACATCTGCCTGTGCCCGGATGAGGTCAAAAGAACCTGCACCGACAGAAGCATTTACAACTGTATTTTTTCTAGGTTGTTTGGTAACCAGGTTGATATTACCGCCCATGCCCCCGGGGCCAAAAAGGATAGCGCTAGGCCCATGAATGACTTCTATGCTTTCTATATTACCAAGTAACGGAATTTGTCCTTCGGGATAGGGTGATCCTTTTATCCCGTTGGTAGTGATCCCACCAACACCGGATGTATATCCCCTTGAACTGAAACCTCCGTAATAGTCGGTGGAAGTAATACCAGCTACATTTTTAAAAGCCTGGTCGAGTTGGAAAATCTGCTGGTCATCAATGACTGATCTGTTGACCGACTGGATATTTTGAGGAATATCTCTCATGGGAACATTCATTCTTGTAAGTACTTTGGCAGTAGCTAATGATTGGGCCGCACTAATATTTACTTCCTTCAAAGTAGACGTTGCTATATCTAATTCAAGGCTTAGAAATATTAACTTCCCATCGCTTATCTGAACCTGGCTGCTTTTGGCCTGATATCCAACGCCACTGGCAATAAGGGCGTAACTGCCGCGAGGAATGTTACCGAATTCAAAATTACCATTGTCATCCGTTTGCGTAGCAGATCCGTGTGGTTCCAGTTTAATCGAAATACCTGCCAATGGATTTTTATCCGGGCCTATGATCCGACCCTGAATTTTTCCATGTTGAGCAAAGATATTTCCTGAAATAAGAAGAAGTATGATGAACGAAAATAGTCGTTGGATCATTTTAGTGTGTTAATATAGGTACATAATGGTTTCACATAGGTCTTGTTTCTCGCAGATAATGGAGAGGAAGTCCTTTGAAAATTTGAAGCAATAATTGGTTTATATGGAAATACCGAAAGAGGGGGGACCTTTATTTAATAAACCATAGGAGGGGAGCTCTGACAGGAACGGGGTAATAACCGCGCGCAGGAATAGATAGGATACTACAGGATCAATTTGGATCCGTTGTTGATCATCATAATACCCTGAATATTGATGAGCACAAACTTTACAATCCTTTACATAATTCTTACTCGTGTAAATTATAGCCGTTCCGGACTTATTTGAAATAATGGTTTTTCCTGTTACAGGATGGGCATGTTTGTGCCAGACCTGAACCGGCATTGCGATGAAGCAATACAGACCAAGTAATATAACTGCGAATTGCAGACGATATTTTCTAAGAAGGAGTAGCAATGATTTACAACAATGTTGCAAATATATGATTACAACAGCTAATTGACAAATTTGAAATCTGCTGGAAGTATTTGTTGAACGTACATGTTGTCACATACATTAATCAGGAAATCAATTGATGGAGTTTTAATTCAAAATGCTATATTTGCAATAATGTTGCAAATGTTTAGTTGATCACTCTCAAACCATACCGGCATATTATCGCGGCTGTTCTTTTAGGATTGTATTCTTTTTTTATAACTCCTGTACAGCTGTGGCATCATCATTCAAATGCTGATGATAAAATTGCTATTCCCAAACCTATATCCGGACAAAAGGTAGTTTTAAAAGGAACAGGTATTTCAAATAATTCCTTTTGCTCAATATGTAATCATAAATATTCCATCTTTCTTGATGATGCGTTATCGCATCCGTATGTAGCCGTAGTATTACATTCCATCCTGTTTATTGGTTATCATAAATTTTATGTATCTCCAATTGTCTGCCATTTAGCCAACAAAGGACCACCTTCAATATTTTAATTCTTCTGCCAATGTCATTTTAAGTGGATCGCGTCTTAACCCAGGAAGACGGAACTACAGATTCGTGCATCTGTTATACCCAAATTTATTGCTAAATGTTCTTTACGAATAGAAAACCTTTGTCTGTTTACAAGCAATCCGATGCTATGGATTGTGGTCCAACCTGTCTTAAAATGATTGCTGAATACTATGGCAAATCTTATCCATTGCAGCATTTGCGGCGACTGTGTAAGATTACAAGACAGGGTGTTTCGGTAGCTGGTATTATAGAGGCCGCGAAGGAGATTGGCTTTAAAACTTTTTCAAGCGAATTACCATTAAGCTTATTGATAGAGAAAGCACCTACACCATGCATATTGCATTGGGATAAACAACATTTTGTAGTGCTATCTGATATCAATGACTCCTACGCAGTTGTGGCAGATCCGGCTATTGGTAAACCTATTCGGTATGGAAGAGACCTGTTTGAAGCTCACTGGATAGCAGATCGCTCTTCACTTCGGGGAAGAGCATTATTCATGGAGCCCCAACAGGAATTTTATGAAAAGCAGGTTATTGAAGAAGGTCGTACTACACTATGGTCATTATGGCCTTATTTGCATGCGAAACGCGCTCAATTCATCCCCGTGGTAATTACAGTCCTGATTGCCAGTATCTGTTCTTTAATCATTCCGCTTTTAACACAATCAGTTTTTGACAAGGGGATTAAAAACAGCAATCTCTCAATCGTCTGGATGATATGTATGGGGCAATTGATGTTGTTTTTGGGCCGGATGTTCAGCGATTTTATTCGTGCACGCTGGTTGTACAGAATAGGAGCTACTATTAGCCTTCAATTATTGGAGGTATTTCTTTTTAAACTTACAAGCCTTCCTTTATCTTTTTTTGACAACCGCAATTCCACGGATAATATGCAGCGGGTAAACGATAATATGCGTATAGAGGATTTTTTGACTAACTGGGTAGTCACGCTACTTATGTCATTAATCACATTAATTGTGCTTGGAGGAGTCCTGTTTTACTATAATCCCTGGATTTTTCTACTATTTATGAGTAGTAGTATAGTTGGTTTATGGTGGGCCGGTTCATTTAAAAGTAAACGACACATGATTGATCAGGAAAAATTTAGAATAATGTCAGCCAGCCAGAAAATCCTGCTGGAAATATTTTCTGCCATGCAGGAGATAAAACTTACAGGGAGTGAACAGGAGAAAAAAATGCAATGGCAGGCTTTACAACAAGAAAGTATTTCTCTGAAATTAAGAAGTTTACGCCTGGACCAATGGATGCAGGGTACAGGCTCTTTTATTAATGAAATGAAAAACGTGTTAATCACCGGCTTGGCAGCTATGCTGGTAATAAAAGGTGATATGACAATGGGTAGTATGCTGGCTGTCACCTACATGTGTGGTCAGTTGAACATGCCGGTATTACAACTGGCCGAATTTATGCGAACCTCCCAAAATGCACTTTTTAGTTTGCAAAGAATGGATGAGGTAAACAGGGAACCGGAAGAAGACAATCACACCGCATTAGAGCTGATGCCAGTGCAGATAGCTCATGCTAATATTCAGCTGGATAATATAAGTTTTCAATATGGTTTGCGGAGTGCTCCTTTTGTACTGAAAAATATTCAGCTGACGCTGCCTGCCGGAAAGATAACGGCAATAGTTGGTATGAGTGGAAGTGGTAAAACTACTTTGTTAAAATTGTTACTCAAATTTTATAATCCGGTTGAAGGACAAATTCTGCTGGGTGACACTGTGTTGAAAGACGTAAATGCAAAATGGTGGCGTCGCCATTGTGGTGTAGTTATGCAGGATGGATATGTTTTTATGGATACAGTAGCTAACAATGTTTACACTGGTGTAGACCAGAAAGATCCAATCCGGTTATATGAAGCCTGTCGGTTAGCTAATATACACGATTTTTTCACCTCATTGCCATTCGGGTATGAAACTATTATTGGTCGTGATGGATTGGGGCTTAGTGAAGGACAGATACAACGTTTGCTCATAGCACGCCTCATCTATAAGAATCCCTCATTTATCTTCTTAGACGAGGCTACCAATTCATTGGATGCACACAATGAAAAAGCCATTGTTGATAACCTGAATCTATTTTTTCCGGGTAAAACAGTCATAGTTGTTGCACACCGCTTAAGTACTGTGCGGAATGCTGATCAGATTGTGGTTTTAGATAAAGGAAATGTAGTGGAATCTGGTAACCATGAAACCCTTATTGCAAAAGCAGGTGCGTATTATCATCTGATTAAAAATCAGTTGGAACTTGGTAAATAATATACCGATGTACGCCTAAATTAATGCTATGTTTAAACCTTTCCCTTTTGTTTTTATGCGATATGCCTCTCTGCATCATCGCAGCTTTAAAAAGCTGGAATTACATGGATTATCGCGATTTATAGTTGTTTATCAAAATATAACAGATAGACTTTCTACACTTCGTGAAATTTTATGTGACACTTTGTATCAGGAAATTTCCAAACAACATAGTGATGAAGTTCGAAAACGGCTTATCAAATTAAAAAGAGATATTCAAAATAATAAGAAAGATATTAATAAGACGATTATTGATGCGCAGGCATTTTCGCACATGCTGATAGTCCAACTTGAGAAATACAGCCATTATCATAATAGGTTATGTGAGCTTACAGATTCCTGGGAGGAGCATTACCAAAAGTCGGTTCAACAACACCGTCGAAATTTGCAGCAATTGGCAGATGATGAGTTATTGAAAAAAGGATTGGTTTTATCAAGTCAATCTTTATATGAACAGATCCCCTCATTTCAAAAGAAAGATACAGCCGCATTTCGTCATAAAGAATTTAAAAATGAATACGGTCTTTTGCTGTACCTAACCAGAATGGCCTTTAAAACATCACCATTCAGCACATTTACGAGTACAGGGATAGCAGAGATGAATGAAAATATGCCTGAATTGCGAATTCAGGCACCGGGAAATATAATCAGCAATACCAGACTAAATAATAACCTTTATGGGTTCATACGTTCGTTGATGCTGCATCATCCCGTATTATGCGATCTATTGCTGATTAGTTTAAACAACTCCATCGAGTTAAAAAATGATAAGGTTCAATTTCTGGTAAACGTTTCTAATATCGAATCTTTTCAGACTATGCCCGTTTCAGTCGTGATAGCATGGCTACTTGATTTTTTCAAAGAGCGGCAGGATATTTCGCTTGGTTTACTTACCGGACAATTGTCCCAGATTTCCGGGTACAATCTGCAGCAAACAAAATCCTATTTGTTGAAGCTGATAGCTGCCGGCTTTCTGGAAGCAGGTACTGGAACCTCAGGTATACATCCGGAATGGGACAGGCAATTATGCCAGTTTTTTGAATCACAACCTATCCAATATCCCGCTGCAAATCTTTTGCATTCATCTTTATTGCAATTAAGGGAGAGCCGGCATGGCTATAATAACGCTGATGCATCCCAGCGTTATCATTTATTACAACAGGGGGCCTCTTTATTAAACACGACAGTTGAGGGATTGCTGGCGCAGGAAGGAATTAGCCAGGAAGATGAACAACAGGCAAAAGAACGACGACTGGCATATATCTCGCAATTAAAATCCGGTCAATTTGAATTGCCTCCATTGATAGCCAAACCATTTTTACCATCAGGCATTTTTTTTGAAGATAGTTCCGTAACCAATAAACTGCAAATCCCCCTTACAGCGTTTCAAAATTTTACATGCAAAGTACATGCACTGGGAAATATACTGGCACTGGCCGATCCCTTACAACCTGAAAGAGATCGTATGCGAAATTTCTTTTTGAAACATTATAAAAATGATGCGGCTATTCCGGTGACCAGTTTTTATCATGCTTATTTCTTTTATGAAAAAAAAGTGGTTCATCAACAAAATATACCT
This sequence comes from Chitinophaga sancti, assembly GCF_034087045.1. Lineage (NCBI taxonomy): Bacteria > Pseudomonadati > Bacteroidota > Chitinophagia > Chitinophagales > Chitinophagaceae > Chitinophaga > Chitinophaga sancti. Next base: position 7,551,789 of record NZ_CP139247.1, on the reverse strand, counting down.
GATTTCAGGCAAGAATTTCCTGACAGCATTCAGCAGTTATTATTAGATCGCCTGAATATTGAGATTGATAAGAATGAAAATGGAGACGTTGTTTTAGTGAACCTGACTGATAAAATGAAACCTGACATTCCCCGGAAAGGATCAATGGCAATGTTTGTGCAGTTTTTTGATGACGATAATGGTCTCAAAGGAGTTATTAATCATTTTCTGCCCGGTATGGGTAAGGTAGCTGGTCGCTTTGTTGATCTGTTTGATGATCAGATTAACAATCAGTTTAACGAATGGAATCAGGCGCTCTACAAGGATCATGTGCTGATGGAACTAAGTGATGGATCTGGTTTTAATGCTAATATGCATCCTCCTTTACTGCCATGGGAACTGCGGGTACCTGGTGGTCACAACAATTATCCTGCTAATCGACAAGTTTATTTAAAAGATCTGGAGGTAAGATTTGACATAAGGGATGATTCATTGTTTCTATGGCATACTAAATGGGAAAAGAGAGTATTTACATTTGATCTTAGCCTTGAGTCCTTTTACAGAAGGTCAAACTTTTACCAGTTACTGGCTCATTTCAATAATGAATATCGCATTTTAATGAGGCATTTCAATGTATGGCTTGATAAAATGATTCACCCCCCAGGTGCCCTGTACAATGTTGAAATTATCAGAAAACCACGGATTGTATTTGACAATGATGTGATCATGCGTAGGGCCGGATGGGTGGTGCCCTGTGATAAAATTCCCATTCAACAAAAGACAGAGACGGAAGCTGCCTGGTTTGTGCGGTTAAATAAATGGAGAATTGAGGTCTGCATTCCGGCGCATGTATTTCTTTATTTGCAATCGCCTTACATACCAGTTGGTGAAAAAAAATCAAAACCCATGCGTGATGACCATAAACCTCAATATATACATTTTGCTAATCCTTTGCTGATAAACGTATTTAAAAAAATGATTTCACGCTCCGGGATAATTTATATGGAAGAAATGCTACCTCATATTAATTATCTGGAAAGTCACAAAGATCAGCCTACTGTAACTGAATGTCTTGTTCATTGGTATCAGTTTTAATTATAATTAATACGTCAAGCATATGCAGTATACATGGTTATCCGCGCATATTTTTTATACCGGTTCTGCGGAGGAATGGTTATGTGGGTTTATAAAGCCGTTTGTTGAAAAGTTAGAACCACAGCTGCATCCATTAGTACCTTATTTTTTTATAAGATATGGCGAAGATGGGGCACATATAAGATTCAGGTTACAAACACCTGCCACCTATTTTCCAGCTGTAAAAATGATGCTGGAACAGGATTGGTATCAGCAGAATGTTTTAATGCAGAATAGTTACAAACTTGAATTTATTCCTTACTTACCCGAAATCTCCCGATATGGTAATGAGTCTACAATTATGCTGGCTGAGAGACAATTTTTTCTATCATCCGGTTATTGCCTGGATTCTATGTTATCACAATCACGGTGGCACACTTCTGCAGCGCTAGCAGCTGCGTTTCAAATGCATGTAGCTTTTTTTTATGCGCTTGATGCTGATATTTTCACTGTACAAAAAATTTGTGAACAGTTTATCGAAGCATGGTTAGGGGTTTTGACCCTTAATATGAAAAATGCTTCGTTGGCATCCTTATTGGAACACATGAATGAACTATATGGGAAACAGTCAGCATCTCTTAATAGAAATGCCCAGGCATTATGGCAATCATTGGAGGCAGGTTCTGCTCCTGCAAATTTGCAGAAATTTGCTCTTGAAAATCGTTTCGTACTTAACAAATACACCAAAGCCGGCATTACGGATCCGCAGTTTTATTTCGCTATTAGAAGTTTACTGCACATGACTCATAATAGGTTGGGCATTTCCAATAAAGAAGAACCCTGGTGCATTTACATTATCTATCGCTGTTTACAATACGTTTATGAAAATGTCTGCTGATCAGCAAATAATAGCCGGTGAAGTCTTTCGGATTGCCGAAGAACTAATTTCGTTAGCGCAGCAGGATGCCAGTGGTTCTTTTTGGATAACACCAGCTCCTGATGCTAAAAGACAGGAAGGTGAGAGCATAGACCTGTTTAACGGAAGTGCCGGTATCATCAATTTTTTTCTTTCCCTATATCAATACCACCCTGATCCACGGTATCTCGCATTATCTGTAAGTGCAGCCGATAGATTATTACAACATCAGGATGTCTTAACTCCCAAATACTATACTTTTTATGGTGGAGCTGTGGGTATTTTGTATCTGTGTGTTCAGTTGTATAAGGTGACAGGAGATAATATTTACATTAAAACGGCTGTACGGCTTGAAAAAGCCTATCGCCAGGATTTATTCAATAGTATGTCAAATGACCTTTTAAGTGGCCGTTCCGGAAACCTTCTGGCAATTTGCCATTTATATGCCAGCTGTAAAAACAACGAATTGCTGGAGACCATACATACACTTATCCGGCAACTGATCAGTAATACCTGTATTGCCCAAACTGGATTTAGATGGGATTTGTATAAAAATAGCTTTGATAGTCTTACCGGCTTTTCACATGGTGCTTCAGGTATTGCGTTTGTACTTATGGAGGTTGGAAAATATTTTGACGCGCCAGGGTTACATTATCTTGCAGAGCAGGCTTTATCCTATGAAATGAGTTATTTTGATCAGGAGACTGAAAACTGGATGGACCTTAGAGTAGGGACTGACCGCATGAAAACCATCCATCAACAGTTTGATAAGCAATTACTTCAGTGGCCATTAACCGCTTTTCAACCCAGCATGAGTGGCATAAGCTCCTGGGCACATGGTGCTGCAGGGTGTGGAATCTCCCGGTTATCGGCATTTAAAAATACGGGAAACAGTAAGTATGCAGAACAAGCTCAGGATGCAATGAAATATAGCTGGTCATATTTTACGAGACAACAGCATATAGATTACAGCCTTTGCAGTGGCTATGGAGGTATTGCCGTATTATTTCAACAGGGTGCAATTATATTACAGGAGCCTTCCCTGCATGAAAAATCGTGTGCAATTGCCATTGCGGCGATTGAATATTATAAAATACAGCACAACTATAACAGCAAGCTCCAACAGAGAATTACGGATCCTGGTTTATTTAGCGGGCTTGCCGGTGTAGGGTATTGGATGTTGGGATGTCTTAAAATTCATGAAACAGATTCGATTCTATTTCCTTCTATGCCAGATACTACCGGGCAATTAAATGATTACAGTATTTATGCTGTTAAAAAAACAGTTTTCTCTAAATATTTTGAAAATACTTTGCAGCAGATTACTGTTCAGGATTACAGATCGTATGAAAAAATAATAACCTTGTCCGATGATTTTCATTCAGTAGAACGGCATTTGCATGAATATATATTGAATGCTGAGGAGGAACCTGCATCAGCACTATCAATTATGTTCAAACGGGAACAGCAAATAGCCCATTTATGGCTTCAGTTTAACGGCTCACTAAGGTTTCGTCAGACCAGCTTAATACTAAAAGAATTCATTCATGAGAGTTTACGTTTTACGGTATCAGAGTGGTTACAACAAACACTTGTAACGGTTTCGCATATTGATGTTATAGCAGACGGGTATGGAAATGATCAATATGTTATTTATTGTTTGGAAACAGGTCTCCTGCAAGTTAAGGTTTCCAATATTGCTGCATTGTTACTCGAGTCATGTCGAAGGCCTGTTGATGTTGAAACATTACTATATAACTGGCGATCACAATATTTTGTCAATGAAAAGAAAGAGAAGATCGAAGAACTCATCATTGCGCGAATTAAAGAGTTGGTAATGGCAGGTTTCCTGACCAGGCACCAACGACAAACAGGATGATACTGAAGTATCATCCTGCGTGTGCCTGCAACAGCACACTGTGCTATATTAGCAAATTATAGTAGTACAGAAATGATGTTCATCATCTGTTTGTTCTGTATGGGTTGGATGTTCTTCACTTCCAAATCCACCAAACAGGCGCATATTCATTTCGTTTTCGAGGCTCGTAACGAAACTTTCAATTTTTAACTCATCAATACTGAGTTTGAAGTTTTGATCATTTTTAAGGTTCATAAAATAAATTTTAATGATTAACACCAACATTTAACGGGCGTCGGATTTCCCTGATTGCAATCATAATAAAGATAAAGAATAAAATGAAGCATTGTTGCAAAATGTTGGATTCTTTTATCGTTTTTGTTGATAAAATTGTATGAGCAACAAAAAGTGGTAAGCGCCTTGATGAATACAGCCTCTGCTAGTTTCTTAATCACTGATTCATCAGCCGCTAGTTCTGCCTGGGGTAGGTGTGAAGGTGAAAATGGTGTCTTAAACGTGAGTGAGAATGGTATTCATCATCAGACGATCCTAAAGTAGTACAGTTCTATATCATTTTAACAGGACTTGAACAAAAAATAGAAAATCTGGACGAGCGATTTATTGAAGAAAAAATGAATAGTTGTACGAGAATTCTGCGCATAAGTTTAGCCTGGAAAAAGTAGAATTGTTAGAACATCTGCAATTAACCATTATTTACACCTCGAACCTTGAAAATACATTCAATTAGCTACTATTTGTGTCACAGAACCTGCCTCTATGTGGGCTTCCAGCAATTATGTAGAAAAGCAAAAGATTACAATTCAGAATATTTCCTGAAGGAATCTATTATAACAAGAAAACAAATAAACCTCGAACTTTAAAAATGAATAGAATGTTCGCCTTCGTCGCAGACCTGATGGGCGTTTCAAAAAAAGAAGAAACCCGACTCTCTGAGATTACTCTCAATAAGTCGGGTTTAGCGGGCTGCGAGGGGACAAAGTTCGATTGCGTTGTGCAAAGTCCGTGAGGCGGGAATTTATAGATGAAACGCCTCGAAATTACCCGGCAGGTGCCCAATCCTGCCCGACAAGGTCTAGTCCACCACCGGAAGCGAGTCTTGCGTAGTCATCAGAGATGATGGCGCGAAGCGTAGACAGTGACTGCTGAAGGTATGCTACCATAGCCTCGAAACTGTCCACGATGTTGAAGCTTTAGCTGTTCGAAAAGCTAAGGCAACATCAAACCTGCGTTATTGACGAGCAGGGGCGATTCGACCGGTGTCTGAGAACATATCAAAGGCAGACAGGGGTAATACGGGAACACAGGAGAGCCTAACGTCTCCGAACGGAAGTCGGTTTTTTTTAAGGATTTACCGAATAAGAAATAATCCAGGCATCCAAGGTTTGTATTACCACCTTGCTATGCGTTAAGAAAAGGTAATACGAGGAGGTATCCGCATCGAGAGAGATCGAAGATAAGGAGAAGGACGAAGGCAGTCTTAGCATCCTCATAGTATACGAATAACCAGCTTATGTTTCGCGCAAAATAACTGGGGGCGGCCCACCGACTGATGTTCAAGAATAATATAAATTTAAAAAGCAAAAGACTTTGCAGTAAGACCTGACAGTCCAATGAATATAAAATTCATCTCATAGTTTGGTTCTTCTTGCTTTTTAGGTTTCAAATTGGGGCTAGACCCCGTATGGAAGATTATACTTATTTATGCTTGAAGGCAAAGCTCTTTTGCTTCTTAAAGTAAAAAGTCTATGCCAAAAAAACATCCAAAAAAGTAGCAAATCCAGGTTTTGTACCAATGCCTGTAGTTAATCCGAATGCCGCAGGAATTGACATTGGGGATACCATCCATGCAGTGGCAGTTCCCAAAGATCGAGATCAACAGTCTGTTCGAGTCTTTGGAACGATGAGTTGTGATCTAAAGGAAATAGTTGATTGGTTGGAAAAATGTGGCATAGATACCATAGCGATGGAAAGCACAGGGGTTTACTGGAAACCTTTATTCAACTATTTGATTCTGTATGGATTTGATGTTTATTTGGTCAATGCACAGCATGTACGCAATGTCACCGGTAGAAAAACGGATCAGAGTGACGCGGAATGGCTACAACAACTGCATAGTTGCGGATTAGTAAAAAGCAGCTATTTGCCGGAAAATGAGCAGGAAACATTGCGAACATTGGTTCGTCACAGGAGAACCCTTACCGAGGAAAGTAGCCGGTTTGTATTGCGGATGCAAAAGGCATGGAGATGATGAATATTAAATTGCATACAGTGATCAGCGATATAGTGGGTAAGTCTGGTACAGCCATCATCGAAGCTATCATTGCCGGAGAAAGAAATGCTGCGAATTTTTTGCCATTTCTTGATTATCGCATAAAAGCTAGTCATGAAGTTATAATAAAATCATTAGAAGGCAACTGGCGCGCGGAGCAGTTGTTCACATTGGAAGAGAATTATATCAGTTACAAATTCTTTCAGCAACGAATTATAGCATGCGAGAAAGCAATAGAAGCACAATTACAGAGGTATGCAGCTATACAAAATGAAGGAGAGATCCCTTTGATAGAAACAAAGAAAGAAGATATTCTGTCCAAAGCAAAAAAGAGGAGTAAAAACGCTCCTATATTTAATACCAGATCATTTTTGAAAAATATTCTTCGGGTCGATGTCCTGGCTATTTATGGAATGAGTGACATCTGTGCCTTGGAAATACTGTCAGAAACAGGAACTGACTTGAGTAAATGGAAAAGCGAAAAACATTTTGTGTCCTGGTTGAATTTATGCCCCAACACTAAAAAATCGGGCGGAAAAATAATCAGCAGTAAGTTGATGAAAAAGAAGCCTAATTCCGCCAGCCAGGCATTCCGGATGGCAGCTAACGGTGTTCAGCGAAGTGATCACTGGCTGGGAGACTATTTTAGACGGATGAAGGCGAAAGGAGGAAACAAGTATGCTATTGTAGCAACCGCCAATAAAATAGCAACTATTTACTATAAAATGGTTACAAATAAGGTAGAGTTCAATCCTTTAGATTTGCAACAATATCAGGAACAGCGGAAAAATGCCAAAATCGCTTACTTGGAAAGAAAGCTGGAATCACTAAAAAAACATGTCGCTTAGTTATATGGAAGTACTGTTAGAAAGGTGGAAAATCAGCTCTATGAAAGCCACTGAGTAAGGAAGGGGGATGTCTGTTTACGGAACTAACATCTTAGCAACACTAAATGTACCAGAGACATGAAAGAAGTGTTAACAGTAGAGATGCAGATAGCGGCACGGGCAAAGAAATATCCGGGAGAAGCCTTGACGAACCTGCATGAGTTTATTAATGTTGATATGTTAAATACCTGCTTCGATAGCCTCAATAAGAAAGTGGCAAGCGGAGCAGATGGAGAAAAATGGATCGATTATAATAAGCAAAGACAAGAAAGAATACCTCAATTATTGACTGCATTTAAGAGCGGTGTTTATCGTGCGCCCCATATCCGACGCGTACTTATACCTAAAGGAGCGGGCAAATACCGGCCGCTTGGCTTGCCTACGTTAGAAGTTAAATTACTTCGGACTTCGGTAACCCGAGTCCTGACACCAGTCTACGAGGAAATATTCTATCCATGTTCGTATGGTTTTAGACCGGGGAAATCTCAACATCATGCATTGGAGGAATTATCCAGAGAAATAAGTGTAAACCGGATGCGCTATATAATAGACGCTGACATGCAAAACTACTTTGGCAGTATCAATCATCAATGTTTACGGGAGTTCCTTGACCTGAAGATAAAAGATGGCGTGATAAGGAAAATGATCGACAAGTGGTTAAAGGCCGGCATATTTGAAAATGGCCAGGTGATGTATCCGACAGAAGGAACGCCGCAGGGTGAACCCTATCCCCGTTGCTTAGCAACATTTATTTACACTATGTTTTGGACACCTGGTTCAAAGAGCAGATCCAGCCATTATTGAGAGGTGGCAGCTTTATCATCCGCAAAGCGGATGATTTTCTGTTGGGTTTTACAAACAGGGAAGATGCTTTACGGGTGATGGATGTACTGCCGAAGCGACTAGGGAAATTTGGCTTGACCTTACACCCTGAAAAGACCAGACTAATTGATCTGGAAGAAGAAAGGAAGGGCGGAAATCATCCAATTAAAACGTTTGACTTTTTAGGATTTACCCATTACATGAGTAAAAGCCGAAAAGGAAAACCAATCCTGAAGCGCAAAACAAACAGTAAGAAACTGAACCAGGCTTTGAAACGCTTAAGCGACTGGATCAAGTGCTACCGACATAAGCTACCGATAAGGGAACTGATCGAAGAGCTGAACCAAAAGCTGCGTGGCCATTATGCTTACTACGGTATAACGTTCAACTGTAGGAAGCTGCATACTTATTACAACGGAACAAAACATCTGCTCCATAAATGGCTCAACCATCGGGGTGGAAAACGAGTCTGGACATGGAATAAGATTGCAAAGCTGACTACAGAGTGGATACCCCTTGTACAACCGAAGATCTATCACAGCTATCAATTGGCGAAACCGTAAATAGAGGAACCGTGTACAGGAAATCTGCTCGCACGGGACTGTGGGGGAGCGGGGAGGCAACGAACCGCTCTACCCGGAACCAGTTTGTGGAGAGTTTATCTGAAATCCATATGTTTATTAGTGAAAATAATTGCATAACATGATATTGATGATAAATAATTGGGGCACTGTCATTGTTTTGCCTTGAATCAGAATGAAAAAAGCTATCCACATTTGAGAAGACGATTTCCATGATAAATGGAATACCAGAATAACAAACAGGCCCAATTCCCCAACAAAATTGCGTTTAGTTAATTGAAATACAGCCGTATTAATATTGTTTATAATTATATATTTTAGAAATTTATACCCCTTAAGGTATAGTTTGCCGACATTTCTATTTTTTATACCTTTTAGGGTATAGAAATGTAATATTTTGTATTTTTATACCTTAAAAGGTATAAAATGACTCTCTTGTCGAAGACGATTAAAGCCAAGCGAAAAGAAAACGGTTTAACACAAGAAGACCTATCCATAAAATCTGGATTGGGATTACGGCTAATCCGGGAAATTGAACAGGGAAAGACAACGATGCGTATGGACAAGGTGAATCAGTTACTTAACTTATTTGGGATGGAACTTGTACCTGCACCTAAATCAAGATCTAATGAGTAAAATAGCAAAAGTATATTATAACAGCATACTTGCTGGTACGCTTACAGAATATGATGGTGGTTATAAGTTTATATACCATGAAGATTATTTGGTTGATGAATTGGCAATGCCAATAAGCTTAACTATGCCCTTACAAAAGGAAACCTATCACAGTTTTACGCTCTTCGCTTTCTTTGATGGACTAATTCCTGAAGGTTGGTTATTAGACATAGCCAAAGATCATTGGAAAGTCAAAGGCAATGATCGCTTTGAATTATTATTACTTACATGCAGAGATACCATCGGTGCGGTAAGCATAGAACCTGAAAATGAAATTGAATAATATGTCCAATTGTTTATTCTGCTATAAAGATTCTGGGGATAAGGAGTATCATATTAAATGTGCAAAACGATTTTTTGGTACTGAAACAATGCCGGAGCTTAATCTGGACAAACAACTTTTAAAAGATCTGGCAGAAAAGACTATTAGCAGGCATATAGCCCTGACAGGAGTGCAACCTAAGTTATCTGTTACACTAGAAAGGAATAAAAACAATGGCAGACTTACAATCGTGGGACTATGGGGAGAATACATATTGAAACCTCAACATGAGAAACTGAAAGCCATGCCAGAAACGGAAGACCTTACCATGCATCTTGCGGAAGTATTTGGGATTCTAATATGTAAGCATACGTTGCTCAGGGCTACCGATGGAAATCTTGTTTATATTGCCAGGCGTTTTGATAGAGTGATGGGGAAAAAAATTCATGTTGAGGACTTCTGTCAACTATCTGGTTTTTTAACAGAAAATAAGTACAAAGGATCTTATGAAAAAGCGGGAAAACTAATACTTCAGTATTGTACTAATTCAGGACTTGATGTACTGAAATATTTCGAATTACTGCTTTTCTGTTATTTGACAGGAAATAATGATATGCATCTTAAGAACTTTTCTATACTCCATCTTGAGAATAGCATTGCATTAAGTCCTGCTTATGACCTGCTGAATGTTAACCTCGTTTTCCCCAAAGACCAGGAAGAGATGGCATTATTGCTAAATGGCAAAAAGAAGCATATAAAATTAAGAGATTTTGAAGCGTTGGGAACTGTCTTAAACATCCCTGAAAAAGTGAGACATAATACTTATCGAAAATTCAAGTCTCTTAGTTCAGAGGTACACATACTAATTAATAGCTCTTTTCTGAGCAGCGAAAAAAAGGAAAACTATTGGGAAATATGGAATAAAAAACAACGGATCTTTGAAGAAGATTTTCAATTGTAAATTGGTTCAAAAAATCAATTCATATTATTTCGAACACGCAAAAAATTAAATACAAACAATTTGTAGATTCATTATTAGTCATTTAAAAAGCAAAACCCGCTCTTAGAGCGGGTTTTGCTTTTCCTTGCGGACCAGACGGGACTCGAACCCGCGACCTCCGCCGTGACAGGGCGGCATTCTAACCAACTGAACTACTGATCCTTACACCCCGTTTTCTCTGTGTCGGGGGTGCAAATATATGTACTTTTATTTCAATTGTGCAAATAATTCATATAAAAATCTTTCCCTACCCGCAATCCCCATCTTTTCTTTAGCTTTACACCCTCCGGGGGCAGGAGCCAAAACGATTTGATTTTTAACTATGGATCGTATGCCATCAGATGAAGAAGTACTGATCAAAATGAAGCAGGGAGATGAAGCTGCATTCTCAACAATCTACCGTCATTATCACGCTTCTCTTTACATATACCTCTTACGGTTTTGCAAAATACCTTCGCTGGCAGAAGACCTCGTCCACGACGTATTTCTGAAAATCTGGGAAATCAGAGACCGTATAAATCCTCAATTGTCTTTTTCAGGATATCTATACCGTATTGCCCGTAACCATGTAATTAAAACAATTGACAAACTAGCCACTGACCAGGCCATGCGGGAACAACTGTTCGCACAACTTAATGAACCCGTTTCCTCCACACCAGAACAAATGGTCCGGGCCAAAGAATATGACAGGCTTTTTCAGGAAGCATTGGCCCAAATGCCACCACAACGGTTACGGGTATTCCAACTCTGCCGGCAGGAAGGAAAAAGCTATGACGAAACTGCCCAACTACTCGGCATCTCCCGCAATGCTGTAAAAAAACACATGGTGCTGGGTATGCGCTTTATTTATGAATATGTTCATCGCTATGGCGATATCATGGTCGCTGTTTACGTAGCCCAAAATCTGCTCTCCTAAAAATACTCCCCCAAAATCTACTCTCCTAAAACCTGCCCTCCCAAAACTTGCTTTCCCAAAATCTGCTCTCCCCCCAAAGAACCCTTAAAATACTCCCCCTAAAAATTCCCCTCCCAAACCCTATCCCCAAACCCCACCTCCAAACCATCCCCTCCAAAAAAATCTCAAAAAATATTTCCCCCCCGAGGTACCCTAAACCATCATTTCCGGATAATATATACAGACACCTAAATAAAATTATGTCAACAACCACGGAACATTACGAAAAACTGTTAGCAAAATACCTTGACGGTCAATGTAATGCAGCTGAAACTGCCGAGCTGTACTCCTGGCTACAAGCCTCCGGCTCACACCGTGCGCTGTTGAAAACCATGCAACAGGAATTTCAAAAAGCCCTCGACTCTCAGCCGGAAATCCCCGCTGAAATCTCCGATCGCATTGAAACCAAACTGCTGCAATCCATCTCTACAAAGAAAGTCCGCACCCTCTGGTATTACGTAGCAGGCGCTGCCTCCATCGCCGCCGCCGTATTCCTCCTGATAATATTAACACAACCTGCCACCCAACCCGCGAACACGCAAATCGCAACTACCTCCGTCGCCCCCGGCACCAACAAAGCCATCCTCACCCTCTCCAATGGCTCCACCGTCATCCTCGACTCCGCCGGTAACCAAACCATCCTCCAGGGCGCCACCACCGTACTCCAAAAAAATGGCCAGTTGCAATACGACGCAAAAGCTACCGACGACGCCATCGTATACAACACCCTGACCGTTCCCCGTGGCGGTCAATTCAATATAATCCTGCCCGACGGCAGCCACGTATGGCTCAATGCCGCCAGCAGCCTCCGCTATCCTACCTCCTTCAATGGAAAAGAAAGAAGAGTGGACATCTCCGGCCAGGGATACTTCGAAGTCACTCCCAACGCCAAACAACCCTTCATCGTCCAGGTCAATAACATGGAAGTACAAGTACTCGGTACCACCTTCGACATCATGGCCTATTCAGATGAAAAAAGCGTAAACACCACGCTGGTACAGGGTGCCGTAAAAGTGAACGACAAACGCCTCTTCCCCGGTCAGCAAGCCGTAATGGACCCGTCCACCGGCCAGATCACCATCCACGAAGCAGACGTAGAACAAGTGATCGCCTGGAAAACCGGCTTCTTTGAATTCGACAACGCCCGCCTGTCAGACATCTTAAGACAGCTCTCCAGGTGGTACGACATAGATATTAATTACAATCAGAAAGGAAACGAAAAGCTGCTCGGCGGCCGTATCAGCCGAAGCCTTCCCCTCACTGATATCCTCCATATGCTGGAAGCAAATGGACCTGTATTCGAACTTGTTGGAAGAAAATTAACTGTCAGATAAGGCTGGTATTCCACGTAAAATACACCAGTCATTCATAAACCTAAAACAACGTTATGGAAGTAGCAGAAACAAATTAATCATGTGTGGCCGTACATAAAAAAAACCGGAAGCGCTTGCAACACTCCCGGTATATAATGTCTGGGCCCAAAAAGAAAACAACATCCCGTTACGAATTATTGATTTCAAATTCCCAAACACTACAAAAGTATGGATTTAAACTTATGTGGTAGGGCTTCCTATTCCCGGAAGCACTCATCAACCAAAAATTATTTCGGAATCCACGTTTTCCGAAGTCAAATTTTACTCGTTATGAAACTGACTACCTTTTTGTTGCTAGTGGCCTGCCTGCAGATCAGCGCAAAAGGATTATCCCAGCAAATATCCCTGTCTGAAACGAAAGCACCCCTCAAAAAGGTGTTAAAATCAGTAGCTCGTCAGGCGGGTATCTCCATCATTTATGATGAAGATTTGCTGGCTACTGCTCATCCTGTCACTATTGAGGTTAAAAACGTACCAGTACGACAAGTCCTGGATATGGCACTCGCAGACCAGCCCTTCTCCTATGTGGTGGATGGCGCCCGCATCATCGTCAAAAGTCTGCCCGAAATAAAACCTGCCGACGCTGATACCATTATCACCCTTACCGGCCGTATCACGGATGAAAAAGGTGACCCTTTACCCGGCACCAGCATCCGTATAAAAGATAGCAAAAGTGGTACTGTGACCGATGGTACAGGTTTCTATTCAATCAAGGTTCCTCCCGGCTCCACCCTGATCGTGAGCGCGGTGGGCTTTGAACCTGTCAACTGGGCGGTGACTAAGTCATCTATGAACTTTATCCTGAAAATATCACAGACTGCCCTCACCGAAACTGTGGTAGTTGGTTATGGTGTACAAAAGAAAAGTGTTGTCACCGGCGCCATCTCCAGCGTAAGAGCTGCTGACCTGGAAAGCCAGCCTGTTACCCGCCTCGAAGGTGCCCTCCAGGGCCGTACTTCAGGTGTTACCATCGCTGCCGGTTCTGGTCAGCCAGGTTCCAGTGCTACTGTACGTGTGAGAGGTCTCACTACCTTTAATAACAACGATCCTCTCTGGGTAATTGATGGAGTGGTGGTAGACAATGGCGGTATCGGTTACTTAAACCAATACGATATCGAATCTATCGAAGTATTGAAAGATGCCGCTTCCCAGGCTATTTATGGTGCCCGTGCTGCTGCGGGTGTAATTCTCGTGACTACCAAAAAAGGTAAAGCCGGTACCCTGCAGGTGAACTACAATGGTTACTATGGTAACTCTGAACCTGCCCGCAAACTGAAGCTCCTCAATGCTACGCAATATGCTACCCTGCGTAATGAAGCTTCTGTAGCTGCCGGCAATGGCATCGTCTACGCTGATCCTGCTTCTTTAGGTAAAGGCACCGACTGGCAATCCCTCATCTTCAACAACAGCGCTGCGCGCCAAAACCATGAAGTGAGTGTAAGCGGTGGTAATGACAAATCTACTTTCTATTCCTCTTTCGGTTACCTGAAACAGGATGGTATCGTTGCGACCGACATCTCTAAATATGAACGCATCAACCTGCGTCTGAACTCTACACACAAACTTTCCAAATACGTAACCCTCGGCGAAAACGTAGGCTATGCTTACGACAAAGCCCTGGGCGTAGGTAATACCAACAGCGAATTCGGTGGGCCCCTTAGTTCCGCTATCAACCTGGATCCAACTACGCCTGCAGTAATTACGGATCCTGCTGTTGCCGCTGCCGCACCTTATACCAACACCGGTATTCGCCGCGATAAGAACGGTAATCCTTATGGTATTTCCAGCGCTGTAGGACAGGAGATCACAAACCCGCTCGCCTATATTTCCACACGTCTGGGTAACTATAACTGGTCACACAACATTGTGGGTAATACCTACCTGGAAATAGTGCCTGTTAAAGGCTTGAAACTCCGCTCCACCCTCGGCACTAAAATCGCCTTCTGGGGATCTGAGACTTTCACACCCATCTCTTACCTGAACTCATCTACCATCTCTTCCCGTACTTCTTTTTCACGTAATCAGAATTCAGGATTTGCATGGAATATAGAAAATACCGCGTCTTATACTAAAGATATCCGTAAGAACTCCTTCACCATCCTCTTAGGTCAGGGCGCTTATATGGACAACCGTACAAGAGCAACCACCGTTACTTTCTACGACGTGCCTGCTAACACTTTTGAAGAAGCAAGCATGAACTTCAAAGTAGCTTCCGACAACCGTACTTCCGACGGTAGTGAAGGCGCTGACCATAGGATCTCTTCCCTCTTTGCCCGTGTCAATTACGCTTACGATGAAAAGTACCTCATCGAAGGTATCGTACGTCGTGATGGTTCTTCCCGCTTCGGTGCCAATAACAAGTATGGTACTTTCCCATCCTTCTCTCTGGGTTGGAATATCTCTAAAGAAGGCTTCTGGCCTCAACAGAATCTCGTAAATTTCCTCAAACTGAGAGGTGGTTATGGTGTGGTGGGTAATGATAACATCGGTGACTTTGCCTACCTGTCTACCATCGGTAGCGGCAGAAACTATGCCTTCGGTAATTCCGGTAGTTACCAGATCGGTTACAGTCCGAACGCCCCTTCTAACCCTGACCTGAAATGGGAATCTACCAGTCAGACAAACGTTGGTTTTGAAGCCACTGTTTACAACGACTTCAGGGTAGCTTTCGACTGGTATAAAAAGGTGACTAAAGACATCTTGCAGAACCCACGCATTCCTTCATACGTTGGTGCGATCTCTAACCCTGCTGCGAACGTGGCTGATATGGAAAACACCGGTGTGGAACTGGAGCTGGGGTATCACAAAAAGGTAGGCGAAGTAGACCTGAATGTAAATGCGAACGTTTCTTATACGACTAACAAAGTAACCAACCTGGGTACAGGTATCAAATACCTCTCCGGTGGTCAGACGTTCCAGTCTTCCAGCTACCCAATTACCCGTACTGCCCTTGGTCAGCCACTGAATAGCTTCTATGGTTTCAAGACAAACGGCATCTTCCAGAACCAGTCCGAAGTAGATAACTACACCAGCAAAGCAGGTGGTAAAATTCAACCTGATGCAAAACCCGGTGATTTCCGTTGGGTAGATACTGATGGTGATGGTACAATCACAGAAGCTGACCGTCAGTTCCTCGGCAATCCTACACCTACCTGGACATACGGTGGTACTATCAATGCTGCTTACAAAGGCATCGACATCGTATTATTCATTCAGGGTTCCGCTGGCAACAAGATCTTCCAGGGTCTTCGTCGTCTGGATATCCTGAATGCAAACTGGCAGACAAAAGCCCTGGGTCGCTGGACTGGCGAGGGTTCTACAAACGATTATCCAAGGCTGATATCTACTGATCCTAACAGGAACTTTACCAATCCTTCCGATTTCTATCTGGAAAATGGTAGCTATTGCAGGATCAAATCTTTACAGCTGGGTTACTCCATTCCTAACACGATCACCAAAAGAGTGGGCATCGAGAAATTCAGAATTTATGTAATGAGCGAAAACCTGCTCACATTCACCAAGTACACCGGTTATGATCCTGAAATCGGAGGTGGCGTATTCAGCATCGACAGAGGTATCTATCCTCAGGCAAGATCCTTCATGCTGGGTGTGAACGCTACTTTCTGATAAACTGATAAAAGCAAATTACAATGAAGAAAAAATACATTCCACATATATTGACATTCGCTATTGGCCTGCAAATAATGAGCGGCTGTAGCAGTAGTTTCCTTGAAGTAAAACCAAAAGGTACAGACCTCGAAGCGAACTATTATAAAGATCAGACAGAGGCTTTCAACGGGCTTGTAGCTTGTTACGATGTAGTAGGCTGGCAGGGTGGTAACTACGTGACCAAAGTTGGCGCCATGAACGCCGGTTCTGACGATCACTATGCTGGTGGTGGTGGTGCCAATGACGTAACCGCTTTCCAGGTATTCGCCAATTATACACTGACACCTGATCAGGGGCCACAGGATGAGCTCTGGAAGAAAGGTTTCTCTGGTATCTTCCGTGCAAACACACTGCTGGAAAAGCTCCCGGGTGTCCCCATGGACGAAGCGACCAAAGCCCGTTATACTGCGGAAGCAAAATACCTTCGTGCATTCTTCTACTTCGACCTGGTACGTTTGTTTAAAAATATACCACTCTTCACCAAACCTGTTTCTACCAGCGACATGTACAACGTGTTGCAGGCGACTCCTGAAGAGGTGTACAAACAAATTGAAACAGACCTGCAGGATGCCATTGCAGAAACCAATCTGCCTGATCAGGTACCTATTGCTACCGAAGGTGGTCGCGCTACCAAAGGTGCTGCACACGCACTGTTAGGTAAAGTATATCTCTATGAACAAAAATATAGTGCTGCTGCAACAGAACTGGCCGAAGTAAATGGTACAGTGCCTGGTAGTACCAATGCAAAATATGGTTATAACCTGCTGGCTAACTTCGCCGATCTCTGGAAGTCAGACAACGGTACCAAGTTTAACAGCGAGTCTGTTTTCGAAGTAGCATTTACAGCTAGTTCCGCAGGCTCATGGGATTGCGTGTCTTGTACAGAAGGTAATGTGCTGAACATTATGGTGGGCCCAAGAGGTTACAAAGCATTGAAAGCAGGTGCACCTGATTACGTATCAGGATGGAGTTTCCTCGTAGTGACAAAGGAACTGTTTGATGCCATTCACTACGATCCCCGTTATAATGCAACCGTTGCCAACCTGGATAGCTTACAGGCCAATGGCATTGCCAGCTATGAACCTGGTTATAAAAACACCGGTTACTTCCTGCAAAAGCTCATTGGTTTTAACTACAATAAAACTACCGGTGGTGGTAATATTGAGTTGAACTTTCCACAGGATCTGTACGAAATCCGTTTAGCTGATACGTACCTCATGGAAGCAGAAGCACTCGTGAAAGCAGGACAAGGTGGTGGCGCCGGTACCCGTGCCTACCAGTTGCTGAATGCAGTACGTGCCCGTGTAGGTCTTACTGCTATCGAAGCGACAGATGACAACATCTTCAATGAAAGAAGACTGGAACTGGCTGGCGAAGGTCATCGCTGGTTCGACCTAGTACGTACTGGCAGAGCACCATCAGTGCTTGGTGGCCGTGGCTTTGTTGCTGGCAAGCATGAAATATTACCAATTCCATTGTTAGAGTTGGAAAATACAAAGCTGGAACAAAGCAAAGAATGGGGAGGAACTAAATAACATATCAAACCGATTTATATGAAACGCTATATAGGTACTTTGGCAGTGGCAGCTATGTTGTCCTGCGCTATGCCGGCTTGTACGCCGGAATCATCCACAAAGGAGCTGGGCGCTTTGCCTACTGCCTCTTTCTCCGCTACTCCCTTATCGTCAAATCCGAATAGGGTAGTGGTCACTTCTACTACCAAAGGAGGCTTTATCTGGAACTGGACGATCAGCGATGGAACGACTGCCACAGGGGAATTTGACACACTGCATTTCTCCAAAGCAGGAGAGTATACAGTACAACTTACCGTATTCACCAACGGTGGTTATGCCACGACTGCACAGAAACTTACGATTGCCAATGATGCACCCACAAAAGATTTGCTGAATGCAACAGACTGGACGATCCTGAATACAGGGGGTACGCAAACCACCATCACCAATACAAATGGTACATTGAATTTCTCCAACACCGGCAATACCAATGGTGCAATCTACCAGATGGTAATGGTCAAAGCACACACACCTTACACCGTGGCTGCTAATATCAAAGGTGCTGGTGCTACAAATAGCTGGTTGGAATTATATTGTGACACCATCGCGCCAGTTCAGGGCAAAGATTATGGTGGAACAAAATACATAGCGATGAATACCTGGTCCGGTTGTGGTTCCATTCCATTCGATGGCAACATCGCTACAATAGGCTGTGATGGCGGTGGAAAAGGGAAGAATGGGTATATGGAATTTTCCAAAGCTGATACTGTATGGGTAGTGATAAAAGGTGGTAGCTCCGGTGGTACATTGGGTACTGGCGGAATGACGCTGTCTAATATTCAATTCCTCGAAGAACAATAATTCTAACTCTTACCAGCTGTTTTTTGGAGCTGCCTCAGGTAGCTCCAAAAAAACAGCCAAACCCGATTTTCATCGCCGCCGAAGGCGGCAATCAAAATCAGGAAATTCAATCCACGCTTATGCTCGCAAGATACCTCCCTCTTCTCCTCCTCATCTTTACCTCCTGCTCCGGCAAAGGTAGTACCGACACTACCTCCACCGGGCCCGTCACCCCCACATCCCCCGTCGATAGTGGCTGGACCTTCGAATCTACTCCCACCTGGGCAGATGAATTCGACTACACCGGTGCTCCCGACCCCAACAAATGGGGCTACGACCTGGGCGGCAGTGGCTGGGGCAACAACGAGCTGGAATACTACACGAACTCCACCGACAATGCCAGCGTGGCAAACGGTGTACTGAGCATCACTGCCAGGAAAGAAACAAAAGAAAACAGGAACTACACATCTGCCAGGATGGTTACCACCAACAAAGGCGACTGGCTTTATGGCCGTTTTGAAATCAAAGCAAAACTTCCCGCCGGCAAAGGCACCTGGCCTGCCATCTGGATGCTACCCACTGACTGGGCATACGGCGACTGGCCTAAATCAGGCGAAATCGACATCATGGAACATGTCGGTTACGACCCTGGAAATGTACACATCAGTGCCCACACAGAAGCTTATTATTTCAAAATAAACACCCAGAAAACAAGTACGAAAAAGGTAGACAACGTTACCTCCGCCTTCCACCTCTACAGATTAGACTGGACACCATATGCCCTTAGGGGTTATATCGATGACATGCTGGTGTTCCAGTTTGTAAACGAAGGGAAAGGGTACACTGTATGGCCATTCGACAAACGCTTCCACATCCTCCTGAACCTCGCTGTAGGTGGTGACTGGGGTGGAGTGCAGGGCGTAGATGACAGCATCTTCCCGGTAGCAATGGAAGTCGATTATGTAAGGGTATATAAAATGAAAAGTAAATGAGACTAAACCATATATGCTTCTCCCTGCTCTTCTGCTTTGCCAGTTGTAAGGGAGGTAGCAATGATACGACTACCATCATCGTCCCACCTCCCGTAGGTGAATTAACTACTGACGTCACTTTCTGGCTCACCAAAGCTGATAAAAGTGTACTGCTGTCAAAGCAAAACGTAAGTCTGCTATTTAAAGATACTGTCAATGTGTATCCTACTATTAAGGTAGAAGATGGCACCACTTACCAATCTATCGATGGTTTCGGTTATTGCCTCACCGGTGGTAGTGCAACACTCATTAATAAGTTGCCATCCACCACCCAGGATGCCCTGCTCAAAGAGTTGTTCGCTACCGACAGTGGATGCATCGGCGTTAGTTATCTCCGCATCAGCATCGGTGCCTCCGACCTGAGTGCAGCACCTTTCACATACGATGACATGCCTACCGGTCAAACGGATGTAAACCTTGCCCAGTTCAGCATCAGCAAGGAGCAAACCGACCTGATACCCGTACTGAAAAAGATCATAGCCATCGCACCGAATATCAAAATACTCGGCTCTCCATGGTCCGCACCAGTATGGATGAAAGACAACGGTGGCTTTGTAGGGGGTAGCCTCAAACCTGAATACTACACTACCTATGCACAATACTTTGTAAAATACATCCAGGCTATGAAAGCGGAAGGTATCACGATCGATGCTATCACTCCGCAAAATGAACCTTTGCATGGTGGCAATAACCCCAGCATGGTCATGCAGGCTACTGAACAGGCAGCATTTATTAAGTCTGCTTTAGGTCCCGCATTTAAATCAGCAGGTATCACGACGAAGATCATCACCTACGATCACAACGCTGACAGACCTGACTATCCTGCCACCGTACTGCAGGATGCAGATGCCAAACAATATGTAGATGGCTCTGCATTTCACCTGTATGGCGGTGATATCAGTGCATTGACACAGGTACATAATGCATTTCCTGATAAAAATGTCTACTTTACAGAGCAATGGGTAGGTGCCCCTGGCGATTTTGCTTCTAATCTGCAATGGCATATAACAAATCTCATCATCGGCGCCACCCGCAACTGGAGCAGGAATGTGCTGGAATGGAATCTGGCCGCCGATCCTAACTATAATCCACATACGGATGGCGGTTGCAGTACCTGTATGGGAGCACTCACTATCAGTGCCGACGTTACAAGGAATGTATCTTATTATATTATTGCACATGCATCAAAGTTCGTAAGGCCCGGTTCCACGAGGATTGCTACCAATGTCACCAGCCAGCTGGACAATGTGGCGTTCAAAACGCCTGATGGGAAAAGAGTATTAATTGTGATCAATAATGCCAACGCTCCCCAATCATTCAACATCCAGTTCAATGGCAAAATCGTTACATCCACGTTGACAAATGGTGCCGTAGGTACGTATATCTGGTAAGATGAACACGTTTAAACTGGTAATAATTAAAACAATGAAGAGAGCAATTTTGGCAGGGCTGTTGCTGGCTACTTACGCCGGTTACGCAAAAGGTCCTCAACCGGGAGATACCCTTTCCCGCAAAACAGTGACCGTTTACACTACTGCCGCGAGTACACAGTTAAGAATGTCAGCAACGGACAAGTTATCCTTTACCTCCGCAAAGCAACCGTTTGAAACAGAAGCCTGCATTTTCGTAGATCCTGCAAAGACCTTCCAGACCATGACTGGTATTGGTGGTGCACTGACAGATGCTTCTGCAGAAGTATTTGCAAAACTCCCGAAGGAGAAGCAGGCAGAACTCCTGAAAGCTTACTTTGATCCCGTTAATGGCATTGGCTATACATTGGCCCGTACCAATATTCATAGCTGCGATTTTTCCAGCGATAGTTATACCTATATTGAAGAAGGCGATAGTGCGTTGAAGACATTCAATGTAAAGCATGATATGACTTACCGCGTACCATTTATCAAAGCTGCCATTGCAGCTGCGGGTGGTAAGCTCACACTCTTTGCAAGTCCATGGAGCCCTCCGGCATTCATGAAAGATAATGGTAGCATGCTGCATGGTGGTAAACTCCTGCCTCGTTACTATCAGGCATGGGCAAATTACTATGTGAAGTTCATTAAGGCATACGAATCTCTCGGTATTCCGGTATGGGGTTTAAGTGTGCAGAATGAACCGATGGCAAAACAAATATGGGAATCCTGCAACTTTACTGCGGAAGAAGAAAGAGATTTCATTAAGTATTATTTAGGTCCCACCTTACAACGTGCGGGTATGAGCACGAAGAAACTCATCGCTTGGGATCATAACCGTGACCTGATCTATCACCGCGCCAGCACAATTCTTGAAGACCCTGCAGCTGCAAAGTTTGTATGGGGTATTGGTTACCATTGGTATGAAACGTGGACTGGTAGTACCATGGAATTTGATAATGTACGAAATGTAAAAGAAGCATTTCCTGGTAAGAACCTCATCTTCACAGAAGGTTGTGTAGAAGCGTTCAAACTGGATAAAGTCAATGATTGGGCACTGGGTGAGCGTTATGGTAACTCTTTATTGAATGATTTCAATAGTGGTACTGTCGCCTGGACTGACTGGAATATCCTGCTGGATGATAAAGGTGGTCCTAATCACGTAGGTAATTTCTGTTTTGCACCTGTGCATGCAGATACAAAGACGGGTGAACTGATTTATACGAATGCTTATTACTATATGGGGCATTTTTCTAAATTCATACGTCCTGGTGCAAAGCGTATCGTCGCATCTTCAAACAGGAGTGATCTCCAAACGACTGCTTTTGTAAATAAAGATGGTAAGACGGTAGTAGTGGTGCTGAATACAAGTGATAAAGAATTCGCTTATAAGCTGTGGATAAAAGGGAATAGTACAGATGTAAAGAGCTTACCACACTCAATTGAAACCTTAGTCATCAACTAGCAATTTATACTTCGCTAATTAGTACTTCGCGCTATTTCGTGCTTTATGGTGCTTGCCCTCTGGCAAGCACCATAAAGCACGCGAGCCGATTAAACCGTTCGCGAAGCGAACGGTTTAATCGGCTCAACAAAAGCAAACAACTATAAACTAAAAGCCCCGCCTCAACCGAGGCGGGGCTTTTAGTTTTATACATCACACGACTTAATTCTTATCCCACCACATATGCGTAGCCGCATTATCAACCCCACCTAACAATGAAATCCCCTTATTCAACTCCGTCGCATTCGTATTATACTCCTGCTGTGGATAAGGCAACCTTCTCACACCTTCCGCATCACTCACCACACCTGAACTCTGATTATGCGCCACAGGGAACAGTTTAGGATACCCTGTTCTCCTATGCTCTGTCCACGCTTCCTGCCCCTCAGGGAACATCGCAATCCATTTCTGTGTAATAATACGCTCCATTTTCACCTCCGTACTTGCTGCATCATCCCACTGAATAGTAATAGTAGACTGTGCCTCCTTATCATTCGCACTATTCTTCGGATCTACATAAGCCGCAGGCGTACTTGTAGCATCACTCAGATAACTACCAATCGTTGCACTCCACTGGTTCATTGACGTAGTAATACCTTCATTATACAACTCCTGTGCACTTCCACCAGCATTTGCCCAACCACGTACCGCAGCTTCGGCTCTCAGAAAGTATACTTCCGCAGCTGTCATAATCTGCACAGGTGTAGCCAGTGAAAATGAAGAACCCAGTGCAGAATACCCGAGATAATCATCTTTAGTATTAGAGCTGGTCACCGCACCTAAACGGATACCAATATATTGCGAAGTAATTTTGGAATCGGTAGACATGCCCAGGTACTTGCTGATCCTTGGATCATTGTACCCATTCAGATAACAGGCAATATCAGCACCTATACGGGTATCCCCCCAGTTCCTGTCGATATACACCAGCGGATTAGTAAAGCTACCACCCAATTGTACGTTCATGTTACCACTATTAGCAGTGATTACACCACCATTGGAAGGATTCAGTGCTTTCTCTGCCTGCGCCTGTGCTGTAGTTGCATCCGCTTTCACAATGTGCATCGCTAAGCGCAGACGAAGAGAGTTGGCGAACTGTAACCACTTGGTGAAGTTACCGCTATACACCAGGTCGAAGTTTGCAAAGGTGAAAGGCAGTGAATCACCATTGTTGATAAAACTCTGCAAATTGGCAGTAGCTGTATCCAGCTCCAGGAAAAAACGTTTGTAGATATCTTCCTGGCTGTCATAAGGCAGATCAGTCTTTGAACTACCAGCCTGGCTGTATGGAATAGGACCATAGATGTCAGTCACACGGCTCATACCTGCTACCCGTATGATCTGTGCTACCGCCCATACTGCAGGATATGCAGTATCGATTCGGTTAGTACGCAGTTTGGAGATAGGAGACATGATGTTCAGATAACCTACTTTAAAAGCCTCACCATTCCATCCTGTCATCATAAAGTAGTTGGTATTATTCAGACCTCCATTGAATGGGTTGGGAGACATAAAGTAACCTGAAAACAAATCCGCATTCAGGTTCTGCTGTACCTGGTAAGAGTTAGGGTCGCCACCACCGGAAAAGTTGATGATGGAACGCTCTGCCTGCAACAGGTAAATGCCCACATCATTAAAGTCAGGTTTCAGCTGACCAGTGGAAACACCAGTATTATCCGTATTATAGTCCTCAAAGTTCTTCGTACATGCAGTAGCACCCAAAAGTAGTACTGCAATAATTATATAGTAGCGTTTCATTTTTTCGATCAGTTTTACAGTTAGAAAGTAGCATTCAGACTCAGACCATAACTGCGTAATGCAGGCTGCATGAAAATATCTACACCAGACAAACCATTTGCTGTAGACATTGTCAACTCAGGATCAAACGGTGCTTTCTTATAGAAATAAAGCAGGTTACGTCCGGTCAGGGAGAATTTCAGCGCCTTGATAAATACATCTTTCAGCGGAACGGTATAACCCAGTGCCATTTCACGCAGACGAACAGTCGTCGCATTGTACATGTACTCGCCAGACACCGCTTCACGACCACCTACAGTAGAATACCAGGTATGTGCATCAACAGATGTAACAGCATTACCACTTGGATCAACACCGTTTATTTTTACACCGCCAGCATCTCTTGCATCACCAGATGCTTTAGACACACCGTACAGGTCCATCATAGACTGAGTCACAGACATTACCTTGCCACCGAATTTACCATCAATCAGCATAGACAGGGTGAAGTTCTTATAACCGAAGTTGTTATTCCATCCCAGTTGGAATTTGGTGTTGGAATTACCGATATACACCATGTCGCCAGTCTGTTTAATAGGCGTACCAGCTGCATCCACCATAATCCTGCCTTGTGCATCTTTCTTCAGTACTGTACCATAGATGTCACCAAAAGATCCACCTACTTTGAATTTAGATGCATAGTTGGAACCAGAAGCACCTGTCAGGGTGAAGTAGTCTACACCATCCGCCAGTTCGATGATCTTGTTTTGATTGGTAGCGAAGTTCACACCGGTGTTCCATTTAAATTTGGAATCACGGAATACATCGTAACGAACTACTGCTTCCACACCCTGGTTCTGAATGTTGCCAGCATTGATATAATAAGAATCATAGTAAGAAGCCTGGCTTGCAGAGATCTGCAAAGTCTGGTTCTTGGTATTCGTCTTATAATAAGTCGCATCCACGCTCAGCCTGTTGTTGAAGAAGCGCCATTCAGTACCGAATTCCAGTGAATTTGTTTTCTCTGGTTTCAGATCAGTGAAAGGAGCGACGGTATTACCAACGATGGAACCACCCGCACCAAGGGTATTCAGGGCAGGATAGGATTGGTAGGCTAGAGGAGCGTTACCCACCTGGGCATAGGAACCACGCACTTTGGCGAAGCTCACCCATTCAGGCAACCTGGTTACAGAACTAAGGATGACATTAAGACCGACTGAAGGATAGAAATAAGAATAAGTAGAAGTAAAGGCCAGGTTGGATGACCAGTCGTTACGGGCAGTCAGATCCAGGTAGAACCAGTCTTTGAAAGAGATATTTGCACTTCCGAATACAGACTGGAACTGGCTATGATTGTTAGGCAGTGTACCGGAGTTCGCTGCGTTCATGGTTACAAAGTTCTGAAGGGTGAAAATGTTCGGAATATGCAGACCATCTTTACCGGAGTTGAATTTCTCACCGGTAGTCTTCACATCGCGCAGCGCACCACCTACAACACCTGTTACGCGCCAATCTTTTCCGATAGGAACATTGAAGTTCAGCAACAGGTCGCCGTACTGCTGGTTGGTAGTCAGGTTCTGGTATACATATACCCCACTGGAATCAGATACATAAGTAGCATTGTCAGCATATACTTTCTGATCGTATACGTCATTGATCCTGTCAATACTTCCTCTTGCCTGTACGCTCAGGTATTTGTTGATTTCATATTTCAGGCTGGCATTCAGCAGAATGCGGTTTCTGTCCAGCTGGTTAGGATCGCGGTACAGGATCCACCATGGATTTTGCTGTACATCTTCATTGAAAGCCCAGTTCTGCACCATCAGGCCGTTTCTGGCCGGATCGGCTACTTCAAAATTATTTTTGTACTGAGACAGGTTGCTGCCACGAGGGTAGAGGTATAAACCTGTAAGCGGATTGAAATAAAAACCGGAGAGCGGTGTATTGTCAATCTTCTGGGTCACGTAGTTTACATCCGCTTCAGCAGTCAGCTTATCATTCAGGAATTTACCGGTTTCTTTAAAGCTGATGTTGTTACGACCCAGTTTATTGGTTGGCTGAATACCTTTTGCACTGGTATTAGCATAAGAGAAATAAGTCTGTGTCTTATCAGTACCACCTGCAAGGCTGATCGCATTGGTGATATTATTACCTGTCTGGAAAAAATCACCCAGGTTATCATGCGCTTTGGTGGTCAGTTTGTCGCCCCAGCTCTGGGTACTACCATCTGTGGTCTGGCCATAAGTGTTCTGGAACTCAGGTTTGTAGGCAGCCTTGCTCAGGGTAAGACCTGAAGAGAAGTTGATGGTAGTACGACCTGCTTTACCACTCTTGGTCGTGATCAGTACCACTCCGTTTGCACCCTGGCTACCATACAGCGCAGCTGCAGAAGCACCTTTCAGAATAGAGATGCTCTCGATATCTTCAGGGTTCATGTTAGAGATAGGGTCACCACCATCATAAGCGGTGCTACCACCATACGCACTGTTTGGCTGGTTGGTAAGGGTGTTGTTCATAGGCACCCCATCAATTACATAGAGTGCCTGGTTATTACCCAGACCAGATTTGCTACCACGCAGTATTACTTTTGCAGAACCACCCACACCTGAAGCGCTGCTGGAAATAGTCAGACCAGCTACTTTACCATTCAGGGTGTTCATCAGGTTGGGATCTTTTGCCTTGGTCAGTTCCACACCGCTCACCTGTTGGGTGGCATAAGTGATGGATTTCTCAGAGCGTTTGATACCCAGTGCTGTAACGACTACAGTGCCCAGCTGTTTGTTGGTTTCAGCGAGTTTGATCGTCAGGGAGGTGTTATTACCTACAATAATTTCCTGCTTGTCAAAGCCAATGTAGCTGATAACCAGTACGTCTGTAGGTTGTGCCTCCAGGGTAAAATGACCGCTTGCATCCGTCATCGCACCTCTGGTTGTACCTTTTACCTGGATACTTACATTCTGAAGCGGATGGCCAGCAGAGTCAGTAACAGTACCAGAGACAGCAGCTGTAGGAATGGGAGCGGGAGCGACTTCCCGGGGAGCCTTTTTAGGACTGATCACGATGATCTTGTCCACAATAGAATAAGTCAATGCTTTGTCGTTCAGACAGTTGTTCAGTACAGCTGTAAGCGCTTGTCCCTGGGCATTGATATTAATGGCGCCTTTGCCTTCCAGCAATTTGGCGTCGTACACAAATTCATAACCCGTCTGCTTGCTGATGGAATTGAACACCTCATACAGAGAAAGGTGCTTTCCTGAGATGCTAACGGTTTGGGAATAGGTTTTAGCAGATAGCTGGAGTGTAAATACCAGCGTTAAAATGGCAGTTAATTTCATAACTAACAACAATTTTCTGTGCAAAAGTCTTACTCCACCATGTGAAGTAGTTTTGCATGAAGCGCATAGTTCCATACTTTTGTTTCCTGGCTTTTTTAGTAAATCAAATTTTTCTTGAGTCAAAGAGAAATTGGTAGCCATGTTGCCGGGTTCCGATGGCAGTCGGGCCCGGTTTTTTTATGTTCAGACGTGGCAGCGTCATTGACAAGTGTGGGTACCTTTCTTTATTGTTCACATGCAACAATAGTCTCTACGTGGTCATAACGGAATTGTTTTAAAAATTTACAAAATATATATCCCCCCTCTAGCCGGGATTGATTAGTGCAACGTGGCAGGTGAAACGGTCACATTGTGGCCATTCACCTCAAAATGAACCCTTTGGGTAGCTTCAAGGGCCTTGAACAGGTTACTGGCATCTTCCCTGCGGGAGATCACTCCTGTCAGGTCGATGTCGGATACATCACCATTGTACGCCACATCCATATCATACCACCTGGATAGCTGACGCATGATGGTTTTGATATTGGTGCTCCTGAACCTGAACTTGCCGTCTTTCCAGGCAAGGGTTTGTTCCAGGTCTGCGGGAGCAATGGCAAAGGTGTTGTCTGTCAGACTAGCTTCCAGTCCGGGTTTCAGTACATTCTTCTGGTTGCCGTACTGTACCTGTACAGCGCCGTCTACCAGGGCGGTTTTTACAGCTTTTTCATCGGCATAGGCCATGATATTGAAACTGGTGCCCAGTACTTTTACAGTCATCTCCTTATCAGCAGCCTTTACCTGTACAGAAAACGGGTGGCTGGGCTGCTGGGCGATTTCGAAATATGCTTCTCCCGTAATGCTTACCTGCCTTTCCTTTCCAACAAATGCAGTTGGGAAACGGATGCTGCTGGCGGCATTGAGCCATACCTTGCTACCATCGGCCAGCGTGAGCTGGTATTGGCCACCGTGAGGAGTAGTGACGGTGTTGTACATCACTTCATTGCCTCCGTTTGCCTGATAACTCAGGTTACCGTTGGAATTTTTGATCTGGGTGTTACCTTGTTGGGCCAGGGCGCCATTGGCAGCACTGTCAAGTGGAATCTGAGTACCATCAGCGAGGGTCAGCATGGCTTTGTTAGAGCCGGGGGCCAACACCTGAGTTTTTGCAAGGGTAGGGGCCTTTTCAATGTCTTTCTTGTATAAAAGACTCGTGGTCAATATAATACCAGCAGTTACAGCGGCTGCGGCATACAGGTAGAAACGGCGTTTGTTTTTGACAACAGTCAGCCTTTCAGGCTGATCCACCTGAAAAATGGCATGAAGTATAGCTGCATGATCTTCTTCTTCCCACCCTGCAGAAGGAACGATCCCCTGTAATGAGCGAAGAATATCTTCCCGGAGCAAATCATCCTGCTCCCCGTTGTTAATAGCGTCCATAAGGCGCGCTTTCTCATCGGGAGAGATGTTGTTTTGCTTATACTTATCAAGCAAGAGTTTTAATTCCTGTGCTGTCATAATAGTAAAGACGATAGTGGAGAATAAAAGGAGTATCCGAAATAAAAAAAAAGTCAAAAAAAAGCAAAAAGGCCGGCTGAAGGGCCTTTCCGGAAAATAAAAAGCGCTTCCGGCCTTAGGCGGAAGCGCTTTCACTATTTAATACTATATACTTTTCTTAACAAAATTCCTCACCGTCTGCACTGCAATCTGCATCTGTTTCTTTACGGTATGGATTGATATATTGAACTTATTAGATATTTCTTCGTTACTAAAACCTTCTTTTCTTGCTATATACACCTTCTTCCGCTCCGGTGGCAACGCGGCAATCGCCCTTTCCACAATCCCCGCATACTCCCTGTCCTTCACCCTGTAATCCGTATCATTCACCACCTCCAATTGCTGGTGATACAATTGCTCATATGCCTTCTCCCTCACCGCCTGCTTCTTAAATACATCAAATACATGATTCCGGGTCAGGATAAATAAATAGTCAGAAAAGTCTTCCACCTCAGGCAATACCTCCCTCTTCAGCCAGATTTTCAAAAAAACCTCCTGCACAGTTTCCCGTGCCGCCAGATTGTCTTTAAGATAAAGCATGGCCACATCAAACACCTGTTTACTGTACTGATTAAAGACAAGTGTATAAGCAGACTGGCTTCCTTCTCCTATCTGCTGCAATAGTTCCCGTTCTTCCTGTATGAATGAACCTTGCAAAAGTCAATCGTTTGAATGCTGTAATTCCTCGCTAAAATTAGGAACTTACCCCGTATATGCCCAAATATTTATTTTTTAAGTATTAATTAAAACACTCATTGGGCAGTAGCTTTCACGGATGCCTTTCCATATTCAGGAAAAGATAAAACTACTATCTTGTGTTATCTATTAAACAGGAATCAACTCACTATGAGAAAGGCTATCACGTTATTACTCGGGGCTATTGCTCTGACAAACCCGCTTTCTGCTCAAAAGAAAAAGCAAACCTCCGGCAACCCAATCATTCAGGGTTGGTACGCCGATCCGGAAGCTGCCGTATTCGGAAAGGAATACTGGATCTTCCCCACCTATTCCGACAAATACGAAAAGCAGGTCTTCTTCGACGCTTATTCCTCCACTGACCTCGTCACCTGGAAGAAACACCCGAAAGTCCTCGACTCTTCGAATGTAAAATGGGCCAATCGTGCCATGTGGGCGCCCGCCATCATCCGGAAAGACGGAAAATACTTTTTCTTTTTTGGTGCTAACGACATCCAGAACGACAAAGAGAAAGGTGGTATCGGCATAGCCGTTGCCGATAAACCAGGCGGTCCTTACAAAGACTATCTTGGCAAACCGCTCATTGATAAGTTCTACAATGGTGCACAACCCATCGATCAGTTCGTATTTCACGACAAAGATGGTCAGTATTACATCATCTACGGCGGCTGGCAACACTGCAATATTGCCCGCTTAAAATCCGATTTCACAGGTATCGAACCTTTTGCTGATGATCAGACCTTCAAAGAGATCACACCAAAAGGATATGTAGAAGGTCCATTCATGTTCATCCGCAATGGTAAGTACTATTTTATGTGGTCAGAAGGTGGCTGGACCGGACCCGATTATAGTGTGGCATATGCTATCGCCGATAGTCCAATGGGTCCATGGCAGCGCATTGGCAAGATCTTACAACAGGATACAGCCATCGCCACCGGTGCTGGTCATCACTCTGTAATCAACGTACCCGGTACAGATAGATGGTACATCGTATACCACCGTCGCCCCCTTGCAGAAACTGCTGCCAATAACCGCGTAACCTGCATCGACGAAATGCATTTTGACGCAGATGGGAAAATTCTCCCTGTAAAGATGACGAAAGAAGGTGTAAGGCCCGATAAGTTAAAATGAAATAATCTGAAAGGATTTGCAATACCCGGTAAACTTTGCCTCTGTTTTAATTGTTATAAATTAAGGTAAACGTTTACAAAGAGTTACGCTTATAAAAAGGGGGTACTTTTTGTATCCCCTTTTCGTTACTTACCGTTCCATTTTTTGGAATAATACAGGGGTTTTCAAGTGTATGAAATACCTTTATACCCCTTTTTTGCTAAAACGGTTTACATAAAACCAATACTTGTTAAAATAGTATTTGTTTTACCGCGCAAATGGTAATAATTATGTACAACTTCTTGGGGATTGTATGAAATGTTAAAATTTCTGTACTTTGGATCCAGAAATCAGCCGTAAGTAAATGAAATCTACAACGAGAAAATGAAAAGCTACCGTTTAAAACGGATATGAGAATTAGAACAGTGAGAAAACGGTAATCATATAATAATCGTAAATAAAATAATCAGTGTTGTCATTTTAAGACTTGTCATTTTAGAATGTATGACAATACAGTAACAGTGAAACTTAAAATTTCGGGAAAAACGTAACAACAACCAAAAATAGCCCTCTTTAATTATTGACTAAATAAGACTATTGAACGAGGGCAAATTACAAGGAGTATTTAAGGGGTGAACATGTTGTTGCTGAACAGATCTAACGTCGTAACAATGATGAACAAGCATTTTTAATCAAAAATTTCTTCTGTGGTTTTAAACTACCAGCTCTGCTGTGCACATACGTGTAGCAAAATGTACTGTAATACACATTAAGGGGTAGTTACAACCTTACATACCGTCATCTTTACTTCCCATCCACATGTGGTTGATGTATTTCTCTTGCCTTGAAAGAAGGCGAGCCTACCACGTATTTTCTAAAACGAAAATTTTATACAGAAACAGAACCAAATGAAATGTAGAATCAAAGCGGATTTATCCCGCCGTCAATTTGAGAAAGGAGTGCACATCACTCATTTATTACCTAACCAAAAACTAAATCGATAATGAGACAACTTCGTTTGCTGGTCATCGCAATGCTGCTTTCAACGGTAGCATTTGCACAAACAAGGCAGTTGAAAGGGACTGTAAAAGATTCCAAGTCCGGCGCGCCGCTTGGATCTGTTAGCGTCAAGGTTCAGGGTAAAAATGTTTTTGCTGTAACTGGAGCTGATGGCGCCTTTGTACTGAAAAATGCTCCTGATGGGGAAATGCTCCTCGAAATATCCCTCATCGGTTATACTTCTAAAGGTGTGAAAGTAGCTGCAGGTCAAACTTCAGTAGATTTCACGCTTGAAGAATCTTCATCACAACTTGGTGAAGTAACGGTAACAGCTTTGGGTATCTCCAAAGAATCAAAGAAAATAGGTTATGCTGTAACTAAAGTAGACGGTAACGTTATGACCCAGGCCAGGGAAACAAACGTTGCTTATTCATTAGGTGGCCGCGTAGCAGGTCTGAGCGTAAGTGGTACAAGTGGTGGTCCTGGTTCTTCTGCCCGCGTATTGTTGCGCGGTATGGCCAGCTTTGGTGCCGCCAGCCCACTGTATGTAATCAATGGTGTACCAATGGACAACTCCCAGAGAGGTAGCGCCGGTGAGTGGGGTGGTTCTGATAATGGTGATGGTATCCAGAATATCAACCCTGATGATATCGAAACAATGACTGTACTGAAAGGCGCTTCTGCTGCTGCACTGTACGGTTCCCGCGCTTCTAACGGTGTAATCCTGATCACTACCAAAACTGGTAAGAAAGGGAACATGCAGGTGGAATACAATGGTAACTTCACTGTTGATAAAGCGATCGACTTCACTGACTTCCAGTATACTTATGGTCAGGGTCAGTTAGGTGCAAGACCTACTACTGCAAACGCTGCACTGAACAGCACCCGCCTCAGCTGGGGTGAAAAACTGGATGGTGCTTCTACTATCCAGTATGATGGTAATTCTTACGCTTATTCTGCAGTTAAAAATAACCTGACTAACTTCTACAGAACTGGTCCTACCTGGACAAACACTGTATCTGTTTCCGGTGGTGGCGACAGAGGTACCTTCCGCCTGTCTGCATCTGCGCTGGATAATAAATCAATCGTTGAAAACAGCGGTCTGAAACGTAAAACTTTCAACCTGAACATCGATCAGAAAGTAACTGATAAATTCAAAGTATCTGCCATGGTAGATTACATTGATGACTATCAGAGAAACAAACCTTACCTGAGTGATGGTCCGCTGAACCCTAACAACGGTCTGTTCCTCGCTACTAACATCGACGAGAAAATCCTCGCTCCTGGTTACGACGTTAACAACAACGGTAAAGAAGTAACCTTCACGGATGATATTTATGTAACCAACCCATATTTCGTAACCAGCCAGATGCAAAACAATATTGGTAGAAAACGTTTGATTTCTGCCGTTACTGCGCGCTATGATCTGACTGAATACCTGTATGGCCAGGCCCGTGTGGGTTATGACCTGATCAACGACAGACGTTTCAATATCACACCATGGGGTACTGCTTATTCCTTCACTTCTCAGGATGGTACTATCGTGAGTGGTAATATGACACTGAGCAATGAACAGATCAGCGAAATGAACGCAGATGGTCTCCTCGGTTTCAAGAAAGATATCGCTAAAGATTTCAACGTCGACATCGCTGTAGGTGCGAACGTAAGAAAGAGAAACGATGAGCTGATACAGATTACCGGTAGCAACTTCATCCTGCCTTATGTATATAGCTACAACAACGTTAAGACTTATAACAGGCAGAATACTGTGTATCGCAAGCAGGCTAACTCCGCTTACTATACTGCAGACTTCTCTTATAAAGGTTTCCTGACTGTCGGTACTACCGGCCGTTATGATACTTACTCTACACTGCCTGCAAGCAACAGAGGTATCTTTGTACCATCTGTCAACGCCAGCTTCATCTTCTCTGAACTTTGGGATATTCCATCTCTGACTTATGGTAAGTTCCGTGCTTCTTATGCAAAAGCCAGCGGTGAGCCTGATGACTATTATATCACCCAGTCTTATTACACCATTGATGGTGCACTCAACAGCAAGAGCGTAGGTAGCTTCCCATCTTCTCTTCCAAACCTGAATCTGAAACCATTCACATTGAATGAAGCAGAAGTGGGGCTGGAACTGAAATTCCTGAATAATCGTTTAGGTGTTGACCTGGCTTACTTCCAGCGTAAAACACAAAATGAAATCATTAAAGGTACCATCTCTCCTGCAACCGGTTATACCAACGCTTACTTCGGTACTGGTTCTACCCAGAACAAAGGCCTGGAAATGCAGATTTCAGGTACACCGGTATCTAATGGTACATTCACCTGGAACGTTAGTGTGAATGCAACCAACATCAACAACAAGATCCTGGATATCTACGGTAGCAACAGCTCCAGCACTACCCTGACCTTAGGTACATATCGTCCGCTCAATGCGAACACTGCACTGGTAAAAGGTATGTCAGGTCCACAGGTAATGGCGTACGACTGGAAACGTAACGCTAAAGGGGAAGTCCTGCTGACTGACGATGGTCTGCCTCAGCGTGGCAATCTGAACCCAATGGGTAGCGTACTGCCTAAATGGTTCGGTGGTATCAACAACGATTTCTCTTATAAATCCTTCACTCTCTCCTTCCTGGTAGATGGTAAATTTGGAAACAAAATGCTGTCTGCTACTAACTACTACTCAATATACCGCGGTCTGAACAAAATGACCCTCGAAGGTAGAGATGGCGTTGTGGCAAAAGGTGTTAAATCTGACGGTACTACAAACACTACTTCTGTAGCAGCACAGACTTACTACCAGACACTGGCTAACCAGGTTTCTTCCATCGATGTACTGGATGCAAGCTTCATCAAACTGCGCCAGGTCACTTTTGGCTATGTATTCGATAGCAAAATACTGGGTAAATCACCATTCTCTTCAATCGGTGTGTCTCTGGTGGCCCGTAACCTCCTGACATTAATGAAACATACTGATAACGTGGATCCTGAAGCTGGTTTCTCTTCCCTGATTAACTACGCTGGTATTGAAGGTACAAGTTTACCAAGTACCCGTTCTTATGGTGTGAACGTAAACTTCAAATTTAAAAAATGATGATTATGAAAAAAGGATTGCTCTGCTTAGGTCTGGCTTCAACACTGTTCGCTACGAGTTGTACCAGAAACTTTGACGATATAAATAGTAACCCTACCGCGGTATCCGGTTCTCAATATGATCCTAACTACCTGCTGTCAAGGGCACAATATTCTTATGCAAACACTGGTTATAGCCAGTTGTTATTCCAAAGTATGTGGGTACAGTTGTTGTCTTCTACCTTCAACTACTACAGCAATGGTGATAAATATGTAGCTTCTTCCGGTCAGATCGGTTACCAGGACAGGATCTGGAACGAAGACTACCAGGCTGCCAGCTATGCCTACGAAATGGATACATTGGCGCAGCAGAAAAGTCTGCCAAACCTTTCGAATATCGGTAAAATCATGAATGTGCTGATTATGCAACACATTACTGATTGCTATGGTGATATACCTTACTCCGAAGCACTAAAAGGTAAAGCTGGTACCTTTACCCCGGCTTACGATTCACAGGAATCTATCTATACTTCCATGCTGACAGAATTGCAAACTGCCATCTCTGCATTGGATGAAAGCGGTACCAAACCAACAGCAGACCTGTTCTATAGTGGTGATATCGCTAAATGGAAAAAATTCGGTTACTCGCTGATGCTGCGTACAGCTATGCGCCTGGTAAAAGTAAATCCAACCCTTGCACAAACATGGGCTGAGAAAGCTGTTGCGGGTGGCGTGTTCACAAGTATAGCCGACGATGCTGTGGTGATTTGTGACAATTCTGGTGGTTTCAGCAATGGTACTACCAACGCGCTGATGGTTCAGGATGACTACAGGGAAGTAAAATGGTCTAAAACCCTCATCGATTACATGAGGAAAATGAATGACCCCCGCCTGGAATACATCGCTGAAATTGCACCAAACGGTCTGGCTGCAAATAACAATACCGCGCTGGCTGGTTCTACTGATTCCAGCATTCAGTTAGGTATGCCAAACGGATATGACCTGAATGGTGGTACTACCGATATCACTAACAGAAGTGATTATCCTGGTGCTACTGCTGCTGCAACTTCCGATGACTCTCCTGCTCCTCTGGGTAAATATTCCCGTCCTACCAATGCACTGTACAGAAACTACAGCGGTCCTGAATTCGTATTAACTTATGCTGAAACAGAACTGCTGCTGGCCGAAGCTGCTGCACGTGGATGGAGTGTAGGTGGAACTGCTGTTTCTCACTACGCAGCTGGTGTAACTGCTTCTATGCAATCGCTGGCTACCTTCTCTTCAGATGCTACTATCTCTACCACAGTTGCAACGCTCTTCATAGCTGCTAATCCGCTGGATGTTACTTCAACTACCGCTTCTATCAAGCAGATCAATGAACAGCTCTGGGTAACAGAAGGTACGCTGATGAACTTCATCGAAGCATGGAATAACTGGAGAAGAAGTGGTTACCCTGTACTGACGCCTGTAGTCTATACCGGCAACTTCACAGGTGGTACTATTCCAAGAAGAATTCCTTATCAGTCTACTGAAAATTCTACAAACCCTTCAGGTTATGCTTCAGGTGTGAGCAGTCTCTCTAATGGAGATACTTACACTTCACGTATCTGGTGGGATGTAGCTCAATAATGACTTTTGTTCATGACTAGCTAAATTAAGAAAAGTTAATGCGGTAAACTGCCGCATTAACTTTTCATCTTTAAGAATGTGAACACTGAAAAACTATTTATCCATGCGTTATTCCACCTCCTTGCTGGCCCTCATGATAGCCTCCTGCATTCCTTGCGCTATCCAGGCACAACAGCAACTTTTCCAACAGCTACCTTCCAAAACAACCGGCATTAAGTTCTCCAATCCTTTGAACGAAACAGAAGGATTGAACGTACTGCAATACGAATACTTCTATAACGGTGCCGGCATAGCCGTTGGAGATCTGAACAACGATGGATTACAGGACCTGTACTTCACTGCAAATATGCAGCCCGGTGCCCTCTACCAGAACATGGGCAACATGCAGTTCAAAGACATTACCAAAGATGCAGGCAAAGGCATCGGCGGGAAATCAGATAGCTGGAAAACAGGCGTAACCATGGCTGACGTAAACGGTGATGGCCTCCTCGATATCTACATCTGCTACTCCGGTAAACGGGATGATGCTACCCGCCGCAATCAGCTCTTTATCAACCAGGGCAATATGAAATTTGTGGAAAAAGCAAAGGAATATGGTCTCGACGATCCGGGATATAGCACAAATGCTGTCTTCTTCGATTTCGACAACGACGGCGACCTCGATATGTTCCTCCTCAACCACAGCACGAACAAGATTGACAACATGGAGTTTGCCAAATACAAAGCCCTGACCGACTCTCTGGCAGGCAACAAACTCTATCGTAATGACAACAACCACTTTACTGATATCACCCTCAAATCCGGTATTATTCAGAACCCGCTTACCTTTGGGCTGGGGGTTGCCGTAGCAGACATCAACAAGGATGGCTGGGAAGATATTTATGTGACCAACGACTACAACGAACCTGATTATCTATACATCAACAATCACGACGGTACTTTCAGTGAACGTACTAAAGAAACTTTTAAGCACCTTTCTCACTTCTCTATGGGTGTAGACATTGCTGACTACAACAACGATGGACTACCGGATGTGCTCACGCTCGATATGCTCCCTGAAGATAACAAGCGTCAGAAACTGCTGCAGATGGAAGAGAGCTATGAAATGCATGACCTCATGAAGTCACAGGACCTCTATGAACAGTATATGCGCAATATGCTGCAACTGAACAATGGCGATGGCACCTTTAGTGAAATCGGCCAGCTGGCCGGTGTATCAAATACAGACTGGAGCTGGTGCCCGCTCTTTGCTGACTTTGACAACGATGGCTATAAAGATCTCTTTGTAACAAATGGCTACCTGCGCGATTATACCAACAAAGACTTCCTGCGCTATTGGGGTGATTATAAAATAAAAAAGGCAATGGAGCGTGAACCCATCAAGTTTATGGATCTCGTTACCGCTATGCCTGTCACACCTTTAAAGAATTATATCTTCCGCAATAATCATGACCTCACCTTTGCCAATAAGCAACAGGAGTGGGGTATAGATCAACCTGGCGTATCCAGTGGAGCAGTGTATGCAGATCTGGATAATGACGGCGACCTCGATCTGGTCATCAACCGCATCAATGATCCGGCAGGTGTTTACCAGAACATGACGAGAGAGCAAAGCAAGACAGCGTATCTATCCTTTAAATTGAAAGGAGAAGGAAAGAATACACAGGCCATCGGCGCCAAAGTATATGTTTATACAAATGGCATGCAGCAATATCAGGAAGTTAATCCCGGCAAAGGCTATCTGGGTGCAGTATCTACCCAGTTGTTATTTGGTTTGGGTAATGCAGCCAAAGCTGATTCCGTATTGATCATATGGGCCGGTAATAAGGAACAACGCATGACGGATGTAGCCGCCAATCAGTTATTGAAAATAGACTACGCGCCAAATGCACCTTTACCACCTGCTACCCTTACAAAACCCGTCTTTACAAAAGCAGATGGCCTTATTGATTACAAACATGAAGAAATGCCGGCAAATGATTTCAAACGTCAGTTCCTCATGTTATTCATGTATTCCAAAACAGGTCCTGTCATTGCAAAAGCAGATGTGAATAAAGATGGAAAAGAAGACCTGTATATAAGTGGCAATAGGGAATTGCCCGGTCGTATCTATACACAATCAGGTAGTGGCAGCTTTGAAATGAATAAGAGCATGAAGCTGGAAGACCCCACCGAAAACTGCGTGGCCGATGCCATCTTCTTTGATGCCAACGGAGATGGTTATCCTGATCTGTACCTGGCAATGGGCGGTTACTTTAATTGCGATCCCAATACACCCATGTTGCAGGATGAATTGTTTATCAACAATGGAAAGGGGATACTCGTAAAAGCCAGTGAGAACATGCCTGATGTGAGTGCCAACAGTAAATCCTGTGTACGTCCATGTGATTATGATAATGATGGAGACATAGACCTCTTTGTAGGTGGTCGTGTTATTCCCGGTCAGTACCCTGTATCACCAGTATCTTACCTGCTGATAAATAATGGTAAAGGAAAATTCACTGTAGCAGATGTACCTTTTGCGAAAACTGGTATGATCACAGATGCACAGTGGATAGACCTCGATAAAGATGGTCGGAAGGATCTGGTAGTATGTGGAGAGATGATGCCACTATCAGTATATATCAACAAGGCAGATGGCTTTAAAGATAAGACAGCGGATTACTTTGATCAGCCACAAAATGGTTTTTGGTTTAGTCTGGCAGTGAAAGATATAGATGGTGATGGCAATGATGATCTCATAGCTGGTAACCTGGGTCTGAATACACAAATCAAAGCTTCAGCCAAAGAACCTGTTGAATTGTATTATGCTGACTTTGATAAAAATGGCAACATCGATCCATTCCTCAACTTTTATATACAGGGGGTAAGTTATCCATACGTGAGCAGGGATGAGCTGAATGACCAGATTTATCCAATGCGAAAGAAATTCACATCTTATAAAAATTATTCAGATGCAACCATGAAAGATATTTTGTCGCCTGATGATCTGGCAAAGGCCGACAAACTCACGGTGACTGAAACCCGCAGTTTATGTCTGCTGAATAAGAACGGCAAATTTGTTGTATCACCATTACCTGTAGAAGCTCAATTCACCGTAGTCACCAAAATCCTGACCGGTGATTTCAATGAAGATGGTAGACCAGATTTATTGTTGCTTGGTAACCATTGTGACAACCGTCTCAAGCTGGGTAGTTTTGACGCTGGTTATGGTTGCCTGCTCAAAGGCGATGGCAAAGGAGGGTTTACCTATGTAGATCAGTCAGCAGCAGGTATCTGTATCAAAGGCGATGTAAAGTCGGCCGGCGAAATCGCCATCAATGGTAAAAACTTTGTGGTAGTTGGTGTAAACAATGAAGGTGTCTCACTTTATAAAGAACAATGAAGGTGTCTCACTCTATCAGGAACAATGAAGGAATCTCACTATATAAAGAACAATAAGTATGAAGAAACTCATCTTTGGATTGTTACTCGTTAGCAGGTTGGGTTATGCACAACAGCAGTATGACAAGGCTCCCTTTACTGATTATATACAGCCGGCAGTGTTTTCTCTTTCTATGGTGATGATGCACGATGTAGTGAATCCGCCTGCGGCGACTCGTTTTTACAGTTATGCAACACTGGCGGCTTACCAGATTGTGGCAAAGCATGATCCATCCATGCCGGGTGCTGCTACTTTTATAAGATCTTATCCGGCAGTGACCGTACCCGATAGTGGCAGAACCTACGATTATAAGGTAGCGGCTGTGTATGCGATCTTAGAAGCAGGCAAGCAGTTGTTACCTTCCGGGTATATGCTGGCAGATGATGAGGAGAAGCTGATAGACCTGTTTAAGAAAGACCAGGTACCTGATAGTATTATAAAGAATTCTGTAATGGTCGCAGAGGAGGTGGTAAAGCAGATAATGGTATGGTCTAAAGCAGATGGATACGGCAAGCTTAGCACCTTACGCAGGTATACACCACTGAAAGGGGAGGAGTATTGGTATCCTACACCGCCTGCATACATGGATGCAGTAGAACCTAATTGGCGTACCATTCGGCCGATGATGATCGATAGCTGTACACAATTCAAATCTAAACCGATGGTAGCCTTTAGTAAAGACACCACCAGCGAGTTTTACAGGCTGAATATGGAGGTGTATAACTATGGAGTGCATCCAACTAAGGAAGAGATGACGATCGCAGGATTCTGGGATTGTAATCCATTTGCAGTAAGTACTTATGGACACATGGCCATTGGTTTTAAGAAAATCACTCCTGGTGGCCACTGGATGAATATTACAGGTATTGCCTGCCGCAAAGCAAAACTGGATTTTGATCATACCATACAGGTACACATGCTGGCAGCCAATGTGATGATGGATGCATTTATCAGTTGCTGGGATGCGAAATACAGCACCAACCGTATCCGTCCGGAAGCGTTTATTAATAAGTATATAGATGTAAAATGGAAGCCGAATTTACAAACCCCGCCCTTTCCTGAATATACCAGCGGACATAGTGTGGTATCGTCTGCCGTCGCTACCATGCTGACTTATCTGTTTGGAGATAACTTTGAATACACAGATAATTCAGAAGAGTTCTGGGAATTGACACCTCGGCATTTTACTTCTTTCTGGAATGCAGCAAAGGAAGCAGCGGTGTCACGCATTTATGGTGGAATCCATTACCGCGATTCTGTGGATAATGGAGTGGATCAGGGAACACGGGTAGGTACATTTGTAGTGGAGAAAATAAAGAAAGCAGGGATCAACCCGGTAACAAAGAATTAATATTTTTTGAGGGCGGGACTTCGGCCCGCCCTCAAAAAAAATATATATTTGCCTTCATGATGACAGCCATCGCCCTTGATGACGAGCCACCTGCATTAGCCGTAATTGACACTTACTGTCAAAAGATCGACTACATCCGCCTGGAGAAAACCTTCACAGGCTCCACCGAAGCTATGTCCTTCCTCCGCCAATACCCCATCGACCTACTCTTCCTCGACATCAACATGCCCTCCATCTCGGGACTCGACTTTTACAAATCTATCCCCCAACCCTCCCTTGTTATCTTCACCACTTCCTACCGCGACTACGCCGTAGAAAGCTACGAAGTCAACGCAGTTGACTACATTCTTAAACCCTTCACCTTCACCCGCTTCCAGCAAGCCGTCGAAAAAGCAGTTCACCGCAGTAAGGATGCCGTTCAGTCCCCTCAACTTGTACTCAGATTAGACTACGGATTAGTCAAAGTCTTCATCTCAGACATCCAATATATCGAAGGCTGGGACAACTACCTTAAGATCTACCTCAGATCCCAAAAACCACTCCTGGTGCGCATGACCATGAAAGCCATCATGGAAAAGCTTCCCCGGAAAAACTTCATTCGCGTACACCGCTCTTACATCGTGGCCCTCTCCGCCATTGAAAATGTACGTAACAAACAAATCCTCATCGCAGGATCCGATATCCCTTTGAGTAACAGCTACGAATCGGCGTTTTTTGAGGTTTTCAAATCCTGACTTTCACCACAACAAATCCACCATTGACCCCAATTTCTCCCCCAATGGCTAAACCTTGTCTTTAATTACAGGTCTTATGTACAAACCAGTGTGAAATACCTTTTCCCTTTCACCAAAAATTTGAACATGAAAATGCGCACAATCCATTTCAGTTTACTAGCCATCATACCGGCTATGCTGTTACTCTCCTGTAGTAAGAAGGATGCGACAACCACTTCTACAACTACCGACAGTACCACGACAACTGATACTACCACCTCTACTGCGACATCAGATTGTAGTTCCGCCGCCAACACCACTGCCAAGGTAGTTTGTCTGGCCGAAGCCTTTGAAGCTACGCTAACAAGCACACAGCTTGCCTCACTCATCACCAGTTATTCCAGCACGTATGCCATTAAGTGGTCCAACCTTCCATGTGGTAGTACTTGCCG
This sequence comes from Chitinophaga sancti, assembly GCF_034087045.1. Taxonomy (NCBI): domain Bacteria; kingdom Pseudomonadati; phylum Bacteroidota; class Chitinophagia; order Chitinophagales; family Chitinophagaceae; genus Chitinophaga; species Chitinophaga sancti. The sequence continues at coordinate 7,509,090 of NZ_CP139247.1, read as the reverse complement.
TAATGGCTTGCAGTATTCTTCCCTGACCAGTACCCAGCTGGCCGCTGCCAAAGCAATCGTAGTGGCTGCGTCCGGCACTGCCGCCAACGAAGGATATGATGAAATCACCCAGATCATAGCTGCAGACGATGTATTGAATACCGCCAGCAGCAGCAGTAGCTATGGCTCCGGTATCTACTTCATTGCATTTGTAGGTACGCCTTCCACTACAGGTACCTGGCAATTGCAATTCGGTGGTCACCACCTGGCTGTAAACATTACATTCAGTGGTGGTGCTGTAACCGGTGCTACGCCAAGATTTGAAGGTATCGAACCAAAGAGCTGGACATCCAGTGGTACTACATATGCTCCATTGGCACAGGAACAGGCTGCTATGTTGGCAATGCTGGCTTCGCTTAGCACATCAGAACTGGCAAGCGCCCAACTGACCACCAAGTTCAGCGATGTACTCTTAGGCCCTAACGAAGACGGACAGTTCCCAGCCACCAAAGTGGGCATCGCCGTTAGTTCACTCACAAGCGCACAACAGGCATTGGTATTAGCTGCTATGAAACCATGGGTCAATGATGCAGACAGTACCACCGCTGCATCACTGCTTACTACCTATAGTAATGAGTTGAGCAGCACTTACATTGCTTATTCTGGTAATGCCACACTGGATACGAATGCTGACTATGTACGTATCGATGGGCCAAGTGTATGGATAGAATTCGTTTGTCAGACAGGGGTGGTATATCCTTCCCAGATACACTACCATAGTGTATACAGGGATCATAACCGGGATTACGGCAATAACTTTACTTTCTAATCTTATTGTATGCGATATTACTTTCTGCTGGTGTTTTGCTGTGTATGCACGCTGGGTGCAAAGGCACATCCCATGCCTAACTCAGTGATACTACTGGATATTAAATCCAAAGGTGTTGCTGCAGAAGTGCAATTGCCCCTAAGCGAACTTGAACTGGCCTTAGGTCACAAAGTAGAATTAGGCCCGGCGCTGCATGCATACCTTTTGGCACATGTAAGGCCACAAAGCCTGGAAGGCCAACCCTGGACAGTGCAGGTAAAAGATCTGCATATACAACCTGCGGAGCAAACGGCAACAGGTCCTTATAATGAAGTCACGGCTACGTTATGGATGGAACCTGTAAATGGTACGTCTGTGCGTAATTTCAGTCTGCATTACGATGCGATCATTGCAGAAGTCAGTTCTCACAAAGCTCTCGTCTCAGTTCGCCAGGATTGGGAGAGAGGTAAATATGGAGAACACACTTTTGAGGTCGGCGTAATCAAACTGGATGTAAAGAGTGGCACCATAGAACCTTTGATTGTGAGCCAGGAACAAGGTAGTCTGTGGAAAGGATTCCAGAGCATGGTGTCATTGGGCATGCAGCATATCGCAGAAGGTACGGACCACCTGTTGTTTCTCTTAGTATTGTTATTACCTGCACCACTGTTGGTCAGACAACAACGCTGGGATGGTTATGGTGGTACAAAGTACGCCCTCATGCACTTACTACAGATCGTCACAGCCTTTACGATTGGTCATTCCATTACATTGCTGGCTGGTGCATTGGGATGGTTACGGTTACCATCACAACCGGTAGAAGTACTGATTGCAGTGTCAATCCTGGTATCGGCAGTACATGCATTGCGTCCCATCTTCCCCGGTAGAGAAGCTTTGGTGGCTGCAGGTTTCGGCTTGATACACGGATTGGCATTTGCCAGTACGCTGGCCAATTTACAACTGGATGCCACGAGAATGGGATTGAGCATATTAGGGTTTAATGTGGGCATAGAACTGATGCAGCTGATAGTAATACTCTTTGTGATGCCCTGGTTAATATGGCTTAGCCGGATACCCGCGTATAAATATGTACGTGTAGCTGGCGCTGTAATAGCTGGAATAGCAGCAACTGTCTGGATCACAGAACGCATATAAAATAATATAATTATTGGCGGGCGCCCGCCAATCTCTCCTTCACAAACGAAGAGCGTGTATCAAAATAGGATACACGCTCTTTTAATTCGGATAGCTGACGAAGCCAGGTTTCTAAGTAATTTCATTTATTTTGATATATCCTCATGGTTTGTGTTATTCTTTATAAGAGGGAATTTGTTAACTTCATCACAATACCAAAATCGAACAATGAAGTTACTGCTTTTACTCTCTATGTATTCCCACTCGCCACAGCATGACACTACTATTCTAAAGAACCTGGATAGTATTACTGTCAGCACCTACAAAAAGAACAGCGCGGGCACCAGCCTTCCAGATGTGTCAGGCACAATCATCTACGCAGGTAAGCATACCAACCAGTTACTCTTGGACGGCAGCAAAGGTAATCTTGCACAGAACCTCGCCCGCCAGCTATTTGCACAGATCCCCGGTTTAATAACATGGGAAATGGATGGTGCGGGTACACAGGTGAATATCGGTGTAAGAGGTACGGATGCACATCGCTCTATAGAAATGAACATGCGTCAGAATGGGTATAATACCAACAGTGATCTCTTTGGCTATCCTGAAAACCATTATTCATTGCCGTTACAGGCAGTGCAAACAATACAGCTGGTACGTGGTTCAGCAGCATTACAATTCGGTCCGCAATTCGGCGGAATGATGAATTATGTATTAAAACAAGGAGATAGTACCCGCCCGTTTGTATTGGAAAGTGAACAGACCATAGGTGGTAATAACCTGTTTAATTCTTACAACGCAGTAGGCGGCACCAAAGGTAAACTCACCTATTACGCTTACTACGACTACAGGCATGGAGATGGGTGGAGAGACAATGCCCGCTTTGATTACCACGCTTACTATGCAAATCTTCAATATAACTTCAATGATAAAGGTAGCCTGAGCTTTCAGTTCTCACGAATGGATTATGTACAGCAAATAGCAGGCGGATTGACAGATGCACAGTTTGCAGTAAGTGCAAAACAATCCTTCCGAAAGAGAAATTTCTTCCAACCAAAAATAAATATCCCTGCCCTTTCATTCAAGTATAAATTCTCTGAAAATACAAAACTGGATATTACCTCCAATGCCCTCTTCGGAGAAAGGAACAGTGTACAATTTATCAATGCGCCAAATGTAATGGATACCATCAATACCAGCTTAGGTACATACAATCCAAGGCAGGTAGACAGGGATTACTACACCAGTTTTACTACAGAAGCACGCTTATTACATAGTTATCATATTGGATCAGTCAAAAGCACACTGGCAACCGGGTTTCGCTTTTCCACCAGTAAAACCAAAAGAGAACAAAAGGGTACAGGCACCACCGGCAGTGACTTTGACCTGGGTCTCACAAAAACCTATGGCATCGATCTGCATTTCAATACAAAGAACTATGCAGCCTTTGCAGAGAATATCTTCCAGCTGACAGATCGTTTTTCCATCACACCGGGTGTAAGATATGAAATCATCCACACCGATCTTACAGGTGTGATCAACAATGCCAGCAGTGCAGTCAGCTATAAAGGCAACCGGCATTTCCCGCTGTTCGGCACAGGAATGGAATACAAGGTGAATAGCTTTAGCCAGTTGTATGGCAATATATCACAGGCATACCGTCCTTATCTCTATGCCAGTGTTACCCCTGCTGACAGACTGGATCAGGTAGACCCCAACCTGAAAGATACCAAAGGCTATGATGTGGATTTGGGTTATAGAGGGCATTTTAGTGATATGATCCGTTTTGATGTGAATGTATTCTATGTGTATTATGGTAACAGGATTGGCCTCCTCACCTTCAAAGGAGAAGACGGGACAAATCATTTATTAACTACCAATGTGGGGAACGCTGTAAATAAAGGAGTCGAAGCCTATGTAGAGCTTTCATTGTTCAGGGTTTTCCAGGCGGCACGTACCGCCAATGACCTGCGTGTCTTCAATTCACTCGCCTGGCAGCATGGCCGTTACAATAGCACGACTATCAATAACGCAGGTGTGAATACAGATGTTAAAGGACACATGATAGAGAATACACCAGACTGGATCAACAAGACAGGTATTACCTTCCAGCACAAAGGACTCTCTACCGGTTTCTTATTTAGTTACAACAGCAGGAGTTACAATGATGCACTGAATACAGAACATAGTGCAGCCGGTGTAACAGGTGTTATTCCTGACTGGCATGTATTTGACTGGAGTTTTGACTGGCAGCTGGCCAAAGGTTATCACTTCTCCGCGGGTGTGAATAACTTTACAAACGAAAAATATTTCAACCGCAGAATTACCATGTACCCGGGGCCGGGTATCTTACCAGCTGATGGCAGAACTTTTTATATTACAGCAGGTATAAGGATTTAAACTGTTTAAATTAAAAGATTCCAGCCGGCCCCCAGCCTTGAGATGTAAGAATTTCGCCAAAGGAGAAATTCTTACATCTCAAGGCTGGCCCCTTTTCTCCTTCCTTCCAATATCCTGAAAAACGACCTCGTCCTGATCTCCTCCATCGTCAACCCTGTCGCCACCACCTCCTCTTCGGTAACCGCCCCACAATTAATCGCCTTCAAAAAGAAATTCAACAACCCCTGACCCGTAGCAGCATCATCAAAAATATCTTTCGTCAAAGTTGAAATAGCCGCCCTTTCCACAAATGTTTTCAACCTAAACAACGCCTCCTCATAATTACTCAAAAAGAAATGATAAGTCGCCGCATATCGCATAGGTAACTGGGCCGGATTCAGATCCCACCCCTGATAAAACCCATTGATCAGCGAATGCATCGTATGATTGTAACCCGTACGCCACGCCTGGTGTACGTGTTCCCTGTTCTCTTCCAGTTGTGCATAATTCAGATAATCTCCTTTATGCAAAGCTACCGGTATCACATTCGTAGCCCCATCTGATAAAAATATCCCGGTACCCCCCAATGCCACCTTCGTCATATGATGTGCAAAATCACAAACCGGGTGTGCCATCGTCTGGTACTTCGCTGTAATACCACAGGAGGCAGTATAATCATACGTACCAAAATGTGCCGCAATACAACGTCCTTCACTCGCCCTTATAATGCGCATCAGCGGATTACGTCCTTCATCATCCATAATGATCTGCGTCGCTTCTACCATCGTTTCCATTTTCAAAGTACCGGGTTCCAGCTCGTGAACTTTTTCCAGCACTTCAAAGAAACGTACTAAAGTACTGACCTGTTCAGGAATAGTCACCTTTGGCAGCATGACCACAAAGTTGGCCGGCAATACACCATTTGTATGCTGCAGTAAAGTCGTTAAGAACAGATCCAATGTACGCACGCTTCGCTGTTTCAGATCTTCAGTAAATGGCTTGATCCGGATACCAATAAAAGGAGAGATCGTTGAAGCGGCCATACCCTTTGCCAGTTCAATAGCCGCTGCAATGGCGGTGGCATCTTCTTCCTCATCAGGTCTGTTACCAAAACCATCTTCAAAATCGATTCTAAAATCTTCAACAGGTTCGGTCTGTAATTTATAAATGATCTTATGATAAATGATTTCGGATGGTGTTGTACTTTCCCAACATAAAGCAGCTGCCAGAATATTGCTATCAGGGGCATAGGTATGAAAATGTTGCAGGGCGATTTCCCCCATTCTGAAACAGGTATCTGCCTTGAACAGGTTCGCACCGCCATACACAGTATGTACTGGTTGCCGGTCAGGTTTATCGCCGGGGTAAGTTTTCTGAAAGGCGAGGTTTGCTATTTTTAAAGTACCCAGCAGGGCCAATTTGTCCGATTCGGGGATAGAGAGTTGCATAGTTTGATCAGTTTAAGAACCACGGTAAGTGGAATAACCAAAGGGTGATAACAAAAGGGGCACATGATAGTGCTCATGGCTGTTGATATAAAAAGCAATTTCTACAAAAGGGAAAAAGGAAGCGGTAAAGTTGCGCTCAAAATATTCCTTCGTATTGAAATGCAATTTATACAGTCCATGAGGCAGGAGGGAGGCATCATCCAGAAGGTTGGTGATTCTGCCATCATTGTTAGTGAGGCCGGCAGCTATTTGTTTCCACTCCTTATCGTGCAGTGCAAATAACGTAACAGATACTTCCCGGGCGGGTATGCCCAGGGAAGTATCTAATATATGGGAAGTTAACTGGCTCATGAAAGTAATTTTTCAAGACGTAGTTGTGTAATTTTTCCTTGCTCTGCCATGGCGATCTTAATTTCTGCTGAGGGGGTATTGTTTATCCTGGCATTGAGCAAAGACAACATTTCCGAAGCAGATTTTCCGGTGGCACATACGATGAAGATATACCCGAATCGTTCTGCATAGATTTGATTACCGGTGGCTAAATCGGCCAATACATCTGTTGATGCATTTACTACACCAGCCTGTTCTTTATGCAAATCCGGACGATCACCTATTCGGGGATGATGACTGAATGCCTCCAAACCATCGGCAGGCGTACATGCCAGCCAATGTCTGCTGGCTGCATTCAGCAAGGTAGCTTTATCCATCATAGGAAAATCCGCTATCATCTTTTCTACCCATACATGTGATCCACAGCATTGCAGCAATGTGGCGTACAACTCAGGTTGGGGTAGGTGGTTGAGTGCATCCAGTGTCATATGGCAGTTGGAAACCTGTTTACATTTTTGTAATAAATATACACTGCTGGTTCCTTACCCATCGCCGTAAACCATTGCTGGCAGTACGGCGCCATCCAGATAGCATCTCCTTTTTTGACAGGGTACCATTGGTGATCCAGCATATACACCCCTTGCCCCTGTAAGTATAGCAATCCATGTTCCATAATATGGGTTTCTACAAATGGCAGGTGCCCACCGGGGTCATAAGTAAAGATATTCACGGCCATATCAAAAGAAAGATCTTCCGGCAACAATACTTGTAGTCTGAGTGCAGGATCACCCAAAAAAGCAGGCCCGGGTATTTTGGCACTATCGCCAAACAGTATACCCGGTGTGCTATATCCATCCAATGGCTCGTACACCTTGTGGAAGGTAAGCAACTGCGCCCCGGTGCTGGCTTGCACAATCTGGTACTCCTCTCCGGGAGGAAAGTAAATGTACTGACCAGCGAAGAGCACGGTGCCATTTGCAGTACAATGCCCTTCTATCACATAAAAGAAGATTTGTGAAGCAGCGGTTTTACCACTGACTATACTCTCCGGATTCAGGGTGATGAGTGTCTGACATAACCGTGCACCCATCTGTTCATTGATGAGTACATGAACGGTACAATTCGTCCAACCCGGTATCACGCTATTTACATGTCCATCCGGGCATATCAATGCATGATTACGTTTTACGACCGAACGGGTGAGTGCTGAAATCTCCATATGTTTATCTGATAAGTTGTTGAATAAATGCGTGGGCTACCTGTAACGATGCTTCAATATCACCTGGTTCCACATCTTCCAGTGGATGATGACTGATACCTTTGAAACAACGAACAAAAAGCATGCAGACAGGGGCTACGGCAGATACGGCTACGGCATCATGACCCGCCCCACTGACTAGTTTTACTATTTCGATATTAGTTATTTGAATAGCCTTTTCCAACAACGCTGTTATTTCCTCATCACATTTTACCGGTGGGGTTTCCTGCACAATGTTCCATTCAAAACTGATATTCCTTTTCCCACAGATGGTAGAGAGTATTTGGGATAATCCGGCATGCGATAACTTAATTATTTCAGGATCTGCACTTCTTAGATCAAGACTACACACCACCTCTCCCGGAATCACATTAGAAGCGCCATGTACCACCTGCAAAGTGCCAACCGTAGCCACTACCTTCTCTCTATGCTGCATGGCCCATTGTTCAATCATCACAATACACTCCGCTGCACAACAAAGGGCATCCTGCCGCATGGCCATCGGCACTGTACCTGCGTGCCCCGCCATTCCTTTAAAAACCAGTTGGCTACGTTGCTGACCCGCTATAGCAGTAACAATCGCCGCCGGAATATGTTTTTCATATAATACAGGTCCCTGTTCAATATGTATTTCAAAATACCCCAGCCACTGATCAGGAGGGATCTGATCGTCGGCTAACTGGTCCGGGCAACCTCCAATCAAACGAATGGCATCACCCAGTGTAATGCCGGCAGCATCCCTGATTTCCAATAGCTGTGGGTCAAAAGCCCCTGTCAATACTTTACTGCCCAGGTAAGTGGTATGAAAACGTACGCCCTCTTCATCACAAAAAGCAACGACTTCAATATGAAAAGGTAGATCAGTTTCAATAGCACTCACTACATCGAGTGCCATCAGTACACCCAACGGGCCATCCCATCTTCCTGCATTGGTCACCGTATCAAAGTGCGAAGCAAATACCAGTGTACGTGCCTCCGGATTTTTAGATACTAACCGGCCTCGTACATTGCCAATATTGTCGATGCGTGTGGATAACCCTGCTTCCTGCATCCATCCCATTATCATTTGACTGGCTTTAATAAAAGCGATAGAACCAAAGGTGCGGGTCAGGCAGCTACTATCTTCACTAATAGCTGCTAATTCCGCTATGCGTGTAAGTATGGTGGCTGTACTCATGATCGTAAGATATTTTGCCCCCGTGGTGCACCTGTATATACACCTTCGTCATATACTTTTACACCTTTGAGGTAGGTTTGGAGCACTACACCATCCAGCGTTTCGTGTGCATAAGGCGTAATAGGGTGTTTATGTTGTAAGTTTTCAGGAATGACAGTAAAAGACTGATCGGGGTTCCAGATCACCAGGTCTGCGTCATATCCTTTCGCTATTTTTCCCTTGTAATTTTGGGTACCTGCCAGCACTGTAGGGGCGGTGCATAGCCACTGTGCTAACTGCGTCAATGAAACATTCCTTTTTCTAGCAGCCGTCCATAAAGCAGGCAATGCCAGTTGTAAAGACGAGATGCCACCCCATGACTGCAAATAATCACCTTGTTTCAGATTGGCCGGACTAGGAGAGTGGTCAGTTGCCACCATGTCAATAATACCCGATTTCAGGGCCAGCCAGAGCAGTTCGTTGTTTGCCTGCTCTCTTATCGGTGGTGCACATTTAAACGCCATATTGCCATCCGGAATATTTTCTGCGTTGAAGTATAAATAGTGTTGCGCAGTTTCTACAGTCAACGGTAATCCTTCCGCCTTTGCTTTTATAATCTGTGGCAGTGCAGACGCCGCGGAAAGATGTACGATATGCACCCTGCAATTGAACTCCTCACATAAGCGTATCATCATTGCTATCGCATTTTCTTCCCATGCAGCAGGGCGCGATGCCAGATATGCTGAATAAGTACCCACTATGGAGGATGGTACAGGTGTGGATAACTCACAGTGTACTAACAACGGCAACCCATGTTTTGCAATTACCGGCATCGCCTTTCTCAGATCTTCGGCTGTCACATTGGGAAAATCGTCGATACCGGAATGGGTTAAAAATGCTTTAAACCCTAATACACCGTGTTCAATCAATGGTTCCAGCTCATTCACATTCCCGGGTACGACTCCTCCCCAATAACCACAATTGGTAAATAGGTTAGCCGCCGTGATCTTTTCTTCCAGTGCGGCTACTGTCGTCGTCACGGGGTGTGCATTCAATGGCATATCTACTAAAGTCGTAATACCACTGGCCAGTGCGGCACAGGTAGCGGTAGTAAACCCTTCCCAGTCAGTTCGGCCGGGTTCATTGATATGTACATGCGGATCCGTGATGCCGGGCATCAATACATAATCCTGAATATCTATTATTTTTTTAACAGCATCGCCGGGTATAACAGTTGCAACATCTGCAATCAATCCATCTTTAATCAATACCACGGCCGGTTGAATACCTTCTGGAGTAATAATGCGACTCCCTTTTATCGCCAGGTCAAACATAAATGAGATCTTATTTAAAAATAGGCATTTAATTTTTTAAATTAGAGAAGTAAATGTTAACCATCATGATCAAACTAGGCGAAAATTCATACGGCAAAAACGCCGTACAATTATCCAAAATCATCCGTCACCCGGACTACCATGAATTCAGACAAATTACTGTCAGTGTATCTCTGAAAGGCGACTTTGAAACCGCCCATACACTTGGTGACAACACGAAGATCCTGCCAACGGACACACAAAAGAACACAGTGTATGCACTTGCCAAAGAGCATTTCACTACCAGCATCGAAGCCTTTGCGCTCCATCTGGCAGAACATTTTGTGCATACCCAGCAACAGGTATCTACTGCTACCGTCGAAATCGCAGAGGCAGCGTGGTCAAGGCTTACGCCTCATGCTTACATCAGTGGCGGCAGTGAAAAACATACGACTAAAATCGTCTACAATGCTGCTTCGACTACTATTACCAGTGGCATCACTGACCTGCTCATTCTCAAAACCACTGATTCTGGTTTTGAGCACTTTATCAAAGATCCTTACACCACTTTAAAGCCAACCAGCGACCGCATTTTCGCTACCCAATGTGAAGCGAGCTGGATATACAAAGGGCAGCTAAAAGATTACAGGGCTATTTTTGATAATATCCGCGCTACCTTGCTGGGTACCTTTGCCGGCCATAATAGCCTGTCTGTACAGCAAACCCTGTATGCTATGGGAGAAGCTGTGCTGGAAGCTTATCCTGAAGTACTCGAGATCACCCTGAAAATGCCTAATAAACACCATATTCTTTTTAATTTAGAGCAGTTTGGTATGAGCAATCAGAATGAAGTTTTTATAGCTACAGATGAACCTTATGGGTATATTGTAGGCACTGTCATCCGGGAGTAGGCGTATTCAGCGAGGGCTTCTGATTTAATCATTGGCTCTCTTATCCAGAAGCAGGCGTATTCCTTTCCCTGATTATTTCCGCTGCAATACTGATCGCAATCTCTTCCGGGGTCTGACTCCTGATCTGCATACCCACAGGAGCGTGAACCCTTTGCAATAACTGAGAAGATATCCCTTCCGCCCGATACCCTTCAAACAACTGTGTGATCTTAGCCTGACTCCCCAACACCCCTAAATACCTGAACTGCTTGTGGAGCAAAGCCCTGATCACCACATCATCACTGCGGTACCCCATGGTCATGACCACTACATAATTATGCTGTCCTTCAGGTATCATTCCCTTCAGTAGACTATAATCTTCTACAATCACTTTCTCATGCGCACATTCATTCTGTAAAAACGTATTCAGCTCAGGCCTGTTATCATATACGTGGATATAAAATTCCAACATAGACATGATTTTCGAAAATGCTAAAGAACAATGTCCTCCCCCCACCAGGTATAAATGATCTCTATAACCCAGTTGTTCTGTATAGACCCAGTTATCAGGTGAGTGCATTATAAATTCCGAACTACCCAGCCCTTCCCTGAACTGTAATCCCGCTGGCGATAAATGCAGTAACCCATTTTTATACTGGGAAAGACAGTGAATAATCTGCTGAATCACAGTAGCGTCTTTGTCAGCAATACGATACAATAAGATCGTCTGTTCCCCGGAACAGATCATACCACTTTGATCTCTGGGACTACTTTTATCATGCACCTGTCTACGTACTGCCGCCACTTCTTCTTCCTGCATCAACTGTTCTCTGGCCATCTCTACAAATTTGTGCTCCATAATCCCCCCTCCGATAGACCCAGCCAGGTTCCCCACAGCATTCACTGCCATGAAAAATCCTTGTCTGCCAGGACTACTCCCGTCACTCTGCAATACGTATAGTAGCATGACGGGAATATGTTGCCGCAGACTCTCACTGATCAATTCCCAGATGACTAACTTTTTCTTCATGGGCAGGAACAGGTTGTTTTGGGTACAATGCCATCAATACTTTTTCAGGTGTCATAGGTGCTACAAACGGAATCAGGGCCTTCGGATGGAAAGCCAATATCGCATCCCTTAGCGCAAACCATGCACCTATTCCATACATCAGTGGTGGCTCTCCCACAGCTTTTGATCTGAAAATAGCCAGGTTATCATTATCAGTATGTAAATGGTCAATGAGAATATCTTTTGGTACTGCATAGATATCGGGCACCTTGTAAGTGGACAGTGCATTTGATACCAGCTTTCCATGTTGGTTATAAATTACTTCTTCCAGCGTCATCCAGCCTATTCCCTGTACAATACCTCCTTCAATTTGTCCCCTGTCGATATCAGGATTCATGCTTAGACCAAAGTCGTGTACGACTTTCACGCTGTCGGTTTCATAAGTGCCACGCAAACAATCGATAGTGACTTCAATAATAGCTGTACCGTATACATGATAGGCAAAAGGATGTCCTTTGCCGGTTTCATTATTATAATGAATAGTGGGCGTGGCATAATGACCATGTTCAGAGAGGGATACCCTTTGCACAAAAGCAGTATTCACAAGGCGGAGCCAGTTCCATTCCGTAGGCGTACCATTCAGAAATACAATTTCATTTTGAATAGTCAGCTGTTCAGGAGGAACTTTTAAATCTGCTGCCGCTAAAGCCAATAACCTTGCTAGCAATGCATTGCAGGCTACCCAGGTCGCTTTGCCATTCAGGTCCGCTGTAGCACTTGCCGCAGAAGGAGAGGTGTTCGCAATAGTATAAGTACTTGTCACATTGATCTTTACTCTCTCATCAACAATGCCCAATGTCTGTGCGGCCACCTGCAATATTTTTGTATTCACACCCTGCCCCATCTCCACGGCACCGGTACTGATCCCGACACTACCATCACTATATATATGCACCAGTGAACGTGCATTATTCATCAGTGTATTTGTAAATGAGATACCAAAACAAATCGGCATCAGCGCCATTCCTTTTTTAACTAATAAATGTGCTTCATTAAAGGTATTGATAGCAGCACGTATCTTATCCAGGTCATACAGTGTAACCGCTTTATCCCAACAGGCGATGGCTTCACTTTCCGCTAACTGTCCATAAGGGAATGGCTCGCCTGTCTGGATTAAATTCGCTCTTTGAATCAGGGCTTTGTCAATATGCAAACCTGCAGCAGCAGCGGCTATCGCCGCTTCAATCACATACATGCCCTGTGGACCGCCAAAACCCCGGAATGCTGTATTGGGTGGCAAGTGTGTTTTACAGCTATACGCGGTCGCAGTTACATTGGGTATATAATATGCGTTGGTACAATGAAATAAAGTTCTTTGCAGCACAGCAGGAGAAAGGTCTGCACTGGCTCCGGCATTCTGGAAAAAAGTTACCTCATATGCCAGTATTTTTAAACGACTATCCAACCCAATTTTAAAATCAGCCATATAAGGATGACGCTTTCCCGTCATGGCCATATCTTCCATTCTATGCAATGAATATTTCACAGGTTTATTCAGCAGATGTGCTGCCAGTGCACACAACGCAGCCCAGGTATTTGCCTGATCCTCTTTTCCGCCAAATCCTCCGCCAAGGCGGGATACCACTACCTCTAACCGGTGCATGGGGATACCCAATACCCTGGTAATAGTTCTTTGTACCGCAGTAGGTCCCTGTGTAGAAGAAAATACTTTCAGGGATCCATGTTCCTGCGGAATAGCATATGCTCCCTGCGTTTCAATATAAAGATGTTCCTGGCCGTTGATGTCAATAGCACCTTCAAAGATATGTGTGCACTGTGACCATGTACTATTCGTATCTCCCTGTATCACTGATTTTGGGGGCATGATCAGTTCTCCTTTTGCCTGTGCCACTCTTGGATTCGTGATCACTTCCAATGGGTCGATAATGGCCTGGATTTTCCTTACCGCCGCTCTGGCAGCATCCCTGCTTTTTGCTACAACCAGTGCCAGCGGCATTCCTGCAAAATGAATATGATGATCGGCAAACAGGGGTTCATCCTGAATAATTCCACCGATCTGGTTCTCCCCGGGAATATCGCTGGCTGTGAAAATGCGTACGACCCCCGGTATCTGTAATGCTTCGGCAATTTCCAGTCTGCGCAGTATACCATGTGCTACAGGAGAGCCATAGGCCGCGGCAAAGAGCGTGCCCTGTAGTAGTGGCAAATCATCCAGGTACACCGAGGTACCTGTGACGTGGGTATCGGAGTCTATGTTTTTCATCGGATCAGGATGGCTGTTTCCAGTTGAGGAAACAGGGTAATGAAATGAGCCTTGAACAATTGTGCCAGTAATAATCGTTTGTAATCTTCCGTGCCTCTGGCATCAGAGATGGGGGTGACTTCCGTTTGCAATAGAAAGCTGGCTTCCCTGATCAGTGATTCAGTCAATAATTTGCCTGTCATGAACCGGGCTGTTTCCTTCAGCAATTGTGGTACTGGTCCGACCCCACCTGCAGAAATGCGGATGTCGTCAATGATGTCGTATTGCATGGTGATGCTGATGGCAGTATTCACACTGGCAATATCGAGGTGGGTGCGCTTGCTCACTTTTTCAAAGTTGAACAAAGTATGTTGTGAAGGCAGATTAAACCACATATGGGTGATGTATTCATCGCCTGATTTGTTCAGTTGTTTATAGCCTTTGAATAAATGTCTGAGGGGAAGTTCTCTTTCTCTTCGTCCGTCGCTAAGCACGAGGGTGGCATCCAGTGCCAGGAAAAAAATAGAGAGATCGCCAATGGGGGATGCGTTGATAAAATTACCTGCGATAGTGGCCATGTTCCGGATCTGGGTAGAGCTCACCTTTTTCAGGTACTTACTTAAATAAGGAAAATAAGCCTGTAATAATGGGGATGCTAACATGTCCGAGACGGTGGTGGCGCCGCCCAGTATACATTTGTTCCCTTCCTGCCGGATGCCTTTCAGTGAAGGTTGATCATACATGAATCGCAGTGCTTTTTTCCCTAGGGCGTCATGTTGTTGTACATACAGGTCAGTCCCTCCGCCAATAGGCTGAGCTCTGACATCATCGGCAGATTCCAGGATGCTATGGAGTGTGCGTAACCGTGCTGGAATTTGTACAAAATAATCAGGCAATATCTGTGCACCGGCAGCGTATTGTGCCGGCGTCGTACCATTCCGGGGTTGTAATATTTCTGCTACCCTGGCGGCAGCTCTTTCTATGGATTTATAACCGGTGCAGCGACAGATATTTCCATCTATGGCGGCAATGGCATTGGTCAATGTAGGTGCCTGATGGCTTAGGCAAAATCCCGTGAGGGACATGACAAAACCTGGTGTGCAGAAACCACATTGGGTAGCAGCACAATCCTGCATGGCATATTGAACCGCGGTGAGTGAGCTGGTTAGGTTAATACCCTCAATGGTTACCACGTGTTTACCTCTTACATTACCCAGGGGGGTGAGGCAGGAAGTAAAGGATCGGTAATGCATGGACCCGTTTTGCAATTCCCCTATCAGTACGGTACATGCTCCGCAGTCGCCCTCGTTACAGCCTGTCTTGGTACCGGGCAGGTGCTGATGATACCGGATAAAATCCAGCAGCAGCATACCTGGGGGAAGAGCGGTACCAATGTCGTCATTATTGAGAATGAAGCGTAGCAATGGGGAAATGGGTTTATTGGAAGATAATAAAAAAATGCCAGAAAAGCAATTCCCCCGATAAGCTATTACTGCCAGATAGCTTCTTCTTTCCAATTTTCAGTAAACCCCATATGTACATAGTCAATATCCGGATTACTATTGATAAGCTGTAGAAGATTAGATTTGAATTTCGAAGTAGGTTGAATTTTATTGATTAAATGTAAAATGCAGCAAATTGTAGCATAAAGACTATTTACATCAATGTTGTCAATATCATTTATGAATTGATGTTTTTTCCTTGATGGGAAAATAATTGTTTTTGCCATAGATCTAAATACGATCCTGCCGTGGTGAGCGCATCTGTTTCTTAACTGGTTGATACAATGTAACCAATTATTAAGGATAGTATCTGGCAAATTAAACCTGCTACATATGCTCAATTTTACATCTCTGGCGCCTAAATGCTCAAACATTTTAGACATTTTGCCAAAGGAAATAATTTCCATTATCATCCAGCATGGCGGAAGAGATGGGGTGTCATATGTTCTTCTATATAGTTTTATCGGCATTTCATCTGCATCCTTAACATCCGACTCTATAGCGGATGAAAAATCATCAAAATCAAATGTGGGCAGGAAATTGGATCTGGTCATATACCAATGAGCGCCAAATTTCTGTGCCATGGAATTTGATATTAAAGTCTTGAAAGAAACTTCAATCGTTTCAATCGCATCAAACAGGATGAATTTTAAATCCCTGTCAAACAAATACAGTTTAATTACCTTATTAAAGGTGGTATTGGGTTCAAAGTTGCGTTTTGTAGAATCCTTAAACTTATTTGTATAATGTTTCAACCTGAAATAGCTGACATGTGACAGCCAATGAGTTAAATCATCTTCAGGTAGGATGTTTAGACCTTTCTGTTGAAGCAGCTCAATTTGCTCTTCAATAGAAAGAGGTGGTGTAGTAAACAAATTCATAAATGTGATGAAATTGGCCGGCCTGTATTCTTTTGGAGTCAAATAGGCTGGCTACAACGTGGTCTTAAAATAAAATAGCCTGCCAAATTTGCCCTTGCAAGCAGAGGGGTGGCAGACTGTGTTACTACAAATCTAATGATATTTTTATTAGATAAAAAAACTTTTTGTAAGCCATTTTACTGGAATTCCAATCTTTTTCCGACAGCTTCATATAAATCCCTCGATGAGTCTTCAATACATCTTCGACGCTTCTTCGACGCTTCTTCGACGCTTCTTCGTCTCCTCTTCGTCACTTCTTCGTCACTAAAAGGTCACCTCAATATCCCCTGGATAATGAAGTGACCTTTTAGTGCCCTTTTAGTACCGAAGAAGTAGCGAAGATCTACCGAACTTGTAGTATACTTGAACTATGAAACTTCTTACCTTCTTCCTGGCATCACTCCTTTACCTCACCCCCGGATTCTCCCAGAAAATCCTTGCCTTCTACACTGCCAAAGAAGACGCCGCCCACATCAGCTTCGTCCACGAAGCCAACAAATGGTTCCCCACCGCCCTCGCCCAATACCACTGGACCTACGACTCCACCAACGACTGGAGCAAATGCAACCCCGACACCCTGGCCAGATACAACGTCATTCTCTTCCTGGACACCCGTCCGGAAGCTCCTGCTCAAAGAGCAGCCTTTCAAAAATATATGGAACAGGGCGGCACCTGGATGGGATTTCACTTTTCCGCCTTCGCCCTCACTCCTTCGGCATACAACCAGGATTGGGACTGGTATCACAACACCTTCCTGGGCTCCGGATCTTATGGTAGCAATACCTGGCGACCGACATCCGCCATATTAAGAGTAGAAAACAAACAACATACAATCGTTCACGAGCTGCCGGATACCTTCCGGTCAGCACCAAATGAATGGTATCGGTGGTCTAACGACCTCCGGAAAAATAAGGATATTACCATCTTATTGTCCATCGACCCTGCCAGTTTTCCCCTGGGTACCGGCCCTAAACCCAGTGAAATCTGGCATGGTGGCTATTACCCGGTAGCCTGGACCAATAAACGATATAAAATGGTCTATGTAAACATGGGGCATAATGACATTGACTATGAGCATGGTACTAATAAGGAATTATCTTATACATTCTCAAACCCTTACCAGAACAGGTTTATACTCAACTCTCTTTTTTACTTAATAAATTCAAGTAGAATATTACCCTAATGCTGACAATATTTTGCTCAATATTTACAATATTTCCTGACAGAATCAGGTTAACTTTGACCTCGGAATGTCTATAAGTGATTCGCGTGTAAATACGCAAATGTTTGCTTCTGATGATGCCTTTGACCAGGTCTATCCACAAGGGATTCAACAATTGTCAAAGAGGCACTGGACCCCGCTTCAGATCGCTACTGCGTCTGCAGCGTTCCTGGCTGAAAAGCCGGGTTCCAGGATCCTGGATATAGGTAGTGGAGTTGGTAAATTCTGCCTGATAGGGGCATGTTTTCACCCAAAATCTTATTTTTACGGAATCGAACAACGAAAAGAGCTGTACCTGTACGCCAGAACTGCCAAGGAAGTATTGAAGGTGAACAATGCCGATTTTATATTAGGCAACTTCACCCGTTTTAACGCAGACCAATACGATGGTTTTTACTTTTACAATTCATTTTTTGAACATCTGAATCCGGAAGATGGTATCGACCAGCAGATCAACTATTCAACAAGTCTTTACGATTATTATACCTGCTACATGCAGGAGATAATGGATCAAAGGGTTTCGGGCACCCGACTGGTCACCTATTATAGTATGGGCGATGAAGTTCCGGATAGTTATCAGCTAGTAGACGCTTCCGATGATATGCTTCTTAAAATGTGGATAAAACGTTAACGGAAAAATTGATAAATGACATGAAAACAGCAGAATTAGCGTCGAAGATAATCGTCCAACTAAAAGATGCAAAAGACGACGGCGCAGTTGAAGCTTTATTAGATGTTTCTCTGAAAGAAATGGAAGCAAGCAAAATTTCCATCAGACAACTGGAAGAGAAACTGGAAGAAGTGTCACCCCTGGAAGTAGATAGTGTTCAATGGATGAACCTGCGATACACTCGCATCTATCTTCGAAAGCAGGAGGAACTACAAGAAATTTAATAAGGAAGGCCCCGGCAGAAGTCGGGGCCTTTTTTTATTACTAGTGATTTATAGTGAGAATTACTTGTTCAAAATTTAATGGTCATGTCTGCCATGGTCTCCACCACGGCCACCTCCATTTCCTTCATGACCACGTCCGCCACCATTCCAACCAGGACCACCGCCTTCATGACCACGTCCACCACCATTCCAACCGGGACCACCGCCTTCATGACCACGTCCACCACCGTTCCAACCAGGACCACCGCCTTCATGACCTCTGCCGCCACCATTCCAACCGGGACCACCACCTTCATGACCACGTCCGCCATAATATCCGCCACCTCCATGAGGTTGTGCAGCGAAGTAACGGGGATTACGTGAATCTCTTATGATCGTCTGACGGCCCCATGCTCCTCTATATCCTGCATATCTGTTCCTGTAAATGCCAGGGTGCAGGTAAGGACGGGGATCATTTACCACTACTTTATAACCGCGATACAGGTCATAATGAAAGCGTGGAGGTAAAGCCGGTGCAAACACCCATCTGCTTCCTTCCAGGTATATAAACTGGCGTTCAGGTACGTAATAATATGCATCGATATCAGGCATGTAGTAATATTCAGCATAGTCATAACCCTCAGGTCCCCACGCTGGCTGGCTGCCAATATTCACGTTCACATTAAACCTAACCTGTGCGTCTGCCTTATAACCGTATATTGAACCAATGGCTACTAAACAGGTAATAAGAACTATCTTTTTCATAACAAGTTTTTTATACTTATCAATAGCCAAATAGAATGCCAAACTTTAAAAATCCGATGAAACCCTTATCTGGTAAGGGTTAAGGGGTGTTGCCGAAATGCTTTTTAAAGGAACTGCTACATTACTGCGAGTGATTTCTGAACATGTGAATTGATTTTCAGAAAGAATGAATTTCGCCTACTACAAACGTGTTATATGGACGCCGGTTGTTAAAGATTTACTTAAATCCTTATGGCAATTATATATACATGACCGTTATACAATATCCGGATCTTTGCCGTTAATGGAAAGATAATATCCTATTTGGAAGTATGACCCGGATGGGTTTGTCGAAAAATTCCTATATTCAACACCGGAATTGTAACAATACCACGTTTATAAGACCCAATCGCTCACCCCATTTTTAAACCTTGTAAATCCCCCAATGAGATATCTTTCCTACTTTTTCTATATCGGTTGGCACTGGGGCATCAGCATGGCATTTTTTGTCATCTGGTATGAGATTCGCGGCGAAAGGCAGTTCGGTGTAAAAACAATCGGCACAGATGACCTGGTAACACATGTACCGGCAGCAGAACTGGAGCATGCATCAATGTATGAACCAGTGAACTATTACACAGGTAGCTGGTTATTTGATCATGTAGAAAGGCATGAGCTGGATACAGCATTCCTGGATGTAGGTTGTGGAAAAGGAAGAGTGCTGGCCATTGCTGCTGCATATGGTTTCAAACAGATCACAGGCATTGATTTCTCGCCCAAGCTATATAGCTATGCACTTGAAACCGCTACCGCCCTGGAAAACAGGTATGACGGTTGTAAAGTAGATATTGTGTGCGCAGACGCCCGAAAATATGATATTCCCGACCAGGTAGGTGTGATCTTCCTTTTCAATCCATTTGACGAGGTGATCATGGATGACTTTATCAGCCAGGTCATGGAGAGCCTGATCCGAAAACCCCGGCCTCTAAAGATCTTATACGCCAATCCTCAATGTAAACAACTTTGGCTGGATGCTGGTTTTAAAGAGCTGGATGCGTTTCAGAAACTGAAATACCTGAGAGGATCAGTATTGACATTTTAACCCAGGTTAAAATTATTGCGCTAAGAAAGATTCAATTTTACATCAACAAACAAATACACAAAAAACCTAAAAACCAGATATTATGAAAAGAACAGCAAATGCACATTGGAATGGTAATTTAAAAGAAGGTCAGGGCAATATCTCTACCCAGAGTAACGTGTTGACCAACACACAGTATTCTTTTAACGCCCGTTTTGCTGATGGAGTAGGTACTAACCCCGAAGAACTGCTGGGTGCTTCTCATGCAGGTTGTTTTACCATGGCACTGAGCGCAGCGCTCACACAGGCTGGTTTTACAGCGGGTGACCTGGATACAAAGGCAACTGTAGAACTGGATCCATCTATTCCTGGTATTACAGGGATTACACTGGACCTGGTTGCTGCCGTGATTCCAGGAGTAAGCGAAGAGCAGTTTAATGCGATTGCGAAAGGAGCAAAGGAGAATTGCCCGATTTCAAAGGCGCTGGCAGCTACGCCAATCACTTTGAATGTGATATATAAATAATAAAATTTGCCTGCCGCAGGCAATCGAGGTATATAAAAAAAACGCTTTTGCCGGAGGCAAAAGCGTTTTTTTTATAGGATTTAATTCTTTGCGGGAGTGATCTCATCTGCCTCAGGCGTCGGATTCAACACATATTCCTTTTTCTTCGGATCGTATATAATATACAGGTACCCACCTCGCTTTCCAACATCATTCCACACAGTAATATCCTTGTTCCCATCATTGTTAATATCATCTACGATCGCATTGCCATAAATAATAGTCCACACATTTCCACTGGCAGTTTTTACTTTTTCAAAGTCAATTTCCTGGGTCACCTTGTTGGTCACTTTATCCACAATTTTCAGCTTCCGCATAATCGCTTGTTTGCCAATAACTTTCTTGCTATATACCCCTACCAGGTATTTATCTTTCAGACTGGCACTCTGTATAATATCGATGGGAGCGATCTTCGAAGTCGCCACTGTATCAATCAGTTCACCGATCTTTTCCAGTTCTAACACCTCAGGTGTCATGTTGTTTTTCAAAGACATCCAGGTACCTTTCATTTTGGTCCCGTAAAACAGGAAGTCCATCATCGCATTTGGCTGGTTATTGATGGTCTCTTTCAGAACCATGTGGGTACGTTCGTTGAGTATACCATTGAGCGCAATAGGTTCATTGAGGTTATCATACATATACACCCCTTTCACAGTAATGGCTTCCGGATCATCTCCATACCCGCGCAGCAACTGCACAGAGAGATGAATGGGTCGGTCTCCGATCTTCCCTTTGAAATTATAGCAAACATACCAGCCTGCATGACTGGTGCCGGCAAATAGCAGGCATAGAAGCAGGGATAGGATAGATTTTTTCATAGGTATTGGTCATTTGGAATAGGACAAAGATACCCTAACTTATTGAGATTTTTCATATATGATGGTAATTCCTTTAATACTTATTACATTTACGTAACTAGTTACGTAAATTATGTCAACAATGGAATTCTTCAAAGATGCGGGTAAAATGGCACTTGGCAGCCGACTCCGGCTACTCACGGAAAAGATCACTGAGGACGCAGGGCAGATTTACAGCCTCTATGGTATCGACATGCAACCTAAGTGGTTTCCAGTTTTCTATGTGCTCTCAAAAGGTGAAGGCAAGACCATCACCGCCATCGCCAAAGAGATAGGTCATACCCACCCATCCGTGAGTAAGATCACCACCGAAATGGCAAAGGCCGGTTACCTGCTCGAGAAAAAGGATAAAACCGATGGCCGCAGGAATGTGGTGCAGTTATCTAAAAAAGGGAAAGATACCGCCCTTCAGATTGCGGATCAATATAAAGATGTGGAACAGGCCATCGACGAGATCTCTTCCCAGACAAGAAATGACCTTTGGAAAGCGATTGAAGAATGGGAATACCTGTTGGAAGAAAAAAGTCTGCTGCGCCGTGTAATGGAAACCAGAAAACTAAGAGAAGGCAATGCCATTCGTATCGTGGAATACACGCCTGAATATCAAAAAGCTTTTCGCGATCTGAATGAAGAATGGATCACTACATATTTCAAAATGGAAGAGGCGGATTATAAAGCCTTAGATCATCCTAACGAATACATCCTTGATAAAGGAGGATACATTTTAGTGGCTTTAGATGGGGAGACACCTGTAGGTGTTTGTGCACTCATCAAAATGGCAGATCCTGTGTATGAATATGAACTCGCTAAAATGGCCGTATCTCCAAAAGCACAAGGCAAAAGTGTGGGCTATAAACTAGGTAGCGCGATTGTAGAGAAAGCACGATCATTGGGTGCTAAAAACCTCTACCTCGAAAGTAATACGATCCTCAAACCAGCTATTGGATTATACCAGAAATTAGGATTTAAAAAAGTAGCCGGACGCGCTACGCCTTATGAAAGATGTAATATTCAAATGGAGTTGATCTTATAAAAACATTCATGGAAGGGGTTATTCACCAACGGGGATGAAAACCATTTTCAGAAAAAACATTCATGAAATAAGTAATTCTCCAACTGAGAATGAAAAACATTTTCATAGAAAACCCTCATGAACCGAATTCACAAACGACTATGAAAATGGTGGTACCTTCGACAAAAGTACTACCATGGAACAATCACATATCAGTTTTGAACAGGTTGTGAGTCGTGGCTGTGGCCTCGATGTTCACCAGGAGAATGTAGTAGCTACCATCAGGGGTGATAATTTGCAGGAACAAACCCGCACTTTTAGCACCTTCACAAGTTCACTTAAGGACCTGGTAGCCTGGTTGGAAGAATCGGGCATTACACATGTCGCAATGGAGAGCACGGGTGTTTACTGGAAGCCTGTTTTTAATATACTAGAACCTCACTTTGAACTTATTTTGGTCAATGCCCGGCATATTAAATATGTGCCGGGTCATAAGACTGATCGTAATGACAGTGCCTGGATTGCAAAATTATTGCTAAGCGGGCTACTAAAAGGAAGTTTTATTCCACCCCAATACACTCGTGAATTACGGGAATTGTACCGATACAAACGTAAAGTAATAGGCCAACGCTCCAGTGAATATAACCGATTACAGAACATTTTAGAGACTGCCAATATCAAATTGAGCAGCGTTGTCAGTGATGTGTTCGGCATAAGCGGCTGGTCAATGATCTCTGCTATTATTGATGGAGAACAGGATCCCATGATATTGGCCAATCTGGCCAAAGGTAGGCTCAAAATCAAGAAGCAAGAACTTATTCTTGCTTTAGAAGGTAATCTTAATGAGCATCACCGTTTTATGCTCAACCTGTCTAAAGCTGCTATCTTACAGCTAAATGAACTGCTTTGTCAGGTAGATAACCGTATTGATCAGTACTTAAGAAAATGGGAAGAAGAAGTAAAATTACTTCAGACTATTCCCGGAGTACAAAAACAAACAGCTACAGCCATCTTAGCCGAAATAGGTACAGATATGCATGCCTTCCCAAATCAGCATCATTTAGCCAGTTGGTGTGGCTTATGTCCGGGTAATAATGAAAGTGCCGGAAAAAAGAAAAGTGAACGTATCAATCATGGCAACAGTTCTCTTAAAACAGCACTGGTGGAGGCGGCCTGGGCCGCTGTACATACAAAGGAATCTTATCTGAAAAGAAGATATTACTCTTTAAGTGTGCGAAGAGGTAAAAAACGTGCTCTTATCGCCATTGCACACAAAATCCTCATTGCCACTTATTTTATACTCAAAAATAGAGTGCCATATATGGAACCGGATAATCAGGAGTGGCTTAAAAAAAGAAAGCAGGCGCAGATAAATAATTATCTCAGGCGCCTGCGCGAGCTTGAGGCATTACCCCCATCTCAATAAGATTACTAAGTTACAAAAATCGACCTCTTATTGGTGCTTTTTAAGCCTGTAAAGAAAACTGATTTAAGACTCTAAGTACAAACGATTGTTGCTATAAGCACGAAATGAAAATTTTAAGCATATAGAGTCATATCAAAATTATGACACAGACTAACTATTTTCAATGAAAAGAGGATGTATCGTAAGTAACAGGATGGTCATGAGAATTGCATGTACGAAAATTCTCTCCATCAGGCAGCTGAATAAAAATGGGCCGTCCCGAAGTTTTAAGACGGCCCATTTTTTAATTAGTTATTGACTAATTTCATGGCACCAGGCAGGTATCTTTCTCCTAAATTCGGATACTTAATCACCAGCGCATCAATTGCTGCCAGATCAGCTGCTGACAATGCAATATCCACCGCTGCTGCATTTTCTTCCAGGTACTTTATCCTCCTGGTTCCGGGAATCGGAATAATATCTTCTCCCTGTGCCAGTACCCATGCCAGCGCTAGCTGTGCAGGCGTGCATTGTTTACCCGCTGCCAGTGCTGCGAATTCAGCTACCAGTTTCTTATTGTTTTCCAGGTTCTCTTTCTGATAGCGAGGCAGTCCTTTTCTGAAATCACCTTCTACCAGATTGTCCGCATTTGCATTGATCAGCAAACCTCTTGACAACGGAGAATACGGAACCAGTGAGGTGCCAAATTCTCTGGCAGTATTGAGTATATCACCTTCCACATCTCTTGTCAGTATAGAATACTCTGATTGCAATGCTGCAATAGGGTGCACTGCGTTTGCTTTTCTTAAAGAAGCTGCAGATGCTTCGCTCAAACCAAGATATCTTACCTTACCTTCTTTCACGAGTTCCGCCATCGCACCTACGGTTTCTTCAATAGGAACATTTGGATCTACACGATGTGCATAATACAAATCGATCGTATCTATGCGTAGTCTTCTCAGGCTATCTTCCACAGCGCTTTTAATCCAACCAGGAGAGCCATCAAAGTACGTGTTGGTAGTGCCACTCGGACCCGCTTTACCATCTCTGAAGCGGAAACCGAATTTAGTAGCGATAAAAATTTTATCCCTGTTAGGGAGCAATACATTTGAAATAAGGGCTTCATTTGCACCAGCGCCATACATATCTGCCGTATCCCAGAAATTGATGCCCAGTTCCAATGCCCTGTGCAGGGTGGCAATGCTTTCAGTATCATTGCTGGGGCCATATGCAAAGCTCATACCCATGCAGCCCAATCCTGTAGCGGAGAGCTTTTCGCCGGTATTGCCAAGGGTTCTGTACTTCATATCGTGCGTGTTTTTTTGTAGCTACAAAGGTAGGAGCCGCATAGCAGGCGGCTATTAAGGGATTCAAACGGAAACTTACAATTTTCAAACAAGTACGGCTCCGTTACGGATTTCGCCCGGTGCTACGCCGGCATGCTTGCGGAAGAAGTTAGTAAAGTAAGGAGGTGACTCAAAACCCAGTGCGTATCCAATTTCAGCAATGTTCCAATCAGTGTGCTGCAGGAGTGCTGTTGCTTCGCGGGTAATGCGGGCAGCGATGTGCGCAGTGGTAGTCTTGCCGGTGATTTCCTTGACGGAACGGTTCAGGTGATTGACATGTACTGAAAGACTCTGCGCAAAGTCGTTGGCAGTCTTTAATCTGAGTGCCGCCTCAGGTGTATCGATAGGAAACTGTCTTTCCAGTAGCTCCAGGAATAAACTGGAAATACGGGTCGAGGCATTGGTATGTTTTTCAAATGAACCTGCAGGCGTCATCTTCATACCTTCGTGAATGAGTAGTTGAACACAATTGCGGAGTACGCTGAACTTGTGTACATATTCGCTGTTCATTTCCCTGACCATTTTATCAAAAATGGAGGAGATTTCCTCAATTTGCGCTCCATTTGGAAAGAAAACAGGATGAGGCGTGCCGATGCTGAACAGGGGAGCATCCTGTAATTTCTCTATCTGTGACAGGAATGATTCCGTGAAAATACAGTACCAGCCACGCTGATCCGGATCGTTCGTTTCCCAGGAATAAGGTACCATGGGGTTGGAGAAGAGCAAAGCAGGCCGGTCAATATTGATCCAGGTATCGGCATAGTGAATCTTGCCAGTACCAATGATCAGTGATATTTTATAGAAGTCCCGCCGACTGTATGGGCTGTTTGTCACACAGGCCTGCCGCCTGAAGATGTTAAAATGCCCAGGGCCGTTTTCGCTCATGGGCGTCGCTTCGGGGTGACGATTGTAAAATTCCTGGATACTTTCGGCGCGTTTCATACATTAAAGTTATAAAATTCAAACATGAATACGGCTAATATATGGAGGCTTACCTTTACCTATTTAATAAAATAGCTGTACTTCCGCAGATATGCGTGTTTTCAAAGTAATCTACGTGATTTTTAATTTTGTTAGTAAAACAATACCCACGTAAATGAAGTCTCAGGTATACTGGTAACCACCGTACAAGGCTATACCGATCTGCGTCGTTATGATGATAAGTTTATATAGAGGTGATGAAGACCTGCATGGCAACTACCTGCGCATTGCACAGTTTCCTGTAGTGAACAGATATGTGACGCATCGTACCCGGCAATTGTCGGAATTGCCCATAATTGGAATAAATGACTTAACTTAAATTTGTTGTATAAAAATCAAACACCATGAGCGCGATCACCATCAAAACCACGGTTCATGCACCTGTAGACAAGGTGTGGAAAATCTGGAGTAATCCCGAACACATTGTTAAATGGAGCACAGCTTCTGAAGACTGGCACACACCCACGGCAACAAATGACCTGCGTCCGGGAGGTCGGTTTTCTTCCAGGATGGAAGCAAAAGATGGCAGTATGGGCTTTGATTTTTGGGGTACCTACGATGTGGTAAAGCC
This sequence comes from Chitinophaga sancti, assembly GCF_034087045.1. NCBI lineage: Bacteria > Pseudomonadati > Bacteroidota > Chitinophagia > Chitinophagales > Chitinophagaceae > Chitinophaga > Chitinophaga sancti. Next base: position 7,482,044 of record NZ_CP139247.1, on the reverse strand, counting down.
GCACGAAAAAATCGGCTATACCCTCGGCGATGGCCGAAAAGTAGATATCTATTTCCACAGTCATGGAGACTCAACTGATATTAACGAGACTTTCGAACCTGAAAAGCAAAACCCCGAAGAAATGCAAAGAGCGGGATGGCAGGCAATTCTTGATAATTTTAAGAAGTACACTGAGTCCATCTAAGCGAATTAAAAAGGGGGTGTATCATACATTTGATACACCCCCTTTTCAAGTCATTATTTTTGATATAAACCCTTTTTAATATTATAGACGAATTGCCATCTTAGTGAAAGCTGAAAAACTGCAACACCCACCAGCGAACCGATGATTGCCCCACCTAACACGTCAGAAGGGAAATGTTTACCGACGTACACCTGTGCATAACATACTGCTGCTGCCCATATCCACAACCAGTGCCATTTTTTATCTAAGTAATGTCTGATTGCAAAAAACCAGTAGGTTGCCAATGCAAAGTGATTGGCAGCATGATTGGATGGGAAGGAGTATTGGCCGCCACAATCTACCAGGCTTCTCACCATACCGTTCAATTCAGGATCATAGCAGGGGCGTAGTCTGCCTATGAATGGTTTAACAAACTGTGCACACATTGCGTCTGTAAATGCAAAGGCCACCAGGGTCATAATAATAAACAACACTGCATTGTGTTTCAGCTTACGAATGCTGAACCATAACATAAACGCATAGAGGGGAATCCATGTGAGTGGTTCTCTTATTGCCATCATGATAGGATCCAGGTATTTAACATCTGAATCGTGATTAATAAGCATAAAAAGGACCTTGTCCAGTTCCCTGAACGAATGTAAAATGTCCATAAATAAAGTCGTTTACACTGAGTTTCAATTGCCATGCCGGGGTTGACAATGTAGGTCTTGTCACTTGCGGCAGCTTCTATCAATCGTTTTTTTTAAGTTGTAGGTATTCTATTCAATCTATTCAGACTGTAAGGTAATTATTTATTCAAATGTCCTCTTTTTGTTCATAATCATTTAATATTAGCGACAAGGGTCAAAAGTTTGTCGATGTACCGTTTTTGCATAGCTGTGTTCGCTTTTAGGGTCATATCGCAGGAATCTGAGTGCTGGTCGCGACAATTCCGGCATATGCCTATAAGCTGGCCTGATTTATCGGATTCAGTTGTAGTATTGACCCGCAGGCTACCTGTACGCGAACGAACAAAGACCTTATGAAGTGTACGATACTATCGTATTTTTTATTGATTGCCTTTCCTATTTCTCTTGTTGCCCAGACTATTGTGTCAGGAACAGTGACCGACGCCGGAACCCATGCTCCCTTGCAGATGGTGAGTATTGTGGTTGCTGGCAAAACAATCGGTACACATTCTGACGAAAAAGGTCATTTTACATTGACGACCAACGAACCATTTACACAGATCTCCGTTTACGCAATGGGATACAAAACGGTGAAATTTGCCGTAGTACCCGACAAGCAGCAGGTGATCAACGTAAAACTGGTACAAGATACCTATGGCCTGAACGAAGTCGTGGTCAAATCGGGAAAAAAGCAGAAATATTCGAATAAGAATAATCCTGCCGTAGACCTGATCAGGGAAGTGATTGCACATAAATCAAAGAACCGTCCGGAAAATTATGACTATGCAGAGTATCATAAATATGAAAGGATGTTACTCTCCCTCAGTCATCTGACAGATAGCTTTCGTAACCGGCATCTCTTTAAAAATTACCAGTTCCTTTTTACAGAGCAGGATTCCAATGCCATTGGTGGCAGGCTGATGCTGCCTGTGTATATGGAAGAAAAGATGTCTGACAATTATTATCGTCGCAATCCTTATACCAAAAAGCAGGTTATCCGTGCCAGCAAACAGGTGAAGTACGATGAAAATCTGATAGATAATAAGGGCTGGTCTTCCACACTCAATTTCTTTTACCAGGATATAGATATTTACCAGAATAATATCATGGTGATGACGAACCAGTTATTGAGTCCTGTGGCCGGTGGTGCACCAGGATTCTATAAATATTTCATCACCGATACTGTAGATAATCAGGTGGTACTGGATTTCAGTCCCCGGAGTAAAACAGACCTGCTCTTTGAAGGACGGTTGTATATCAGGCTGGATGGTACATATGCCATATCGCGGGCAGAACTGACTGTGGATAAGCGTATCAACCTGAACTTTGTACGGCGTATGGAAGCCAACCTCACTTTTGATGAGCGAAACCAGTTGAAAGAAAGTACGCTGAAGATGGATTTTGGTCTCAGCAAAGAGAAAGGAAAAGGAATGTATGGAGAACGCATTGTGCAGATAGATAGCTTTTTCCTGGATAAAAAAAGACCTGCTGCAGATTATGCAGGACCTGCGGTAGAAACGCTTGCAGATGCTGAGAAAAAGGATACCGGTTACTGGACGTCGAATCGTCCTTTTGCATTGTCAGGACCAGCGTCGGATGTGTACAAAAATATGGATAGCCTGCAGCATACCCCTTCTTTTAAGAGAGCGGTGAACTGGGCGACATTTTTATTGATCGGGTTTAAAAACTTCGGACCTTTTGAAATAGGACCGGTGAATACTTTCTACAGTTTTAATGCAGTGGAAGGTTTCCGGCCACGTTTTGGTGGCAGAACGACGGAGAAACTGAGCAAGCGGATTTACTTTGAAGGGTATGTGGCATATGGGGTAAAAGATGAACGCTTTAAGTATTTTGCGAGTGCCACTTATTCATTGAACAATAAATCAATTTATACTTTCCCTCAACATTACATCAGGGCTAGTTTTCAACACGATACCAAGATTCCGGGTCAGGAACTGCAATTTGTGCAGGAGAACAACGTGTTGTTATCATTCAAGCGCGGCACCAGCAATCAGATGCTGTACAATGATTTTTTCAAGGTAGAGTACATGCATGAGCTACAGAATCATTTCTCTTATTCCTTTGGATTTAAATACTGGAATCAGCATCCGGCAGGAGGGTTGTCTTTCCAGAAAATGGTGAATGAAGATGTGGTCAATGTAGCAGGTGTGAAGACCAGCGAAGTGAATATGACATTGCGTTATGCACCACATGAACAGTTTTACCAGAGTAAATTATACCGCACACCGATCACAGATAAGTATCCTGTATTTACACTGCGGTACAACCAGGGTATTAAAGGATTGCTGAATAGTGAATACAATTACCAGCATATAGGATTGAATATATCAAAGCGGTTTTATTTGTCACAGTTGGGGTATACGGATGTGAGTGCAGAAGGTTCATATTTGTTTGGACAGGTACCGTTTCCATTGCTCGATATTCACAGAGCGAACCAGACATATTCCTTTCAGTTGCAGTCTTACAACCTGATGAACTTTTTGGAGTTTGTGAGCGATCATTATGCAGGTGTGAATATAGATCATCACTTCAATGGATTTTTCTTTAACAAGGTGCCATTGTTACGCAGGTTGAAATGGAGAGAAGTGGTGAATGCGAAGTTCCTGTGGGGTGGGTTGAGGAGTGAGAATGAAGGAAAACTGATGCTGTTCCCATCCGGCACCTATTCGTTGAATAACGGGCCTTATATAGAGGGAAGTGTGGGTATTGGCAATATCTTTAAGATCATCAGGGTCGATGTGGTAAAGCGGTTCACCTATCTCGATCATCCGGAGGTGCCATCTTGGGGAATCAGGGCGATGTTGAAGTTTGATTTTTAAGCGATAAGTAGTATATTAGTTATCGCGCTATGAATGAGAGAATGTTTAAATTCCTGTTAGCCGACGACGACAGGGAGGATCAGGAAATATTGATAGAGGCTATATTACAGGAGCAGCCAACTACACAAATCAATACTGTTTTTAATGGGCAGAAGGTATTGGATTACCTTGCTGAGCAGGCACCTGTTGAGTGGCCGTCATTGATCATATTGGATTATAAGATGCCGGTGATGAATGGGAGGGAGGTATTGGAAAAGATACTGCAGGTGAACATACCGAAGGTGGTATGGAGTACATCCAGTCAGCCGGAGCATATGCAGTTATGCCGAGAGCTGGGTGCAGTGAAATATTTTGTAAAGCCGAATAACAGGCCTGAATTACAAGCGATGGTACAGGAGTTATTTCGGATTTGTGAGGGAGGAGTGGCGAGGTAATTGAGCGGAGTATAGAAATTATTTCAGATTTATGGCAAAGAAGTAGTTGTTCCTTATTAGAAGTAGTAATTCAATATTAGAAGCAGTTTTTATTAGAAGTAGTTCTTTCTTATTAGAAGTAGTTATTCCATATTAGAAGCAGTTGTTATTGGAAGCAGTTATTCCATATTAATGATAGGTAAGGTGATGGTAAAGGTAGCTCCTTCATTCACCTGGCCGGTAGCGGTAATAGTACCCTGATGGTTTCGTACGATACGCTGGCAGAGGGCCAGTCCTATGCCGGTACCCGGATAGTTTTCACGACCGTGAAGGCGTTCAAAAATTTCAAATATTTTTTCACAGTTTTGCGGTTCAAAGCCAATGCCATTATCCTGGATGGTGATTTCGCATTTGTCATTATATACGGTCGATTGGATAACAATATGAGGGGTTTTCTCTGTGTGATGGTATTTCAGGGAATTGCCGATCAGGTTGTCCAGCAGCTGGCGTAACTGAAAGGTGATGCCGGGCACGACAGGCAGAGGGCCGATTTCGATATAGGCGTTGATGGATGCGATTGTTTCCTGGTGGTGGGAGAGGACGTCTTCAATTAAATTATTGAGGGGAACCTGCTCAAAAGCAGGAACTTCTCCTGATATTCTTGTATAAGTAAAAAGGTCTTCGATGAGCCGCTGCATACGCTGTGCGGCATCTACGGCCCTTTCCAGGTAAGACCTTTCCTTGGGTGGCAGGGTGGCGCCGATGCCTTCTAATAGTGTGGATGTATAGAACTGTACTTTACGGAGGGGTTCTTTCATATCATGGGCGGCGGCGTAGGCAAATTGTTGGAGGTCCCTGTTCTGGGCTTCCAGCTCTTTGGCGTATTGTTTTATCTTGTTTTCGGCGATTTTTCTTTCAGTGAGGTCACGGGTCACTTTGGAAAAGCCGATGATGTTGTGATGATCGTCGTGGAGCGCAGTAATGACTATGCTACCCCAAAAGGTGGTGCCGTCTTTGCGAACGCGCCAACCTTCGTGAATGGCTTTGCCGGTGCTGCGGGCCTGTTGAATGAGTTTTTCGGGGAGTTGCCTTTGTTGATCTTCCTGACGGTAGAAGATGCGGAAGTTACGACCTATTATTTCTGCTTCTTTGTAGCCTTTGATTTTTTCAGCGCCTTTATTCCAGTTCATGATACGGCCATCTATGTCGAGGAGAAGGATGGCATAATCTTCCACTTCTTCCACCATTTTGTGGTAGCGCTCTTCACTGAGAAGGAGAGCTGCGTTTTTTTGTTCAGCAAGCAGTCGCAGGCGCTCGTAGGAAGCGGAGTCATCTGGTAGTGGTCTTGTGTCCATTAGAATAGTGTGCGTGTCGTCCAAAACAAATATAAGATAATAGGAAATAGTTTCTTATTTTATCGGGAATAAAGAGTTCACGTATGAGATTACTTACCGCTATGATGTTGGCAATGTTTTGCAACATAAATAGTCATGCACAACAACCGAATATTATTCCTGAGCCTGTATCTATGCAAGTCCATAGTGGCAGTTTGGCATTGGGGCACGACATCAGCTGGACGACGGATGTTAAGAGTGCTTCCTTATCATTAGCGAAGGCACAGCTGGAAGCGGATTGCAGGAAGAATATAACAGGTTTGAATACGACTAGGATTTCCCTGGCCCTGTTGAAAAAAGAAGATAGTGGTATTGGTGCAGAAGGCTACCTCCTTGAAATTGATAAGGAGGGGATTCATATTACTGCAAATAAAGAGAATGGATTGTTTTATGGGTTACAGACTGTGCGGCAGTTGCTGGTAACGCCGGAGGTGCCTTACCTGACAATCAGGGATTATCCTTTGGTAGGGTGGAGAGGCATGATGCTGGATGTATCCAGGCACTTCTTTACAAAGGCAGAAGTGATGCGGTATATTGATGAAATAGCAGCTTATAAATTTAATGTGCTGCATTGGCACCTGACAGATGATGGTGGGTGGCGTATAGAAATAAAGAGTTATCCCAGGTTGACAGAAGTAGGTGCATGGTGTGTGGAAAAGTATGGTTATTACGGTGAGTTTTCAGCACCTGAAAAAGATGCAAAGTATAACTATGGTGGATTTTATACCCAGCAGGATATCAAAGACATAGTACAATATGCAAAGGCGCAGTATGTGGATATCCTTCCTGAAATAGATATTCCTGGTCACTCTATGGCTGCGGTAGTGGCCTACCCGGAGTTGTCAGGTACAAAGGATGCAGTGAATTACAAGGTGTATTCCGGTGAAAAGGGTTTTATGGATTGGACGGATCATGGTATAGTAGCCCGGTATGATAATACCCTCAATCCAGCCAAACCAGAGGTATATAAGTTTTTGGATAAGGTTTTTGGAGAAGTGGCGGGATTATTTCCCTTTGGATACATACATGTAGGTGGTGATGAATGTGCGAAGAACTATTGGCAGAAAGATCCGAATGTGACTGCGCTGATGCAGAAGGAAAAACTGAAGAACTATGAAGAGGTGCAGGCTTATTTTGAAAAGAAAGTAGAAGCGATTGTTGCATCCAAAGGTAAGAAACTGATAGGGTGGGATGAGATCCTGGAAGGTGGAGTGGCACCAAATGCTACCATTATGAGCTGGAGAGGCGAGAAGGGGGGAATAGAGGCCGCCCGTTTGAAACACCAGGTAGTGATGACCCCGAACAACTATGTGTACATTGACTATGTGCAGGGAAATAAATACATGGAATCAAAGGTGTATGAAAACCTGCGATTGAAGAAGGTGTATGCATTCAACCCGGTACCTGCTGGTGTAGATCCAGCCTACGTTTTAGGTGGGCAGGCAAATTTGTGGACAGAGCAGATCTTCGATTTCAGCAAGGTAGAATATATGACCTGGCCACGTGGATTGGCGGTGGCGGAGAGTTTGTGGAGTCCGGCATCAAAGAAAGACTGGCCGCGCTTTGTCGAAAAGGTAGAGCAGCATATGAAGTTATTAGAGAGGGATACGGTTAATTATGCACCTTGTATGTATGAGCCGGATGTAACCCTGCAGTCAGGTGTGTGTACGTTTATTCCTGAAATAGATGGATTGGAAATGCATTATAGTGTGGATAATTCATTCCCGGATATAAAGTCTTTATTATACAAGGGGCCTTTTGTGCTGCCGGAAGATGCGGTAATGCTAAGGGTTGTGAGCTTTAAAAAAGGCAGGCCGGTAGGCAGGATAATTTCCATACCTGTAGCTGAATTGAAAAAGGGGTAAGTAATTTTAAAGGGGAAGCTATTTCTTCTTTTTTTCGGCATTCTGTTTTACACGGTAAATAACAATTTTAGTAATAAGATCCAGGGGAAGGGGTTGATCAAAGGGAAACTGGATCGATCCCTTTCCCTGTTTATAAGGCGCTAATTCCTTTTCAAATGCCCTGATGCCTGTTGGGGCAGGGTAGAACCCAATGTGGTGCTTAAATGCCGCATAATGCACCAGATTGCCATTTAGTACAAAAGTAGGTATGGCATATTTTATAGTTTCTGTAGCATCAGGGGCAGCCTGCTGTATGGTTTGCCGTACCTGTTGTAGCAGGGCCTGGATGTCAGCGGGAAACGAAGTGATATAGTCGGTGACGGTCATGTAGGTTGTCATGTTGGTTTAAAATTTGTTTCCGCTAATTTAATGTTACCTCTCTACAAAACCGTTTTATTGAAGGGCCTGTTTCTGTTCATTTTGGCAGGTTGCTGTACCAGTGCATTTGGCCAGGTACCTGTACCGGCTGCCGATACGCTGAAGGTTGATTCTTCGCGTGTTCATTTGAATAATCCTGTAGTCGTTGAAAGGCTGGAAACGCAATTTGACTTTACCGATCTTGTCAGGGATATTTTTCATGTGCACAGGGATCCGAATAAGAAACCTTCGGGTATCATCATCGTTCCGAATATCGCCTCCAATCCCAGTATTGGGTCACAGATAGGGATCAAGGCGGTAGCAGGCAGGAAGCTGGGCAATGATTCGAATACGTTATTATCAGTAGGTGCCACTTCAGCATCAATTACCACCAAGGGGATCATATATTTTTACATCAGTCATAATATCTACACACCGGGGAATAAATGGAATTTTCAGGGGAACCTGGTAGCTGCAAAAACGGTGACACCTGATTATGGTTTGGGTATAGGAATAGATCCGGCGGGTAGTGCCACGGATAAACAGCTGGCAAATCCTGAGAGAAAGGCGCGGGGACTGCATGCACAGTTTTATAACTTCAGGGAGAAGGTGTATAAGGAGGTGGTGCCACATTTGTTTTTAGGGGCGGGGGTATCATTTGATATCAGGAGAAAGCTCACCGAAACGGATACCTCAGGGAATACGCCTTATGATATTTATAGTGACAGGCATGGGTTTCACAGGGATCACTATATGGCAAACGGGTTATTGTTCAATGTACAGTATACCACGCGGGATAACCAGAACCGGGCATATAAAGGGATGTATATAGATGCGGGTTTCAGGTTGAATCAAACCTGGCTGGCGAGTACGCGGAATGCGTTGCAGTTTACATCTGATTTTAGAAAATACTTTAGTTTGTCGCAGCGGAATCCGGAGCATGTGGTGGCATTCTGGAACTGGGGATCTTATTTGATAGCAGGGAATATTCCTTACCTGGAATTGCCGGGTACGAGCAAGGATCCCTCGTTTAGAAGTGGGAGGGGGTATACGGTAGGGTATTTTAAAGGGAGGCAATATAACTATTCAGAGGTAGAGTATCGGTTTCCGATATTAAGAAATAAGTTCCTGAGTGGGGTGGCGTTCTTTCATATGCAGACGGCGAATGATGCATCTGGTACAAAGTTGTTTCAGGTGTGGCAACCGGGTGGTGGTGCGGGTTTGCGGGTGTTGTTTAATAAGCTGACGAGAACGAATTTGTGCCTGGATTATGCCTGGGGGAAGTTTGGGGCGAAGGGGTTCTTTTTGGGGTTGAATGAGGCATTTTAAAATAGCTTAAATTGGAGAAAATGATCCCTCATGAAATACATATTGTTTGTTTGTCTGTTTTCCCTGTTTCAGGGGGTAAATGACCCCGGAATAATTTTCATTTCCACAGATCATGGTGTTACCTGGAAGAATACTTCCAGTGGATTGCCGGCCGATGCCAAAGTTGGGTTGGGTGCCATTGCTTTGGCCAATGGGGAGTTGGCGGTAACGGTAAAGAATCATGGTATCTATCGGTATAATTTTGCATTGGTGAGTGGTAGTGAGGGTATTCACAGGTGAAGGGTTAGATTGTTAGTATTTACAATTACACATGAAATGATGGAGGATCTTTTCTACTACTACATTATACATGAAATGATACTCTTTTCTTCATTTCTTCTACTACATTGTAAATAATCAGACATGTGCTGTAATGAGTGAAAGTGGTGAAGAGGCGTTTATTAAACTTTGGCAGGTGTAATGCTGGAAATTCACGGCAGCCGGCAAAGCGGTGTTCGTAAATAGTGCAGCGGCTTTCGTGCAGAAAATGACAGGGGATGGTGTTGATGATCATCATGTCATTGCTGGAGCCGGTTTCGATATATTTTTCCTTGAGTTCGGTATTGGTGGTATTGAGATGTGTGGCTAATGCGGTGACTTCATCTTCCGTAACATTGATCATAAGGTTACGGCAGCAATTACCACAGGAGGTGCAGTCTATTTGTGGGGTGATGAGGGTATCCAGTTCCTGTACAAGCTCATCTATGTCATCTGAGTTTTGCGATTGCAGGTAGGATCTGAATGCGAGATTTTCAGCTTCCTTTTCTTCAGCAGCGCGTGCAATTTCTGTGAGTGTGGTAGTTAGTTTCAAGCTGCGAAGGTAGGTAAATTTTTAAAGTTTGCTGGTTAGCAGTCGCGTGTAGCGGTAGTCTCCCCGGAAAGCGGACGAGGGCCGGGGCATCGGAATTTGGAAGATTTAAATTTTAACAACCAGGAATATCTTAAGGACAAGCTTTAGCACAAAAAAAGTGATTTCGAAAGAAAAGCAATCACAAAAAAGGGCAGACCTTTTAAGGCAAGTTTGTTTTGTAAATTTGTTAAAAAGTTAAACAAAAGCTACTGCTTATCCGTTAAATTTTCATTAGGGCAATCAGGTCATTGACCAGCAAGGCATTTTTTGGCAGTTTATCATGTATATTTTCAGGCATGGGGCCGGTAAAGTAAATGTTTACTTCCGGGGCTAAAGCGCACAAATTCTGGCAATATAACAACGTGTCTTCATTGGAAAGCGGGTTAGTAAGGCTGGTAATAATAAATGACGGCTTACAGATAGCAATTACACGATCCAGCCCGTCGTATGGAACAGACTGTCCAAGGTAAAAAGTCTTGAATCCCCTTGCCCTCAGTGCGTAATTGTAGAATAACAGGCCAATTTCATGCAGTTCATTCTCCGGCAGAAAAAGTAGTGCGGTACCCAGGGTTGGGTCCGGGGGCTGAGTAACTGTTTCAGTAGCAGCTATGATTTTATTTCTAATGAGGTTGGAAAGGAAATGTTCCTGGGCAGGGTTGATCGCTCCTATCTGCCACATAATGCCTATCCGTTGGAAGAATGGGAAAATATATTTTATAAACGACTTTTCAAATCCATGGCTAATTACAATAGCGGTAAAAGTTTTATTAAATCGCAGCTCATCCATTTCAATGAGGCTCAGTAATAGGCTTTCGAGATAGGTATCCGTCTGACTTACAATAGAAACAGCTGCTATTTTTTCCCCAATTTCTTTTTCAGACATGTTGCTGATAGCAGATATTTTGTACCCATGCTGATTTAGAAGACTGATATTCAGCAGTTTTCTAAGATCCTCATTGGTATAAAACCGGATGTTTGTGTCTGTTCTTCCAGGATTAATGATTCCATATCTTTTTTCCCAGATTCTGATTGTATGTGCCTTGATGCCTGATAATAGCTCAAGGTCCTTTATTGAATACATGTCAGATGTCATTGCTTCCAGTTTCGCCATCCAAGATAGCACATGTATTGTATTTAGTCAAAAAACTCTGTTTAATTTTTGTTTCCTAAACTTAAACAGTATATTTGTTTAAGAGTTTTGGGAAAACATGAAACAAAACAAGCATAATAAAGTACTGGTAATTGGAGCCGGATTTGCCGGTTTATCTGCCGCCATCACGATGGCTAGCCAGGGTTATCATGTAACAATTGTTGAAAAACATAGTACGACAGGGGGACGAGCAAGGGCTTTTACAAGTGCTGGATTCACTTTTGATATGGGGCCAAGCTGGTATTGGATGCCAGATGTTGCTGAAGGTTTTTTTAAACGGCATGGCCGATCTATCAGTGATTACTTATCATTGGTAAGGCTCGACCCTTCCTACCAGGTGATATTCGGGAAAGATGAATTTGTGGCACTCCCGGCTTCATTTGCCAGTATGCGTGATCTTTTTGAAAATATCGAAAAAGGTGCAGGCAGACAGTTAGATAAATTTATGGTGGATGCCGGGTACAAATATCATACTGCAATGAAGACGTATGTGAACAAACCCGGACTTCATTTTAGAGAGCTATGCAATACTGAAGTATTAAAATCTGTATTTAAAATGCGCATGTTACGCTCTTTCAGTAGTCATGCGAGCCGTTACTTTAAACACCAGAAATTACGCAGGATCATAGAATTCCCTGTTCTCTTTCTTGGCGCTACTGCCAAAAAAATACCGGCTATGTACAGCATGATGAACTATGCGGATATGAAACTGGGTACATGGTATCCCATGGGTGGTATGGTTCGTCTGGCACAGGCATTTACCTCCCTTGCCGAAGAATACGGGGTAAAAATATTGTTGAATACAGAAGTAGACAGCCTTTCTGTTATTAATAATCAAGTAACCGGCGCAAATACCAGCAATGGTTTTTTGAACGCGGACATAGTCATATCCGGAGCAGATTACCACCATACAGATCAGAAAATGCTTCCTCCTGCAATGAGCAATTACTCAGCCGGTTATTGGGATAAACGCACAATGGCTCCCTCTTGCCTCATTTATTATGTAGGTGTAAAACGTAAAATTCCAGGCTTGCTTCATCATAACCTTTTCTTCGAAAATGATCTTCAGGCACATGCTGAGGCCATCTATAACAAACCCGCATGGCCAAGCCATCCACTATTCTATCTTTGTTGTCCTTCAAAAACAGATACTACAGTGGCACCTGAGGGAATGGAAAATCTCTTTTTCCTGATTCCCGTTGCACCAGGACTTGAAGATACCCCTATCATACGCGACCATTACCTCAAACTGGTACTAAAGGAGACTGCTACTTTCTGTGGCGATAATTTTGAACAGGATATAATTTTCTCTAAAAGCTATGCCTGCAGCGATTTCATAACAGATTATCATGCATTCAAAGGGAATGCTTATGGATTGGCAAATACATTAAAACAAACAGCCTTTCTAAAGCCATCTATCCGCCATAAAAAGATCAATAATTTATTTTTTACAGGGCAACTGACAGTTCCTGGCCCTGGCGTACCTCCCGCCATCCTTTCCGGAGAACTGGTTGCTAATCATATTTCAAATCAAAAAATCTTTACCCATGAAGACTTTATTTGATAAAGTTAGTGCTGCCTGTAGCAAATTGACTACTAAGGAATATAGTACCTCTTTTTCTTTGGGTATCAAATTGCTGGATAAAAGTTTTCATGCACCTATATATGCCATTTACGGGTTTGTTCGCTTTGCTGATGAAATAGTGGATTCATTTCATGAGTATGATAAAGCAGATCTGCTTTGCCATTTCAAAGAGGAAACTTATAAGGCTATCAGGGATAAAATCAGCCTCAACCCGATTTTAAATAGCTTTCAAAAAGTTTATCATGACTTTAATATAGAACAGCAGCTGGTGGATACATTTCTGGATAGTATGGAAATGGACCTCCACCAGCTTTATTACACCCATAGTATCTATGAACAATATATTCTGGGTTCGGCTGAGGTAGTAGGACTGATGTGTCTGAAAGTTTTTACAAATGGCGACGTAGCATTATACGAAAAGCTGTTACCCTCCGCTATGAAACTTGGCGCAGCATTTCAGAAAGTTAATTTTCTGAGGGATATAAAAGCTGATAGCCAGGAACTGGGCAGACACTACTTTCCATTTGTGAATTTAAACAACTTTACATCCGGAGATAAATCTGCGATAGAATCTGAAATAGCATCAGATTTCAGGGAAGCTTTGCCTGGAATAATGCAATTACCGCTAAGTTCCAGGAAGGGAGTTTACCTGGCATATGCCTACTACCAGGTGCTCTTCAATAAAATCCGGAACCTGCCGCCCCATCGGATTTTGACAGAAAGAATCAGGGTACCTAATCGCCATAAATTAGGTATCATGCTGCAAACATTACTGTTTCCAATTAATCAGATCCAACTATGAGATTGGTAATATTCATTATCCTATTGCTGGGAAGCTTTGTTACAATGGAAGGTGTTGCCTGGTTTACACACAAATTCATTATGCATGGCCCCCTTTGGTTTTTACACAAAGATCACCATCGAAAACCGGAAGGACAATTTCTGGAAAAGAACGATTTTTTCTTCCTGATTTTTGCAATGCCTGGGATCGCTTTATTTCTGCTTGGTACAGTACATCAGAATTTTTACCTCATTGCGCTGGCTTCAGGTATTACACTATATGGATTTACCTACTTCCTGGTACATGACGTTTTCGTTCATCAGCGATTCAAATGGCTGAGAAGTAGTGATCATCCTTATTTTAAAGCACTCAGACGTGCTCATAAAATACATCACAAGCACCTGGGCAAGCATCATGGAGAATGCTTTGGGATGTTGCTCTTTCCTGTCCGTTATCTTAAAGAGGTGGCAAAAAACAGATAAGATGCATTATACATACCTGGCAATTGACCTGGGGGCGATATTGGTTCCATTACTTGCAACATTCCATCCCCGGCTGCAATTTTATAAAAAATGGCCCATATTATTTCCCGCACTGTTTTTGTCAGGCGGTATTTTTATATGCTGGGATATCTATTTTACCAGCATTCATGTTTGGGGATTCAATGATGCATATATAACGGGATTACACATTTTCTCACTGCCAGCAGAGGAAGTTTTTTTCTTTCTATGCATACCGTATGCCTGTATATTTTCCTATCATTGTCTTAAAACGCTTTGGCCAGGTTTTAAGCTATCACAGCGTATTTCGGCCTTTATTTCATGGATAATGATGATAGGTGGCATAAGCATAACAATTTTCTTTTCGCATTATAAATACCCGGCTACTACTTTTCTGCTGCTGACAATTTTCATCTGGTATAGCAGGAAAAGACATTGGATAGGGAATTTTTATCTTTGCTATGGAATCATGTTAATACCGTTTGTAATCGTTAATGGGCTTCTCACAGGCAGTTGGATTGCGGAACCTATAGTATGGTATAACAACAATGAAATAATCGGATTAAGAATACTGACAATACCAGTAGAAGATATTTTTTATGGTTTATTAATGATAGGCTCACAGGTAGCACTATATGAATATTTTGCAGTTACTGTTGCGAAAAAAAATGCCTGCCGCTCAACCATATAATGTCGTGCAGATATGATCGATCAGAACAGGAAAGTGATTCCTGAATTGCCTGCATACTGTTTTGATCTAATTGAAAAGAGCAGATATCTTTCTCCTATAATAATCCCCAGGTTATAAAATAAATTTAGCCTTCATTATATTCGGTTCACTTTGTCAACTTATAATAAAGTCTGTATGACCCACTCTAAATGGGTATAAATAATATAGGGGCATATGTCTTTCAACATATGCCCCTATATTCCTGATCAGCTGTATCTATTTCGCGATATTCACGCGCAGGTTGATCTCGAAACTATTTCCCATAATAGTACTATAGCCCGTAGTCTGGGTGATGTATATCACCTGCACGGAAAAAAGTGATTGGTAATTAAATCCTGCTCCTGCGCTTACGCTTCCACTGCTATGATACATTCCTGATACATTGGCCCAGTCATCCAGCAAACCAATATTTACTCCTGCGTCAATAATATTGTCAGCGCCATTTACACCCCGGTAGGCGATTTTAGGTTCCACTTTAGAAATCTCCGTACCCGTATAGAATTTGTAAGAGACTGCGGTATAGTAAGTGGCAAGTCCGGAAACATCCCGGTTATCGTTTTTAAACGTCGATATCAGGTTCGGCAAGGCTGCCTGAACTGTTAAGTGCTGATCAGTATAAGCCACCCCAAAATCACTTTCAAAGTAATTATCCCGCCTGTTAAAACGACCCAGCGACGGGTCATTTGTCTCTCCATCTACGCTTTTGGTATCAAGACGCTGTATGTCCAGCGCCAGTGATAATCCGAAATGTAACGCCTGTGCATGCATGCCCAATGGCAGGTGATATGCATAAGTAAGCCCTACCTTGGTACGCTGCAATAAGCCAGACTTATCGTTGAAAATATTCAATCCGGCACCGACCCTGTTCTTCAGGTTCGCATCGGCAGTAAAAGTTTGTGTAATGGGCGCACCAGGTATAGCATCCCACGGACGTCTGTAGGAAGCATTGATATGAATGCCTGAATCCAGTCCGGCCATTGCCGGATTAGCCAGGTATTGATTAAAAAAGTACTGTGATTCCGGTGGTTCAAAATTCGAAACAGCGTTGCCAGCAGATTGCGCCTGTAATGTCTGTGAGCTACAAATTAAGAGTATAAGGGTATAGAATTTTTTCATTTTATTTATTTCTGATCGCGAACAATAGTGATGAATCCTTTAAATGTATGATGTCCTGAAGGGAACGTTACAATGTAGTAGTAAGTACCTTCGGCCAGCGGAGATCCATTAATTGTAGCGTCCCATTCATTCTGATATCCTTTTTTGTGATATATCAACCGGCCTGTGCGGTCATATATTTTCACCTCATTATCA
The DNA here is from genome assembly GCF_034087045.1 of Chitinophaga sancti. Taxonomy (NCBI): domain Bacteria; kingdom Pseudomonadati; phylum Bacteroidota; class Chitinophagia; order Chitinophagales; family Chitinophagaceae; genus Chitinophaga; species Chitinophaga sancti. The sequence continues at coordinate 7,466,009 of NZ_CP139247.1, read as the reverse complement.
GGATAACTGTCAATATTCCGGATCACCCATTTATCGTTAATACCGTCGCCATTTGGTGTCAGCAGGTTTGTAGCATCCAGTTTATAATCATCTGTTACTGTGATAACGATAGATCCCTGGGCGGTACAACCTCCGGCTGTTACTCCATTTACAGTATAGGTAGCCGTTGCCTGTGGGCGAACATTTAAAGTAGCGGTGTTTTGTCCGCCAAGAATGTTATCAGCATCCTCCCAGGTATAGGTTGCAGCTCCTGTGGCAGTGAGATAGATGGTAGCACCCTTTGACACGGTAGTACCCTGATCGCTGCTGATGCTGAGAACAGGAGGAACGGATACGTTTACAGTAAATTGTGTACTGATTTCATCAACACCGCCATTGGCAGTCCCCCCGTTATCTTTCACGGTTAATGTAACAGTAGCGTTTTCTGTCACATCCGCTTTCAGCTCATAGCGCAATGTTGCAGTCCCATCACCGTTGTCTGTGACAGTCTGTGTGGTGAATGCATCTTTGTCTGCCGAAACAGTAAGTGTGGTGGTTTGAGCGATCTCTGGTCCTGCAGAGATGCCGGTGACCGTAACAACCTGCTCACCACCTGCGCAGATTGTCTGATCCGTCACTGTGCCTACTGTCGGCGTTTCGTTCACATCTTTCAGGAAGATGCTGACTATGCCTGCAGCGCTTGTATTATATCCATCGCTGACAGTTACAGCGATATTGAACTGAGCAGTTTTTTCGAAATTGAATTCGTCAGCATCGTTTACAGTTAATTGTCCGGTTGTGGCATCGATAGCAAATGCGGGCACATTATCATTGTCTGTATCTGCATTTTGTGTGATCTGCCAGTTTTTCAAGGTACTGCTATTGTCTGTTGCCACTATAGTACCAATGATCGTACTACTGTTGCTGTTTTCAAACAAGCTGAAAGATTGGCCGGCAGTCACAATAGGAGCTGAAGCATCTACCAGCACAGCATTCAATGAGGCGACGTTGTTGAGTGCAGGGAGCAATTCGTTGCCTGCCAGGTCGGTGATCTTACCTGCAGGAACGCTTAGGGGGCCTGTTACAGCAATGCCATCATTGTCGGAATCACCGTTGACTACCGTGTAATTGAATACCAGTTGGGTAGCGCTACTGCTTACGAGTGTCGCATTTACCTGCATGGTGCCGATCGTCACGGGCAGAGTTACGCCTGTAGGGTCTACTGTTATAGTCTCATCTACATTTACGTTGAAGCTAAGTATTTGTCCGGCATGATAAGTGCCATCGGCAGGACCCGTTACGTTTACTACGGCAGGTGCTTTGGTATCCACATATACAATTCCCGGCGTAGTCGCGTAATTAATAGTAAGATCCGCAGCGTTACCAGCAGCATCTTTGATAGTGCCCATAGCAATCACTGTTCCGATCCCGATTCCATCAGTATCATTATCTCCAGCCTGCACGGTGTAACGGAATGTGAGTGTGTTAGTACCGGAACCGCTTATATAGGTAGCATACCCGGATGTGCTTCCTATCAGTAGACTGATACGTGGCGTACCTGTTACGAGCACACTTTCCTGCCAGGTAACGGTAAGATCAATGTTTGTACCTTCTTTATAGTATCCTGGCGTAACGGTTAAGTTATTTATTGAAGGAGCCACTGCATCTACAAGTATACCCGTGGTATTGCCAGGAGTAAATGTAAGTACGGTATTGTTGCCAGCAATGTCTGTGATTGTAGTAGTGCTCAATTGTAATTGTCCTATTCCTATTCCATCAGTATCCTGTTGTCCTGCCAGTATGGTATAGTGGTAAGTCACACTTGTGGAAGTGGATGACAGGAAGGTGGCATTTACAGTATTGGCCCCAACCTGTATGGGCAAATATGAAGCGGCACCAGTGAGCGTTATTGCTTCACTGAAATTGACTACAAATTTCAGTTCATCTCCTGTTTTATAGGTGCTGTCAGAGGGTAAAGTAACCGCAGTGACTACGGGTGCTATACCATCTATCTGAAGATTTTTATTAGCAGATAATGAACCTGTGGCGCCCGGTGCTGGCAGGTCTAACAATGCATCTTTACTGCTGGTATTATTCTTAATTGTACCACCGCTTAATGCATTCATTGAAGTATAATCCAGGTCGGCAGACAGGTCGCCGCTTTGTACAGTATAAGTGAATTGCAGCGTATCTGTGCCTGTACCTGCAGCATAAACGGCATTTTGATCGACAGTACCGGTTTCCAAAATTAACACCGGCGTGCCGGTTACAATTACTTCCTCGTTAAATACAACTTTCACGGTAATGATATCCCCTGTTTTATATACCTGATCCAGGTTAGTTGAAGTGACGTTGATGATGAATGGTTTTAATGGTCCGACTGCAATATCAATTGTTTTGGTATCCGTTTTTGATCCACCGCTACCTGAATTACCCTGGTCATTAACTGTGATCTGTAAGGTAGCGGTACCTGTATAATTACCTGTTGGAGTGTATATAATTGTGCTTAAAGCGTTGTTGATATCTGTAAGTGTACCAGAGAATGTGTTCGTAGCATCGGCGGTGCCTGAGCCAATCAAAAATACCAGTCCGGCTGTAGACGATAACGAGATCACACCGTGGGTGACAGTCATTGTTACCTGTACGGAATTTGATCCTGCATCCACGTCGGACACAGACACTTCATTACTGATAACAAGATTAGTGTTCAGGGCTACTGTTTTGGCAGCAGGTACGGTAATTACGGGTGAATCATTGACCGCTGTAATATTGAAAGAAATTGTTTTGGTACTTTCCTCACTGCCTGCATCTCCTGAAGTACCCGGATCTTCGCCGGTAAATCCACCATCGTTGATTGTAATAGTCAGCACTACGTTACCGTATGTATTAAGAGCACCTGTAAATTTTACGCTATCGCTTGAAATATAGGTATTGATATCAGCAATAATTCCTTTAATAATGACGGAATCATTCGCTGATGGAACGATCGTAATTCCGGGAGCAGGGTTCGCTGACAATGTACCAACGGCGGAATTAACTGACAATATTACTGTAACCGCATTGCTGTCGGCATCTGGATCTGAAAAATAGAAACTATTGATAGCTGTAGGTATATCTTCCTGTCCAGCAGCCTGGGTTGTAGTCGTAATTACAGGCGTAGCATTCACGCTTTTAATTACAAATATCAATTCTGCGGTATCACAATTAGAAGGTATGCCATTATCACAGACCTGGTATTGCAATTTATCTATACCGCCGAACGGATTAAAGGGCGTATAGGTAAATGAACCGTCTGCATTAAAAATAACAGTACCGTTTGCGGCCGCGAATATAAGAGAAGCAGTTAGTGCATTTCCCTCATTATCAGTATCATTCGATAATACATTGCCGGTAATCGCGGTATTATCATCCCCTGTATAAACATCATCTACTGCATAAGGAGGTGTATTAACGCTGTTTATTGTGATGGTACAGGTAGCGTTTGCACATGCACCCTGCGCATCGCAGTTACTATATACAAATTGATCTGTGCCACTAAATCCCTTATTGGGATAATAGTCAAAACTACCATCAACAGCCAGTCTGAGGATGCCGTGAGCGGGTGCCGTAACCAGCGATGCCTGATTGAAAATGCGGCTTGATCCGCTATTAGGATCATTGTCGTTACTTAACACCCCAGTAGTTTTGCTTACATATAGCGCTACATCCTGGTTGACAGTGTAATTATCATTGGCTGGGGAGGGCGTAACGTTAGCGCCTCCTATAAAGAAGAGTGCTTTCGCTGCACCGGAACAGGCGCCGGCAGGATCACACAACTTATATGTAAAACTGTCTAATCCTATATAACCAGCGTCAGGTGTAAATGAAAAACTACCAGAGTTGCTGAGAGATAAGCTACCATGCAGTGGTAGACCGACAGGACTAAATGTAGTGGCATCGCCATCAATATCGTAATCATTCGCTTTGAGACCTGGGGCGGTTTTAGAGATGACCTGATCCATAGCGCCAACATAATATTCATCATTAGCTATTGGGGTGTGGTTAATATTGATAAACGATACCGTAATGTTAGCAGGAGTACTTATACCACCATTCCCATCACTTAAAATAAACTGAATGATACGTGTGTCCGTAGAGGGCCAGTAGCTGTAATTGTCATAGTAGGTAATACTCTGCAATAATGCATCAATAGCCGTGGCTGTGGCATTGCTGTTAAACCGGATTTTCATGTTCCTGCCTGATTTGCCACCCGAATATGCGGCGATTTGGGTGCCTGCATAATAGACCAGGTTTGCGTTGACAGTAATTTGTCCGGTAGTTTTGATACTGATTTCATCTTCACTGAATCTCGTACTGTTGGTAATAGAAACAGTCAACATTCCATCGGTAAAGTTATTCGCGGTTCCGGCTGTAACATTTGCATTGCTGCCTGCATCCAGCAGAACGGGGGCTCCTGCTACAGTAAAAGATACTGCGTCGCCATCCAGGTTAGCAATTGCCGGAGGGGTAATCGCATACCCTTTGGGCGCCAATATCAATAAAAATAGAATAAGGAATGTAAGGGTAGCTTTTTTATTCATAAATATTGGTATAAAGAAAACAGATGGCAGGCAGCGTAGCTGGCATGCTTACTAAGGGTATCAAATATTGTTGTGGTTAAAATATTTCAGAATTTGTGTTGTGTCTCTAGTTTATAGCGATTTTTTAGTCAGATTTAGCGCTATAGGTGGAGCAAATATAACATTTAAATACCCGGTGTTTCTAAAATTTAGAAGAAAAAATGGGACAATAATAAATTCAGGATCTTATGGTGACATCATTCTGTGTAATCCAAAAGATCTCCTGGCTGGCAATTCAATACCCTGCATAGCGCGTCAAGCGTTTCCAGTCTGATCGCTTTTGCCTTACCTGTTTTTAAAATGGAAAGATTTGACATAGTAATGCCGACTTTTTCACTTAGTTCTGTCAGAGACATTTTGCGCCGGGCCAGCATTACGTCTAAGTTTATTATAATCGGCATAATTATACAGTTAAGTTGTTTTCTGTTTGTAATTCTACTCCGCGTTGAAAAATTGCCACAATTATCCATGTAATTGAACCAATGATAAATCCACTACCTATCTCTGAAACCAACTTAAATCCCATTGTCGGCATTTGTTGATGCAGATATTGATTGAAAATGATATAATTTATCACATTTATTAAATCAGCCGTTATAAATACAGCCGCCACATATTTTAAAAGTGGTACAATCTTTCCGGCGAATGGAGCTTTCAGCTGGATTTCTTTTAGGATCTTTCTGAACGTCCAGAGGGTAAAGATACCTAGTAACAGGTGAATGAAAGTAATGAGCATTGTATAATATCCAAATGGGGTAGATGGATTGATCTGCACATAGTATTCATTTTGCAGTAACTGGTAACGCAGCTGTTTGTCAGCTGAATATTGGATTTCAGTCTTGCCTTTGCTTTCACTAAAGGACATCACCTTGTAATTGTTGTTTTTGAACATTGGCGTATTAAATGATTTACTGCCGGTTGCATTCATCAATGAGAAGAATAGGAAGACTGTTGTTATAATTAAGAGAAAATAAAAGCCTATAGTGGTAAGCACTTTAAAAGTAGCGATAATGTATGTAGGTTTCATGAGGTGGTAATTTCCAACAAAGGAAATTATAATTTATTACTTCTCAAAATAAATTTATTGAGTAGCAATAAATATTTACTGAGATAAATAAAATGGAGGCATGTTCGAGGCCATGATCCGGGGGGTAAAATTCTTGTTTGGCCCTCTGCAAAAAGAGTACAATACAGTTACCAGGCATAAGGCATACCATACGTATTTCATAATTTATTTGATCAGCAGCCACCTTTGCGAGGGACACGTTTAAAAATTACTTTACTATCTCGTTCTGCATATTCACCCGATACTATTGGGTATAAATACTTGGGTGCGTACGATACGTAATGGCTTCTTATAATTATCTTGTCGTTAACTTTCAGGCTATGCAATTGTTCAAGTTGAGACTTTTCCGGATCAAATGTTACAATGTAATCGACACCATTAATCCTGGCCATCACACCGAAACCTAATCTTGATCCTGGCGGAAGAGAAAGAGAGGTTATAATAGCCTCCATATTTGTAAAATTGATTATATGTTTCTTTATTTTAGCAGCACCGGCATACACATTTTTACCTGCGGGAGACGCTTCCCATTTTTTGAACTTTACACCCTCAGGGGTAGCCTCCCATTTCTTCAGTTCGGATTCCCTTTCAGCAGCTGAGAGGGATTTTGGGGTTGGCCTTTTAGAAGTTTCATTTTTAATTTCGCGATTAGCAAATACCAGTCCGCTTACTACAACCAGCAGTAAGATCAGCGCATAAATGACTTTTTTCATATTTTTTGTAGGTTTAATCAACATAGATCTATCTGCTGATAAATCAGATTCGTTTAAGGCATTTTTTAGATTTTTCATATCCATTTAAATTTGATGCAACAAAAATACTTTGATATGTTTCAGCCTGACGAACTTGCATTGTAAATAAAAATGTAACCTTTGTAAATAAATTGTAAATGGTATGTTTTATGGCCGAAATTTACTTTCCGGGAGGCGCAGGTACCTGTGGGGAGTGATATTACTCTCGCTTATCTCTGTGATTTGCGCGGCATTCATTATGACCGGCAGTGACGATTTTGATCTCGCCAGGAGAGAAGTTTTGCTTCGGAAGATAGGAGATGAGCTACTCACCCAGTCGGGCGACAGTAAATCAAGGGTGCTCCCGGTAATAAAGATCGCGGAAAATGAGTACCAGATCAGGTTTGAGAATGAGTTTACTTTTCAACCGGACTCGCTGGTGAATACTACCCGGCGTTTGTTGGCCAAAGACCCTCTCGCAAGTGATTATGTAGTTAACGTTCTGAACTGTGGCAACTCCAGTGTAGCCTATGGATACGCTATATCCAACAATAAAAAGGATGATATTGTAGCTTGTAGAGGGAGGGTGCAACCCAAAGGATGTTACATGGTCAACTTTAAATTTAAACCGACAGGAATAAATACGGCAAATGGATATCTTCTGGGCAGCCTGTCGGTTTTGGCGTTTGTTGGTTTTGTTTTTGTTAGATCGGTTAAACCGAGAAGCACCGTGCCTGTGGCTCAAAATCCAGACATGTTAACTTTGGGCTCGGTGTTGTTCGATGCGAAGAACCGGCAATTGACAATAAATGAGAAAACTATAGACCTGACTGGAACTGAAGCACGTCTGCTGCTTATTTTTGCCTTGTCTCCTAACCAGACAATAGAGAGAAGCCGGCTGCAAAAAGAGATATGGGAGGATGAAGGTGTTATTGTAGGGCGTAGCCTGGATATGTTCATATCAAAACTTAGAAAAAAACTGGAATTGGATCCGAATATCAAAATTGCTGTTGTACGCGGCAAAGGATATAAGCTTGAGATTAGCGCTTAAGATGCGGGGAAAGAGGGATTCGCCGCCCCAGACCCGTTACCGTCTAAATCTTTTATGACATGACCTCCGGATTCCATCTTAAACTTCCCAAATACAAAAAGGCCTTCAGATTTTTCACCTGACCAATTCCGCTGCTGCAATATGTTTGACACATTCCTCTATACTGCTGCAATTGCATCTTTAGTTGGCATTGACAAGCTTCATTTAGCTGGGAGAACCATTATCAGATTGATCATTTTTAATTTTGATATTAAATTCGGGCACTTCATAGTTCTTGTCTAAATAGTCCTTTGGAATAGTTGTCATATTACCATCCCGCAATTGACGATAATGAGGAGATAATATTTCTATCCCTGCTTCATTACAGCAATCCTGTATATTTTTATGTAAATCAGAATATATATTGGCTTGTTTGTTTGCCTCTTTAGAATATCCATTTATCTGATAAGAAACGTAAAAGTCGTCAAGCCCGGTTTGCAACACAAAAGGAGTGGGGTCACTGAGGATCATGTCAGTTCTTAATGCTGCTTTTATCAGCGCCTGGTGAACCTCTTGCCATGGTACATCGTATCCAATAGTAACGGTAGTATGCAGAATTAACCCTTTATCCTCAGGTTTGGTGTTATTGGAGTAGTTAATCGTATTACCCGATAAAACAGCAGAGTTGGGTAAAGTTACATCTTCATTTTTGATAGTTCTGATTCTTGTAACCAGCATCGTTTTTTCAATTACATCTCCTGTTATTTCCCCGATTGTTATACGGTCACCTATTTTAAATGGACGCATGTAAGTAATCACTAAACCTGCAACCATATTTGAGATAGCACTGGATGATCCAAGCGAAAAAATCACACCTACGAAGACAGAGACGCCCCGAAATGCGGCAGATCCAGATCCAGGTAAATATGGAAAGATAAGAACTAACATGAATGCATACAGCATGAATTTAGTAATGTTGAAGGTCGTTTGTGCCCAATCGGCATGAAAACCGCTAATGGTAATATTACCCTTATCAATTTCATCTACAAAATATTTCAACACTTTTATAGCATATCTGAAAAGGAAATATATAACCAGTATAGTAAACAAATTAGGCAGGAAGTGCATGATTCCATTTAGTGCAGATTTAGTAGGGGTGAATATCCATTCCAGTAATTTCCCTGTCCAGGTTTTAGTTTCGGGGAAAATATTAAATAACAGTGGAAGTGAAAGATATATTGATAGTATAATAACAGCAACCCTAAGTATATTCTTAATTTTTATAGCAACCTGTTGAAGTTGTTCGGCACTCAGTATTTTTATTTTCCGGAAGGTCAATCCTTTTAAATACCGGTCCTTCTTTTGATTTAATAAATTTGTGAGATGCTTGAAAATCTTATTGATTAGAAATATCAGAATAGCTAACCCTGCAATAATGATCAGGACAAGTGCGAAATGTTTGAGCCATGTATCGAAGCTGTTTGCCTTTTTTTCAGCAATAATTGATTTTTTAATTATGTCCAGGTATTCATTCGCCAGCAGCTTCTGCCCTTTATTTAACCAAAGAGCATCAAGACTGGTGATAGATAGTACAAGCTTCTCATTATTATATAAAATATCATAACTGTCATCTGATTCGCTTATTTTCAAAGAATCTGACTGGAAAAATGGATCTTCATATAATTGTATTATTCTTTGATTAATGGCTACAGCCCTCTCCTGGGGGCTAAATGATCCTATTTTGGTGTAGATATAGAATAAAGTATCAGAAAAGGGGGCTACCGCAAAACGGGTGGCTCGTTTTTTTAGTTCACTTAGTCTCTTATATTGTGCTGCTTTTTGAATGGAATCCTGAATAGCCATTCGACTTATTTTATCTTCAAGTTCTTTTGTTTTTTGTTTATCATTTGCTGCAGATAAAAGATCTTTTTGCAATTGACTTTTTAGTAATGAATCTATTAGCTTTTGTTGCCGGCTCTGTATCAATAATTGCTCAGTTTCCTCATGTAAAGAATCAGCATACATGCTGTCTTTCGTCAATTTGCTTTGAGAAAAAGCAATCATTGAAAAAAGGCATACTATCGCAAATATGACGAATGATTTTTTGCTGTACATAATAACTGAATGACCTTTTATGAACAAATATTACTGAACTATTAACTTTATGGAATCTGCTTCTAATCTTTGTTTGAGCCAATTCTGCAACTTATTCGCATCTATCTTCCTGATAGGTTTAACAAATTTTGCTATAACAAGTGTGAGGGTATCATTCCTGAGGGAATCCATACTGTGAAAAACCACATTAGATAAAGTATAATATTTTATCTCAGGATATAATGATTTTAATTCTTCACGGATATCGGGCAATTGCTTTTCTGAATAAGATGATACAGTAACTTTTTCTTTTATAGCGGAATCTCTTTTAAAGACATCTTCAAGAATACTGGCTTTAATTTGGGTGAAATCAATTTCCTGTTTGGCATTCAAGCCTTGTCTCACTGAAAGTTTAGTGTTTTTAAGATGATATTTTTTCATTTTCCCTTTTATGGAGTCGATTGTTTCGGGGCTAAGATCTCTTCCTATAAGTAACAGGTCAATCTCATTTCCTTTGGGATTATAAAGGAACGATCTATTTACAATCTGTGTGTTTTTAAAATTGAATTCTTCCCTTAGAAAGGACCTTGCGTTATTCTCAAAGATACTTTTATCTACAATACGGTATGCCATAAAAATACTTGGTAATATCGTAATGATGATAGTGAGAAGAATATACCGGGATACTTTTTTCTCATATCCTTTATCCTCAAAGTGGATTTTTTTGAATTTTAGAAACCGGACTATTAAAAATGTACTTATGCAAATAAATACACTATTAATAAAATACAGGTATAGTGCGCCTAAAAAATAATAAAGGTTTCCTGAAGCCAATCCGAACCCTGCGGTACATAATGGGGGCATCAATGCTGTTGCAATGGCTACCCCGGGAATAACATTACTTTTTTCCTTTCTTGTCCCTGCTACAATACCTGCAAGACCACCAAGGAAAGCAATAAAAACATCCCATAATGATGGGGTCGTCCTGGCAAGCAACTCACTTTGTGCATCATGTAAGGGTGTTATCCAGAAATAAAAGGTAGAAGTGGAGATAGCAATGAAGGTAGCAAGCAGTAAATTACGACTCCCCTTTTTTACTAACTGAAAATCATTCGTTCCGATGCCAAGACCAATTCCCATTATTGGACCCATTAGCGGAGATATAAGCATCGCTCCTATAATGACAGCAGTGGAATTAACATTAAGGCCTATCGATGCCATGAAAATGGCAAATATCAGCGTCCATAAATTAGCACCGATAAAATCAGAATTTTTCTTAATAGTGAGCACAACGTCATCCTCATTTGCTTTATCCAGATGGAGATTAAACCTTCTGCGAATCGTAACTTTTAATATTCTTATAAACCTCAGTTCTGTCATATTCTTGTTATAAGCATTCTCTGGTAATATATACGTAACCGGTTTACATTTGTTTTTCGTGGACCTGACCTTTCCTTAATATAACAATTCCGGCAATGCCTGCTATTATTGAGGCCAGGAGAATGCCATATTTAGAATGGTCAATCATTATCTCATCATTAAAGGCAAGACCTGTAACAAAAAGAGACATGGTGAAGCCTACCCCAGCCAGCATTGCGATGCCGGATATATGTTTCCAGGTTCCCTGGTTAGGTAATTCAGCTAATTTAAAGTGGATCATCAACCAGGTAAAAGTAAGTACACCTATAAATTTACCTATAAGGAGACCTGCGGCTACACCCATACTGACTGGATTCATGAGAGAAGAAAAGAAATTACTACCGATATGCATGCCTGCATTAGCCAATGCAAACAGCGGCATAATTATAAATGCTACCCATGGATGTAACGCATATTCAATCTTTTGCAGAGGGGTTTCCGCATCAAGGCATAATTGTTTTATTTTCTCAATAGTTTGATGTTGTTCCGTTGTAATAAGAGATCCATTCTGAGGAATAGATAATTTAAACTCTTCTGAATGTTTATTTATTTTATCCAGGTATTCGTTCTCATCTATTTTTGTTCTTGCAGGTATCATAAATGCAACGAGTACGCCTGCAATAGTTGCATGAACGCCAGAGAAAAGAAATCCTCCCCATATAGCTATGCCTACAATAAGATAAAACAGGGTATTACGAATACCAAGAAAATTGCCTGCTCCTAGTAATAAGAGCAATATACCGGAAATAACTAATGGAGCTACGGCTATTTGTGCTGTATAGAAGAACGCTATTATCAGAACAGCCCCCAGATCATCAGCCACAGCAAGCGCAGAAAGAAATACCTTGACAGATACCGGAATATGTTTTCCGGCAAGAGATAAAAGACCAAGTGCAAAGGCTATATCAGTAGCCATAGGTATTCCCCAGCCGTTTTCAGATGGAAGGCCTTTATTAATTGAGTAATAAATAATTGCAGGAACTAACATTCCTCCCAAAGCAGCCATCATAGGAAGAGATGCTTTCTTCATAGATGAAAGTTCGCCGGCCATAAATTCCCTTTTTAGTTCCAGTCCAATTACAAAAAAGAATATAGCCATTAAACCATCATTTATCCAGACATGAAGCGGTTGGTCAAGTTCTTTTCCTGCAAAGCTAACGGCGAATTTTGTATCCCACAGATTATGATAAGATTCCTGCCATGGAGAATTTGCCCAGACAATAGCTAACAATACGCTTACAAAAAGAATAATTCCACCTGTAAATTCCTGATGTATAAATCTGTTAACAGGTTGAAGTAGTTGTTCAATAGGAGATTTAGCCATATATTTTATTGTGTTATATGAAAACATCAGATTAAAGATACTCAAACATCTTAAATCGGCCCGAAAATAAGGGATACACTATTTTTCCGGCATTATTGTGTTAATTTAGAATCATGGCTGTCTAAAGGCTAAAGAAATACCTGTATGAAACATCCTAAAAAATTAAGTGAACTCGCCGCTACAGCAATTTGTGGAAATGATATTACTTCGTCATGCCTGTATGTATCTGCTCTTACTATTATCTATGCGGGACAATATGCCTGGCTGGCATTACTTATTGTGGCAGGAGTATTGTTTCTCTTCCGTAAAATATATAGTGAAGTGGTAGGTGCACTTCCATTAAACGGGGGAGCTTATAATGTTCTGCTAAATACTACCAGTAAAAGTAATGCATCCATTGCAGCATGCCTTACTATACTATCTTATATGACGACCGCGGTAATATCTGCAAGTGAAGCTATGCATTACCTGCATGGTATTTTCCCGTCCGTTAATGTTATTTTAGCAACTACCTTACTGATCACCGTATTTCTGCTATTGGTGATGTCAGGTATAAGTGAATCCTCGGTTGTTGCGATTATCATTTTTGTATTGCATATATTGGCCATGTTAACGCTTATCATTAGTGGCATATGGTATGTTACTTATCACGGGCTGAATATTGCAAAACTTAATTTTCATACACCAATGAATGGTGGCTTTGGGGTTGCTTTGTTTTTAGGATTTAGTACTGCAATGCTTGGGATTTCTGGTTTTGAAAGTTCTGCTAACTTTGTAGAAGAACAAAAAAACGGAGTATTCAGAAAAACCCTGAGAAATATGTGGGTAGCGGTTACTATTATTAATCCGCTGATGGCACTTACGGCAATAATGGTTCTCCCGATTTCGGATGTTATAAGTCATGAAGAAGCCTTGCTCTCTTACCTGGGAAATAATACAGGTGGGCACTGGCTTCAAATATTCATTTCAATTGACGCTGTACTGGTATTAAGCGGAGCGCTCCTTACTTCATATGTTGGTGTCAATGGATTGATAAAAAGAATGACACTTGACCGTATTTTACCACAATTTCTGCTGAAAGAAAATAGAAATGGTAGTACTCCAAGAATATTGATTCTATTTTATTTACTTTGTTTGTCAGTACTGTTTATTACTCATGGGGCGCTAGGCCCTCTTGCAGGTGTTTATACTATTTCGTTCCTACTGGTAATGATCTATTTTGGATTTGGAAATTTCCTGCTAAAAATTAAAAGAAGCCGGTTGCCCAGACATGAAAAGGCAAGCACCTTTTCTGTTGCTATCGCTATTTGCGCAGTAGCTGCTGCCCTTTATGGTAATATATCTTTGCATGCAGGTTACCTTATCGTCTTCCTGCAGTATTTCCTGCCTTCCATCATAATTATATTTCTACTCTTAAATAGGAATGAAATTCTGAAGTACATGCTAGTTGTAGTGGATAAGTTTTTTATAAAATTAAAAAATGCAGCAGCTATAAGCAGATTCCATCTTTCCCGAACATTGAAGAAATTGCAGGAGCAGGAATTTATTTACTTTACTAAAGGGGACGACATTTCAATATTGAATAAAGTAATGATCTATGTGCAGGAGAATGAAATTACAAGGAAACTTAAAATAGTTACTGTATTAAATGAAAGCATTAGAATATCGGATCATTTTCTAAGCGATCTGGAAGTATTGGATCGGGCATATCCAGATATCAAAATAGAATATGTACAGGTACATGGTACATTTTGTCCTGAAATGATTGAAAAGCTAAGTAAAGAATGGAATATTCCAATAAACTTTATGTTTATAAGTTCACCTAGTGACCGTTTTTCTCATCGGGTTTCAGATCTTGGAGGAGTGCGCCTGATTATCTAATTTTAAATTAATCACTTCCGACTATCTATTAATTAAAAAATATACATGAGCATACAGGAGATTTTAGCTATCACAATTGTACTCACAGCCATATTTGCTTACATTAATCACCATTTCATCAAATGGCCACCTACCATAGGAATAATGGCGCTATCCTTAATGTCATCGATTGTGCTTGCTTTTATGGGAGGCGCTCATTCTGTATTATCAGAGAAGGCCGTTCAACTTGCGGAATCTGTTGATTTTAAGGATCTGCTGATGAATTTTATGCTAAGCTTTCTTTTATTTGCTGGCGCGATACATATCGATGCACAAAAATTGAAGCAGGAAAAATGGGCTGTTATGCTACTGGCCACATTGGGGGTACTAATTTCTACTTTTATTATTGGAGGTCTTGTGTGGTATCTTTTTGGATTATTCAAGCTGCCAATTTCTTTTATATATTGTCTGCTTTTTGGGGCTTTGATTTCTCCAACAGATCCTATTGCTGTACTTGGAATTCTAAAGAAGACCAATATCCCTTCTTCACTTGAAAGTAAAATTTCCGGGGAGTCGTTATTTAATGATGGAGTGGCAGTAGTGATATTTATCAGTATAGAAGAGATTGCACGTTCCTCAGGGGGAGAGTTTTCAGCATTGGCGATTGGACGTTTATTTCTCGAAGAAGCTATAGGAGGTGTGTTGTTTGGTGCACTGCTGGGATATATGGGATATTATGCCTTGCGTTCAATTGATGATTATAAGGTAGAGGTGTTAATTACTTTAGCTATTGTGATGGGCGGTTATTTTTTTGCAGATCACCTGCATGTGTCAGGGCCACTGGCAATGGTTGTAGCCGGTATTATTACGGGTAATAAAGCAAAAAAGGAAGGAATGTCTGACTTGACGCGTGATTACCTGGGGAAATTCTGGGAGTTAATTGACGAAATTTTAAATGCCATTCTTTTTTTATTAATTGGTATGGAAATGCTGATTGTAAAGGTGAATACAACTATATTTATAATAGGAGTAATATGCATCCTGATTGTACTTTTTGCCCGCTGGGTATCAGTTATTTTCCCCGTGTTTTTACTGCGTTACAAGATAAAGTTTGAAAAACATGCCGTGGCTATACTTACATGGGGAGGACTTAGAGGTGGAATTTCAGTAGCACTTGCACTTTCACTTAGTCCATTTATGCACCGTGATGAGTTTGTTTTCATTACATATATTGTTGTGGTATTTTCAATTCTTGTACAAGGCTTAACAATAGGCAGATTTGCAAATAAATTACAATAATGAGCTCTTCACTTAGATTCATGGCCCTATAATTGAGCGCATATTGTGGATAATCTAACCAACTAATCCAAAAATATGTAAAGATGAGTTATAAAAGATTTTTCATTACGCTGGGCCTTTCGTTTATAATTATGTATGTGGTAATGTTTTTAAACGTGGATGAGGTCAGTCATGTTTATTTAAGCATTACCCGGCTCTACATGACAATTCTGATGGTTGCCCCAATGGCATTGATTATGCTATTAATGATGGGTAAAATGTACGCGAACAAAAAACTTAATTATAGGATTCTTGCTTCCAGTGCAGTTATATTTATAATTGTACTTGTTATGTTAAGAAAGCAATTTTTTATAAGTGATGCCGAGTACATGAGGGCCATGATTCCCCATCATTCTTCTGCGATCCTTACAAGCAAACATGCGGATATTCAGGACCCGGAAGTAAAAAAATTATCAAATAGTATTATAGAATCGCAGGAGAGAGAGATTGCTATTATGAAAGCGAAGTTAAAGGAAATGGAAAACTAATTTTAAGACACAGGCTATAAGATGGTAACCAATAGCTTTTGAAAAAAAAGAATTTGATCTTATATGTTATCCTCTATTAATAATATAGTAATATTTTCTGCATTAAAGTACTTGTAAATAAGGAAGATAAATGGTAAATGTTGTGCCTTCTCCTTTTACAGATGTGACTTTCACTTCACCCTTGTGCAGTTTGATGATTTGTGAGGCAAGTGCCAGACCCAGCCCAAAACCTTTTACATTACTCCTTTGCTGAATTCTGTAAAAGGGTTGAAAAATATTTGCCAGTTCTTTTTCTTCCATTCCGATTCCTTTATCAACAATTGTAATAACAAATTCTTCCTCGTTTAAATAGAGAGTTACTTCTGCGTGATTATCATGAGAATATTTACAGGCGTTTAAAACGATATTTGATATGGCGGTAAAAAGCAATTCTTCATTCCCGAATACCAGCATTTTTTCATCCTGTTCTGGTAGTTCCGGAAAATGAAGTGCAACACTATGGTTTTTCGTATTATTCTGTATTTCGGCAGGAAGACGCATTAATACTTCGTCTATACGAACGGGGTCCAATCGGAGACCACCTGCATTACCTGAGGTAGTTGCAAATTTTAACAGGGTCTGCACGAGATTATTCATGTGTTGTACATCTTTCAGTACCTGAGTCATAATACGTTGATATTCTTCTTCACTACGATTGCGCTGGAGAGTTATTTCAACCTGGGTAGAAATAAGCGTTAGTGGGGTAGACAGCTCATGTGAGGCGTTCGAAATAAAACGTCTCTGGAGCTCAAAACCGTTTTTTAATCTGTCAAGCAGACGGTTAAGTGTTTCAGAAAGCCTGTACCATTCATCTTTACTCCCAGTGGTATTAATACGCCTGTCCAGATTGTATGCGGATATATCATTTACTTCTTCAGTAATCTTCCGTATTGGCTCCAGTAGCCCCCTTGAGAAAAAGAGTCCTCCTCCGAATGATAATAAGGTGCCAGAGATAAAACTGAAAATTAGAATTTGTCCAAGTTGTTCAAGTGCTTTATTTCCCTCACCATCCTCGGCAGCAGAAATGATAATGTTGCTTTCCTGATTTTCCTGGGCATAGTATGCTACCGCTTCCTTATTGCCGGCTGTAAAATAAAATGTCTCCCGTTTTCTTGCTTGCTGTAGTATTTCGTAACTCACATCCATTGTGTCTCCAGGAATGTCACTATAATAATATATCATCTCACCCTGGCTACCATACACCTGAACACATTTTCTTTTTAAAGATAGTGCAGTCAGAGAATCAATACGGTGCATGAGGCCTTTATTAATCTGACCTGAACTTTTAAGTAATCTGGCAGTAGTAATAGCCCGATTGGTTAATCGCGTTTTTATAGTATTTAATCTTACAACAGCAGAAAAATAATAGATGGCAAAGCAGACAATTCCAAGAATGATCATTGCCAATAATGTGAATAGGTAAGTAATACGTAGACGAATAGGCATATATTACTTAGTTTCTTTCAAAATATAACCCAATCCCACCTGTGTATGAATAAGCTTTTCAGAAAAAGGCTTATCAATTTTATTACGCAGATAATTTATATATACATCAATTATATTTGTGTTTGTTTCAAAGTCAATTTCCCATACACTTATGGCGATATCTGCCCGGGATATAACCCTATTTTTGTTCCTCAAAAGAAATTCCAGCAATTGTGATTCCTTCACCGTCAGGTTGACCGGAGTACCGGCACGGGTTACCTCACGTGTATCGGCATTCATTATAAGGTCTCCTGCATGGAGTAAATTTCCAGTGGGCTGAACTGTATTGTTACTCCGTCTGAGTAATACCTTTATCTTCATCATCAGCTCCCTGAATTCAAAAGGCTTGACAATATAATCGTCTGCGCCGGCGTCATAACCTTCTATTTTATCTTCCAATGTTGAAAGAGCTGTTAGCATGATAATAGGTATTTTAGCATTTTCTTTCCGCACTCGTTTACATAACTCATAACCGTTCAGTCCGGGAAGGTTGATATCCAGGACCAGGAGGTCAAATTGTTGCTGATGAAACATGCCATAGCCTGTTTCTCCATCATATGCCACTGTAGCGTTGTATCCGTTTTCGAACAACCCAAAAGAAAGGGTATCAGCTATCCGGGGCTCATCATCTACCAATAAGATACGCATATTATTCATTGTCATGTAAGTATTCTAAATAATGCAATTTACAACTTAAACTTTCCTTCCGGACGATTATCCTCCCGCTTCATTTCTAATTTAATTCTAATGTCATCCTGGGGGAATACCTGGTTTAGTGGGGGATTTTTGATGCCGGTTAAGCATTTGTATACTGGTAGGATTGGACGAAATAAGGAATTCTAATCTTATTCTAATACGGACAGGGCATCCTTCTTTTCATATTTATGTAGGTTTGCGGATGCTGGATATGTGATGTATCAGGAAATTATATTACAGTTGGTGTAACTATTGGGATAAAGGTACAACTAACAGATACGCATCCCGTGACCATACAATCTCAGCGTCATACAAATCTATTTGTCATAATGGAAGCAGGAGAACTGAAAAATCTGGATATGATTACAATGGTAGATATGCTTGCGAATAAGACCTCTGATTATATGAATATGCTTAGGATAGGTGGCCCGGAAGAAGAGTACAGAAAATGTAAAGAGCTGATTAAGCTTTTAACAGAAGAAATAAAGAGTAGAAAGAATGGGGCGCTTGAGAAGTAATGCAGTATATATGAGGTTAATTGCCTCCTAAAATTACCTGATGAAGAATTCAAAGTATATACGTAAATATCATAGTTTCTTACGGTTTAAACAGGATTTTCAACGTTATAGTTTAAAAAAGGCAAGGAGTTACGAGGTTGTTTTTCATTGGCTAAGGAGTAAGATGAACCGAAAACAGTTTCTTATACTGTCAGGTATATTAGTTGGTATTGCTGCTGGTTTAGCTGGTGTAGGTCTGAAAATGTTAGTGCATTATATTCATTATGTGATTACGTATAAAGTACATTTTAGCACACAGGTAATATTTTATGCACTGTTTCCTTTTCTTGGTATTGTATTAACCACACTTACAGTATCGTGGTTTTTCAAAGGTGAGTCCCGCAAAGGTATACCTGCAATTCTTTATGAGGTTGCCCAAAATAGCAGTCTGGTACCATCGGTAAAAATGTATTCGCAGATCATACAAAGCGCTATTACTATAGGCTTTGGAGGTTCTGCAGGATTGGAAAGTCCAATTGCAGTTACGGGAGCTGCTATCGGTTCTAATTATGCCCGAACTTATCTTCTTGGATATAAAGAAAGAACCCTATTACTGGCAGCTGGTGCAACGGCAGGTATTGCTGCCGCATTTAATGCACCAATAGCAGGTGTGATGTTTGCTTTTGAAATACTCCTTACTGGTGTTGTTTTTTCAGACTTCATTCCATTGATATTGGCAGCCGTATGTGGTAGTTTGCTCTCTAAGATTATTTTGCAGGAGGATGTGCTTTTTCATTTTGAATCCCGTCATCCATTCAACTATCATAATGTGCCATATTATCTGGTATTGGGGATATTGTGTGGGTTTTATGCACGTTATTTTGTAGTAGTATCACAAAAGATTGAATATTTATTTCATAAATTATCCTGGAGCAAATTGCAGAAAGCCATACTTGGCGGTATTGTAGTATCCTTATTATGTGTTTTGCTACCTCCTTTATTCGGAGAAGGCTACTTATCTGTAAAGTCGCTGGCAAATGGAGATATCGGAGGTATAATGCAGCACACTCTTCTTCGGTTTATGCCATTAAAAGGTTGGATTATATTATTGTTTACGGGTTGTATCTGCCTGGTAAAGGTTTTTTCTACAGCCTTTACGATACACAGCGGTGGGAACGGAGGAAATTTTGCACCTTCTCTGTTTGCAGGCAGTTTCCTGGGATATTTTTTTGCAATGATTTGTACTCAGTTAGGTATAACTGACGTACCGGTAGTAAACCTGGTAATTGTAGGTATGGCAGGTGTAATGAGTGGCGTATTATATGCTCCCTTAACTGCTATATTTCTAATAGCGGAATCAAGCTCTGGCTATGACCTTTTTATTCCATTAATGATTGTAAGCACTTCATCTTATCTGATAGGCAAATGGTTTTCGCAAATTTCACCAGACCTGAAAGAGTTAGCAGACGCTGGAAAAATTTTTACTAATGAGCATGACAAGAATATATTATCTATACTTAAAGTAGAAGACCTCATAGAAAAAGATGTGCAGGAGATTGATATTCATTCTTCTTTACGACAATTGGTAGAACTGGTAAAATATGGTAAACGTAATATAGTTGCAGTAGTTAATCAGCATCATGTATTGGAAGGTATCATAACAATGGAGGATTTACGTCCAGTTATGTTTAATCATAATTTATATGATACTGTTACAGTTATGGACTTAATGAAAGAGGTGCCTGCTGCTATTCAATTAGAAGACAGTACGGTTAGCGTTTTACAAAAACTGGATGAAGTGAATGCCTGGGATTTGCCTGTTATAAAAGAAGGCCGCCTTATTGGGTTTATATCTAAATCAGATATTTTAAATCGTTACAGGCAATTACTACATGAATATTCTGATTTGGATAATTAATTACTGAACAATAGTAGGGGCTTAAGATTGCACGAATTATTTTATGGAGATCTTTGGGATATTCCAGGAGGAATCTATTATAACCAGAAAAAGCATCAACCTCGAACCGAAAAGATGAATAGAATATTTTCCTTTTTGCAGATTTGTCGGGCACTTCAGAAAAAAGCGAAACCCGACTTTCTGAGATTATTCTCATTAAGCCGGGTTTTGCCGACCAGACGGGACAGTTTTCGATTGCGCTGTGCAAAGTCCGTGAGGTGGGGATTTATAGATGAAACACCTCGAAATTACCCAGCAGGTACCTAATCCTGTCCTACAAGATCTAGTCAACCACCGGAAGCGAGTCTTGCGTAGTCATCAGAAATGATGGCACGAAGCGTAGACAGCGACTGCTGCAGGTATGCTACCAGAGCCTCGAAACTGTCCTGTACGTTGAAGCTTTAGTTGTTCGAAAAGCGAAGGCAATATCAAACCTGCTTTAAAGACGAGTGGGGGCGATTCGACCGGGGTCTGAGAACATATCAAAGGCAGACTGGGGTGATACGGGAACACAGGAGAGCCTAACGTTTCCAAATCGTGCACCCCATATTCGACGCGTACTTATACCCAAAGGAGAGGGCAAATACCGGCCGCTTGGCTTGCCTACGTTAGAAGTTAAATTACTTCAGACTTCGGTAACCCGAGTCCTGACACCAGTCTACGAGGAAATATTCTATCCATGTTCGTATGGTTTTAGACCGGGGAAATCTCAACATCATGCATTGGAGGAATTATCCAGAGAAGTAAGTGTAAACCGGATGCGCTATATAATAGACGCTGACATGCAAAACTACTTTGGCAGTATCAATCATCAATGTTTACGGGAGTTCCTTGACCTGAAGATAAAAGATGGCGTGATAAGGAAAATGATCGACAAGTGGTTAAAGGCCGGCATATTTGAAAATGGCCAGGTGATGTATCCGACAGAAGGAACGCCGCAGGGGTAAACCTATCCCCGTTGCTTAGCAACATTTATTTACACTATGTTTTGGACACCTGGTTCAAAGAGCAGATCCAGCCATTATTGAGAGGAGGCAGCTTTATCGTCCGCTTTTCGGATGACTTTCTGTTGGGTTTTACAAACAGGGAAGATGCTTTACGGGTGATGAAAGTACTGCCGAAGCGATTAGGGAAATTTGGCTTGCCCCTACACCTACACCCTGAAAAGACCAGACTAATTGACCTGGAAGAAGAAAAGAAAGGCGGAAATCATCCAATTAAAACGTTTGGCTTCTTAGGATTTACCCATTACATGAGTAAAAGCCGAAAAGGAAAACCAATTCTGAAACGCAAAACAAGCAGTAAGAAACTGAATCAAGCTTTGGAAACGCATAAGCGACTGGATCAAGTGCTACCGACATAAGCTTCCGATGAGGGAACTTATCGAAGAGCTGAACCAAAAGCTGCGCGGCCATTATGCTTACTACGGTATAACATTCAACTGTAGGAAGCTGCATACTTATTACAACCGGACAAAACATCTGCTCCATAAATGGCTCAACCATCGGGGCAGGAAACGTGTCTGGACATGGAATAAGATTGCGAAGCAGACTACAGAGTGGATGCCACTTATACGACCCAAGATCTATCACGGTTATCGATTAGCAAAACCGTAAATAGAGGAACCGTGTGCAGGAAATCTGCTCGTACGGGTCTGTGGGAGAGCGGGGAGGTAACAAACCGCTCTACCTGGCACCAGTTTATGGAGGATTTATCAACATTTGTGAATGTATGGGTGACATATTTTGCTTAACTCATCATTGGTAATTATGATATATCTATTAATTTAATTATTTTTTTGTCGGGGAATTTGAATACTGCTTTCCCCTCTAATTCAATCTTATACCCCTTTTTTTGAGTTCATTAGGTAAGTCAATAGGTTATTGAATTCAGTTTCAATTTGATTATTATTGCTAAAATTTGAAGACACCCATAACCTGAAAGTTGAATGCTACACAGCCAGGCCTAATTACATGAAATTCTCTTATAATACATGAAGCTTTATAATAGAAGAACCGCTTTTTTTATTACCACAATTGTCGTTTTGCTGGCTACTCCTCTATTTTCTTTTGCTCAAAGGATATGGAAGGAACAAGCAGATTTGTTATTACAACTCCGGGAAAGCAATGCGGATACTGGCCGGGTGCATGTTATGTTAAAACTTGGCCAATATTACTTGCTGAGGGAATATTACGTTTACAAAACAGGAAATCCATGGACACAACTTGATAGCGCAAAATTGTTTGCAACCCAGGCCTTCCATCTTAGTGAGGCCTTAAATTATGAAAATGGGAAAAATGAAGCCCTTTTGTTAAAGGGAGATGCCTTTATTAGAAAAAATGAAATAGAACCTGCGCTTAACCTATTAGGCACGCTACAGGATTCAACCCGTTTCCGTTTATTGATCATATTGGGCCGCCATTATCTGTTTCATAAATCCGGATACACCAAACAGAATTTAGACAGCTCAATGATTTTCCTTGAGCAGGCAGGTAAAGTAGCACCGGTTTATTTGTCGGCAAAATGGCTACCTGAACGTGCACATATCAAGGCAATGGTTAGCTTTATTACCAAAGGGTTGCAGCCAGCTAAAAACCTATATCAGGAAGCGATAGATCAAATAAACATGCCTGGTAATGAAGAAAGAGAAGCCCTTTTGTGGTACGAGCTGGCAATGCTGATTCCGTTACGTGAGAATACTGGAATAACCAGATTGTATTGTTTCATGAAAATGCGCTCACTTTATAAAAAAAGTGGTAACCAGGAAAGAGAAGCATTTGTTTTAAAAACGATAGCTGATATACATTTAGTAAATGGCAGGTTAAACCTGGCGGAAACAGCGTTATTGAATTCACTGGATCTTTACAAAGCGATCGGCTATCGGGACCTGCATTATATTTATGATCTGCTGGCTGTTACCTACCGTTATAAAGGCGATTTCAATAAGTGTGTTGCTTATGGGCTAATGGCAATAGAAAGCATTGAAGCTACAAATGATTCCACTTCATCTCTTACGTTTTACAGTCGCCTTGCCAATATGTACCGGGAAATAGGGCAGCCAGAAAAAAGTGTGGAGTGGTACTCGAAAGCGCTCAATAACCGTGTATTTAATGATAGCGACAATTTTTATAAATTCAGGGATGCGGGATTCTTTGCAAGGGAACTTGTAAAAATAAAAAGAGAGAAGGAAGCGCTTGCCTATATTATTGACATCAACGCTAAAAACAAACCTATCGGGGTTGACGCAAAAATATGCCTGGTAAGTTCATTGGCGTATTGTTACCAGGCTGTGAAGCAGCATCGACAGGCCGACAAGTATTATCTTGAATTAATAACGCTGGCAGGGCAGCTGCAGGAAGATAATGAAATAACCACTGATGTCTATTACGAGATAGGGCAATATTTTATCAATAAGCTACAATACAGGAAAGCAATTTCCTATTTGCAAAAAGCACTTGGCGCTGCAGAAATAAGGCATTCCCTTGCACTAATTAAAGATGTGCACCTGATGCTCTTCAAGGGGGATTCCGGCGTAGGGAATTATACCTCCGCTATACAGCATTTACTGAGACACAAGCAATTGAGCGACTCTATCTTTAATGAAACCAAGCACTGGCAAATAGAAGAATTACAGGTTCAATTTGAAACCGCTAAAAAGGAAAAGGATATTAAACTGCTTAACAACCAAAATCAACTGCAGCGTATTCGTATTGAGCAGACTAATAAAACAAAGAACATAATCCTGGCCTATGTAGCACTACTGCTGATCATTGTAGGCCTGCTATTTAACCGCTATCTGATAAAACAAAGAAACAATCGCAAGCTCAAGGCTAATCAGAAAGAACTGGATCAGAAAAACTTATTTTTGGAAAAACTGACTACAGAGCAGGATAAATTACTCAAAGAAAAAGAATGGTTGATCAGGGAGTTACACCATAGGGTTAAGAACAACCTCCAGATGGTAACCGGCTTACTGTATGCACAATCTAAGTATCTTGAGGATGATATAGCCCGGCTTGCTGTAAATGATAGTCTGCGACGGATGCAGGCGATGTCAATGATCCACCAGAAGCTTTACAAGGATGAAAATACGTCAACCATTTTGATGCCCGCTTATATCAAAGACCTGGTGCGTTACCTGCATGAAAGTTTTGATGCTAACAATCAGATAACTTTTCAACAAACGATCGAATCGGTTGATCTTGATGTATCGCAGGCCATCCTCCTCGGATTGATCATTACAGAAAGTATTGTCAATGCTATCAAATATGCCTTCCTGAATGAACAAAAAGGCATTGTAAGCATTCATTTGCAATATGAGGGCGCTGATCAATTATTGCTGAAAATATCGGACAATGGTATTGGTTTACCGGCAGGACTTGACACCAGTAAACATCATTCACTCGGGCTGGATCTTATGCAGGGGCTTACCAGGCAGCTAAAGGGCAGCTTTTACATTGAAAGCAATAATGGCGTACACATAACGGTAAGGTTTCCAATCTTAATTAAATGAACTCAGTAACAATATTAATATGAATATCAAAATACTGATTGTAGAAGATGAATTTATTGTGGGAAATGCACTCCGTTTAGCAGTGGGGTCGGCTGGTTATAGTGTAACAGG
Organism: Chitinophaga sancti; assembly: GCF_034087045.1. Lineage (NCBI taxonomy): Bacteria > Pseudomonadati > Bacteroidota > Chitinophagia > Chitinophagales > Chitinophagaceae > Chitinophaga > Chitinophaga sancti. Next base: position 7,440,763 of record NZ_CP139247.1, on the reverse strand, counting down.
TATAGTGGCGTCGGTGGAAGAGGCAGAAGAAAATATCCGGAACCAGCAACCGGACCTGGTGCTGCTAGATATCCGATTAGAAGGGGAAAGTTCAGGTATAGACCTGGCCAGGAAACTGAGGACCGAAAATATTCCTTTCATTTATTTGTCTGCACATTCAAGCCAGAAAATACTGGAAGAAGCAAAGAAAACTGAGCCTTATGGATTTCTTGTAAAGCCATTCAGGGAAAATGACCTGCTGGTAGCATTGGAAATTGCCCTATATCGTCATCGTCATAGCCTGGAAGCCCAGCTCAGGCAGGAGGATTTTTTGCAAAAGCATTTAGCAACAATAAGCAATGAAGCTGCAACGGCTGAACAAAGGCTACTGAAGATCGCCCGTTTGTTACAATCATATATCCCATTTGACCTTATTTCCATAGGGCCCAGGCCATTTGATAATGCGCAATTCAATGATACAGCCTTTCTACGTATCGGGTTTGATGAATACCAGCTTATTCATGAAAATGAATTAAGAACAATTACCGGTTTAAGTAAAGACGAGCTTTCCAATATCATTAAGAACAGCCATACAGATGCGCACGCGAACATTTACAAAAATGATATAACAAAACAGGAATTGAATGATCCTTCGCTACAAAAAACATGGTTTGATTCCTTTAATTGTCAGGCTTCCCTGGTTTTCCCGGTGGCTGTAAAGAATGGTTTGGCAGTTCACTACTTCTTTTACAGCCGACAGTGCGCTATTTACACAGAGAAGCACATTGCTTTACTGGATCGTTTAAAAATGTACCTGGCAAAACTTGCAGAGAAAATGACGCATGCACCGCGCGCAGCCGATCAACGCGGTTCCATTAACAAAGACCATAGTGAAGTCGCGAATCGCCCCGGATTTCAGGGTATTATTGGCAATCACCCGCTTTTACTGGCTGCATTGGATCTTACCACTCAGATCGCGCCTTATAATACATCGGTCCTGATACTCGGTGAAAGTGGAACAGGAAAAGAGAAGGTAGCTCATTATATTCACGCGCTGTCACAAAGAAAAAAGGGCCCATTCGTAAAAGTAAACTGTGCTGCCATTCCAACCACATTGATAGAATCTGAGTTATTTGGCCATGAAAAGGGAGCATTTACCGGTGCTATAGAAAAACGAAAAGGAAGATTTGAACAAGCCGATGGAGGCACTATTTTTTTAGATGAGATTGGAGAGCTGCCGCTGGATATGCAGGTAAAATTACTCCGTGTTTTACAGGAAAAGGAAATTTCATCTGTAGGGGGCAGTTCATCTGTAAAAGTGAATGTCAGAATTGTATCCGCTACCAACCGAAACCTGGAAAAAGAAGTAGCAGAAGGGAATTTTCGGCTTGATCTCTATTATCGACTCAATGTTTTTCCCATTACCTTACCTCCTTTACGTGAACGGAAAACTGATATTGAAACACTGGCACTTTTTTTTGCAAACAGGTTTTGCCAGGAATTTAATAAGCTATTCCACGGTATTTCAGCTTCCATGATGGAAGAGATGCGTGCTTACAACTGGCCAGGGAATATTCGGGAGTTGGAGAATATTATGGAGCAGTCTGTAATCCTTAACGATGGCAAATCGAAACTGGAATTAAGGCGAAGCCTTACCGTGGTAGTGCCTGCGTCAGGCGGTGAAATAAATATCGAAACACTGGAAGATGTAAAGCACGTTCAGCAGGAAACAGAAAGAGCTTATCTTATTTCGATCTTAAAAAGAACGAATGGCCGTATACGCGGAACAAATGGCGCTGCGGAAATATTGAATATCAAACCAACCACGCTGGAAGCAAGAATAACTAAGCTGAACATTAAGAGACAGGATTTTATCCAATCCACAGGAACCCCGTAAAGGCCAACTCCAATATTTTTAGACTTCTTGTAGCCACCTCCAAAAAAATTGGAGGTGGCTGTTTGTCTTTGTTTGTAAGTACCCCTCATTATAAGAGTATTAAAACTTTCATTTTCAATTCGTTGTGAATAAAAATATCCTGTTCATACTATCTGGATTAAATGGCATGCAAATGGCGTCACTTGGAGTTAGTATCACTTTAAAATATTATATAGACCTGATAACATGAACAGATTGAGGTTACACATTGAAGAAATAACACCCATTAACGATGAAGAATTTGAATTCATCAAATCGTTCTTTACATTAAAAAGAGTACGCAAGAATCAATACCTGATACAGGAAGGAGATGATGTTAAATACGAGTACCTGGTGCTCTCTGGCATATATAGAGTATTTTATTCCGACGATCAGGGAAGGGAATATGTTTGCATGTTTGCCCAGGAGAACTGGTGGATGTCTGACTATAATTCCTATTTTAACCAGAAGCCGGCAAGCATGTACCTTGAATGTTTAGTGCCAGGTGAAGTATTATGCCTCAGTCTTTATGGCAGAGAAAAGCTGGCTGCAGAGCTGCACAAAATGGAACATTTTTTCAGGATGAAAATGACCAGGGGGTTTATTGCCCTGCAGCTACGGATCAAAATGTTGCTTTGCAATGCACCCCAAAAAAGATATGAAGAATTTGCAAAATTATATCCCGTCTTAATACAACAAATACCCAAAAAAATGATCGCCGAGTTTCTTGGCCTGCGCCGCGAAACGCTAAGCAGGTTATATACTAACCATAAGTAAGTCTTTTAGATTGTGATTAAAAAAGATGAGGGAGTATTGATACTGATACTCCCTCATCTTTTTTAATCAGCTCCCTGCTTATGAGTGAGTAGACTCACCCGGCAATAGTGAGTCTACTCACATCCAAATAGTGAGCAGGCGTCCTCGTCTCCAACTGTGATGATAGTAATTTTATTTCACAAAAGTTGTTATACAAAATCCTATACATCACATCAGAAAATTAATGCGTATGTCACATCCGATATCCCCCAAAAAAGGTTTCAGGATCCATCTGATCGTTTTCTTATTGACCACACCCGCCATCTGGATAGTGTGGTATCTGACCGACCGCACTTATCCATGGCCTTTATGGTCAACACCGGCATGGGCAATAGGCGTCCTGTTTCACTACCTGGGCGTTTTTGTTTTTAAAAATTAATGAACATCTAAAAACTACATTCATGGATCAGCAACAAAAAACAGTCAGACGTATCGTAACAGGTCATAACGCAGATGGGAAAGCAATTATCGTGTCAGACGCTTCACCCGGTCAAACGTATATGATTGGAGGACCAGGCGGCGCAAAGTTTCACGAAGTATGGAATACCCGCCAATCACCCGCACTGATTGATCCTGTTTCCGGCGATCCGGAAGAAACCAGCCTGGTATTGGGACCTCCTAAAAATGGTACCCGTATCAGGGTTATTGATTTTCCACCAGAAGGGGAAGAGATCCGAAATCTTACGAAAGAAGAAGCCGGTTCGCACTTTAAAGCAATGGGTGGCGAAGCTGCTTCGAAAGCAGGACTGGGTGCACCTCATCCTTTGATGCACCGCACGGCGACGATTGATTATGGTATTGTGCTGGAGGGGGAAATGACATTGATAGTTGACCAGGATGAAGTAATTATCAAAGCCGGCAACATTATCATTCAACGTGGTACCAACCATGCCTGGGCAAACCGGTCGGGACTTCCTTGCCGTATGGCTTTTATTCTTATCGACGGTGAATTCACCAAAGAACTTCTTTAGAACATAAAAACAACATCATGCGCTTACAACCGTTGCCACCTCATACACTTAGTCCCGAACTCCGATATGTACATGATGAGATCGCAAATTTGATCACCAGAAGCCAGGGCCCGGTCATAATGATCAATAGCGAGGGGGCACTATTGGGTCCGTTTCCGCCCATGTTACATTTTCCGCAATTTGGCATACCTGCACTAACATTTTTGAAATCGTTAGATAATCACGCAACACTTCCGAAAACAGTGCGTGAAGTGGCCATCCTAACGGTAGGCAGTGCCTTTGGTTCCCGCTTTGAGCTATATGCGCATGAGATCATGGCGGAGGCCTTTGGTATTTCAACAGGTATTATCGCAGCATTGGCTGCAGGTGGCCGCCCGGAAGGTTTAAACGAGCAGGAAGCGATCGCACATGACGTAGCATCAGCATTGGTTAAAGGCCATGTCGTTCCCGCTTCAACCTATAATCAGGCTGTCAAGGTGCTTGGGCAAAATGAAACCGGAGAGCTCATTTTTCTCATCAGCGGCTATTGCCTCATTGCAACGGTATTAAATGGATTTGACATGCCTGCGCCTGAAAGTAATGGATAAAATAAAAAATACTTCCACTGCAACAATTGCCAAAATATGGATGCGATCAATAAATTCAATGCAGTAATTATAGGAAGCGGACTGGGTGGTTTGACAGCCGGCGCCACGTTAGCAAAATTGGGAAAGAAGGTGCTGGTCCTTGAGCAGCACTATATACCTGGGGGATGCGCCACTAACTTCAAGCGCAAGGATTTTATCATGGAAGTAGGGTTACACGAGATGAACGGCTTTCATGATAAAGATATCAAAGCTGAAGTATTCGGTCTGCTTGACATAAACAAGTTTATACAATTTGTTCAGGTGCCAGAGCTCTTTCATGTAAGCTCTGCAGCTACCAAATTCACCTTTCCACATGGCACAGCACGCGCTCAACAGGCCCTGATAGAAAAATTTCCTCACGAAACAAAAGGTATTCAGGCTTTTTTCAGACTGATGACCAATGTGCTCGATGAAATTTACCGGATGCCCAAAGAAAAGTGGAAGATGACACTGATCTATCCATTTATACCTGTTCTGTACTCAAATATTTTCAAGTCAATAAACCTCAGTTGCGGCGATTGGCTTGACAAACACATCACCGATGAACAGCTTAAACTGGTGCTTACTGCCAACGTTTTGTATTATGGTGATGATCCATACAATTTATCGTTATTACATTTTGCTATTGCACAAGCTGGTTATATAACCGGTGGTGGCTATTATATCAAGGGCGGCTCACAAAATCTTTCCGATTACCTTACCTCCTTTATTGAAAAGAATGGCGGACAGGTATTGGTAGGTAAGAAAGCAGAAAATATCCTGGTTGAAAATGGCAGGGCTACCGGTGTGCAATACCGCGATGCTTTCAATGATTCGCTGGAACCTGTCACCATTTATGCAGATGCCATTGTTGTGAACGCGGCCATACCATGTGCTATAAAGATGATCCCCGAACCCTATAGACAATCATTGAAAAACAAAACGAAAGATCTGGAAGCATCCTGCTCGCTTATTTCAATTTACATAGGTTTCGATATTGATCTGAAACAATTTGGGGTACAACATTATTCCACTTTTATTCAGGGCGAAGGAATCAACCAGCTGAAAGACATTAAAGCCAACAACATTGGAGACTGGGGGAATAAATCTTTTGTATTTGTCGATTACAGCCAGATCGACTCCGGCATTACACCTGCAGGCAAAAGCTTTGGCGTGATCTGCGCAGCCGATTATTTATCGGAGTGGGAAAGTTTGGATGAACTGGCCTATAAAAACAAAAAGGAACAGGTTGCACAGCTCTTTTTAAAAAGACTGGAGACCTATTACCCCGGCATTCTTCAGCATATCATTTTTTATGAAGTAGGTACCGCCAGAACTATTCAACGGTATACACTTAATCCCAATGGTACACCTTATGGTTACGCACAGCGCCCTTCACAATCGGGTATAAAAAGAATTCCCGCAAGATCTCCTGTTAGAAATATGTATTTCGCTTCAGCATGGTCTTTTCCCGGCGGCGGATTTACCGGGGCCATCTCCGGCGGATATTGGGCTGCCACGTCTATGAATAAAGCGATCAAATGGCAAACTTATAACAAACAGTTAATGGAAGATAGCAGGATCGTCAAATTATTGACAACGCAGGTAATCGCGGAAAACAGTATAGAGCTGACCTTTGAGAAACCACCAGGATTTTACCATAAGCCAGGACAATACGCCATTCTTCGTCTGAATAAACCAAAGAATATCGAGTTGGATCTTCCCTTTCGTTCACTCTCTATAGTCTCTCATCCCGACGAACCCACCCTTCGTTTTGCCATGAGAGTAAGTGAAAGCAGCTTTAAAAACTCCTGTTTACAAATGGAGATAGAGGAGGAAGTCACCATCTTTGGGCCCTGCGGTAATTTTCTGTTGAAACCAGGCATGGGGCACATCGTATTCCTTATTTGTGGCATCGGCATAACCCCCGTCCTTCCCATGCTAAAGGAACTGAAAAAGAAACAATTTAAAAGCAAGGTCTATCTTTTTAATTCCAATAGAACAATAGCATCCGCAGCATATCAACGGGAGCTGGAAAATACAAAAATAAAAAATTACACCTATCTACCTGTCATTACTTCAACCAGCAAGAGGATCGATATTGATCTGCTAAAATATCATTTGAATGACCTGCTGCAATATGATTATTACTTAGTGGGCACTTCTCCCTTCCTGGCTTCAATGAAGCAGTTATTGATCCGGGAAGGTGTTCCCATTGACAAAATAAATATGGACGACTTCGGTTAACGCGCAATATTATCCAATTAAATAAGAGATGGAAGCCGCTGGAAGCCAATATTATAGTCAGTCTCTTTGGTGAGGGCCAGGACATACTATGGAAACTTTCCTTTCAAACAGCGAATATTTTACGCAGAAACGCGGCTGTGTCGCTCGGCCCAATAGCTGCCATCTCCTTCGAAACCCGCTTCCTGCTTGTTTTGTAAATTACTATAACGGCCATCTGTGGACTTATACCACTTGCCCTGAAACCTAACCCGCTGATCGCCCCATTGGCTATTGTACTTATTGGCGCTTAATCAGTTCAACCATGCTCTCAAGGATTCTTAACCGGGTAATGTACAAACTGATTCCGCCCCATATAGAAACATCAACACAAAAAAACAACAAACGATGACAAAAACAATTTCCCTGCTGCTAGCAGCAGCATTCACGATCTCCACATTTGCGGACTGCAAAAAAAATGGAGACAATACTATCAGAACCCCCAGGACCTATGTACTGGTACATGGCGCATGGCAGGCGTCTTACGTCTGGGATGCCGTACGTACTGATCTTTTAAATAAAGGCAACAAAGTAATTGTTGTTGAACTTCCGGGGCATGGCAGTGACAAAACACCCCCACAATCATTGAGTCTGGATGTTTACCGGGATAAAGTGATAGCTGCCATTGCTACAGTAAATGAAAAAGTTATCCTGGTTGGGCACAGCATGGGAGGCATGGTGATCACTGCTGTGGCAGAGATGATCCCTTCCAAAATCAGCCAATTGGTTTACATTGGCGCTTTCCTGCCAGCATCGGGACAGGCCCTGGCTGATCTGGCGCCCACTGATCCTGATTCTAAACTGGGCGGTTCATTAATTCCCTCTTCCGACATGTTGACGCTCGATGTAAAGGCCGATAGCCTTACCTGGCTTTTTATCAATGATGGTACGCCCGCTGTTAAACAACAGGTAATTGATAATTATCGTGCAGAGCCAGCCATTCCATTTTCCAACAAGGTTACGTTGACTGATGCAGCTTTTGGCGCAGTTAAAAAAATATATATCAAAACACTGAAGGATATTGTTATTTCACCAGCCCTGCAGGACAATATGATAGCTGCAGCACACATTACTACCGTCCTTACAGTAAATACCAGTCATTCCCCATTTCTCTCTCAACCACATGAAGTGTCTAAGCTATTGCTCAGCATAGCGGAATAACAACGGACACGGCTAATGGTGCACATCATTGGCCGTGATTCAAATCACACTTTATTAGTGATCTGATTACTTCTTAAAGAATATATACTCATCTAATTTTGAATTGGCAATTTATTCATACACGTTAAAAACAAAATGAAATGAGGGTAAATGCTTGCCTATTTAAGACCAATAGTGTGCTTGTATTGATAACGGTTCTCTTGTTAAGCACCTCATATACAATGGCACTAAATGTAAGTAAGATGAAAAAGAAAATTCTATTTGTAGTAACCAGTCACGATAAAAAAGGGAATACTGGTGAAAGAACAGGATTCTATTTATCAGAAGTGGCCTATCCCTGGGAGGTGCTTACGGATGCTGACTATGATATTGATTTTGTTAGTCCCAAAGGAGGAGAGGCACCTGTGGATGGTTTCAACCTGGGGGATGCTGTCAATAAAAAATTCTGGAACGATGCTATTTACAGGGAGAAAATTAAAAACACACGAAAACCATCCGAAGTTGATCCCGCTCAATATGCTGCCATTCACTATGCGGGTGGGCATGGTGCTATGTGGGATCTTGCAGATGATACAGCTTTAGCTGCCATTGCGGCAAAGATCTATGAGAACGGAGGCATTGTAAGCGCTGTTTGTCATGGCCCGGCAGGACTTGTCAATATCAGGCTTTCCAATGGCCAATACCTGGTTGATGGCAAAAAAATAAATGCCTTTACCAATGAAGAAGAAGTAGCTGTTAAACTTGACAAGGTTGTGCCCTTTCTGCTGGAGTCGAAACTAATAGAGCGGGGGGCCATATTTGAAAAATCAGGTCTCTGGCAATCAAATGTTGTAACGGACCAACGCGTGGTTACAGGTCAGAATCCACAATCGGCCAAAGCTGTTGGAGAAGCTGTATTATCAGCCTTGCAACAGCAACAGGCTGTGGCAAGGCTTACCCGTTATGAAGTAAAATCCGAATACCAGGACCAGTTCAAAGAAGCAATTACGGAATACATATCATATGCTATCGATATTGAAAGCAATATTATGGCAGAAGCCTATTATGAAAGGGAAAATCCTTCCATACTTTGGGTAATAGAGCGGTGGGGGAGTATTGAAGAATGGATGAAAACAAAAAGTAACGCTCAATCGCAGGCAGTAAGTCAATTAGCTGAAAAGGCTTTGCTGAATCCGATAAAAAGCATACTTATAAAAGACCTGGAACCACTTTCAAAACAACAATGGCGTAAAACAGCCAATGCAGCAGACAGTCAGCTTACCATTATGCTGTTTGTAAGTGCAAAGGTTGGAACACAGCAGCGATTTAAGGATGTTTACCATGTAGCAATGCCACAATTCAGAAGTGAACCTGGCGTCATTACTTATCAACTATCACAATTGGAAGAAGACGATACTCAGTTTGTGACATATGAAAAGTTTAGAAGTAATGCGGCTTTTCAATATCATCTTAATTTTCCGCCTATTCAACCGGTGATCGATTACCTCAATTCAAGTATCAAAGAGCAGCCATTTCAGAAGGGACTGCATAACCTGATTGAATTCGCACCCCTTATTCTTCAATAGTATCATTAACTATTAAAATAAAAAAATGAAACCATTTAATCATGTCATTGTAGCGGTAATACTGACTATAATCGCTACAACTGCAAAAGCGCAGGTAAAAGTAAAAACGGAACATATGAATACAGTAAACGCAAACGAACTGGAAATTGTCAATCAATTATCAACACAATCCGCTATTGTAAACATGCCCGTATCAAAATTATTAAATGCACCGGGCAACGAAGCATTAAAAGCATTTTTCTTAACCCCGGTAAAAAATAGTTCAGCTTTGAAAGGTAAGAAGATAGCGGTACTTGTGGCCGACGGTTTCGAAGAAATTGAATTAACAGGGCCGGTATGGTATTTCAGACAGTTGGGAGCAACCGTTGATATAGTGGCGCCTAAGTACAACCCAGCTCCGGAAAGATATGGGCTTGCTTATCCGGAGATGTCAAAGACTCACGTCATGGCTATACAATACCTGCAGCCCGTAGGTTGGATAAAATTCGATCGTACAGCAGACCAGATTAATGTTACTGACTATGATGCTGTATTCATTCCCGGCGGCGCCTGGAATCCGGATAATCTTCGGGCTGATAAAGATGTGATCAGATTTGTGCAGGAATTTAACAGATCCGGAAAACTAATAGCAGCCATTTGTCATGCACCTGTGGTATTGGCATCTGCTGATATCATCAAAGGAAAAAAGCTTACCGGCTACTGGAATATACAAAGTGACCTGATAAATGCCGGCGCCACTGTGTTAGAACAACCGGTAGTCACCGATGGCAATCTGGTTACCAGCAGACATCCTATTGATGTAGCAGATTTTTCCAGAGCGGTAGAAAACTGGTTGATTAAAAAATAGGTACATATAACAGCACAAAATGGGCATTAGAAGGATTTATGGAAGCGTTGCAATATGAACTCAGGGGCTTTAATATTCTTATAAAAAATCTGGAGCCAGCTAGTATCAAAAGTGAGTTTGTTAATAACATTCAGTTCGTTTCCAATAGCGACTACGATCATTATGCAAATAAGGTTCAGCATAATATGATAGCAAGCGATAAAAACGCACCAATCCCTGACGTTGTAGCCAAAGTAGCGTTTAAAGCCATAACTGATAACCGTGATAAATTGCGATATCCTGCAACTTATCTGGCGAAATCTGCATTCTTTTTCCGTTGGTTGCTTCCCCTGAAGATTTTTAATAAAATGGTTGCAAAGCCATTGGAAAGGGAATTACAATAGCTTCCTCGAGCACAGGATCAATTAATAAGCCTTCAGATTATATCTGAAAGTTTGTTACCTGGTTCAAAGAGCAGCTCCAGCCATTATTGAGAGGTGGCAGCTTCATCATCCGCAAAGCGGATGATTTTCTGTTGGGTTTTACAAACAGGGAAGATGCTTTACGGGTGATGGAAGTACTGCCGAAGCGATTAGGGAAATTTGGCTTGCCCTACACCCTGAAAAGACCAGACTAATTGACCTGGAAGAAGAAAAGAAAGACGGAAATCATCCAATTAAAACGTTTGGCTTCTTAGGGTTTACCCATTACATGAGTAAAAGCCAAAAAGGAAAACCAATCCTGAAGCGCAAAACAAGCAGTAAGAAACTGAATCAAGCATTGAAACGCATAAGCGACTGGATCAAGTGCTTCCGACATCAGCTTCCGATGAGGGAACTTATCGAAGAGCTGAACCAAAAGCTGCGCGGCCATTATGCCTACTACGGTATAACATTCAACTGTAGGAAGCTGCATACTTATTACAACCGGACAAAACATCTGCTCCATAAATGGCTCAACCATCGGGGCGGGAAACGTGTCTGGACATGGAATAGGATTGCGAAGCAGACTACAGAGTGGATACCACTTATACGACCCAAGATCCATCACAGTTATCGATTAGCGAAACCGTAAATAGAGGAACCGTGTGCAGGAAATCCGCTCGTACGGATCTGTAGGGGAGCGGGGAGGTAACAAACCGCTCTACCCGGAACCAGTTTGTAGAAGATTTGTCTGCCATCCAATGTTTCATTGCTGGATTAAATATGAAAATATATTGAAAGCTGGATATTATCTAATCTATCTATGTCACAGTGCATTCAGTCGATCTGATCTGTTCTGTAGTACTAATACAGCAATCCTTATTAGAGAATTTAATAATAATGTAATATCCCTATAAATTAATCCTGTATTACCCAATTTATTGCTCTAACTTTAGCAAGGTTGCATTTGGCCCCTTCTGATTTATTTTGGGTTTCTTTTCTTCCTAAGTTGCTGTTTTTTAGTAATATGTGTATTTAATTAAAATTATAATTGTGAATATTTTTGTAGGTAATATAAGTGACAGAACAACTGAAGATGAAATATGGTCTTTATTTGACCCATTTGGAGTTGTATATAGTATTAATGTGGCTTATGATAAGTACAGTGGCCGTTCTAAAGGCTTTGCATTCGTTGAAATGCCAGACGATTCCAATGCAGTACAGGCAATTAAGGAATTGAATAATTCAGTAGTTGCTGGCCAGACAATAGTAGTGTATGAGGCTCGTCCAAAACCTGAAAGACCAGAAAATGATCGTTTCTCCAGATCCGGCCCAAGACCTGGATTTAGACCCAGATACTAATAGTTGGATGTTTTAAAACGTCGATTACCTTTATCTGTTAAGAGAGCAGAAGAGCAAAGCCGCAGAATACGTTAAGTGGTTTGTGGCTTTGCTTTTAATTGTCTATGTACCCAATAGTAGCAACCCAAGCTGAACTTCCCACTTAATTTTCTAATTATTCCCTCAATAAAACCTCCAGGATGGGATATAGTAACAAGAACTGTCAGCAACTGCGTTCGGTCTATGAGGTGATGATGAAGATTTGTATCATCATGTTGGTGGTGTGAGTTCGGAAACTTTAGCCTTTACGAGTTCCTTGGTCTGTATGAATAGTGCATTGTTTAAAAAGAAGCCCTAAGCCTGATTTCGAAATAATGAGATTTACCACACACTGAACTTACTATGTAGTTCCCGTGCAGTCACTATACTTCTATAGACTTTTGCATTGTCAAATCAAGCATAAGGTGTGTGAAGAAAATAATATTGTCAATCGCAATGGGGTGAAATCGACTAACTAATCAACCTAAATAGAAAAACCCGTGACTAGCGAGGGGTCCTTCGGGATTTAGCGGGCTACTGGGTGACAACTTTCTAACCTATTTACAGAAGATTTATCTGAGATTCACAACTTTATTGGTAAAATGAAATTAAAAATCTGTTGAAAGCCAGATATAGATCAAATTTCATTTACATCTTTAGGGGTATACTTGGTTTGATATCGAAACATCAGTGTTACAAAAATCACCTTCCAAAAATATCAGCGATTGGCTACACTATATCTACATCTGATAAAATTATTATATTATTGATAATGAATTGATTAACTGCAATTCTTCTTTATTTATTACTTGTCATGTATAAAAAATTGAATTATCTTTACATGACAATTGCCTCATGTATAATTTCTATGTATGAAGCCTGATAAGCCATATAATGATCTTATTCCACTTCCTCCACGAAGAACGATGATAGAAACCCTGCCTATATTAAGGCAATTGGTTAATTCGTCAGTGGCTTTAGCGGAGTTAAAAGGATTGGCCAATATTCTACCCAATCCCAATATTTTGCTCAATGCAGTTATATTAAAAGAAGCAAGTGCCAGTTCAGAGATTGAAAATGTTATTACAACTCAGGATAAACTTTATCAGGCATTATCTGCTGATACATCCTTAGTTGATCCGGCAACGAAGGAGGTGCTTCGCTATCGGGAAGCAGTTTTATATGGATTCAATTTTATCAGGCAGAAAGGATTTTTAAACACCAACTCAATTGTCAGTATTCAACAAAAGCTGGAAGAGAATAATGCAGGTATACGTAAATTACCAGGAACAGCATTGCGTAATGGAGCTACAGGAGAAGTTATTTACACTCCCCCTGATGACTATGATACTATCCTTAAGCTGATGAAAAATCTGGAAGAATATTTAAACTATAAAGACGATCTTTCTCCCCTTATTAAACTGGCAATACAACATTATCAGTTTGAAAGTATTCATCCCTTCTATGATGGTAATGGTTGCACCGGAAGAATCATCAATGTGCTTTATTTGATCATTCATGGATTGATTGATAGTCCGATATTATATCTGAGTGATTTCATAATAAAGAATAAACCTGACTATTACAGACTGTTACAGAAAGTGCGCATAAGTGGAGAATGGGAAGAATGGATTCTTTATATCCTGAACGGAATTGAGCAAACTGCAAAGCAAACAATTAATCAGATTAAAGAGATTAATAGGTTATTTATTACCACACAGGAGAAAATAAAACTTGAGGCTGAAAAGCTATATGATAAAGAGTTGGTAGAACTATTATTTGAACAGCCTTATTGTAGAATTGAATATGTGATTGAGCGATTAGGTGTATCAAGAATTACTGCATCTAAATATCTGAAAGGATTGGAAGAAATCGGGATATTAGAATCCAGGCGTGTGTGGAAGGAAATATTGTATATCAATACAAGCTTATTTGCACTGCTAAAAAGTTAATTAACATTAACAGGGAATTGCTACATCAGAAAATTCAATTGATTTCGAACTTAAATGTAGTTGAAAACAAACAAGTTAGGGATTCATGATTATGTGTAAAAAAGCAAGACCCGCTTATAGAGCGGGTCTTGCTTTTCGCGGAGAAAGATGGATTCGACCCCCCGGACCTGTTACAGTCAAAATTATTCATGACATGACAGGCAAATTCCATTTCAAAACAAATATTTTTTCCATCTCAAAACAAAGCCCCCAGATCTTTCGACCTGAGGGCTTAAAGCTTGCGGGCTACCGGGGACGAAGTTCGATTGCGTTGTGCAAAGTCCGTGAGGCGGGAATTTATAGATGAAACGCCTCGAAATTACCCGGCAGGTGACCAATCCTGCCCGACAAGGTTTAGTCAACCACCGGAAGCGAGTCTTGCGTAGTCATTAGAGATGATGGCACGAAGCGTAGACAGTGACTGCTGAAGGTATGCTACCAGAGCCTCGAAACTGTCCACGATGTTGAAGCTTTAGCTGTTCGAAAAGCTAATGCAACATCAAACTTGCGTTATTGACGAGCAGGGGCGATTCTACCGGTGTCTGAGAACATATCAAAGGCAGACAGGGGTAATACGGGAACACAGGAGAGCCTAACGTCTCCGAACGGAAGTCGGTTTTTTTTTAAGGATTTACCGAATAAGAAATAATCCAGGCATCCAAGGTTTGTATTACCACCTTGCTATGCGCTAAGAAAAGGTAATACGAGGAGGTATCCGCATCGAGAGAGATCGAAGATAAGGAGAAGGACGAAGGCAGTCTTAGCATCCTCATAGTATACGAATAACCAGCTTATGTTTCGCGCAAAATAACTGGGGGCGGCCCACCGACTGATGTTCAAGAATAATATAAATTTAAAAAGCAAAAGACTTTGCAGTAAGACCTGACAGTCCAATGAATATAAAATTCATCTCATAGTTTGGTTCTTCTTGCTTTTTAGGTTTCAAATTGGGGCTAGACCCCGTATGGAAGATTATACTTATTTATGCTTGAAGGCAAAGCTCTTTTGCTTCTTAAAGTAAAAAGTCTATGCCAAAAAAAACATCCAAAAAAGTAGCAAATCCAGGTTTTGTACCAATGCCTGTAGTTAATCCGAATGCCGCAGGAATTGACATTGGGGATACCATCCATGCAGTGGCAGTTCCCAAAGATCGAGATCAACAGTCTGTTCGAGTCTTTGGAACGATGAGTTGTGATCTAAAGGAAATAGTTGATTGGTTGGAAAAATGTGGCATAGATACCATAGCGATGGAAAGCACAGGGGTTTACTGGAAACCTTTATTCAACTATTTGATTCTGTATGGATTTGATGTTTATTTGGTCAATGCACAGCATGTACGCAATGTCACCGGTAGAAAAACGGATCAGAGTGACGCGGAATGGCTACAACAACTGCATAGTTGCGGATTAGTAAAAAGCAGCTATTTGCCGGAAAATGAGCAGGAAACATTGCGAACATTGGTTCGTCACAGGAGAACCCTTACCGAGGAAAGTAGCCGGTTTGTATTGCGGATGCAAAAGGCACTGGAGATGATGAATATTAAATTGCATACAGTGATCAGCGATATAGTGGGTAAGTCTGGTACAGCCATCATCGAAGCTATCATTGCCGGAGAAAGAAATGCTGCGAATTTTTTGCCATTTCTTGATTATCGCATAAAAGCTAGTCATGAAGTTATAATAAAATCATTAGAAGGCAACTGGCGCGCGGAGCAGTTGTTCACATTGGAAGAGAATTATATCAGTTACAAATTCTTTCAGCAACGAATTATAGCATGCGAGAAAGCAATAGAAGCACAATTACAGAGGTATGCAGCTATACAAAATGAAGGAGAGATCCCTTTGATAGAAACAAAGAAAGAAGATATTCTGTCCAAAGCAAAAAAGAGGAGTAAAAACGCTCCTATATTTAATACCAGATCATTTTTGAAAAATATTCTTCGGGTCGATGTCCTGGCTATTTATGGAATGAGTGACATCTGTGCCTTGGAAATACTGTCAGAAACAGGAACTGACTTGAGTAAATGGAAAAGCGAAAAACATTTTGTGTCCTGGTTGAATTTATGCCCCAACACTAAAAAATCGGGCGGAAAAATAATCAGCAGTAAGTTGATGAAAAAGAAGCCTAATTCCGCCAGCCAGGCATTCCGGATGGCAGCTAACGGTGTTCAGCGAAGTGATCACTGGCTGGGAGACTATTTTAGACGGATGAAGGCGAAAGGAGGAAACAAGTATGCTATTGTAGCAACCGCCAATAAAATAGCAACTATTTACTATAAAATGGTTACAAATAAGGTAGAGTTCAATCCTTTAGATTTGCAACAATATCAGGAACAGCGGAAAAATGCCAAAATCGCTTACTTGGAAAGAAAGCTGGAATCACTAAAAAAACATGTCGCTTAGTTATATGGAAGTACTGTTAGAAAGGTGGGAAATCAGCTCTATGAAAGCCACTAGACTCGGTGGTTAATGAAAATCCTATGAAGAATAAATATTTTAACTGTCCCATGCAGATAAAATTTATGGAAGAGTATACAGGAATTCCAGCTGATGGAGAAGGTACTTTAATTGGACGGATCTGGTTTAGCAAAAAGATATGGGAGGCTTGGCACAGGTGGTATAATAAGCACTATAGAAAATGATTAGAAAGTTATCAAAAGAGCTGGTTTATAAAGAACCAGCTCTTTTGTTTGTATAATTTCATGGTTTTTTTTTAATATTTCTTAATAGGTACTTTGCAGAAATTACTAAACAATTCAAGTCAGGTAAAGACTATCATACTGATGATGTCAAGCCGAGGATTCTTATCAAACAAATTAAAGAGATAGTGGAAGGAATTGATAAATTATAGCTTTTGACAAAGCAGGACAATACAATACTGTATTGCATTTCAGTACATTTTTGGCACCTTTTTTATACTTCATTTCAATTGTCATTTATATTTATCCCCCCCCCCCCATAAATATGAAAAAATCTTGCCAAATGTAAATGGATTTGACCGGGAGCTTTCTGAACTTTGCCCAAAAATTTCTACAAGAGATAATGCCGACAATACCAACTGTATCCTGTATGACCTGTCCCCCTTCTTAACCCATAATCGTTATTACCACGGGAGACTCCGCATACCTGAATGCCTGCTTTACTGTGAAAATTGCCCGTTTGATGCCCGGGTAAGGCGTGGAAATGGAAATGCGACATTATTTTACGTTACAACTCCTTCATAAACATGGTATTAATATAGAAAACCTAAATAGAATGAAAAGAATGCTTCTTACCGGGCTACTGGCCGTGCTCTTTACCACAGAAGATGCCAGCGCTCAATTTGGTAAACTGGCAGAAAAGGCCAGCTCTGGTGCTGACAAAGCAAAAGAACTTAAGAGTAATGCAAACACAACAACTTCAACAGTAAACAAAAAAATGGGACAAGTTAACATCTACTTTTCAAAAACAAGGTTTGGTGAAGGCACCACAGGTGCCAGCTCCGATTTTACAGAAGGAGATTATATCTATGGACGGATCGTTTTCCCGAAGCCGCTCAAAGAATATGTATCTGACAATACAATCACCTTCGATGTAGCCCACAAGGAAGCCGATGACGACGATTATAACGTGAACCAGGTAAAGATCGACGTTACAAAAGCCAACCAGGAAGCCACCCAGCTCGACTTTGATGTACTGGCTGACCCAAAACAAGCCACTACTTTATACGCTGACCGTCTTCAGGCTCCGTCACTTATTGCAATGGTAATGCAACACATAGAACCAGGTGTGAAAACGGAATTCAACTGGAAAGTGGAAGGACTGGAAGGTACCTTTTACCTGACAACAAAGAACACCCACAGTTTTGCAGCATTTGTTGCGCCTATCCAGCAGAAAGCCAATTCTTTTGCCCAGAATGACGATGCAATGAAAGCTGATCTGCCGGAAGAATTTGATCAGCCCAGTCATGCTTTTGCGGACCCCCAGCTGAGTAAAGCCAACATCCTGAAATTCCTGCCTGAGAACATCGAAGTTTTAAAGTTTGTAGTTGGCCCCGGTGATGACTATAAAGTGATGAAAAATGCACTGGGAGTGATCTTATACAAACAAACTGACCGTTATATCATGGTTGCCTATAAAGATAAAAAGACAGGTAACTGTTATTATGACAACGTGATCTTCGAACGTCCTTATGAAGGCAACGGAAAGTATGGTAGCCTGAAAGTTCGCACCAACGGTGAACGTATCGATTGTAGCAAAATTAAATAATTAACTATATCCTAATAATTTAACATGAAAACAAACATTCTGGCAACATTTATTGCGACTATCTTATTAATGTCCTGCAGCAAAGATAATCAGGAAACGACCGGTAACGATCCCCAAAAAACTACAGTCTACGCACTTGCCGGTTCCGCCGATGCTTCCGGCAAATACACCTCTAAAATATGGAAAGACAATACATCTGCTTCTTACGATGCCACGCTCATGGATATTGCTGTAGATGGTAATGATGTTTATGCAGTTTCAAGTGGTTCCATCCAGGGCTCAAATCGCAATTACATCCTGCTTTGGAAGAATGGTAAAGCGGATACACTTGCAACCGCCAATAGTCAATTGCAGGCAAAAGCCATCAATGTTTCAAATAAAAATGTTTATGTCGCAGGTTACGAATATGTCGGCAAGATGGTTGCTAAAGTCTGGAAAAACGGCGTGGCAACGACCCTTAGTAGTGATGCCACTTTTGGAACTACTGTAAGCGACATGGAAGTGGTTGGTGATGACTTATATGTGATAGGAGAAGCCATGTATTCCAACAACGCATCTGTTCCTAATGTAGGTATGATTTGGAAAAATGGCCAGCCTACCAAATTAACTGATGGCAAGGCTTATATTGGTCTATCTAAAGTTTTTGTTTCTGGAACTGATGTATATGTGGGCGGGATCGAGTTCAATAGTGCACAGGTAGCCGTAGCGAAAATCTGGAAGAACGGAACCCCAACTACACTCTCTGATGGCAAATACCAGACATACGTTTACGGTCTGTTGGTAGACGGTAAAGATGTATATGCCACACTGGAAGAAAACATTGGTGCCAATAAAACAGGCAAAATATGGAAGAATGGAGTGACTACCGAATTCAAAGACGGTACCAATCCGGCAGTTCCTTTTGAAATAGCCAAAAAAGATAGTGTTATTTATATTTTGGGCCAGGTTTCCAATATTGTAAAATTATGGAAGAATAATGAAGGTACTCAGCTTACTTATGACGCCCAATATTCACAACCCGGTACACTTATTATTAAGTAAACTTGCTGCCAACTTAATTTCAGAACATTTTACGTACAGAATAATGATGTTTATGCGGTAGGCCGAAATTATGCACCTTCTACAGCAGCGATTGATAGCCAGAGTATAAAAAGGAGTCCATTTATAAATATAGAAACGGGCATTGATGGCGGAAAACATATTAATGGACGAAAAAGGCACCTGGCGGTGGATAGCCTGGGCTTACCGATAGCGATCAGTGTCAGTGCAGCAGATATTCATGACTCTGTAGGTGGATTTGACTTATTGTGGAGAATAGAAAAAAATAGTTCAAGAATGAAGCTAATTCGTACTGATATGGCCTAAGGGGGGAATTCAGTGATACTGTTGAAATTTACTATAAATGGAATATAGAAATAACCCAAAAACCGCCGACAGTAAAGGGCTTCGTCCCACAAACCTGCAGGTGGCAGGTAGAACGATCATTCGCATGGCTGAATTTTTTCAGAAGGTTAGATAAGGATCATGAAAGGCTACCTGAATCATCTGTTGCATTCAGGTAGCTTTCATTAATCTACTTCTAAAATGAGGCCGTAAGAAATTTAAACATGTTCTAAGTCAATTCTGTTTTAATGATAATCAGGTAGAATCCATTAGAATGTACTTATGGAAGAGTATAATGAAATGAATAAGGAGAGCTTGGAGCATCAAAAAATTTTAACCGCCCAATTAAAGGAAATTGATAATAGGATCGACAGCTTGGAGGAAAGCAGGTATGTATTAAAAGAAATAGGGCAGGAGACGTTTGATAAGTTTTATTCCCGGTATAGTAAGGAGCGTAATCTTATTTCCACAGAACTGGAAAAATGTACAGGAAGTATTTCGAACCCAGAAGAAGTAATCAACCAAGCCATAGCTCTTTCTTCCAATCTCGCTATGGTATGGCGTTCCAGTAACACAGGTGCAAAAGAAAAGCTGCAAACCCTCGTATTCCCCGATGGAATCATCTATGACCGCCAAAATGAGGCATTTCGAACTCCAAAAGTCAACTATATTTTCAACCGTATTGCCCAACAGGTGGGCAATACGGTTACTAACGAAAAAGGGACCGATTATCATTTCGATAATCAGTCCCTCTTAGCGGACCAGACGGGACTCGAACCCGCGACCTCCGCCGTGACAGGGCGGCATTCTAACCAACTGAACTACTGATCCTTATCCCAATTTAGTTCGAAGGAAACTGAGTCCTTCTACCCCTGTTTAACACTGTTGTGTTTCCCGTTTTGGGATTGCAAAGATAGCGACAAACCCACCAATTTTGCAAATCTTTTTTAAAAAATATTTTAGCCGTTATCTTTACACCGTACTTTAACCAATTTATAACATAAATATGCAATTCCTGGAATTCGAAAAACCTATTGCGGACTTGTATGATCAGCTGGAAAAACTGAAAGAGAATGGCGCCAAGTCTGGTGTTGACGTGACAGCTACCGTGGTGGAATATGAGTCTAAGATCGCTCATACCCGTCAGGAAATCTATGATCATCTGACCAGTTACCAAAAGGTACTGCTTAGCAGGCACCCGGATAGGCCCTATACCCTGGCGTACATTGAGAAGATGTGTACCAACTTTGTGGAGCTGCATGGCGACAGGAATGTAAAGGACGATAAGGCGATGGTAGGCGGTTTCGCCGACCTGGATGGCGAAACAGTGATGTTTATCGGTCAGCAGAAGGGGGTAAATACCAAAATGCGCCAGATCCGCAACTTCGGTATGGCTAATCCTGAAGGCTATCGCAAGGCATTGCGTCTCATGAAACTGGCAGAAAAGTTCAACAAGCCTATCGTAACGCTCATAGATACCCCGGGTGCTTACCCAGGTCTGGAAGCGGAAGAACGTGGGCAGGGTGAGGCAATTGCCCGCAATATATTTGAAATGGTGAAGCTGCGTGTACCAGTTATCTGTATCATTATCGGGGAAGGTGCTTCCGGTGGTGCCCTTGGCATCGGTATCGGAGACCGTGTGCTGATGCTTGAAAACAGCTGGTATACCGTAATTTCTCCTGAAAACTGTTCTACCATCCTCTGGCGTAGCTGGAACTTCAAGGAAAAAGCTGCCGAAGAGCTGAAACTGACCTCTGATCATATGAAGAACTTTGGTCTCGTTGATGGTGTTATCGATGAACCGCTGGGTGGCGCGCACGTAAACCCTGATGAAATGGCGGTGATCCTGAAGCAAAAGATCAAAGAAACTTTGGCGGAACTGAAGAAGCTCGACGCTGACACCAGAATCGAGCAGCGTATTGACAAGTATAGCAACATGGGCTTTTTTGACGAACGCTAAAAATAATTTGACATAAACCATTTCAAATTGTCATCTTTGCACCTCCTTTCAGGATTTTCACCTCTTGAAGGGTGATCCAGAGAGGGCAATTTGGAATTTCTTATCCGGAATTTTTACGTAATATGGAACAATTAAGAGGCACCGGCGTTGCGCTGGTTACGCCCTTTAAAAAAGACGAAAGCATCGACTGGAATGCTTTAGAGAGAGTCATCGATCATGTGATTGCCGGCGGGGTTGACTATGTAGTATCCCTGGGGACAACCGGTGAAACACCTACACTGAGCGCAGAAGAGAAGTTGGACATCATGAAGTTCACCTTTGAAAAAGTAGCGAAACGCGTACCGGTGGTGGTGGGTATTGGAGACTATAACACCCGTGATGTAGTCAAGCGTCTCGAAACCTGTCCGCTCGATGAAGCCGTTGCCATACTCAGCGTTGCTCCTTATTACAGCAAACCAAGTCAGGAAGGCATTTTCCAGCACTATAAGGCCGTAGCAGCAGCTGCGCCAAAGCCAGTCATTCTCTACAATGTACCTGGTCGTACCGGTCGTAATATGACCGCTCAGACCACCCTGCGCCTGGCACATGAGGTGGAAAACATCGTGGCTATGAAAGAAGCCAGCGGTGATATGGTACAATGCATGCAGATAATCCGTGACAAACCGAAAGATTTCATCGTGGTGAGCGGGGATGATGCCCTGGCTATGCCACAGATTGCAACCGGTATGGATGGTTTGATCTCTGTAGCAGCCAATTATTTTGCAAAAGATACCGCTGGTATGGTAAGTGCTGCCCTGCAGAACGATTTTCCTACAGCAAGAACTTTACATTATAAATTGCAGGAAGCCTTTGATCTCATGTTTGAAGAAAACAACCCTGCGGGCGTGAAAGCGTTTTTACAGGAGGGTGGTTTGATTGAAAATGTGTTCCGTTTGCCGGTAATACCTGTAAGCGACGGACTGCAGGCGAGAATTGCAGCTTTTGTGAAGAAATTCAGTTAAAAAAATAAAGAAAAAAGCTTTTGCCTCAGGCAAAAGCTTTTTTCTTTATTTCTAAATAATGTAAGTAGCCCCTTCCAGCGACAAATCAGTATTCGGAAACACTGGTTTGCATTCCTCCAGAAAAGGTATTAAATCTGTATACTTCGATGAAAAATGTCCGATAATCAATCTTTTAGCCTCTCCTTTTGCCGCTAATGTAGCAGCCTGCACACTTGTGCTGTGATATCTTTCCGCCGCTCTTTCTGCCAGATTATGTAAATAGGTCGTTTCGTGATACACGAGATCTGCCTGATGAACATATGGCAATAATTCCTCCGTATACTTTGTATCTGCACAATAAACGTACTTTTTTCCTGGGGCAGGAGGGAGGGTGACCCAGTCATTCTTCACCAGTAAGCCATCCTTTCGCTGATAATCAGCTCCTTCGGCTAACTGGGAGAAAAAGGCCGCAGGAATTTCATATGCCCTTGCCTGTTCGGGTATAATCCGCCGTTTCCGTTTTTGCATATCAAACACAAAACCATAGCAGGGAATCCGGTGCCTGGTCGCAAAATAGCTTACCTGCAGGTCCTTATCGGTTACGATAACGCCTTGATTTTCTTCTGTTAAGGGAGTAAAATTCAATTGGAACTGCAAAGTTGTAGCCGCACACTCCATCTGAAGTTTGAGGATCTGTTCCAATTCAGGAGGCCCGAATAAATAAAGTGGATCCTGGCGTCCCAGCAGACTCAGGGTATTGATGAGACCAATGAGACCAAAATAATGGTCGCCATGTAAGTGACTGATAAAGATGTACTTGAGCCGGCTACGCCGAATCTTATAGCGCGCAATCTGTACTTGTGTACCTTCGCCACAGTCTACGAGTAGCAAAATATCGTTACATGTGACTACCTGTGCCGTTGGATGCCTGTCTAACGTGGGAAGAGCCGAATTATTACCTAGTATGGTTACCGCAAACATGCCCGAAAATACGTATTTATAAAATGAAAAATTCCGGAATATGGAACCATTTTCCACATTCCGGAACTATATTCCCTTCACTGAGGTGGCACACAAAAATTATTCATCTTCCCCTAATAATTCCCTTTCCAGGTCTTCCATCATGACGAGGTCGATGGCTTCTAACATAGTAGGGGCAAGGTTTACAACATTTTCATCGGCAGCTTTAATTTGTGCTAAAAGGCCACTGTTTAGTCCGGTGATGGCGCAGGACAGACCGCTGTCATACTGCTGGTAGTAGACTGTTAAAATGGCTTTCAATCCAGCTTCCTCCACATTTGACACCAATGCCATATCCAGTATAAGATTGCGGCCTTCCAAACCTGGTAGATCTGATACTTCTTTTACAAAAGCGTCTGCCAAATTAGCATCCAGCAAACTTATTTGTGGTTGTATAACAAGAATTTTTTCTTTGGTATCAATTTTGAATTCCATTCGGTAAGATTTTGTTTTATAAGTTTAGTAAATAGTAATCGGAATCCTGCCCACTAACAGCCTTCTTCTTACTGCTCTACCCTTCTCAATGATCTTTATACTATTAAAGTGTTAGGGTAAAGGTAAATCAAAATTATTTGCTAATATTGTATAAGCAAGTCCCGGTAAGGGTTTTAATAATTTAATATTCTCACAATGGACCAGAATTTTTCACCGCAAGTAAAGGAGATCATTTCGTTTAGCAGAGAGGAAGCTCTACGCTTGGGGAATGATTTCATCGGCACAGAACACCTGCTGCTTGGCATTATCCGAGAGGGGGAAGGGACAGCTGTTAAAATTCTGCAGGCCTTGAATGTAGACCTTTATGAACTACGTAAGGAGGTTGAATTGGCCGTAAAAGACAAGACAGGAAAAAATATAGCCAATATCAATAGCCTCCCGCTTACAAGGCAGGCAGAGAAAGTAATCCGTGTTACGGTGCTCGAAGCAAAGGCACTGAAAAGTCCTACCGTAGAAACGGAACACTTAATGCTTTCTATCCTCAAGAATAAAGAAAACGTTTGTACACAAATCTTACAACAGTTTGACGTGGATTACGACACTTTTAAAAACGAGCTGGGCTTCGTAAAGTCTTCTGACCCTAAAGCAGAATTTGACGATCCAGGAGAGGAAGAATTTGAAGATGAACGCAAGAGTTTTGCCTCTAAGGCCAAACAGACAAATACGAAGTCTAAAACGCCTGTGCTGGATAATTTCGGCCGGGATATTACCAAGCTGGCCGAGAGTGGCAGCCTTGACCCAATTGTAGGTCGCGAAGCGGAAATTGAGCGTGTATCGCAGATATTATCCCGCCGTAAAAAGAATAATCCGATCCTGATCGGTGAACCGGGAGTGGGTAAAACCGCTATCGTAGAGGGCCTGGCACTGCGCATTGTGCAGCGTAAGGTGTCACGCGTTTTGTTTGACAAACGTGTTGTAAGCCTCGATCTCGCCGCACTGGTAGCCGGTACAAAATACCGTGGCCAGTTTGAGGAAAGGATGAAAGCTATCATGAATGAACTGGAAAAAAACAGAGATGTAATCCTGTTCATTGATGAAATTCACACGATCGTTGGTGCAGGTGGTGCTTCAGGTTCCCTGGATGCTTCCAATATCTTCAAACCAGCCCTGGCCCGTGGAGAACTTCAGTGCATCGGTGCATCCACCCTGGATGAGTATCGTATGTACATCGAGAAAGATGGTGCACTCGACCGTCGTTTCCAGAAAGTAATGGTAGACCCTCCAACAGTGGAGGAAACAATACAGATCCTCAACAATATCAAACCAAGATATGAAGAGTATCACAACGTAAGCTATTCTGAAGATGCAATTCAGGCGTGCGTAAAACTGAGCGATCGCTACATGACAGACCGTTTATTGCCAGACAAGGCGATCGACGTACTGGATGAAGTAGGCGCCCGTGTACACCTCAAGAACATCAATGTTCCGCAGAACATCCTGGATCTGGAAAAACAGATCGAAGATATCAAGCAGGAAAAGAATAAAGTCGTGAAGAGCCAGCGCTTCGAAGAGGCTGCAGCACTACGCGATACGGAAAAGAAACTAGGCGAGGACCTTGAGAAAGCGAAAGCCGTTTGGGAAGAAGAAGTGAAACACAAACGCTACCCAATCGATGAAGAAGCGATCGCCGAAGTGGTGAGCATGATGACAGGTATCCCTGTTAAACGTATGGTACAGGCCGAAACCGAAAAACTGCGTCGCATGGGCGAAGACCTGAAAGGTGCAGTGGTTGGTCAGGACGAAGCCATTTCCAAAGTAACAAAAGCTATTCAGCGTAACCGCGTAGGTCTGAAAGATCCAAAGAAACCAATCGGTACTTTCATCTTCCTGGGTCCTACAGGGGTAGGTAAAACTGAGCTGGCTAAGTCACTCGCACGCTATATGTTCGATTCAGAAGATTCTCTGATCCGTATAGATATGAGTGAATACATGGAGAAATTCTCTGTAAGCCGCCTGATTGGTGCGCCTCCGGGATATGTAGGTTATGAAGAAGGTGGTCAGCTGACTGAAAAAGTTCGCCGTAAACCATACTCTGTAATCCTGCTGGATGAAATCGAAAAAGCACACCCGGATATTTACAATATCCTGCTGCAGGTGCTGGACGATGGTATCCTCACCGATGGCCTTGGCCGTAAGGTAGACTTCAAGAATACATTGATCATTATGACCTCCAACATTGGGGTTCGTCAGCTGAAAGATTTCGGAGCAGGTGTAGGTTTCTCTACAAATGCGAAATCCAACAGCGAAGAAGAGAATACAAAATCAGTGATTGAAAAAGCACTGAAACGTACCTTCTCTCCTGAGTTCCTCAACCGTATTGATGATGTGATCATATTCAATTCACTGAGCAAAGAGCATATCTATACAATCATAGATATCACTATGCAGAGTGTGCTGAAACGTCTGGAAAATCTTGGCTTTAGCCTGGAACTGACGGAAGAAGCGAAAGGATTCCTTGCGGAAAAAGGCTACGACCAACAGTTCGGTGCCCGTCCGCTGCACAGGGCGATCCAGAAATACCTGGAAGATCCTTTAGCAGAAGAGATCCTGAATATGAATATTCACAACGGAGATGTATTGATTGCTGATCTGGATAAGGAAAATCAGAAACTGATCTTTACTTTAAAGAACTCAAGAAATATCAAATCTGAAAAATCAGAGGCTTAATTTTAAAGCCGTAGTTGATAGAAATGTTTTCCAATAAAGGCTCCCGGGATTATTTCCCGGGAGTTTTTTTATGAGTATATGAGTGATTTTGTACCCCTTTTGTGTGAAGAAAAAGACTAATTTTATATTTTAACATATGTTTGTGAATTGAGGAAATTAGTTTCTTTATTAGGTTTTTTGGGGATGGTGGCATGCCATCAAAAAAACCACTACCACTGCGACTGTAAATGATACAGCCCTTATTGTACCGGAGATCGGGTAGCTGTAGATACCAGTACCCGGGAGGTAAATGAAGGATCCGGTGAAGAAGAGATAGAAGATGAAGAAAGGCTCAATCAACTGAAGAATAAAACCGAAGATCCATTTTTTAGAGAGAAAGACCTTGTGGCAAAGCAGTATATCTTGGATGAAGATGAAGACCTTGCACTCAGATGGGGACTAGATACTATCAATCATATCGACTGCGCAATCTATGTGACCGGTGGCCATCTTCCGATGGAAGATTCAGTAGCCCCGCGCAATCTTGAAGAGATAGTAAAAAAGATTGGGGAAAAGCAGCTGATGTTGCTAATGGACAATAAACAGATAAATATCAGGAAAGGAATAATTGCAAAGGAGGATGTGGGACGTATGAGCCAGGCTGCTACCGGCACTTTTATTTATAACAATAAGCCGAACTTGTTGATTAAATCCTATACTTTCAGTTGGATCACTTCGGGCAATGGATACATCAGTTTACACTAGAAATTGTGAATGTTTTGCTAATCCGGAGAACCTGGAAAAAAAGGATCATCCATCCTGAAAATCCAAATAGAGGCCTTCTAAAAAAATACCCCGTTTTTTTTATGAATTATCCTGTAGTCGCATTTCTACAAAAGTTGTATGCCGAATCGGATATTGATATTATTTTCCCTTAAAATAGCATTAAAAATCGCTAAAATGAACTAAAAATCGAATGGGTATAACACGTAGGTGTTATTGTTTCCCCGCCAATAACCCCCATTTCCCCCCATTCAGGCTCTTCCATTTGCTGATTTTTGCAGGATATTTTTACATGTACATTTTTAATAATGATAATCAATTGTTTATATGATACCCATTTAAAATTAAAATGATACGTTCATGTCATTTAACTAATATTAGTAATATTAGATATTTGCGCCATAAGAATCGAAGAACCTTTCTATTCATTTCAGGTTCGTGAACATCACAACAACAGTGGACATTACATTTTGCCTCTTTTAACCGTTTTTTATTTGAAAGCCTACCATATGCCTTGCAGAGTTTCAATCTGTGCAACAGACCAGTGGTATGCCAGGTACATAATATTTAATAAAAAAGAAAACGGATAAATAAAATTTTAAAATCTATCTATCCCTATACTAATATGAAAACAGTTTTACACAACGTTTCACGCAAACTCTTATTGGCTGGTGGAATCACCCTGGCAGCTACTGCGGCAAACGCACAGATGAAAATTGGTGATAATCCTTCACAGATTACTAAGTCTGCGATCCTGGAGCTCAGCAGTACCAAACAAGGTCTGTTACTGCCAAGGCTGAGCGATTTTACTGCCATCAATACAGCGATCGGTTCTGATGCTGTTGACGGAATGATCGTATACCTGAATGGCACTGTTGCAGCTGATAACGGTGTGTATATGCGTAAAGCAGGTGCGTGGGTGAAAATCGCCAGCGCCGCTGATGCACTTGCAAACTGGGGTCTGACCGGCAACGCAGGCACTAATCCAACTACTAACTACCTCGGAACTTCCGATGCACAGCCGCTCTCTATCCGTGCAAATGCAACTGAAGCAATCAGTGTGCAGACCAACGGTAATGTACAATTGAAACAGGTTGCTGCTACTACTACAGATGCAGCACTGGATGTATTGATCATTCAGGCTGATGGTACAATCGTGAAAAAGTCTTTGCCAGCTTATGCTTTCAAAAGTCTGCTCACAAACGTTGATGCATCTGTTCTTACTTTGAACACTACCCAGGCAACCGATGGTCAGGTGACTATCAATGCGCCTATCATGGATGGTACCGCCACTAAGTCTTATGGTTTCATGACCCTGGCTGACTGGACCACCCTGAACAACCTGGCAGCTGGTAACAGCCTTACTGTAGCGAATCTGATCACTGCAGCAGCTACTACTTTTGATGCTACCAAAGGTGCCATGATCACTTATAACTCTACCAGCAAACAATACGAACTATCTCTGATCGAAGCATCTACTGATAGAAATGGTATCGTGACCACAGGCGCGCAGTCTTTTGCGGGCGCTAAAACCTTCACTGGTACTGTCACTGTAAATGGTGCAACTACCCTGAACAGCACTTTAGGTGTAACTGGTGCAACTACCCTGGGCAACACTTTGGGTGTAACCGGTGCAACTACCCTGGGCAACACACTGGATGTAACTGGTAAAGCAACGCTGAATAATGGAGTAGACGTAACCAGCGGTGACGTAGCTGTGACTTCCGGCAACTTAACATTGACTTCCGGTAACGCATCTGTAGGTGGTACTACTACATTAGGTGGTACTGTAACTATGAACACTGTTGCTGCAAACACTGAGTCCAATTCTCTGAATGTATTGGTTCAAAATGCCACTACTAAAGCCGTTGAAGCAAAATCCTTCTCCTTTGACGCTATCGCCAACGCAATCACTCTGATCAAAACCGGTGCTACTTCTACCGCTGGTAGCGATGTAGAACTGAAATCAGATGTTGCCGGTACAGACTTCAATATCGTAGCCGACGGTACTGCCAAGACAGTTACCTTCAACCTGCCAGACGCAAGCGCAGTTGATGCTAGCCATACTGCAGTTCAACGAGGTGTGGTTTCTACAGGCAGACAGTCTTTCGCTGGTAGCAAATCTTACACTGATAGCGTAGCAATCGGTCAGAATACTGTTGCTAACTCTACACTGACAGTAAATGGTTCCGTATCAATGGCGATCAAGCCTGTTACCGGTACTTACACTGTAACTGGTAGTGACAACACCATCCTGGCAGATGCTAGTGCGGGTGCTTTCACTATTACACTCCCTGCGCCTGCTACTACTATCGTAGGTCGTATCTACACTATCAAGAAGATTGGTGGTGATATCGACAAAGCAGTTACCATCATGCCAGGAGCTAACAGTATCGAAGGTGGCTCCAGCTATGTTATTTACAACGATTGGACTTTCATTACCGTACAAACTGACGGTACTGACTGGTATATCATCAAGAAATAAGGGATAAGATTTTATAACAGGAGCAGTATCTGCTGCTCCTGTTTATTCCTTTTGTGTGCCTGTATTCGTGAAACCAATTAATACCTATGATAACTTTCTCAAACCGGCTTGTGCTTTTGTGCCTGCTTATGCTATCATCAGCATATTTAGGAGCCCAGCAATTGAAGTTGGGGAAAAATCCCACTTCAATTGAGAAGTCAGCACTACTGGACCTGAATAGTGACAAACAAGGCTTATTACTCCCAAGAATTTCCGACTATACCGTCGCTCCGCTGAATACTGCTCCTGATGGTATGATTATATACTATGTTCCTGATAAATTATTATACATCCGTAAGAACGGAGTATGGAAAAAACTCGTAGACGAAACATCTGCAATTTCATCTGTAAATGGACAAACTGGTCCAGTTGTTAGCTTAACCACCGCCAATATTTCAGAATCTGTCAACCTTTATTATACTGACGCGAGAGCAAGAGCGGCGTTCAGTGCCGGCACGGGTATCAGCTTATCCGGTACAGGAGTTATCTCAGCTTTGAATACTTCTAATTTATGGAATGCGGCCCAGCTACAGGGCCGCAACATTGGCACTACAGCACCAGCCGATCAGGATGTGCTGACATGGAGTGCTGCTACCAGCACCTGGCTGCCTAAAGCAGTTGGTTCTGTTACTTCCGTTGCATTGTCATTACCTTCTTCAGTATTCACAGTTAGTGGTAGCCCTGTTACATCTACCGGTACACTGTCTGGCACATTCAATTCACAGACTGCTAACACTGTATTCGCTGCTCCAAACGGAACTGACGGTACGCCCTTTTTCCGTGCATTGGTAGCTGCAGATATTCCTTCAGG